>NZ_JBXAQZ010000015.1:0-218277 GCF_058807755.1 Pseudomonas sp. GW821-FHT12A04
CCGAAACCCCTATCTGCGTATGCAGGTAGGGGTTTTGTTTTTGGCGTCCCTGTAGGCGCGAGCTCGCTCGCGAAAAACCCGAGAGAGCTGCGGGGTGTCAGGTTTCCCGCGTCATCGTTGGCGTCCATCGCGAGCGAGCTCGCTCCTACAAGGTCATTGTAAAAAAAATCACATAAACCTGACTCCGCGCTTTTGCTAAGGTGCAGCTCATTTTTAATGGACTGAGTTTGCGCCCAGGGATCGGCATTCTTTTCAAAGAGTTGCTGTAGAAATGCCCGAACCGATACCCATCAAGGACCACGAGAAAGAGACACGCCTGGTCAATAAAAGGCTGATGGCCTGCGGCTTGTTCGTTGCCGCTGTCACCTGTGCGCTGGTAGTGCGCCTGTATGTCCTGCAGGTAGTCGAGTTCGACTATCACTCGACCATCTCCGAAAACAATCGCGTACATGTCCTGCCAATTACACCGACTCGCGGGTTGATCTACGACCGCAACGGCGTACTCCTCGCGGATAACCGTCCCAGCTACAACCTGACCATCACCCGCGAACGTGCTACCGATGTAAACGAAGAGCTGGACGAGGTAGTCAATCTCCTGCATTTGCCCGCTGAAGACCGCTCGCAGTTCGACAAGGCGATGAAGCAGGCACGTCACCCCTTCGTACCTGTGACGTTGTTCTATGAACTGAGCGAAGAGCAAATTGCCGTACTCGCTGTCAACGAGTTCCGCTTGCCGGGCCTCGATGTCGAGCCGCAGTTCGTTCGGCATTATCCATTGGGCGAGCACTTCGCCCATTCGGTCGGCTACGTCGGACGTATCAACGAGAAAGAGTCAAAGGCTCTGGATACCGTCGAGTACCGAGGCACCCAATCCATCGGCAAGACCGGGATTGAAAAATTCTACGAGAAGCAACTGCACGGCCATGTCGGTTATGAGGAAGTCGAAACCAATGCCCAGGGCCGCGTCCTGCGAGTGCTCAAGCACACTGACCCGGTGCCAGGCGAAAACATTGTCCTGAGCCTCGACGTCAAGCTTCAGGAAGCCGCCGAGCAAGCCTTGGGCGATCGCCGTGGCTCGGTGGTCGCACTGGATCCCTCGACCGGTGAAGTGTTGGCCATGGTCAGCAACCCGAGTTTCGATCCGAATCTGTTCGTCACCGGTATCAGTTCCAAGGAGTACTCCACGCTACGGGACTCCATCGACCGACCGCTGTTCAACCGTGTGCTGCGCGGTCTCTATGCGCCGGGTTCGACCATCAAGCCGGAAATGGCAATCGCTGGCCTCGATGCCGGTGTCGTCACGCCACAGACCCGTGTGTTCGACCCCGGTTATTACCAACTGCCGGATTTCGATCACAAATACCGCAACTGGAACCACAGCGGCGACGGTTGGGTGGACATGGATGCGGCGATCATGCGTTCCAACGACACCTACTTCTATGACCTGGCACACAAGCTCGGTATCGATCGTCTGCACGACTACATGGCCATGTTCGGACTGGGTGAGAAAGTCTCCCTGGACATGAATGAAGAGTCCCCTGGCCTGATGCCATCCCAGGCCTGGAAACGCGCCACCCGTCGTCAGGCCTGGTTTCCGGGCGAGACGGTGATTCTCGGTATCGGCCAGGGCTACATGCAGGTCACGCCACTGCAGTTGGCCCAGGCGACGGCGCTGATTGCCAACAAAGGCGTGTGGAATCGCCCGCACCTGGCCAAAACCGTGGACGGTGTCGCGCCGGTGGATGAGCATCCGATGCCGAACATTCTGCTCAAGGATCCTCGCGACTGGGAGCAGGTCAACCATGGCATGCAGATGGTGATGCACGATGCCCGCGGGATTGCCCGGGCCGCAGCCGCGGGCGCGCAGTACCGTATCGCCGGCAAGAGTGGCACCGCGCAAGTGGTGGCGATCAAGCAGGGTGAGCGTTACAACCGGGAGAAAACCCGCGAGCGTAACCGCGACAACGCCTTGTTCGTCGGTTTTGCCCCGGCCGAGCACCCGAAAATCGTCATTTCGGTGATGATCGAAAACGGCGAGGCCGGTGGTCGCGTCGCCGGACCGGTCGTGCGGGAGATCATGGACGCCTGGCTACTTGATCAGGACGGGCACCTCAAGCCGCAGTACGCAGCGCCGAGCAAGGCACCGGGCGAACCTCACGTCTGAACCTTCATGGCTTCACAGCACAGGCTCACGGATGCTGAGCATGTGCTGGAAGCTCTCGAGGAACACCGTTTCGGCCTGGCTCATCTTCTGTTCGCGATTCCACAACAACTGAATATCGAAATCCACCACCCCGTCTTCCGGCGGCAAGCGCCAGAGCAGACCTTGCTCGACATCCCGGCGCACCAGATGGGTGGGCAAGGCGCCGATGCCGTAACCCGCGCAGATCAAGCGGTAAATTTCTTCGAAACTGGTGGAGGAGGCGACGATCTTGCCGGTGAAGCCTTGCTGGTCGCGGAACAGCGTCAGGGGTGAAAGATTGCCGCCGAGTTGATCGCTGGTGAAGCTGACGAAGTTTTCCGCCGCCAGTTGTTCCAGGGTCAGATTCTGTTGCCCGAACAGCCGGTGACGTTGGCCACAAAAGTAAGCATAGGTCTCGCGAAACAGTACCCGTTGTTCCAGTCGTGGCTGTGGCAAGCGGCACAGGCCAACGCCGACTGTCGCAGTTTTTTGCAGCAGCGAACTGATGATGTTCGAACTGCCCATGACCTCGACTTCCAGCTCGATTTTCGGATGGGTTTCATGGAAATCAGCGAGAAAGTCATCGTAATGCCGAGCCTGCACACCGCTGACGGTGAGGATGCGGATCTTGCCCACCACGTCGTCGTGACGACTCTCCACCACCGTCCCCAGGCGTGAAATATCTCCGTAGATATCCGCCGCTATGCGCAGGACTTCTTCCCCGGTTTCCGTCAGATCAAAGCGTCGTCCGCTGCGGGCAATCAACACGCATTCCAGTTGTTCTTCCAGTCGTTTCAGCGCCTGGCTGACGGCCGACTGGGTGATGTGCAGTCGCGCGGCGGCGCGGCTCATGCTGCCTTCCTGGCCGATGACCAGATAGGTGCGCAGCAGGTTCCAGTCGAGGCGGTCATTGAGAAAGCGACGCCCGACCCACGGGTTGGAATTGGAAGGCATAAAACCTCATGCAGTAGCGGTGCTAATAGTAAAGATAAGGAATTGAAAATTGACTAATCCTGGCATGGAAGCGATAAAGCCCACAAGTGCCACAGAGCGCAACCGTCATCAGCCTTAACACCTGCCCAAAAACTATAAGTACACAGGGTCCTTGCATGCACACTACTCCCCAACCGCGCCGAGCCGCGGCCGCTGCCTTCATTGGCACGACCATCGAGTTCTACGACTTTTACATCTACGCCACCGCGGCGGCGCTGGTCCTTGGGCAAGTGTTCTTCCCCAGCAGCGACCCGGTCATGAGTACCCTGGCGGCGTTCGGCAGTTTCGCGGTCGGCTTCATTGCCCGTCCCATGGCCGGGATGGTGTTCGGTCATCTGGGCGATCGTCTCGGGCGCAAGAAAATGCTGTTGGTGACCATGGCCTTGATGGGCGTCGCCACGGCGGGTATTGGCCTGTTGCCGAGCTACGCCAGTGCCGGCATCTGGGCACCCATTGGTCTGATCGTGCTGCGTGTCATTCAGGGCATTTCGGTCGGTGGTGAGTGGGGTGGGGCGGTGTTGATGGCGAGCGAACATGCGCCGGCCAAGCGCAAGACGTTCTACGCATCGTTCGCCCAGCTCGGCAGTCCCGCCGGTTTGTTGCTGGCACTGATCGCTTTCCGTCTGGTGACGTCCCTTGAACCAGAGGATTTCCTCGCCTGGGGTTGGCGCTTGCCGTTCCTCGCCAGCGGCGTGTTGATGATGGTCGGGCTGTTGATCCGTTCCGGCGTTCACGAGTCGCCGGAATTCGCCAAGGCCAAGGACAACAACGAGACCGCCAAATACCCGGTGATGGACGTGATCCGTACCTGCTGGCGGCAGATCCTGTTCGCCGCCGCTGCCGTGACCATCGGCTCGGCCGGGTTCTTCTTCACCAACACCTTCATGATCACTTATGTCACCCAGTATCAGGGCATTGCCCGATCGACGATTCTCGATTGCCTGTTTCTGGTGACCGTCATCCAGTTGCTCTCACAACCGCTCTCGGCGCTGATCGCCGAACGTATCGGCGAAGGTCGTTTTCTCAAATGGGTCGCGTTGCTTTGCATGGTCACGCCATACCCGATGTTCCTGCTGGTAGGCACGCAGAACATTGTGTTCATGACTGCCGGTATTGCCCTGGCGGTGGTGATTCTCTCGGCACTTTACGCGGTGATCGCCGGCTACATGACCCAGGCCTTCCCGGTGCACCTGCGCTACTCGGGCATTTCCATCGCGTACCAATTGGCTTGCGCCGTGGCCGGCGGTACCACGCCGCTGATCGGCACCCTGCTGGCCAGCAAGTTTTCCGGACAATGGTTGCCGCTGGCGGTGTTCTTCACCTTGCTCTCGGCCCTGTCCCTGATCGGTGTTTGCGGCCTGGCCCGCCTGCGCGCCAACCCGGTCGTCACCCACGCTGCTAAAGAGGTGTATTCGTGAGTAAACCTGCACACATCGACCCGGTTGAATGGCAAGCCCGTTGCGAACTGGCTGCGCTGTATCGACTGGTCGCGCACTTTCGCATGACCGACCTGATCGACACCCATATCACCCTGCGGATTCCGGGGCCTGAGCATCACTTCCTGATCAACCGCTACGGGGTGATCTTCGACCGCATGCGCGCCTCGGACCTGGTGCGCATCGATCAGGAAGGGCGGGTGGTCGACCCGGAGTACGCGGGCCATCGGGTCAACGCTGCCGGCTTCGTGATTCACTCGGCGATCCACATGGCGCGTCCGGACCTGAACTGTGTGATCCATACCCACACGGCGGCCGGCATGGCGGTCGCGGCGCAGAAGCAAGGCCTGCTGCCGATCAGTCAGCATGCGCTGAAGTTCTACGGCAAGCTGGCCTATCACACCTATGAGGGCATCGCGCTGTCGCTGGATGAGCGCGAGCGCTTGATTGCCGACCTCGGTCCGCACCGGGCGATGATCCTGCGCAACCACGGTTTACTGGTGGGTGGATCGGGCGTGGCCCAGGCGTTCCAGGAAATCCACTTCCTGGAGCGGGCCTGTCAGGCCCAGGTGCAGGCGCTGGCCGGTGGTTCGGCACTGCATTACCCGTCGCCGGAAGTCTGCGCGCACACCGCCGAGCAGTTCGACCGTGATGAGCAGGACAACATCATCGACCTGGCCTGGGAGGCCGCCCTGACGTTGATCGAATCCCAGCGCGAGTCATATTTGTCATGAACGCCGTCATCAACACTGTGGTTCTGCTGTCCCGCGATACCTTGCTGCTCAAGCAATTGCAGGTGGCGTTTGCCCGCAGTGCGCCGCAGCTCACCGCCGTGCTGGCCGACGATTCCCGGGCCGCCAATGCACAGATGGCGGCGTGCTGGTTTCCCTTGCCGGGCAGTCTCGGCGCATTGCCGAACCTGCAGGTGATTCACTCGGTGGCCGCCGGTATCGATCACCTCGATCACGATCCGTCCTGCCCGGACCTGCCGGTTTGCCGTGTGGTCGACCCGGGCCATCGCCAGGGGATGACCGAGTACGTGCGCTGGGCGGTGATCCACTATCACCGCGGTTTCGATCAGGTGTTGTCGCACCAGCGGGAGGAACGCTGGGAGCGCCCGCTGCAACGGGCGGCGGGGCAGTTCAAGGTCGGTGTGATGGGGCTCGGATCGCTGGGCAGCGCGATTGCTCTGGATCTGGTCGCAGCCGGTTACGACGTGCGCGGCTGGGCGCGGCGCAGCAAGGACTTGCCCGGTGTGCGCACCTTCGCCGGGGGTGATGCGTTGCATCCTTTTCTCGACGGCATCGAGTTGCTGATCAACCTGTTGCCACTCACCAGCGAAACCCGCGGGATTCTCGGACGAGCCACTTTCGAACAGCTTGCCAGCGGCGCGGCACTGATCAACTGTGGCCGGGGCGGTCATTTGAACATCGACGATCTCGAACAGGCCCTGGCGAGCAGACATTTGCGCGGCGCCTTGCTGGATGTGTTCGAGCAGGAACCGCTGCCGGTCGATCACCGGCTCTGGACAATGCCCGGTGTCACCATCACCCCGCATATGGCTTCGGCGGCGTCCCATGACTGTATTGCCGAACAAGTAGCGGAGAACTTCCGTCGATTGAATGCCGGCGAGCCGTTACTCAACTGCGCCGACCGAGTATTGGGATATTGAACTAACACACCCCCTGTAGGAACGAGCCCGCTCGCGATGGTCGTTAACGATTTCGCGTGTTTGTCGGTTAAACGCGGTGTTCTTGAGTTCATCGCGAGCAGGCTCGCTCCTACAGGAACCAGCTTCCCGTAAGCCATAACAACAACCGTCGCCTCAACCGTTTTACTGCCAGTTCAAAACAATTAAATAAATTCCTGGAGACAGTGATGAGCGATCTATCGTCCGCAGAAAAGTCCGGCGCACCACCGGAAGTTGCAATCAGCATGAAAAAAGTCGCGGTGGCCAGTGTGATTGGCACCACCGTGGAGTGGTACGACTTGTTCGTGTTTGCCACGGCTTCAGCGCTGGTGTTCAACAAAGTGTTCTTCCCGGATTTCGTGCCGCTGATCGGAACGCTGCTGGCTTTCGGCACCTTCGCTTCGGCGTATCTGGCACGGATTGTCGGCGCGGCGTTGTTCGGGCATTTCGGTGATCGCCTGGGGCGCAAGTCGATGCTGTTGATCTCGTTGCTGACCATGGGCGCGGCCACCTTCGCCATCGGCTTGTTGCCTGACTTTGCAACCATCGGTATCTGGGCGCCGATCCTGTTGTTGCTGCTGCGGGTCGTGCAAGGCCTGGCATTGGGGGGCGAATGGGGCGGGGCGGTGCTGATGGCGGTGGAGCATGCGCCGGCCAACAAGCGTGGCTTGTACGGCTCCTGGGTGCAGATCGGTGTGCCGGCCGGGACCATGATTGCCAACCTGGCATTCCTGTTGATCGCGGCGTGGCTGTCCCCGGAGGATCTGTTGGCCTGGGGGTGGCGTATTCCGTTCCTGGCCAGCGTGTTGCTGATCGCCGTCGGTTTGTATATCCGCCTGAACATCTCGGAAACCCCGGCTTTCAACAAGGTCAAGGAAGCCGAAGTGCAAGTGAAAATGCCGTTGGCGGAAGTATTCCGCAAATACTGGAAGCAAGTGCTGCTGGGGGGTATTGCCACCATGTCCACGGGCGCTTCGTTCAACATTATCGTGGCGTTCGGCTTGACCTATGGCACACAGAACCTCGGCTTCAGCCGCAGCGTGATGCTCGGTGTGGTGCTGCTGTCCTGCGCCTGGTGCATTGTCATGTTGCCGGTGTTCGGTGCGCTTTCGGACCGCTTCGGACGCAAACCGATCATTGTCGGCGGCATCATCGCCGAAGCGCTGGTGGCGTTCCCGATGTTCTGGCTGATGGACACCAAGGAGCTGTCGATGGTGGTGTTCGGTTATCTGTTGTTGATGACCGCGTTCGCCGCCAACTACGGGCCGATCGCGACCTTCCTCGCCGAGCTGTTCGGCACCCGGGTGCGTTATTCCGGTTTGTCCATCAGCTACATGTTGTCCGGCCTGCTCGGCAGCGCGGCGACGCCTATCGTCACCACGGCATTGCTGGCCGCGACGGGCAAAGGTTCGTCGGTGGCCTGGTACATGATCGGTGCGGCATTGATTTCCCTGGTGGCACTGTTGCTGTTGACCGAGACCTTCAAGAAGGACATCAGCGAGATCCCCAGCGTCGTCCCCACAGACGATCTGGCCCCCGGTAAACCCTTCAAATCGGCTACGGCCTGACATCTGGAGTTCTACAACATGCGCAGAATTCAATCGGCCCCGGGCTACATCGACCCGGTCGGGCCTTACTCCCAGGCCGTGGTCAGCGGCCACCTGGTGTTCACCGCCGGGCAGATTCCGGCCCACGGCAGCCTCGACGAACAGCCTGCTGATTTCCCCGAGCAGGTACGGCAAACCTTGCGCAACCTCGAAGCGATCCTGATCGAGGCGGGCTCCGGTTTCAGCCATGTGATCAAGGTCAATGCCTACCTGACCGACCCCGCGCAACTGGAGCCGTTCAACGCCGTGTACCGCGAGTTCCTCGGCCATGCGCCACCGGCGCGCACCACGGTGTGCGTGGCATTGTGGGGCGTATCGCTGGAGATCGACTGTGTTGCCGAACTGATTGCCGGGGAGCCGCAGCATGGATGAGTCGCAACTGATCGAACAGCTCAAGGCCGTGAGCTTTCCGACCCTCGGGCACTTTCTCGAAGAGGGTTTTGCCGATCCGCAACTGCGGGCCATGGTGCCCAATGTGAAAGTCGTTGGCCGTGCGTTGACCCTGAAACTGGTGGGCGCCGATGCCATTGCCGTCAACCGGGCCCTGGCGCAAATCAGGCCGGGCGACGTGCTGGTGATCGACACCGGTGGCGATCATCGGCACGCGCCGGTCGGTGCGGTGACCAGTTGCGCAGCACGCTTTGCCGGCGCTGTGGGTATTGTGGTGGACGGTGCAGTGACCGATCTGCTGGAGCTGCGTGAAGCCGGGTTGCCGGTGTTCGCCCGAGGCACCAGCCTGTTGACCACCAAGCTGCACGGTCGTGGCGACAGCGTCATCAATCAGCCCATCCACTGTGCCGGCGTGACGGTGCAGCCGGGGGATTGGGTGCTGGCGGACGACAACGGCGTGTTGTTTCTCGACACGGCATCGGCGGTGGCAGTCATCGATCAGGCGCTGGCTTCGGATCGCAGCGAGCCGCGCTTGCTCGAACGCTTGCAGGCCGGTGAACCGGTGACGCAAGTCTTGCGCGTTTAGTCCGTCAGTCGTTGTTGCAGGCTTTCGAGAAAGATCGTCTCGGCACGGCTCATGCGCTGTTCGCGGTTCCACAGCAAATGAATGTCCACATCGGCAATCCCCTCGTGGGGCGGCAGGCGCCAGAGCAATCCGGCGTCGACGTCGGCCGCCACCACGTGTTCGGGCAGACAGCCGATACCGAAGCCGGCGATCACCAGTCGCCGGACTTCTTCCAGGCTCGGTGAGGACGCGACGATGCGACCACTGAAACCCTGCTGATCGCGGAAAATCGTCAGCGGCGAGAGCATGCCGCCGATCTGGTCACTGGTGAAACTGACGAAGTTCTCCCGTTGCAAATCCCCTTCGGCGACGTCCTGCTGGCCGAACATCCCATGGTGCTTGCCGCAGAAAAAAGCATAGCGTTGACGCAGGAACAAGCGCTGCTCCAGGCGTGGCTGCGGGCGCCGATTGAGGCTCAGGCCGAGGGTCGCGGTTTTTTCCTGGAGGGCGCTGACGATGTCGGAACTGCGCATCACATCGACTTCCAGGTCCACTCGCGGGTATTGACGATGGAAGTCGGCGAGAAAGTCATCAAAGCGCTCGGAGAAGATCCGGCTGATGATCAGCAACCGCACTTTGCCGATCACTTCGTCGGCCGGTTGTTCCAGCACGCTACTGACCTGGGACATTTGCCCGTAGATTTCCCCGGCCAGGGCGAAGATCTGCTCGCCGACTTCAGTCAGGGCAAAACGTGGCCCGCGACGGGCAATCAATTGGCGGCCCAGTTGTTCCTCCAGGCGCTTGAGCGCCTGACTCACTGCCGGTTGCGTCAGGTGCAGGCGGGCGGCAGCGCGGCTGATGCTCTGCTCCTGGCCAATCACCCGAAAGGTGCGCAGCAGGTTCCAGTCCAGGCGGTCATTGAGCAGACGTTGCATAGGCGGTCAGCAGAAAGTCGGGGGGGCTAATAGGGAGAGTCGACGGCTTGCACACATCCTGCGCAAGCCATGGAAAATCTACAGTCGCGGGATCGTAACACTGTTAGAGCGCAGCAGCAGAGACAACTCGGATCTGCAAAAAAACCTCATGCGTAGGCGAGGGCTTTTTCTTCCAGCAGCTCCTCATACAGCGCGGCCCATTTGCGACCCATTTCGTCCGCGGTAAACAGATTTTGATAACGGGCCTGCGCCTTCTCGCCCATTTGCGCCGCCAGCACCGGGTTTTCCCAAAGCGTGCGCATCGCCTCGCGAAACGCCGATGGATTGCTCGGTGGCACCACCAGCCCGGTCTCGTTATGGATGTTGATGTAACTGGTGCCAGTGCCAATTTCACTGGAGATCATCGGTTTGCCATACATCGCGCCTTCCAGCAGCGAAATGCCAAAGGCTTCGGAGCGCAGGTGCGACGGGAACACCACCGCATAACTCAACTCGAGCAAGGCGACCTTGTCTTCGTCGCCCAGGAACCCGAGAAAGTGCAGGTTCCGCAGGCCCAGCGCCCTGGCCTGGGCATGCAGCTCCGCTTCCAGCGGGCCGGCGCCCACGATCACCACGGGATAGTTCAGCCCCTGCATCGCGTCGAGCAGGATGTGCAGCCCCTTGTAGTAGCGCATGACCCCGACGAACAGGAAGAACTTGTCCCCCAGCTTCTGGCGCCAGCGCTCGGTCCGCGCCGCGTCTTGCGTCGGATAACCCGACTTGTCCAGGCCATAGGTGATGACACGGGTCTTATCGTGGTAGTCCTTGAGCACGTCGCTGGTGTGAAAGTAGTTCGGGGACGCCACGGCGATTCGATCCGCGTTGTCCAGGAACCGACGCATCAACGGACGGTACAGTTTGAGCAGATGGCGTTGGCGAATGATGTCGGAGTGGTAACTCACCACGCTGGGCTTTTTGATGTCGCTGACAAAATGCACCAGGTCCATGAAGGGCCAGGGGAAGTGATAGTTGACCACGTCGGCTTCAGCCGCGAGCTCTCGAAACTGCTTGAACACGCTGTAGGAAAAACCGGTGGAGGCGAGTTGAAAATCCATCCTGGCCTGATGCACCTGGTGCTCGCGGATCTGCAACACGCCCGGTGCCGGATTATTGCTCAGGGTCAGCACAGTGCTGTCGACACCATGGCGCGCGCCACTTTCGCTCATCTGGAAAATGACTTGTTCGATGCCACCCATGGAGTCGGGCAAGTAGGTTTTATAAAAGTGCAGAACGCGCATATCAGTTCTCCATTGCCTGGCGGTAGGCGCGGGCGGTCACCGTCGCGCAACGCTCCCAGGAAAATAGCTTCGCTCGCTGCAAGCCTGCCTCGCGACAGACCTGCCAATGCGCCGGGTCGTCGATCAACCGCAGCAAGGCATCGCGCAAGGAGTCGGGGTCGTGCGTCTCGATGTAGTTGCCGGCATCGCCAGCGACCTCCGGCATCGCCGACTCACCCGTCAGAATCACCGGAGTGCCACTGGCCATGGCTTCCAGCACCGGCAGGCCGAATCCCTCGTACAACGAAGGGAAGACCAGCGCCCGGGCTCCGGCCAGTAGCTGCGCCAGATCGTCGTCCGACAAGTACCCCAGAAGGCACACATGACCTGACGCGAGGGCCGAACGTAATTCGTCGTTGAACTGCTGACGCTGCCAGCCGGCCATGCCGGCGATCAGCAACGGAAAACGCTGGCGCACGGTTTCCGGCAGCCGGGCATGGGCGCGCAGGGCTAGGGTCAGATTCTTGCGTGGCTCCAGGGTACCGACGCAAAGGAAATACTCCCGCGCCTCGACGCCGTGGGCCTTGAGGACCTGATCGATGGCCTCGGGTTCACGGGGGTGGAAGCGCGCGGCCACACCCAGCGGTGCCACCACGAAGCGCTCGGCCGGCAGTGCGAACCAGGCCTGCGCTTGCTCGGCGATGTACTGCGAGTCCGTCAGAATCAGCCGCGCCCGCTGTACGCCGTCGGCCAGTCGCCGCTCGATTTCGCGCAGGCGTGCCGGTGGTTGGGTGTCGGGATAGTGCAGGTGCGTGAGGTCATGCAGTGTGATGATGGTCGGGCCGTTGAACGACAGCGGCCACAGGCTTGGCTCGTGATACAGATCAATGGCCTGGGCGGGGCGCTGGTCGAAACGCTTCTGCTCCAGCCAGCGCCGAGCCTGATAGGCCCCCGGAATCTGTCGCAGCAACGGCGTCAGACGCGAGTAACCGGGCATCGCCGCCTCAGGCAGGGTCGAACTCCAGCCCCAGCCGTGGAACAACGACAACTCGACGTCCGATTCGCGGGCCAGGGCCGTCGCCAGTTCGGCGACGTACTGACCGATGCCCGTGCGCGGTGCCTGGAGGATGCGGGCGTTAAGGGCAATTCGCATGCTGACTCTCAGGCACCTTCGTATCGCTGTGCAGATTGCGCTGGATGCGTTCGACCAGTTGCGCACTCGCCTCGCGCCAGCTCAGCCAACGCCAGTTATCCAGGTTGAGGGGCGCGGGAAATGCGCCGCCGCTTTCCATGTCGATGACCAGATCGGCCAGGTTCTGCGGGTCGGAGAGGTCGAAATACGCCATGTACTCGCCACCGATTTCGCGGAACACCGGGATGTCGCTGGCCATGGCCGGCAGGCCTCGCTGCATGGCTTCCACCAGCGGCAAACCGAACCCTTCGACGTAGGACGGGAACACCAGCGATGTCGCGTGGGAATAGGCGTGTTCCAGGCTCTTGTCCGAAAGGTTGTTGAACATGAACAAACGCAAGTTCAATTGCGGATGCTGGCGTATACGCTCGATCAGCGCCTCGCATTTCCAGCCAATCTTGCCGACGATGCACAACCGGGCTTTGGACCCGGCCGCCCAGGCGCGCTCGAACGCGTCCAGCAGATACGCATGGTTCTTGCGCGGCTCGATGGTGCTGACCATCAGGAACACAGGGTCCGGTGTCTTGAACATCTGCAGCAGCCCCGGGTCGACGGTAGACCGGGCATCGGTCAGGTCGAGTTCGGAACCGAGGTGAAAATAGTCGAACCAGCGTTGCTGAACCTGCGCGGTACCGATCCTGCGGGTCATCTCCTGGCGGACCTGGTCGCGGATGGTGGTCGATATCGCCACGTAGCCATCGGCGGTGCGGGCGATCCAGTCGAACCATTCGTTGAAGACCTTCACCAATCCTGCGTCGCAAAACTGCGGGTGGGTCAGGGGAATCAGGTCATAGATCACCGAAACGATGCCGACCCCGTCACGCTTGAGTTGTTCGGCCAGGGGGAAGAAGTTGGCGTGCCAGGACGAGTCCAGCAGCACCAATTGGTCGCCGGCTCGATGCTGCAACGGCACGCAACGCTCGGGAACCTTCTGGCCCTTGAGTGCCCGATCGAGCAGGCGCATCGGCAGGCTCAGGCAGGCGAACGCAGTCAGACGGCAACCGACGTAAAGCACCCGGCGGGCGAACTTCGATTGGCTGAAAGGACGGCGACGTTCCAGCGCGCGGTGGCGCAGCCAGAACTGATTGGCGAACTGTTCGAGCTTCACCCGCAGGCTCACCAGATCCACTTTGACGGTCGGCAGGGGCGCCAGGCTTTTCACCTCGAACAACGCGCCATTGATCATCACCACCGGAACGCATTCGCGCTGGGCGTTCGCGGCCGGCAATTGCTGAATCACATTGCGAACGACCCGCTGGATGCCCGAGTTGGCATCCGGGTGTTCGAAGACGTAGGTACATTCCACCAACAGTCTGGTCATCGTGTTTCCCCAATGGATTCCACCCGGTTTTCGCTGGAACGGGTCACGCTGGTCTGCGCTTCGAGCCAGGAGCAACCCACGAAATCTTCCTGGCGATTGTTGATCACGTGGAAAACCAGCCCGTAGTCACGCCATTCGAAATTGCGATCCAGGTGCGAATCCAGTCGCGACAAGCTCAAGGCCACCGAATAATTGCCCTTGCCCAGGCGCATGTCGAAGGCAAAACGGTAGGTGACGCGCTCGCCGGCACTCAGGTCGGTGAGGGCTTTGTCCACCCGGTGGGTATTGATGCCGTACATGGGCTGGCCAAGGCGATCCTTGATCATGAAGCCGAGAATCAGTCGCTCGATGTCCTGGCGCACCTCGACCTGCACTTCCAGGACCATCGCCTGGCCGACTTCAGCCACCTCCACCGAACGCCCCTTGGGGTCAAGCAGGCGGACGCTGAGAATGCCCGCTTCGCCTGTCCCGGAAATGGTTTGCACCTGCCCGTTGGCGAGCATTTCCTGACGCACCGTCTGGCCCTCGCGCTGGGCGAGCATGGCGTTGTAGTAGTCCATCACTTCTTCAGGTTTGCCGCGCATGGCCATGCGCCCGTTCTCCAGGAGGATGGCGGTGTCGCAGATCGACTGGATCGCCGAACGGTCATGGGACACGATCAGCAACGTGGTACCTGCCTTGCGGAAGTTGCGGATGCGATCAAAGCTTTTGTGCTGGAAGTAGGCATCACCCACGGACAGCGCTTCATCGACGATCAGGATGTCCGGCCGTCGCGCGGTGGCCACGCTGAACGCCAGGCGCATCTGCATGCCGCTGGAATAGGTGCGAACCGGATGGTCGATGGCCTCGCCGATTTCGGCGAAGCTCTCGATCTCTGGCATCAGCGCTTCGATTTCTTCGACCTGCATGCCGAGCAACTGGCCCGCCATGAAGGTGTTCTGCCGACCGGTGAAGTCCGGATGGAAACCCATGCCCAGCTCCAGCAGCGCCGCTACGCGACCTTGCAGCTGGATGTCGCCGCAGGTGGGCTGGGTAGTACCGGTGATCATCTTCAGCAGCGTGCTTTTGCCGGCACCGTTGACCCCGACGATGCCCACGGCTTCACCCGGCTGAATCTCGAAATCGACCCCTTGCAGCACCCAGTGCAGGTGATGCCGGGTGCGGGAAAACGGCACCAGCCATTCGAACAGCCGGCTCCAGCGATTCGGGTACTGCTTGTAGGCCTTGCCCAGGCCACTGACACGTATATGTCCCATCAGAGCTCGTCCACCATTTCACCGACACGCTGGCGGAACAGCCGCAGCGCCATCCCACAGAACAACAGGCCGATCACCAGCAACGGGACCAGCGAGCTCCAGTCTGGCCATTGGTTGTAGAGAAACAGGTTCTGGTAGCTGTTCATCAGTGCAGTCATCGGGTTCAGCTCGATAAAGCGCTGGATGCCCGGCGGCAGGATCGACAGCGGATAAACGATTGGCGTCAGCCAAAACCAGAATTGCAGGCAGATGCCGAAAAACTGCCCGACGTCGCGAAAGAACACGTTGAGCACGCCCAGAATCATCCCCAGCCCCGCAGCGAAGATCACCTGCAGGACCAGCAACGGTACCAGCGCCAGCAGCGCCATGCCGGGCAGCCGTCCGCTGATCAGCAGGAAGCCGAGGAACAACCCCAGGATGATCGCGAAATTGATCCCGGCATTGAGCAGCACGATGACCGGCAGGCAGATGCGCGGGAAGCTGATTTTCTTCAGCAGGTTGGCGTTTTCCAAGAACATGCTCTGGCTGCGCGTCGTGATCTCGGCGAACAGGCCCCAGGTCAGCAGGCCGGCGCACAGGTAGACGCTGTAGGCCAACCCGTCATCCACACCCGGCAAGCGGGCGCGCATGATGGTGGAGAAGATCACCGTGTAGACCAGGATCATCGACAGCGGATTGAGCACGGTCCACAAGGCACCGAACAGCGAGTTGCGATAACGCGCCTGAAACTCCCGTTTGACGCTGCCGAGGATGAATCCCCGGTAACTCCACAGCGATTGGTAAAGATTACGCAGCATTCAAACCGTCCTGCCGTATTGATCTTCGAAGCGGACGATGTCGTCCTCTCCCAGGTATTCGCCGCTTTGCACTTCGATGATCACAAGGTCGATCACGCCGGGATTTTCCAGGCGATGCTTGTGACCGGCGGCAATGAAGGTCGATTCGTTCTTGGCCACCAGGTGCGTGCCGGTGCCATTGTTGGTGACCTTGGCCATGCCTTCGACCACCACCCAGTGTTCATTGCGATGGTGGTGCATCTGCAACGACAACTTGGCGCCGGGCTTGACCACGATGCGTTTGATCTTGAAGCGCGGACCTTCCTCGAGCACGGTGTAGGTGCCCCATGGCCGGCTGACCGTACGGTGCAGGCGATAGGCTTCGTGCTCTTTATCCTTGAGTTGCCTGGCCACCCGGCGCACATCCTGGGCACGGTCGGCGTGGGCCACCAACACCGCGTCGGCGGTGTCGACGATGATCAGGTTATCCACGCCCACGGTCGCTACCAGACGGTTTTCGCTCTGGACGAAGTTGTTGTGGCTGTCGATGAAAATCGATTCGCCGACGGTGCGGTTGTTCTGTGCATCCGCTGGAACCAGCGCGGCCACCGCCCCCCAGGAGCCGATGTCGCTCCAGTCGAAACGGGCCGGCACCACGACCACTTTGTCGGAGCGCTCCATCAACGCGTAATCGATGGAAATATCCATGATTTCGCCAAACAGGACCGGTGACAGTTCCTGTTGCAGGCTTCCGGCGTTTTCCACCGCGGCGCTGGCGGCCATGCAGGTCTGCGCCTGCTCCAGCAAGTCGGGAGCATGGGTTTGCAGTTCGGCCAGCAGGCTGGCGACCGAGAAGCAGAACATCCCGGAGTTCCACAGGAAGTTGCCGCTTTCCACGTAATGCGTCGCGGTTTGCAGGTCGGGTTTTTCGACGAAGCGCCGCACGCTGGCAGCACCTTTATCGTCCAGCGATGTGCCAGCTTCAATGTAGCCGAAACCGGTTTCCGGAGCGGTCGGCACGACACCGAAGGTCACCAGGTGACCGCGCCTGGCCAATGCCACGGCATGCTCGACCGCATCCTTTAGTGCGTCGACATTGACGATCAGGTGGTCGGCGGGCATGACCAGCATGATCGCGTCGTCGCCATGCAGGGCCTGGAGGGAGAGGGCGGCGGCGGCAATGGCCGGCGCCGTGTTGCGCCCGGTCGGCTCCAGCAGGAAGTGTCCGCGATGGCGGCCAAGGTGCGCGTCCCGAAAGTGATCCTTGCTCTGGAAGTAGTACTCGCGGTTGGTCACCGTGACGATATCGCCCCAGCCGTCGAGCAGGTCCGCGGCACGCCGATAGGTCTTGCCCAGCAGCGACTGGCCGTCGGGCAATTCCATGAACGGTTTGGGATGGCCTTCACGCGACACCGGCCACAACCTTGTCCCGGCACCGCCGGAGAGAATCACGGGAATCAGCATGGCCTACTCCTTGGCGACGCGTTTCATGTCCGCATCCATCATCATGCGGATCAAGGTATCCAGGTCGGTTTTTGGTTTCCAGCCCAGCACACGCTGGGCCTTGGCCGGGTTGCCGAGCAGCACTTCGACTTCGGCCGGGCGGAAGAACGCCGGGTCGATCTTCACGAAGTCGCGGTAGTTCAGGTCCACGTGATCGAAGGCGATCCGGCACATCTCGCGCACGGTGGTGGTCACGCCGGTGGCCACTACGAAGTCATCGGGCTTGTCCTGTTGCAGCATCAGCCACATGGCTTCGACGTAGTCCCCGGCAAAGCCCCAGTCGCGCTTGGCGTCGATGTTGCCCAGGCACAGTTCCTGCTGCTTGCCCTGCTTGATGCGGGCGGCGGCGTCGGTGACTTTGCGCGTCACGAACTCGATGCCGCGCAGCGGTGATTCATGGTTGAACAGAATGCCGCTGCTGGCGTGCAGGTTGAAGCTTTCGCGGTAGTTCACGGTGATCCAGTGGCCGTACAGCTTGGCCACGCCATAAGGGCTGCGCGGATAGAACGGTGTGTTCTCGTCTTGCTGTTCGGCCTGGATCAGGCCGAACATTTCGCTGGTGGACGCCTGGTAGAAGCGCGTGTGCGGGCTGAACTGACGGATCGCTTCGAGCAGGTGGGTAACGCCCAGGCCGTCGACGATGCCGGTGGTCACCGGTTGATCCCAGGAAGCCGCGACAAAGCTTTGTGCGGCAAGGTTGTAGATCTCGTCCGGCGCCGATTTGATCACCGCACGCTGCACTGAACAGGCATCGGCCATGTCGCCGTCCAGGTAGACGATGTCCGCCTCGACCCCCATCTCGCGCAGGCGCCAGCGCGAGTCGCTGCTGCGACGCGCCACCAGACCGTGGACTTTGTAGCCCTTGTCGAGCAACAGTTTCGCCAGATAAGCGCCATCCTGGCCGGTGATACCTGTGATCAATGCACTTTTAGTCATTCTTGTCGTACTCGCTTCTCCCAGTCGGACAGGATCGCCCGCAGGGATTGTTGTGTTGTGATTTCAGGCTTCCAATCGGTGGTTTGGGTCAGCCTGGCAGGGCTGCCACTCACACGTCGCTGATCCGCGCGGCGAAGTCGCGCAGGGTCCTGAACCAATTGCAGGTCGACCTGGGCAAGATCTGCCAGTTGTTCGATCAAACTGCGAATGCTCTGCTCGCGCCCCGAGCAAATGTTGTAGACCTGCCCCGGCGTACCTTTTTCCAGCAATGCCAGGTAGGCCGAGACCACGTCCCCGACATCGAGGAAATCGCGCGTGACGTCGATGTCCCCGACCTCCAGTTGTGGCCCTTGCAGGCCTTGTTTGATCCGGCAGATCTGACGGGCGGCGCTGGCGATGACGAAGCTGTCTTTCTGCCCTGTGCCGATGTGGTTGAACGGGCGGGCGACCAGTACGGGCCAGTCCTCGCTCAGGCCCCATTGCAAGCTCAGGAACTCGGCAGACAGTTTGCTCACGGCATAGGGATTGCGCGGGCAGGGTGGTTGCAATTCAGTGATGGGCAGATGCTCTTCAGCGACCTGGCCATAGACATCGCCGGAGCTGACGTACAGAAACGTGCCGCTGAAGCCGCGTGCCTTGAGGGCTTGCAGCAGGTTCAGGGTGCCCAGCAGATTGATATTCAGGGTACCGGCCGGATCACGAAAAGCCTCCGGGACGAACGTCTGGCCGGCCAGGTGGATCACCGCATCGGGCATGACCGGCCACAAGCCTTCGAGGCTGTCCGGCGCGGCAAGATCGTAGCGGCCGGGAACAGGCAGCAGCTCCCATTCCGAGGCGTCAGCCTGCAAACGCGATTGGATGTGTTGTCCTACGAATCCAGTCAGACCCGTGACAAACAGACGTTTTTTCAACAGCGACCCCCGGTCATACATTTCATCCATTTCCTACTGGCTTAATGGAAGGGTCTCACGAATCAACAGGATCGCTCGTAAGACAGATGAAATGTTTTGTTGTAGTTGTTTGGTAGCCAATCTGTGCCATTTGCTCGGCAATTTCAACAGGTCCAACCGTGACTGATCAGTTCTCGTCTGCGTAGCCTGATTTATTCTCGTCGGGCGGTTCACGAATCCTCAACGGATGTGGTTAGAATGCCCCTCGTCACGATTACCCAGGGTTCGGCAGCGTCGCTTCGAAACTGCGAGAAACTGACCACTAAAACAAGAACGAAGACGGGCAGGAAGACGATGGACGAGCGCCAGTAAACACGGACTCGAACCGTATCCTCCCCGTCATAGCGTGAGGCTGCCGGGATGGCGGCGTCACCGTGGGATGCCATGAATTTTATTCTTTACTCCGACGTCAACGACAGCTCCATCAGCCAGAGTCTCGGCCGTCCAGAATACAGTTACTACTTCGTGCTCAAGGCGTACCGACCGTTGTTCGAAAGCCTCGGGCCGGTGCATGTGGTGTCATCGGCCGCCGAGGTCGACCCGCTGTATCGGCAGTTGCAGCAGGCCGGCCAGGACTGCCTGTTCATTTCGTTCGCGCCACCGCACAAGACCCCCACCGACTTGCAATGCCCGATGGTGTGCGTGGTCGCCTGGGAGTTCGACAGCATTCCCGCCGAGCACTGGGACAACGATCCGCGTCAGGACTGGAGCCAGACACTGGCGCGCCTGGGGCGAGTGATCACCTTGTCCACCCACACCGCCGAAGCCATCCGCCGGACCCTGGGCGACGACTTCCCGGTGCTGGTGCTGCCGACGCCTTTGTGGGAACGCTTCGCCGGCATCCGCCAGCAATATCCCGGTACGCCGGTGAACGCGGGTGCCACGTTGCAGATCAAGGGTTGCATCCTGGACAGCCGCTCGATGGGGTTGTCCGCCGATGGTTTGATCGCGCCGATCACCGAGCAACCGCCGCAGGAAATCGCCGAGCCCGAGCCGGAACCTGAACCTCCGGTGCCGCCGTTGACCCTGCGTCGACGCCTCTTCATTACCAGACATTACCTGCTGTTGTGGTATCGCGAAGCCGTACGCGATCTGGTGCCGGATGCGGTTCGCCCATGGCTGGCCAGGTTTCGCACGCCTCAAGCGTTGCCGGTTGAACACGCAGTCGGCGAGGCGCCCGCACCGGATGAGCCGGCAATCAGCGAACCCCCCGTGCAGGACGAACATCCACAAGCGGCTTTCCCCGACACCAGCGAAACGGTGGAAATCGAGGTCGATGGCGTCATCTACGTGAGCGTGTTCAACCCCGATGACGGGCGCAAGAACTGGCATCACCTGATCACGGCGTTCTGCTGGGCGCTGCGTGATGTGCAAGACGCCACGCTCGTGTTGAAGATGACCCAGAACGACCTGTCGACCTATTACGTCGAGCTCATGACCTTGCTGTCCCAGCTCTCGCCCTTCGCCTGTCGCGTGGTGGTCATGCACGGTTATCTGCAGGACGAGCAGTTCGCCCGGCTTTATGGTGCGGCGAGTTACTACGTCAACGCTTCACGTTGCGAAGGCTTGTGCCTGCCGCTGATGGAGTTCATGTCCTGCGCCCGGCCTGTCATCGCCCCGAACCACACGGCGATGCGCGACTACATCGACAAGCGTGTGGCTTTCGTCGTCAAGTCCAGCCAGGAGCCGACGATCTGGCCGGAAGACGCGCGCATCCTGTACCGCACATTGCGCCACCGTCCGGACTGGGGCTCGTTGAAAACGGCTTATGAGAACAGCTACGCGATGGCAAAGAATCAGCCGGACGCCTGGCAGGCCATGGCGGACGCGGCCAGCGAACGCATGCGCCAGTACTGCAGCTTCGCGCCGGTGCAGCAGCGGCTGGCGCTGTTCTTCAAACAGGAACCTGCCCGTGACGTCGTGCCGGTGGTTGCCGAAACGGGGGCTGCATCGTGCTGATCATCATTCATTCGGAAACCAACAAGAGCAACATCCAGCAGAATCTTGGGCGGCCCGAGTACAGCTATTACTTCGTCCTCAAGGAATTCCGCCCGGTGCTCGAACGGCTGGGGCGGGTGATCGAGGTCAGCAACCCGGACGAGTTGGTCGATCGGCTGTATTTCGATTGCCTGAGCCGGGGCGAAGACTGCGTGTTCCTGTCCTTCTCCCCGCCGCATCGCACGCCGGTCCACTACGCGTGCCCGACGATTCCGGTGTTCGCCTGGGAGTTCAGCACCATTCCCACCGAGAGCTGGCAGGGCGAACCACGGCATGACTGGCGGACGGTGTTGGGCTCCAGCGGGACTGCGATCACCCACTCCAGTTTTACCGTGAATGCCGTACGCGATGTGATGGGCCCCGATTACCCGATCAGTGCTATCGCAGCACCTGTCTGGGACCGTTTTGCCGCCCGTGGCGAGCTTCTGGACAAGCGTCCGGTCGTGGGCCCCACGCGCCTGAACCTGCGCGGGCTATTGATCGACAGTCGTACCACGGACTTGCGCCCCTACGGCCCCGAACGTTTGCGCGAAGGCACGCCGATCGCCTTCGACCAACCGCCGCGCGATTGTGAGCTGGTGCTCGAGGGCGTGGTCTACACCTCGGTATTCAATCCCTACGACGGACGCAAGAACTGGAAGGACATGATCAGTGCGTTCTGCACTGCCTTTCGCGACACGCCCGATGCGACCCTGGTGCTCAAGCTCACGCACCATGACATCGCCAATGCTTTGAACGACATGCTGCACCACGTCTACAAGAATCAGTCCTACCAGTGCCGCATTGTGCTGATCCACGGCTTTCTGTCCGACATCGACTACGAGCGCCTGGTCGAGGCCACCAGTTACGTCGTCAACTGCTCCTACGGCGAAGGGCAATGCCTGCCGTTGATGGAGTTCATGTCCTGCGGCAAGCCGGCCATTGCGCCGCTGAACACCGCCATGGCCGACTACATCGACCGTGACAACGCGTTCATCGTCGAAGGCACCGACGAACTGACCTCCTGGCCCCACGATCCTCGCGCAGCGTATCGTACCCTGCGTTACGTCACGGATTGGGACTCACTGTGTACGGCATTTTCCGCCAGCCATGACGTCGCCAGACAGGACGTCGAGCGCTATCAGCGAATGTCGGCCCATGCCGTGGGCAGCCTGCAGGAATTCTGCAGCCAGGCCGTTGCCGAACAGCGCCTGAAGGCGGTGTTCGAGCAGTTGCTGCAACGGCGTGAAGCAAACTGCGCACAAGCGTCGGGCACATGATTCGGCGCCTGCTTGCGAAGTTGCGGCCCGCACCGGTAGCGGTCGCCCCACCAGAAACGCGGGTCTCGCCCAGGGACATCGGGTTGTACGATGCCCTGCTCGACGGCTGGTTTCTCGGCGACAGCGGTGAATTGCTCAAGGGGTTTGCCATCACCGCCGACGACACCTTGCTGGATGTCGGCTGCGGTGAAGGCGTGGCGACTTTGTTCGCGGTCCGCCAGGGCGCGTCGGTGATTTTCACCGACAGTGAACACGACAAGGTCCGCGAGCTTGCCCGACAAGTGGCGGCGCAATCAGACAAGCCGAGCCTGGGGCTGGTCAGCAACAGTTTGCCTCTGCCATTGGCCGAGGGCTGCGCCAGCAAAGTCGTGTGCATGGAAGTACTGGAACACATCGATCAGCCAGAACCCTTCATGGCCGAACTGGTGCGCATGGGTCGCCCCGGCGCGCTGTACCTGCTGAGCGTACCGTCCCCGGTGGGCGAACATTTGCAGAAGGGCATCGCTCCGGCCAGCTATTTCCAATCGCCCAATCACGTACAGATTTTCAGCCCCGAGCGATTCGCCGCGCTGGTGGAAGACGCGGGCCTGGTCATCGAGCATCGCCAGGCGTCCGGTTTTTTCTGGGTCATGGGCATGATTTTTTTCTGGGCCAGCGAGCGGGCTGCCGGGCGTGAATTGGGTGGCGCGGTTCGCGACCGGATTCAGGCGCCGTATCCGCCGCTGATGGAGAGCTGGGCGAAAACCTGGCAGGACTTGCTGGCCCAGCCCGACGGGTTGGCGATCAAGCAGATGCTGGATCAGTTCATGCCCAAGAGCCAGGTGATCATTGCTCGCAAACCTCATGTCCAGGAGGGCGCATGAGCAACGAAAAACGGATCATGGACATCGAGTTGCTGCGCGGCATTGCGGTGCTCGGCGTGCTGTTTCATCACCTGCAGGACAGCCTGTTCGCGGCGGCCGTGCCGTTGTTGCAAGCCATCACGCTGTACGGTCAGCCGTGGTGGGGCGTGGATCTGTTTTTCGCGATCTCGGGCTTCGTCATTGCCCGCAGCCTGATCCCGGCCTTGCGCCGTTGCACAACGCGTCAGGAATATTGGCAACAGACGCGTAATTTCTGGTTGAGACGGGCCTTTCGATTGCTCCCTTCAGCCTGGTTATGGCTGGCGCTGATGTTGCTGGCGTGCCTTTTTCTCAACCGCTCCGGCGCGTTCGGCACCCTGCACGCGAACATTCAGGCGACCCTGGCCGGCATCGCCCAATACGCCAATTTCCGCTTTGCCGACAGTTTTTATCACTACGAGTACGGCACCAGTTTCGTGTACTGGAGCCTGTCGCTGGAAGAGCAGTTCTACCTGCTGTTTCCGCTGATGATCGTGCTGTTTCGCAAGCACCTGGTGTGGGCGTTGCTGGCGCTGGTTGCGGTGCAATTGTTCACCTTGCGCACGCCGATCCTGATGGTAGTGCGCACCGATGCGCTGGCCCTTGGCGTGCTGTTGGCGATGTGGAGTACGCAACCGTCGTACCTGCGCTGGGAGCCAAAATTCTTGCGTCGTCCATGGGCGGGCGTTGCCGCATTGATCGCGCTGTCGTTGCTGCTCAGCTTCCTGGCAACGGATCGTTTCACCTTCACCTCTTACCGGATCGGCGTGATTGCGGTGCTGTGCGCGCTGCTGGTCTGGATCGCTTCTTACAACCGCGATTACCTGTTGCCGCGCGGCGTGTTCAAAAACCTGATGACGTGGGTCGGCAGCCGTTCCTACGGGATTTACTTGATCCATATCCCGGCCTACTTGCTGGTTCGTGAATTCATTTTCCGTTTGCAGGCTGCCGGGCTGCCCAGTCCGGCTGGCCATCCGATCTTGATGTTGCTGATGGCTGGCGGCCTGATCGTGCTGCTGAGCGAACTCAACTATCGCGTCATCGAAATGCCCATGCGCAACCGCGGCGCCTCGCTGGTCAAGCGCCTGGGCACTTCCCGAACAGCCGTCACATCCTCTGGAGCCACCTCATGCTGAGCCTTTTGAAGAAACTCACGGCGGGCACGCCCGCGCCTGTGCAGCCAGAGACCCCGCCCGCGGCGCCAGTGGCGGAGAAAGTCGACCCTTATATGCTCGGCTTGCACGATGCGATGCTCAGCGGCTGGTTCAATCAGCAGACCGGAGAACTGTTCAGCGGATTCCCGGTGACCCCCGAGGACACACTGCTGGATGTTGGCTGCGGCGACGGCGGCAACGTGCATTTCTGCGGGATGCGCGGGGCGAAGATCATCATCGCCGATATCGACGCGGCCAAGGTCGAAGCGACCCGCCTGCGCCTGAGCGATACACCGGCCCGCGACGTCGAATGCCATGTCACCGACTGCAACCCGCTGCCGATTGCCGATGCGACCGCCACGCGGGTGGTGTCGACCGAGGTTATCGAACACGTGGACGATCCGGCGCAGTTCCTCGCTGAACTGGTACGCGTCGGTAAACCGGGCGCGCTGTACCTGCTGAGCGTCCCGCATCCCAGCTCCGAAGACCTGCAAAAAGATATCGCGGCGGCCGAGTATTTCCAGAAGCCCAACCACATCCGCATCATCAGCGAAGAGCAGTTCAAGGCCATGGTCAGCGATGCCGGCCTGGAAGTGATCAGCCACAGCCAGTACGGGTTCTACTGGTCGATGTGGATGCTGTTGTTCTGGGAAGCTAAGGTCGATTTCAGCAACCCGGACCATCCGTTGCTCAACCACTGGGCGGATACCTGGCAGGCGATCCTGGCTTCGCCACGGGGCGCACAGATCAAGCAGGCGCTGGATGCCGTGGTAGCCAAGAGCCAAGTGATCATTGCGCGTAAACCCTGATCAGCAATGCTCGCCCGGGCGAGGCCGCGAACTCAAGCCTGATTGCCCGGGTACACCTGCATAGCCCTTGCCCATTATTGGCTGGAGCGAACGGCCCCTCCATCAATCAACAGGTTCTGCCCGGTCAGGTAGCCCGCATGGTTGCTGCAAACGAAGGCACACAGCGCACCGAACTCTTCGGGTGAGCCGAAGCGTTTGGCAGGAATTTCGCTACGGCATTGGCCAAGGAACTCCTCGCTGTCCTGCCCCGACTCCTGGGCAGCAGCGACCAGGTTGTCACGCAGTCGATCGGTGTCGAATGAGCCTGGTTGCAGGTTGTTGATCGTCACATTGCGACTGGCGATGTTTTCTTGCCGGGCAAGCCCTGCGATAAAACCCGTCAGACCACTGCGCGCGCCGTTGGACAGGCCCAGGCTTTTGATAGGGGACTTCACGGCACTCGACGTGATGTTGATGATTCGACCGAATCCACGTGCCGCCATACCGTCTACCGTTGCCTTGATCAACTCGATAGGCGTCAGCATGTTGGCATCCAGCGCCTTGAGCCAGGCGTCGCGATTCCATTCGCGAAAATCCCCGGGGGGAGGGCCTCCAGCGTTGTTGATCAAGATATCGAAATGCTCATGGGCCATGAGCGCTGCCGCCCGACCCTCGGCCGTCGAAATGTCTCCGGCTACGGCGATGACCGTCACTTCAGGATTTAGCGCTCTGAGCTCACGGGCTGTTTCATTGAGCGTGTGCTCGCCGCGTGCGGTGATCACCACGTTCACGCCTTCATGGACGAGTGCCTGTGCGCAGGCTTTGCCCAGACCTTTGCTGGCGGCGCATACCAGCGCCCAGCGTCCAGCTATTCCCAGATTCATGTGCGTTTTCCTGAAATAAGAATGCTCAAAGAAAGTGGTTGCCTATTCATGCATGATCCACCGTTGCAGACCGGCTTGGCGATCGAGCACTGATGCCCATGAAGCGCCGCACTCGTTCTCCTTCGGCATCGCATCGTATGGTTTCAGGTGCGGCATCCAGTTGGATATTACCGTTCTCCATGAATACGACCCGGTCGGATATCGACATGGCAAAGTCCATTTCGTGGGTCACGATCAGCATGGTCATGCCCTCTTTGGCCAGGTCGCGGATCACGTTCAGCACGTCGTTGACCAGTTCCGGGTCGAGGGCCGAGGTCGGCTCGTCGAACAGCATGATCTGCGGTTCCATCGCCAGGGCTCGAGCGATCGCCACACGCTGTTGCTGCCCACCGGAGAGCTGGTGCGGGTACTTGTGGGCATGGGCCAGCAGGCCGACCTTGTCCAGTAGCGCATAAGCACGATGTTCACTCAGCTCGCCCGGCTGGCCATGGTAACGGGGCGCCAGGGTGACGTTGTCGAGAATGGTGCGGTGCGGGAACAGGTTGAAGTTCTGGAACACCATGCCGATGTGCCGCACGCCTTTGCGCAGGCGGGTGCTGTTGGGTTTGTCCGACGCTTCGATGAATTTTTCGCCGAACAACAGAATGTCGCCGGTATCGATGGTTTCCAGGCCGTTGACGGTGCGGATCAGCGACGTCTTGCCGGAGCCGGATGGCCCGATGATCGAGACCACCTGGCCGTACTCGACATTCAGGTCGATGCCCATCAGCACCTGGTGGGTGCCATAGCTTTTCTGGATGTTCTTCAGTTGCAGGATGGGCGTCGCATTGTTGCCTGCCGCTTTGCGCGCAGTGTCGGGCAACGCTTCGGCGCTGGCCCTGAAGTTGGCTATGGCGGCCGCGTCGAGTGTGTGAGGCTTGCGGAAGTTCAGGTCCAGGTAGCGCTCCAGGCGCTGCAGGAAAAAACCGAACACGGTGACGATCAACACGTAATAGACGCCTACCGCCGCCAGGGTTTCCATGACCAGAAAGTTGGTGGCATAGAGGCGTTGGCCGACCGTGAGGATTTCGGTCAGGGAGATGACCGAGACCAGCGATGTCAGCTTGACCACCGTGATGTATTCATTGATCAGCGTGGGCAGCGAAATACGGAATGCCTGGGGGATCACGATCAAGCGTTGCATGCCGAACAGGCCGACACCCAGCGCGCGCCCGGCTTCCTTCTGGCCTTTGGCCACGGAGATCAGGCCACCACGATGGATTTCCGCCATGTACGCCGCTTCAGTGACCACCAGGGCCAGCAGGCCCGAGTAGAAGGGGTTGGACAGAATCGGTCCGCTACCGGGAAACAGTTGCGGCAGGTTGTAGACGAAGACCACCAGCACCAGCAACGGAATGCTGCGGAAGAACCAGATGTAGACCGCTGCGGGAATGCGCAGCAAGGGCGTGTGGGACAGCTTGGCCGTGGCCAGGACAAAACCCAGCAGCATGCCGATGAACCAGGCCAGGGCGCTGAGCTGGACCACCGTTACGCAGGCCTTCCAGAAGTCCGGCAGGGAGAACAGGGACAGGAAATATGACCAATCGAATTGCATGGGGCACCTCGATCTGCCGCCCCGGTGCAGGGGAGGCAGATGACCAGACTACAAGGACAGGTTCTTAATTGGCAGTCGGTTCTTCCAAGCCATATTTCTGGAGAATTGCGGCGTATTCACCGCTCTTTTTGCTCTCCTCGAAGGCCTTTTGCACGGCCTGGAAGGTTTCGTCGTTACCTTTCTTGACGAAGATGCCCAGGGTTTGCTGATAAATCGGATGCTCGGTGGTGATCACTACCCGGCCGTTGGTCTTTTCCGCGATCATTTTTGCCGCGCCGGCGATTTCAACCTGGGCCTGAATGTTCCTGGACAACAAGGCCTGGGTCACTTCGGGGGCCGAAGGGTACTCGCTGACGGTGATGGCGCCTTTGTTGTTCGGCACGCAGTAGTCGTCGGAGAGCTTCTTGAATTCCTTGACCCAGGTGGTGCCCTGTTCCAGGCCCAGTTTCAGGCCGCACAGGTCTTCAGGCTTCTTCGCATTGATCTCGCTGCCCTTGGGCACCATGACCGCGGCACCGGTGTTGGCGTAGGCGATGGTCTGGGCCTGAGTCTGGCGCTCAGGCGTGATGTACATGCCGGAAATGACTGCGTCGTACTTGCCGGAGTTCAAGCCCAGGATCAGGCTTGGGAACTTGGTGTCGACGAACTCCACCTTGGCGTTCATGTGTTTGGCCAGTGCCGTTGCCAGTTCGGGGTCCGAACCCACCACGTTTTTGTCCTTGTCATAGGACTCAAAGGGAGGGTAGGTGATCTCCATGCCGACCTTGAACGTGTCAGCCGCGGCCATGCTCACCGAGGCACCGAACATACCGGCTGCCAAAACAGCCAGGCTCAAAAGGTTCTTCTTATTGTTTTTCATGATTTACTGACTCCGGCGTAGGTAGGGGGTTAGCTGAAAACTTCAATCAGGACGGTTGAGCCTGATTTTTCAAATGTCCGAAACTGGCGGGCTTGCGTGCCTTGCCTGGCAGTTGAACTTCCCCGTTGGCCACCCTTTGGCGCAGATACTGATAGGTCTGCAGCGCCTGGCCATACATGTGTTCGCCGATGGTGATTTCTTCGTAGTCGTTGCCTGCCTGTGCGAACCCGGGCAGTGGTTTGATCTGGGTGTGATAGTCGCAGGCATAAAACAGCGGAAAGGAATAACGTTCCTCCTTCACGCTGCGCACCCGGTGCGCGGTGGCTACGAATGCGCCTGCGGTCATCACTTCCAGCATGTCGCCGATGTTGACCACAAAGGCATCGGCAATCGGTGGTGCATCGATCCATTGGCCAAGGTTGTTCATCACCTCAAGGCCTGGTTTATCGGCCAAAAGGATGGTGAAACACTCGTAATCAGTATGGGCTCCAAGACCCGGTGCGTCATGGGCGGCACCGTCGAAGGGGTAGTGGATGAGGCGCAGCTTGGACGGCGGACGGGTGACCAGGCTGTCGAAGTAGTTTTCTTCCAGGCCCAGGGTCAGGGCGAAGCCACCGAACAGGCGCCGGCCCAAGGCGAAGATGGCTTCATAGTAGGCCTGCACCGACGCCTTGAAACCTTGCAGCTGCGGCCAGTCATTGGGCCCCAGCAATGGCGTGTTGGTCAGCACCAGCGGGTCATCGGCCGGGACTTCGAAGCCGACGTCAAAGGCTTCCTTGTGGTCCGGCTTGCCCTTGGAATAGACCTCTTCGCCTTCGGGCACAAATCCCTTGTGGGTTTGGGAGGTGCCGATGTAGTGCTGCATCTTGGTGTCGAAGGGCTGGTCGAAAAAGTCCTTGGCAGCCTGGCGCAGGTTGGCGATCAGTTGCGGGTCGATACCGTGATGGGTGATGTAGAGGAACCCGACCTCGCTGGCGGCGCGCCCCAATTGTTCGGCCACGGCCAGGCGGTGTTCCAGTTCAACGCTGAACAGACCGGCGATATTGACCACCGGGATGCTGTTGAAGTTGGCTTTGTGTGTGTCAGTGCTGGCGCTGTTGTTTTTATTGTCAGGCATGACGCATCGGCTCCCTAAGGATGGCTTGAGTGGCTGAAACGGTTGAAGTGTTCGCGCTCGGTC
Organism: Pseudomonas sp. GW821-FHT12A04; assembly: GCF_058807755.1. Classification (NCBI taxonomy): domain Bacteria; kingdom Pseudomonadati; phylum Pseudomonadota; class Gammaproteobacteria; order Pseudomonadales; family Pseudomonadaceae; genus Pseudomonas; species Pseudomonas sp. GW821-FHT12A04. The sequence continues at coordinate 29,586 of NZ_JBXAQZ010000015.1, forward strand.
TGGCCCATCCACACGTTCAACGACCACAGGTCGGCAACCGGGACATTGGTGAAGGGCAAATGATGCAGGTAGCCGTCGGCGCCGAATTCCGGGGTCAGGGTGCTGACCTGGTAACCGCGGGTTTGCTGCGAGCGCCAGATGCTTTCCCAGTGCTGCTGGTGGAAGGCCAGTTCCCTTGCATATTCGGGAGCCGCCGGGTGCGGAACCTGCGGGCCCTGGTCGTAACCGACCCGGGCCTGGATATGGTGAACCCGCTCGATGAAAGCGCTCAGGTCATCGGCCGGGTCATTCAACAGGCGCTCGCAGGTCACGACCCAGTGGCTGATGTCACTGGTGAACAACAGATCGGGCAATTGCCGGATCAACTCCAGAGTCACCCAGGGGTTGAACAGCGAACGCGAACGGTGGGTTTCGAAACTGCAGACCTGGCCGTGTTTGCGCGCCAGATCCAGCGCCTGGCCGAAAAACTCCACTTGCTGTGGCAAGGACCATCGGTCATTGCCCGCCAGCACGTTGACGAAGCGTGGGCCGAGTTCAGCGGCCCAGGCGAGTTTCTGGTCGAGGTCATTGAGGTGAATGGCGGGGGACGCCGACTGGTCCGGCAGCACGTCATACGCGGTGAAGACTGTGCTGATATAGCCCAGGCGATTGGCCTGGAGAAAGGCGCCAAACTCGGTCCGTTCACGGGCGTCCAGTGGCAGGCGTGCTTCCATGCCATCAAAGCCCGCTTGCAGCAACTCCTCGAGTGCCTGAGCCTTGCTGGCGGTGTAACCCCACAGCGTGCGAAAAATTTCCAGCTTCATCGGTGATCCTCAAAAATCCCAAGGCCTACTGCAAATGCACTTCGACGGCGCCAGACTGCCAAGAGGCTGGTTCGCTGTGGAGTCGATGTTAGGCACAGGCCGCGCACTGAAAGAATCTGAAAGTTCAAATGAATACTTCAGACTTTCATTAACAAATAGCTTGCTACTTATAGCGCTGGCCGGAAGGGGTTTTCTGGGCGAGAACCTGTCTACGTTGGCTATTAGCGAGAGATGCCATTGTTGCGGCATCATTTTGAAGAGTCCCAAGCGACCCCGGGCCGATGAGGGTTCGCTTTTGATCGATTGCTGCCTGTCGAGAAGAGCCGCGACCTGTAACTGACATTGCAGACCCACGTTTACATTCTGCTCAACGCCTGTGCGTTGCACACCGCGTTCGACTGTCGCTCTCAATTATAAGCTTAAGTAATACTTCGAATAATAAATAGAAAATTGACTAATCATGGTCCCGGAACGAAAAATCATCCCCAGACCGGCGCCGCCAGAGCGCTGCGGATTTGCCGTTTCTCTCCTGCCAGAAAAATAACCAAAGGAGCCCGACCCATGAAGCCTCAAGCTTCGTCCCAGCCGCGCCGTGCGGCCGCCGCTGCCTTCATTGGCACCATGATCGAGTGGTACGACTTTTACATCTACGCCACCGCCGCCGCGCTGGTGTTCGGTGCGCTGTTCTTTCCCTCGGACGATAAGCTGTTCAGCACCATGGCCGCTTTCGGCACCTTCGCCGTGGGTTTCTTTGCGCGGCCGTTGGGCGGGATTGTCTTCGGTCATATCGGTGACCGCATCGGCCGCAAGAAGTCGCTGATCATCACCTTGTTGATGATGGGCGTGGTCACGGTGTGCATCGGCTTGCTGCCGACTTACGCGCAAATCGGCGCCGCTGCCCCGGTGCTGCTGATTCTGTTGCGCATCGTCCAGGGCATTGCCGTGGGTGGCGAGTGGGGCGGGGCGGTGTTGATGGCCGGCGAGCATGCGCCGAAAGGCCGGCGCAATTTCTTCGCCTCGTTTGCGCAACTGGGCAGCCCGGCGGGTTTGATCCTGTCGCTGCTGGCCTTCAGCGCCGTCACCCGTCTGCCGGAAGAAGACCTGATGAGCTGGGGCTGGCGCCTGCCGTTCCTCGCCAGTTCGCTGTTGCTGCTGGTGGGCCTGGCGATTCGCCTGGGGGTCAATGAGTCGCCGGAGTTTCTCGCCAGCCGCGAATTGGCGAGCAAAAACAAACGCAAGGAGCAGGCGCCGGTCATGGAAGTGCTGCGCACCGCGTGGCGTCCATTGTTGCTGTGCATCGGCGCCAACACCCTGGGGATCGCCGGGGTGTATTTCACCAACACCTTCATGATCGCCTACACCACTCAGCAACTGGAACTGCCGCGCTCGCTGATCCTTGAGTGTCTGTTTGTCGTCGCGATCATCCAGTTCTGCATTCAACCGCTGGCGGCCTGGGTCGCCGAGAAGATTGGCGCCACCCGCTTCCTGTGCCTGGTGTCGCTGCTGGCGATGGCTTCGCCGTACCCGATGTTCGTGCTGGTCAGTTCGGCCCAGGCGCCGCTGATCATCCTCGGCATTGCGTTGGCGGTGGTGTGCATGGCGTCGTTCTACGCGGTGATCGCCGGCTACGTCAGCGGCATGTTCGAGACCCGTGTGCGCTACACCGCGATCTCTCTGGCGTACCAGATTTGCGGCGCTGTGGCCGGTGGCCTGACGCCACTGATCGGCACGCTGCTGGCACACAGGTTCGTCGGCCAGTGGTGGCCGATGGCGGTGTTCTACAGCCTGATCGCCGCGACTTCGCTGCTGTGTGTGCTGTCCCTTGCCCGTCGCCATGCCAGCGCTGAACGCCTGGAACTGGCCAAGGCCTGACCCCCGAATTTTCCTGGAGAAACACATGTTGAAGATCAATGGCGAACGCCTCTGGGCGAGTCTGATGGCGATGGCCGAAATCGGCGCCACCGCCCGTGGCGGCAGCTGCCGCCTGGCCCTGAGCGACGAGGACAAGGCCGGTCGGGAACTCTTTGCCCACTGGTGCCGCGAAGCCGGCATGACCCTGAGCGTGGATGCCATCGGCAACCTGTTTGCCCGCCGCGCCGGCACCGATCCTGATGCAGCGCCGGTGATGATGGGCAGCCACCTCGACACCCAGCCCGAAGGCGGGCGTTTCGACGGCGTGTACGGCGTGCTCGCCGGTCTGGAAGTGGTGCGCTGCCTGAACGATCTGGGCATTCAGACTCGCAAGCCGCTGGAAGTGGCGGTGTGGACCAACGAAGAAGGCGCACGCTTCACCCCGGCCATGTTCGGCTCGGCGGTGTTCACCGGGATCATGGATCTGGACGTTGCGCTGGCGGTGCGCGATATCGATGGGATCAGCGTCGCCGAGGCGCTGCAACGTACCGGTTATGCCGGCGAGCGCCCGCTCGGCGGCGCGGTGGATGCGTACTTTGAAGCCCACATCGAGCAAGGGCCGATCCTCGAAGACAACGCCAAGAGCATCGGCGTCGTCAGTGGCGGCCAGGCGATTCGCTGGCTCGACGTACGGGTCGAAGGCATGGCGGCCCACGCCGGCACCACGCCTATGCCGCTGCGCAAGGACGCCTTGTACGGCGTGGCGCAGATGATCCAGGCCATCGAAGGCCTGGCGGCGGACTTCGCTCCCGAAGGCCTGACCACGGTCGGTGAATTGAGCATCAACAAATCGTCGCGCAATACCATTCCGGGGCTGGTGAACTTCACCGTCGACCTGCGTCATCACCGTGATGAAACCATCGAGACCATGGAACAACAGGTCCGTGCGCGGCTTCAGGCGATTGCCGACGCTCGCGGTTTGAAACTGGCGATCACCCCGCACTGGATCAGCCCGGCGACGCCGTTCGACGTGGACTGCGTGGCGGCGGTGCAACAGGCCGTGGACGCCCTGGGCTACGCTCAACAATCGATTGTCAGCGGCGCCGGACATGATGCGATCCACCTGGCGCGGTACTGCCCGACAGCGATGGTGTTCATCCCGTGCGTGGGCGGCCTGAGCCATAACGAAGCGGAAGATGTGCTGCCCGAGGATGTGCGCCAGGGCACCGATGTGTTGCTCAACGCGGTTCTGTCGCGCGCCGTAAAAATCGACTGAGCGCTATCTCTGTGGGAGCGAGCTTGCTCGCGATAGCGGTGGGTCAGACAACATTGACGTCAACTGACACTGCCTCATCGCGAGCAAGCTCGCTCCCACAGTGGAATGCGGCTGGTTTCAAGATCTACGTTAACTGACAGGTATTCACTCCATGCGCAGTTTTTTCCATCCCGAACAATTGCTCCACCATCCACGCAGCTACTATTCCCGTGGCCAGATGCGTACGCCGCAGGAAGTGCCGGAGCGTGCGCAGCGCCTGGTGCAGGCGTCTCACGCTTTGGGTTTTGCCGTTGAGCAACCGGCCGATGCCGGGCTCGATCCGCTGCTGGCGGTGCACGGCGCACCGTATCTGAGGTTTTTGCAGGAAGCCCATCAGCGCTGGAAAGAGATTCCCGAGGATTGGGGCGACGAGGTGATGTCGAACATCTTTGTCCGCGAACCCAATGCCCTGCGCGGAATTCTCGCGCAAGCGGCGCGCTATCTGGCCGATGGCAGTTGCCCGGTGGGCGAGCAGACCTGGCGTTCGGCCTACTGGTCGGCGCAAAGCGCCATCGCCGGTGCCCGGGCGTTGCTCGATGGCGAGCCGGCAGCCTATGCCCTGTGCCGGCCACCGGGTCACCACGCCCGGGCCGAAGCGGCGGGTGGTTTCTGTTATGTGAACAACGCGGCGGTGGCGGCGCAGGTATTGCGCGCCGGTTTTTCGCGGGTAGCGGTGCTGGATACCGACATGCACCATGGTCAGGGTATTCAGGAGATTTTCTACGACCGCGATGACGTGCTCTACGTGTCGGTGCACGGCGATCCGACCAACTTCTATCCGGGCGTCGCAGGTTTTGCCGAAGAGCGTGGTGTCGGTGCGGGCGAGGGTTTCAACCTCAACCTGCCGATGGCCCATGGCGCCAGCGAGGCGGTTTTTCTCGGGCAATTGGAAGTAGCGCTGAAGGCGCTGAAGGACTTCGGCGCCGAGGTGCTGGTGCTGTCCCTGGGCTTCGATATTTTCGAGCTGGACCCGCAGAGCAAAGTGGCGGTGACCCGCGAAGGGTTTGCCGTGCTCGGTAAGCGCATTCGCAGCCTCGGGTTGCCGTGTCTGATCGTGCAGGAGGGCGGGTATCACCTGGAGAGCCTGGAGGATAATGCCCAGGCGTTTTTTGTGGACCCTGAGGTTTGGCAGCTCTGAGATCTTTGCTGCCTGGTAGATCGCTATCGCGAGCAAGCTCGCTCCCACACTGGTCAGTGTTGAACACAAATATGCGGTTCACCTCGGTCAAGTGTGGGAGCGAGCATGCTCGCGATGAACGATAACGGGGTCCTCCTGACGGAACACAAGCGCCCTACGGCACTTGCCATAGCCCTGACGTTAACGTAAAGATTGCTCCAGGGCGCCGACGTATGAAGGCGCAGGGTGGATGACCCGGAGCGCTTGATGACGCCAATAAAAACAAACTCCCCCAAACTGCATCGCGAAGCCCGGCTGGCTCGGGAAAAGTTGCACCTGGAAGGCGAAGTGCCGGATGGCGTCCTGCGTGCGGAAATCGATGCCTCGTGGCGACGCAGTCTCAGCCATGGCGTGCATTTCAATGCCAAGCATGAGCTGGCGCTGGAATCGAGTGCCAGCCTCGACGTGTTGCTGTCCAGCAACCGCTTGTTGATCGACGCTGCGTTGCCGGCCATCGATTACCTGGCCGAGCGTCAGGGCAAGGAAGGGCTGATCATCCTCGCCAACTCCGACGCCACCATCCTCGCCGTCGAAGGCCGCGCCGACCGTCTCAAGGGCAGCGGCCTGCAGGACATCACCCTCGGCACCTGCTGGAGCGAAGCGGTTCGCGGTACCAACGCCCTGGGCACGGCACTGGTGGAAGCCCGGCCGACCCTGATCGATTGCGGCGAACATTATCTGGATCGCCTCAGTGATTTTTCCTGCACTTCGGTGCCGATCCATTGCCCCCAGGGCGACATTCTCGGCGTTCTCGACCTGACCCGCGAAGGCCCCCTCGGCCGTGCCCACGACAGCACTGCGCTGCTGGCCATGGCGGTTAGCCAGATCGAAAGCCGGGTGTTCAACGCCAGTTATCCGGACGAAATCGTCCTGGCCTTCCACAGCCGTCGGCAATATCTGGAATCCCCGTGGCAAGGCCTGCTGGCCGTGAGCCTCGGCGGGCAGATCCTGGCGGTCAGCGCCCAGGCCTGCCAGTTGCTCCACGCCGAGCGCTCGGCCCTGATCGGTCGGCGCTGCGAAGAGTTTCTCGGAGTCGACGGCCTGCAATTGTTGGCGCGTCTGCATCAGGGTGGAGCCGGCAGCCTGCAAACCGCCAAGGGTGAATTCTTCTACAAAACCCTGCGCGCGCCGCAACGCTCGATCAACGTCAGCAGCCCGCCGCGCACCGTCGCGAAACCGCCCAAGGCGCAACCGGACCTGGAAGCGCTCGCCGGCAGCAATACGCGCTACGCCCGTGCCTTGCGCATGGCCCGCCAAGGCCTGGCCAATGAACTGCCGGTCCTGTTACTGGGCGAAACCGGCACTGGTAAAGAGGTGATCGCCCGTGCCCTGCACATGGCCGGAGCGCGCTGCGACAAACCCTTCGTGGCGGTGAACTGCGCGGCCATTCCCGAAGGCCTGATCGAGTCCGAACTGTTCGGCTATCGTGAAGGCGCGTTCACCGGTTCACGCCGGGGCGGCATGGTCGGGCGTTTGCAGCAGGCCCATGGCGGCACCTTGTTCCTCGATGAAATCGGCGACATGCCTTTGGCTTTGCAGGCCCGGTTGTTGCGGGTGTTGCAGGATCGCAAAGTCGCGCCCCTGGGTGCAGGCGAAGAGCAGGACATCGACGTCGCGCTGATCTGCGCCACCCACCGCGACCTCAAGCGTCTGGTGGAAGAAAAACACTTTCGCGAGGACCTGTTCTACCGGGTCAATGGCATCAGCGTGATGCTTCCGGCCCTGCGCGAACGCGAAGATTTCGGCGCGCTCGTCACTCGCATGCTGACGACATTGGGCGCACCCGCCGTGGTCCTGCACGATGATCTCGATCGCTTGCTCAACGGTTATCAGTGGCCGGGTAACATCCGCCAGCTGGAGATGGTCCTGCGCACCGCGCTGGCCATGCGCGAACCGGGCGACACCGTGCTGACCCTCGACCACTTGCCCGACAGCATGCTCGACGAGTTGACCACCAGCGAACGGCCCCAGGCCGGCAGCATCCGGGAAAACGAACTGGAGCTGATCCGTCAGTCCCTGGACACGCACCAGGGCAATGTCTCGGCCGCCGCCGACGCCCTGGGCATCAGCCGCGCGACGCTTTATCGCAAGCTCAAACAGTTGCGTTCGTGATGCAGCGCTTGATCGTTCGGCTGATCGACAGCCAGAACCCCGAGGCTCTGCAAGCGGCATTGCGTTGGCTGTACAGCTTCGTGCGACCCCATCGCCTGGCGATTGCCGGGCTGCTGGGTTTGTCGGTCTGCGCCTCGGCGCTGGTGCTGGTGCAGCCGTGGCTGACCAAACTGCTGATCGACGATGGCCTGTTGGCGCGCAATTTCCCGATGCTGGTCATGATCGCCGGGCTGATGATCGTTGCCGGGTTGCTGGGCACGGCGCTTTCGGGCATCAACCGCTACCTGCACACGCGACTGTCCGGGCGCATGCTGTTTGCCCTGCGCGATGACCTGTACCGGCATTTGCAAACCCTGTCGCCGAGCTTTTACGGCCAGCGGCGCATCGGCGACCTGATGTCGCGCCTCGATGGCGATGTCGCGGAAATCCAGCGGTTCGCTGTGGACTCGCTGTTCTCGGCCGTGTCCAGCGTGATCGGCCTGGTGGTCGCGGTAGCGATGCTGTTGACCTTGTCCTGGAAACTGTCGCTGTTGGCGCTGGTGCTGATTCCCCTCGATGTACTCTGGCTACGCTGGATGCGGCGCAAGGTGGAGCGCGATGTGCGGCAGTTGCGCGAGCGTTCGGCGGACATGTCGTCGTTCATGGTCGAGACATTGCCGGTGATGAAATTCATCCAGTCCGCTGGCCAGCAACAGCGTGAAGCGCGACGCCTCGAGACGCTGGGGCAGGGCTACATGAGCCAGTTGCTGCGCCTGCAAGTCACCGAATTTTTCACCCAGGCCGTACCCGGCACCCTGACCTCGCTGTCCCGGGCCTGCGCATTTCTGATCGGCGGTTACTGGGTGGTGCAGGGCACCTGGCAGCTCGGCGCCCTGATTGCCTTTTCCACCTACCTGGGCATGGCCGTGGGGCCGGTGCAAAGCCTGCTCGGGCTCTACGTCGCGATCCAGCGGATGACTGTCAGCCTCGGCCGGGTCATGGAATTGCGCGGCGAACAACCGACGGTGTTGACGCCCGCCACGCCAAGGGCAATGCCCACTGGCGGCGATCTCTGGTTCGACAACGTGCACTTCGCCCATCCCGGCCGCCAATCGACCCTGCGCGGCATCGAGGCGCGGATTCCCTACGGTATGAAAGTGGCCCTCAGCGGCGGCTCGGGCGTGGGCAAGTCCACCCTGATCGACCTGCTGCAGCGTCATCACGATCCGCAATCGGGCCGGGTACTGCTGGGCGACGTCGATCTGCGCGAGCTGGATCTGTTCCAGTTGCGTCGGCGCATCGCCATCGTCAGCCAGGACATCGTGCTGTTTCGCGGCAGCCTCGCCGACAACCTGGCCTACGCGGCACCGGACGCCAGCCGCGAGGCGATTGCCGACGTGGCGCGACTGGCGCAACTCGACAGCCTGATCGAGTCCTTGCCCGAAGGTCTCGACAGTCCCTTGGGCGAGCGGGGCCAGCAGTTGTCCGGCGGGCAGAAACAACGCATCGCGATTGCCCGGGCACTGTTGCAGGACCCACTGATCCTGGTGCTCGATGAAGCCACGTCCGCAGTGGATGAAGCCACCGAACGCGAGGTCATCGACGCCATCGACCGCCTGTTTGCCGGACGTACGCGCATCCTGATCAGCCATCGCCCTTCAACCCTGGCCGACGCCGACCTGCGCTTCGAATTGCTCGACGGCGTACTGACCTCGAAAACGGTGCTGCATGAAACCTGAGTTGCGCATTGGTGTGGTGGACAGCGGTCACTCGGCGGCACAACGGGTGCAAGTGATCGCCGGTCGACGCTTTTCATTGCTCGAAGACGGCCTGGCCGAGGGCGACTTGCGCGAAGACCCGCTGGGGCATGGCAGTGCGGTGATCGAGGCCATCGGCCGGCGTGCACCCTCGGCGCTGTTTTGCGTGGCTCAGGTGTTCGACCAGCGGGGTGTCACCAGCGCCTTGCAGATCGCCACGGCGATTGACTGGCTGCTGACGCAGGACGTTCGACTGATCAATTTGAGCCTTGGCCTGCGCCAGGATCGCAGCCTGTTGCGCGCGGCCTGCGCGGCGGCGGTGGCGCAGGGCGTGCTGCTGTGTGCGTCGAGCCCGGCCCAGGGGGAAGGGGTGTTTCCGGCGAACTATCCGCAGGTATTGCGGGTGACCGGCGATGCGCGGTGCGCCGAGCAGGAATGGTCGTGGCTCAACAGCGCCCAGGCGGATTTCGCCGCGTGTGTGCATGGCACCTACCCGGGGCAATCCGGGGCGAGCCTCGGTTGTGCCGCGTTGAGCGGGCACATCGCCGGGTTCCTCGTCGAACAACCTGGTGCCAGCAATGAGCAAGTCATCGAGTGGTTGCGCGAGCATGCCCGTTACCGTGGCCCTGAACGGCGCTTCGGGCCATGACCGACATCGTCATTCTGGGTGCCGGCCCGGCGGGGGCTGCGGTCGCGCTGGGTTTGAAGCGGCTGGGCCATAGCGTCACGCTGATCAGCGAATGGCGCCGGTTCGCGGCGCTCGAAGGCGTGTCCGTGCGGGTTCTTGAGGCTTTGCGCGGCGTGGGTCTGCATCAGGCGTTGGCGCAAGCAGCGCTGCCTTCTCAACGCCAGGTGAACTGGAATGGCCAGCAGCATGCGCAGAACATCGAATACTTGCTCGACCGTCCGCTGTTTGACCGAGGCCTGCGTGAGGATTTGCGCCTGGCGGGGGTCGAGTTGATCGAAGGCCGGGTGCTGACGGTTCAATCATCGACCAATGGCCACCGAATCGAAATCGACGGCCGCGAACCACTGCTGGCGCCGTTTCTCGTAGAGGCCCGTGGACGTCAGGCCCCCGCTATCGGCAAAGGCTTGCGTGGCCCCGAGACTGTCAGCTTGCTCAATCGCTGGCAGGGTTCGCCGGGCAGCACCGCCAGCGCCGTGGAAAGCCTTGAGGACGGCTGGGCATGGATGGCGCGGCGCGCCGACGGCCAGTGTTACTGGCAATGGACGGTGGATGTGGCCAGTGCCGGGTTGCCGGGCAAGGCTATGTTGCTCGATTACTGTCGACAGCGGCGCCAGGGTTCTAAGTTGGCCGCCGCTTTTTTTGCTGGCGAAGCGCAAAGCGATCTACAACTGCACGCCCGCAGCAGCACGGCGATTCTGAGCCCGCAGGTGTGTGGCGAAAACTGGATTCGGGTCGGCGATGCGGCAATGGCGGTGGACCCATTGTCGGGCAACGGGATCTTTCAGTCCTTGTCTTCGGCGTTGCAGGCGCCCGCGGTGATCAACACGCTGCTGTGCAAACCCGAACGAACGGCTCTGGCCCAGCGTTTCCACCAGCAGCGGGTGGGGCAGTTGTTTTTGCGGTTTGCGCGAATCGGCCGGGATTTTTATGCCGATGAGCAGCGCTGGCCGGACCAGCCGTTCTGGCAGGCACGACGGAGCTGGCCGGATGCCGAAGTGGCCCATGCCGAGGCGGATTTCAATGCGCTGAGGATTGAACGGGCGCCGGTGTTGCGTGATGGGCTGGTCGATGAAGCCGAGGTGGTGATCACGGCGGATCAACCGCTGGGTATCTGGCATGTGCATGGGGTTGAGGTGGCGGCGTTGGTGCAGAGGTTAAAGCAGGGAGAGCCGGCGGATCAGGTGTTGGCCGGGCTGACGGTGGAGCAGGGGCGGATGGTTCGCAGCTGGTTGCTGGGCCAGGGTTTCAAACCCTGAATGAAGAACCTCCGGATACGGCGAAAAAGCCTGTTCTCCCAGCGCAAAGCATCGTAATTTACGCGCCATAACGACAAGGAATTTTGGGGTGTAAGTGGGAGCTTATCGTCTGCTATTGGCCGTTCTGGTGGCCGTTTCTCATATGGGCAAAACGTTCATGGGGCTAAACCCCGGCGTGATTGCCGTGATTTCCTTCCTGATCATCAGCGGCTTCGTGATGACCTCGCTGATCGAACGCAATTACAAGGCGCCGGAGAAAGTCGGCCTGTTCTACCTGGACCGCGCCCTGCGGCTCTATCCTCAATTCCTGTTCTACTTCGTGGTTTCCTGTGCGGTGATCTATTTCCTGCTGCCCGGCACGCCTCAAGCCGCCGAGCTGACGCTGCGCAACATCGCCGCAAGCCTGGCTATCGTGCCACTCGGCTTCTACATGTTCGGCGCGGCGGGATCGTGGATCTTGCCGCCGGCCTGGTCTTTGGGGCTTGAGATGTGCTTCTACCTGATGATCCCTTTCCTGATCATCTATAGGGCGCGGGGCGTTGCGTTTGCTCTATCCGTCGTCGTCTTCATGGCCGCGTGCCTGGGTTTCATCAACACCGACCTGTACGGCTACCGTCTATTGCCGGGTGTGCTGTTCATGTTCCTGTGCGGCAGCTACCTGTACAAAGCGCAGCCGAAGGATTTGGCGATCGCTGCCGGCACCGCCGTGGTGGCGGCCCTGATGTTTGCGGCCATCATGGCGGGATGGATAGAGCGCCGGCCGTTCAATGCCGAAGTGACCGCTGGCATAGCGCTGGGCGTGCCCGCCGTGTACCTGCTGACAAAGCTCAGGTTTCACCGGATTGACGAATTCCTCGGCAATATCAGCTATGGCGTGTTCCTGAATCACTATGTGGTGATGTACTTCCTGCACGCTGTCTGGTCGGTTGCCTACGATGGGGCCGTTGTTGCAACAGTGCTGGCCTTGTCGTTGCTGCTCAGCGGCGTTTCGTACTACTGCGTCGAACGGCCGGCCCTGAAGCTTCGTCACGCGCTTCGGGCCGGCGCAAAATATGGGGTGGGTCGCCCACTGGACCGCGAAACAGCGGCGTAGTGGCTGGGGGGCGCCTTCGCGGGCAAGCCCGCTCCCACAGGGGAACGCATTCCAATGTGGGAACGGGCTTGCTCGCGAAGGCGGCCTGAAGGACGCTACGAATCACAACTTGATCAGCACCGACTTCAACTCGGTGTAATGCTCGATCGCCGCATACCCCATCTCACGCCCGACCCCGGACATCTTGTAGCCTCCGAACGGCAGCGCCGGGTCCAGGGCGCTGTGGCAGTTGACCCACACCGATCCTGACTTGATGCGCGGAATCATCCGGTGCACCGCCGCCAGGTCATTGGACCAGATGCTCGCGCCCAATCCATACGGACTGTCATTGGCCATGCGCAGGGCATCGGCTTCGTCATCGAACGGGATGGCCACCAGCACCGGGCCGAAGATTTCTTCCTGCACCAGTGAGTGCTTCTGATCGACGTCGACAATTACCGTTGGCTTGACGAAGAACCCAGGCCCGAACTGCTCGCCACCGCAGGCGATGGTCGCGCCGCTTTCCCGGCCCTTTTCGATGTACCCGTAGACGCGCTCCTGCTGGCGCGCCGAGATCAAGGGCCCCATGTCGACGCTCGGGTCCAGGCCGTTGCCGAGTTTCATGGCGTTGGCAATGTCGCTGATGTCCGCCACCACATTGTCGAAGTGCTTGCGCTGCACATACAGCCGCGAGCCTGCGCAGCAGACCTGGCCCTGGTTGAAGAAGATCGCACTGGCAGCCCCGGCCGCGGCGGTTTTCAGGTCGGCGTCGGCCATGACGATGGTCGGTGATTTACCGCCTAGCTCCAGGGTGACCCGGGTCATGGAATCCATGGCGATCTTGCCGATCTGCTTGCCGACGGCGGTGGAGCCGGTGAAGGTCAGCTTGTCCACCAGCGGGTTGTGGGTCAAGGCAGAACCTGCGGTGATGCCGGTGCCGGTGACCACGTTGAATACGCCTTCGGGATAACCGGCTTCCAGCACCAGTTCGGCAAGTTTAAGTGCGGTCAGCGGGGTTTCGTCGGCCGGCTTTAGCACCACGGTGCAGCCGGTGGCCAAGGCCGGGCCGAGTTTCCAGCAGGCCAGCAACAGCGGGAAGTTCCAGGCGACGATGGCACCGACCACGCCCACCGCTTCACGGCGGATGAAGCTGTGGAACTGGTCGTTGGGCATCAGCGGTGCCGACACGTCAACCGTAGAACCTTCGATTTTGGTCGCCCAACCGGCCATGTAGCGCAGGAAGTCGATGGCCAGTTGCACGTCCATCACCTGGGCCACCGCTGCGCTTTTACCGTTGTTCAGGCATTCCAGTTGCGCCAGCAGCTCGGCGTCGCGCTGCATCAGGTCGGCGAGTTTCCACAGCAGGTTCTGCCGCTCCCGGGGACGGGTGCGGGTCCAGGCCGAATCGTCGAACGCCTGGCGGGCGGCGAGCACCGCACGGTCGACATCTTCCGGTGTTGCCCGTGGCACCACGCACAGCACCTCACCGGTGGCCGGGTTGTGCAGGGGCATGGTCTGGCCGTCGGCGGCCTCGACCCAGTCACCGCCGATAAGCATGCGCGGGGTGCGCTGGATGAATGCCGAAGTGGCGGGAAGCAGGTTTGGGAGCGACATTGGCGAGGCCTCTTGTTGTTCGTGAGAACAGGGCTTTCGCAATGCCTGTGCCAGTTGTGTTTTTTCGGCCCGAAGGCCCGATCCAGTGGGGTGACAGATATTTCCGGGGTCACCCTGAGATCGATAAACGTCGCAAATTGCGACGATGTGAGACGCCCCGAACACAACACCTTGTAGGAGCGAGCCTGCTCGCGATGGACGAAAGAGCACCACGTTTAGCCTGTAAGCACGCGATATCGTTAACGACCATCGCGAGCAGGCTCGCTCCTACAGAAAACTATGCTTGTCTCAGAGTGAAACAGTTGTCGCGAAATTAAACGTGCAACGCCCATGACGTCTCCCGAAAAAAAACGGTTATTAGTCACAAGTCATTGATTCATTGAAATATTCATAAGCTGGCACGCTCCGTGTATTGCTCATCGCAGACGTTTCTCTTGCCTCCGTCAGCGGATCAACGCCGGCGGCAGAAACCATAAAAACGATAAGCCACAACAATAAGAACGCACCGTGCGAGGTTCGACGTTGATGAAGAGAAAACTCCGATCAGGCATGAGCGCCAGCCTGCTGGCCGTAGCCGCTTGTGTAGCGCTGCATTCGCCTCATAGCCTGGCAGCCCGCGACGCCCAGACCATCCTCAAGGAAACCTGTCAGGGCTGTCACACCCCCGAAGCCGATAACGCCCTCAGCCGCATCAGCCACCAGCGCAAAACGCCGGAAGGCTGGCTGATGAGCATTGCCCGGATGCAGACCATGCACGGTTTGCAGATCAGCGATGAGGACCGTCGCACGCTGGTCAAATACCTGGCCGACACCCAGGGCCTGGCGCCGAGCGAAACCGACGGCGTGCGCTATGCACTGGAGCGCCGGCTCAATACCGTCGAGCAGTTCGACGACCAGACCAGCCAGATGTGCGGCCGCTGCCACTCCGGTGCGCGGGTTGCCCTGCAACGGCGTCCGGCCCAGGAGTGGGAACGCCTGGTGAATTTCCACCTCGGTCAGTGGCCGTCCCTGGAGTACCAGGCGCTGTCCCGGGACCGCGACTGGTTCGATATGGCCCGCAAAGAGATGGTGCCGCTGCTGGCCAAGCGTTATCCGCTGGACAACCCGGCCTGGAAAAAATGGCAGAGCGCGGCGCCGAAAGCCGATGCCCTGGTGGGCGACTGGAGCTTCAGCGGCCACTTGCCGGGCAAGGGTGAGCTGGCGGGTGTAATGACCGTGAGTGCCGATGGCAGCGACACCTTCAAGGTCAGCGTCAAAGGCCAGTACGCCGACGGCACGCCGTTCAACGGCGACGGCAGTGCAATCCTCTACACCGGCTACGAATGGCGCGGCAACGTGACCATCGACGGCGTGACCATGCGCCAGGTGTTCGCCGCCCAGGGCAATGCGATGCAGGGCCGGATGTTCGAGGCCGAGCACGACGAGCGTGGTCTGGACTTCGTCGCCGCCAAGCAAG
Source organism: Pseudomonas sp. GW821-FHT12A04 (assembly GCF_058807755.1). Lineage (NCBI taxonomy): Bacteria > Pseudomonadati > Pseudomonadota > Gammaproteobacteria > Pseudomonadales > Pseudomonadaceae > Pseudomonas > Pseudomonas sp. GW821-FHT12A04. The sequence continues at coordinate 44,666 of NZ_JBXAQZ010000015.1, forward strand.
GCTCCAACCGTTTGCTGGCGGTGCAGCCGGGTTATCTGAAGGCCGGCAGCGAAACCGAAGTGACCCTGATCGGCAGCGGCCTGACCGGCAAGCCGGACTTCGGCAAAGGCGTGGAAGTGCTCGAAGTGGTCGAGCAGAGCCCTGAGCGGATCAAGGTCAAGCTCAAGGCGGCCGCCAATGCCCAGCCAGGTTTGCGCGCGGTCAGCGTCGGCACGCTAAAGGGCCCGAGCCTGTCGGTGTACAGCAAGATCGCCTCGGTCAAGGTTGTGCCGGAATTCTCGGTGGCACGGATCGGCGAGGGCGGTGGTTCGACGCCGAAAGTCCAGGGCCGTTTCGACGCGGAAGCCTGGGGCAAGGGCGCTGATGGCAAGCCGTACCGCATCGGTGTGTTCCCGGCGCAGTGGAAAGTCGAGGCCTTCGACGACCGCGCCAGGGAAGACGAAGACGTCAAGTTCGCCGGCACCATGCAGGCCGACACCGGCGTGTTCACTCCGGGCGATGCCGGGCCGAACCCGGCACGCAAGATGTCCACCAACAATGCCGGCAACCTCAAGGTGATCGCCGCCGTCGACGACGCAGGGAAATCCCTGACCGGCGAAGGCCACCTGATCGTGACCGTGCAACGCTGGAACAATCCACCCATTCCGTGAGTTGGCTGACGGCACAGGCTTCAGACACTTTTCGGAATGACCGCAAGCCCCGCCAAGCGGGGCCTGCACAGGAGGTTTGCCATGGGCGCTATCTTGAATCTGGTCGAACGCAACCTGCACGAAGTGCAGGTCGATGCTGACCGCATGCTGTTTCACATCCCCAGCAGTTCGCTGTTCGCCAGCGATGAACTGACGGGCACCATCATCGACACCTTGCGCGGGCCAGGTTGTTCCTCGGACGACCTGATCCAGCGCCTGGCCGCGCGTTTCAACGGCGAGGAAATCACCGAGACCCTGCGCGAGCTGATGGCCCTGGAACTGGTCAGCGACGGCTCGCCGCTGACCCCCGACATCGCGACCAAGCGGGTCGAGCGCACGGCGATCAATACCGTGGTGCTCAACGTCAACACCGGCTGCAACCTGAGCTGCACGTATTGCTACAAGGAAGACCTCGACAAGCCGTCGGCGGGCAAGAAAATGGACGTCGAAACGGCGATCGCCTCGGTGGAAATGCTGCTGCGCGAATCCCCGGACGAAGAGCGTTTCACCGTGGTGTTCTTCGGCGGCGAACCGCTGAGCAACCGCAAGCTGATCGAGTACATGGTCGACTATTGTGAGAAGCGTTTTCACGAGGCGGGCAAGTTCGTCGAATTCGTCATGACCACCAACGCCACGTTGCTCACCGAAGAAACGGTGGATTACCTCAATGCCCATCGTTTCGGGCTGTCGGTGAGCATCGACGGGCCGAAGACCGTGCACGACCGCAACCGCATCACCGTGGGCGGGCAGGGCACCTATGACGTGGTGCGGCGCAAGGCCGAGATGCTGTTGTCGCGCTACAACAGCCGTCCGGTCGGAGCTCGCGTAACGCTCACCACCGGCGTGACCGACGTCGAAACCATCTGGGATCACCTGTTCAACGAACTGGGTTTTGCCGAAGTCGGCTTTGCCCCGGTGACCTCCGGCGACATCAGCAGCTTCAATCTCACCAGCGATGAACTGGTGCAGGTGTTCGCCAACATGAAGGCGCTGGGTCGTCGATACCTGGAAGCGGCGCTGGAGCACCGCAACATCGGTTTCTCCAACCTGCACCAGCTCATCACCGACATCCACGAAGGCCACAAGAAAGCCCTGCCGTGCGGCGCGGGCCTGAAGATGCTGGCGGTGGATCACAAGGGCGAGCTGAACCTGTGCCACCGTTTTACCGGTTCGAGCCTGCCGACCTTCGGCAACGTCCATAGCGGCGTGAAACAGGTGGAGTTGAACGACTTCCTGTCCCAGCGCCTGGACCGTACCAACACTGGCTGCGAAGACTGTCAGATCCGCAACCTGTGTTCCGGCGGCTGCTACCACGAGAGCTACGCCCGCTATGGCGATCCGACCCACCCAACCTATCACTACTGCGAACTGATGCGTGACTGGGTCGACTTCGGCATCGAGGTCTACACCCGGATCATGGCCAATAACCCTGCGTTCATCAGCAGTTACATCACTCCGCGCAAGGCTCACTGATATGAAACATCTCAAGGCAATCAATAACAAAGCGTTGAAGCTGGATCAGGCCGCGGATGAAAACCGCATAGAAGAAGTGGTGGCCATGAGTTCCGTGGCGGGCTGTGCCTCGACCACCGACCCGGGCTGGGAAATCGATGCGTTTGGCGGTGTGTCGTCGTTGTGCCAGCCGATGGAGGCCGACCTCTACGGGTGCTCCGACCCTTGCTGGTGGCCGGCCCAGGTGCCCGACATGATGAGCACCTACCCGGACTGGAACAAGGATGCCCAGGCGTCCAACGACAACTGGCGCAACCTCGGCACTGTCTTCCCCAAAGACAAGTGATCACAGAAGAAGGATTCCAGCATGCGTAACATCAAAGCCTGCGGCCTGGCCGCGTTCGCCGTCCTGAGCAGCTGTTCTGTCAGTGTTCTGGCCGATGAAAATACCGCGCTGCAAGTCGGTCACGAATACATGGTGACCACCAACTACCCGAACAACCTGCACGTGATCGACCTGGCCACCGATACGCTGTTCAAGACCTGCAAGATGCCCGATGCCTTCGGTCCCGGCTCCGTGCAGTTGTCGCCGGACCGCAAGACCGCCTACGTGCTGAACAATCACTATGCGGATGTCTACGGTGTCGAACTGGACAACTGCAAGCAGGTGTTCCACGCCAGCATCACCCAGAAGCCGGGTGAGAAGGCCAGGTCCATGTTCGCCTTCACGGTCAGCCACGACGGCAAGGAACTGTACACCGTCGCCAACCCGACGCTGATGATGAACGATCGCTACGAAGTGCAGCAGCCACGGCTCGACGTGTATTCGACCGATGCCGGCATGGACGCCAAGCCGCTGCGCAGTTTCCCGGCGCCGCGCCAACTGACCATCATGCAGAGCGGTGACGACGGCACGCTGTACGTGGCCGGGGCGGACGTTTACAAGGTCAATGTGCAAACCGGCAAGTTCGACGTACTGATCCCCAGCCGTCACTGGAAACGCCCGAACTACAGCGCACCGGACGTGCTCTACGTGTGGAACCAGCAGACCTACCGGCATGACTTCTCGCTGCTGTACACCGCGGCGAAATTCAAGGACAAGAAACAGGACCCGGCCACCGCCGAATACCTGTACGGCCTGTTCAGCGTCGACCTGAAGACCGGCAATACCGAAACCACCGACTTCGGCCCTTTGACGGAGATCTACTTCAGCGGTATGCGCTCGCCCAAGGACCCGAACCTGATGTTTGGCGTACTCAACCGCCTGGCCAAGTACGACATCAAGCAGAAGAAAATGCTCCAGTCCGCCGCGCTCGATCACTCGTACTACTGCATTTCCTTCAACAAGGACGGCAGCAAGATCTACCTGGCGGGGACGTTCAACGACGTGGCGATCTTTGATGCCGACAGCCTGAAGCAGACGGGCAGCATCAAGTTGCCGGGCGGAGACATGGCGATTACCACGGCGCAGATTTTTGTCCGGTAATTGCGGAGCCTGAACTGACGCCTTCGCGGGCAAGCCCGCTCCCACAGTGGACTCGCAGTGTGATCACTATTGTGTGAACACCACTGAACCCTGTGGGAGCGAGCCTGCTCGCAATAGCGGCATGTCAGGCAACATCAATGTTGAATGTGCCGACCTCATCGCGAGCAAGCTCGCTCCCACAGTTTTTGTGGTGACGCCGGCATTGCGAGTACATCCTAATCCCCTGTGGGAGCGAGCTTGCTCGCGATGGGGCCCTCAAAAACACCGCAAAAACAGCAAAAATCAAACCCCCGGCACCGGGCAACTCATATCCCCCTCCTGGCACTTCAGGTAGTTCTTGAACGTCTGAACCCGTGCCTTGGTCAGTTCCGTGGTGCAGTTGCTGTAAATCAGCGGATACACACTCCCGCCTTCCACCCCGGATGCCGAAAACTTGCACTCGGCATCGCGGAACGCAACCCACGCCCGCTGCGCACCCACCAACTGCTTCTTGCTGTCCGGGTTGCTCTTGAGTCGCGAAGTGATCTGCTGGTACAGCGCATTCAATTCCTTGTCGGCGGCCGCGTTCTGCTGCGCCGCGCACTGGTTCATCGTCGCCTGATCGCTGGCGTTGTCGCAGTCCACGGCGAACGCCATGGAGGTGAACAACAGGGGTGTCAGCGCCAAGAGTAAGCGTGGGTTCATGCTGGAGTGCTCGCTGTGACCGAAAGAGAGGTGCAGTGTAGCGCCGAGGGGCACAGGCAACTGCCGCGCAGATTTTTCATGTCGCTATACTTTTCCATGCTGTTTCGAGGGAGAACGTTAGCCGTTTCGACCCACTGACTTTGCGATTGCCCAGAACTTATCCACGCAAATGCAACCGAATATCTCAGGTATGGTTGATTGCACATCCCGATTGGTACAACTTTAGGGTTGGTCTTGTGGTCTTACTGGCCTACTGTTCAAGTACAGGAGGTGACTTATGAACCCAGCATCTGATCGCATCGAAAGGAAAATCCTGCTCAAGGCCAAGCGTTCACAGGTCTGGCGTGTGCTGGCCAATGCCGAAGTGTTCGGACAGTGGTTTGGCGTGGCGCTGGAAGGCAAGCGTTTTGTGGCAGGCGAATGGACCCAGGGGCAGGTTACCTATCCCGGTTATGAACATTTGCGCTGGAATGTACTGGTAGAGCGGGTCGAGCCGGAGCGGCTGCTTTCGTTTCGCTGGCACCCGTATGCCGTGAACCCTGAAGTCGATTACTCCCAGGAACCCACCACCCTGGTGAAATTCGAGCTCGAAGACATGGACAACGGCACGTTGCTCAAGGTCTCCGAGTCCGGTTTCGATCACATTCCCCAGGCCCGTCGCGAAAGGGCTTTCCGCATGGACAGTCGTGGCTGGGAAGAGCAAATGAACAATATCGAGCAGTTTTTGATCGACAATGCCAAGGCCCACGAGCAACAGAGTGGCTGAAGTCGGCTCGAAACCTGAGGCGTCTAAGGGTTTTCGGAGGGTGGTTTATAGCGAATGTCTTACACGCGATGGTAGCGATATCGCCTGTTACAAATTGGATCCGAAGCGTAATCTGGTCTCACCCACTGAAGCACAGGATGTGCTCAGGATCATGGATGATCGACCATATGCAAGGAACGCTACGACAAGGAGTCGTCATGGTCTTGGAAAAACCCGCTTCGGCGGGTTTTTTTTTGCGCGCATGAAAAGTCGTGGCGGCAGGAACCGGGTTCCCGCCGCCATTTTTTCACTGTCGATCGAGTTTCGCCGCCGCGCGCTCGGTGATCTGCGCCCGCAGTTTCAACGAGCCGGCAGCCCGCTGGCGTGCCTCTCCCAACACGCTGGCCGGGGCCGTCTCGGGGCTGCCCGCGGTAAACGGCGGGGCCGGGGCGTATTCCAGTTGCAATTGCACCAACTCGGCGGTGGCCTGGTCGAACAGTTCGGCGGCCAGGGTCAGAGCGAAGTCGATACCGGCGGTGATGCCACCACCGGTCAACAGATTACCGTCACGAACCACCCGGTCTTGCACCGCGATTGCGCCCAGCGGCTTGAGTAATTCGTGATATGCCCAGTGAGTGGTGGCGCGTTTGCCCTTGAGCAATCCCGCCGCACCCAGCACCAGCGAGCCGGTGCACACCGACGTGATGTACCGCGCGTTGGCGGCCTGGGCCTTGAGAAAGTCCAGAATCTGGTCATCTTCCATCAAGGGTCCGACACCACTGCCACCGGGCACGCAGATCACGTCCAGTGCCGGGCAATCATCGAAGGTGGTGGTCGGTTTCAACAGCAGGCCGGTGCTGGCGGTGACCGGCATCAGGTCTTTCCAGATCAGATGCACTTTCACATCCGGCAGCGAGGCCAGCACGTCGTATGGGCCGGTCAGGTCCAGTTGCTGAACCTGCGGAAACAACAGAAAACCGATCTGCAACGTCATGGTGTTTTTTCTCGTGAAGTGGGTGGACGGTTTGACTCTAGGCTCGTAGGCTTTGGCGCATACGCCAATATCCCCACGAATTACGCCAAATGTCGAAAACCATCCATGTACTCGCTTTCGCCAACGTGCAATTGCTCGACGTCACCGGGCCGTTGCAGGTTTTCGCTTCGGCCAACGACATAGCCCGCCAGCAAGGCCTGCCGCCACCCTATGCGCCGACGGTGATTACCAGTGGCGGCGGGGCGGTGATGTCGTCGGCGGGGTTGGCGCTGTTGGCCGAACCGTTGCCGGATGAGGGCACTGATACCCTGATCATCGCCGGTGGCTGGGGTGTTTACGCAGCGGCGCAAGATGCGCCGTTGGTTGCCTGGGTGCGCGAACATGCTCGTGGCTGCCGGCGGGTTTCCTCGGTATGCACCGGTGCGTTCCTGCTGGCGGCCAGCGGCTGGCTCGACGGCCGGCGCGTGGTCACCCACTGGACCCGTTGCGAGCAACTGGCGCAGCAGCATCCGCAACTGCACGTCGAGCCCAACCCGATCTTCATCAACGACGGCCCGGTCTGGACCTCGGCCGGGGTGACCGCCGGCATCGACCTGGCGTTGGCCATGGTCGAAGAAGACCTGGGGCGCACCATGGCCCTCGAAGTCGCGAGGCAACTGGTGGTGTTTCTCAAACGTCCGGGTGGTCAGTCGCAATTCAGCGTGACCCTGTCACTGCAACACGAAGGCAACCGATTCGACGAACTTCACGCCTGGATCAGCGAAAACCTGGCCCACGACCTTGGCATCCCGACTCTGGCTTTGCAGGCCGGCATGAGCGAACGCAGCTTCGTGCGCCACTACCGCGCCGACACCGGCCAGACCCCGGCCCGGGCCATCGAACTGATCCGCGTCGAAACCGCACGGCGTTTGCTCAGCGATACCGGCGTGCCGATCAAACGAGTAGCGGTGCAATGCGGCTTCGGCAGCGAAGAAACCCTGCGCCGCAGTTTCCTGCGGGCCATGGGCGTGACGCCACAGGCTTATCGGGAGCGGTTTTCGGTCAGTGCCGGCGCAGATCCACTGGTGTCCTGAGCCACCTTTTGCCTGAGTTCGAACATTGTTTAACCCGTATTCACGGCTGCCAAAACCTCTTCTCCCCACTCAACCTCCGATCCAGAAAGCAAGCCGCACTGATCAATGCCAGATGCGTCAATGCCTGCGGCGTGTTGCCCATGTGCCGCCCATGGCTGTCGAACTCTTCGGCATACAACCCCAGCGGGTTGGCGTACCTGAGCAGTTGTTCGAACTCCAGGTGGGCCTTGTCGAGCTGGCCGGCGCGGGCCAGGCATTCGACGTACCAGAACGAGCACGCGGCAAAGGCGCCTTCGCTGCCGGGCAGGCCGTCGATCTGGCTGTCGTCGTTGCGGTAGCGGTAGATCATGCCGTCGCGTACCAGGCTTCTTTCGATGGCTTGCAGGGTCGCCAGCCAGCGCGGGTCGCGGGCGCTGACGAAACGCACCAGCGGCATCAGCAGCATCGAACCGTCCAGGCCGGTGCCGCCGATGTGCTGGACGAAGTGCCCGCGTTCCTCGCACCAGAAGTTCTCCCAGATGTCGGTGTAGATCGCCTGGCGGGTCTGGTCCCAGCGCGCGAAAGGTGCCGGCAGCGAGCGCTTTGAAGCGAGGCGGATGGCGCGGTCCAGGGCGACCCAGCACATCAGCCGTGAATGCAGGAAATGGTATTGCTCGCCGCGCATTTCCCAGATGCCGACATCTTTCTGTTCCCAGGTTTCACAGACCTGATCGACCACCTCCACCGTGTGTTTCCAGCCTTCATGGGAGATGGCTTCGCCGTATTTGTTGACCAGGTAAATCGCGTCCATCAGCTCGCCGAAGATATCGAGCTGGACCTGTTCATAGGCCTGATTGCCGATGCGCACCGGTTGTGCGCCACCATGGCCGGACAGGTGCGTCAGCTCGATCTACGGTAATTCCTGGCGACCGTCGATGGCATACAGGATGTTGAGTTTCATCGGCTTGCCCTGACAGTCGCTGACCCGCCCCCGTAACCAGCGCATGTAGGCGTTGGCCTCTTCGACGAAGCCCAGGCGCATGAATGCATAGACGGTGAACGAGGCGTCGCGGATCCAGGTGAAGCGATAGTCCCAGTTGCGCGAGCCACCAGGGCTTTCCGGCAGGCCGAAGGTGGCGGCGGCGAGAATGGCGCCGTGCTTGCGCGAGGTCAGCAGCTTCATCGCCAGGGCCGAGCGGTTGACCATTTCGCGCCAGCGGCCGCGGTAGTTGGACTGGCCGATCCAGTCGCGCCAGAATTTCAGGGTGCGCTCCAGGCACAGTTGCGCAGCGCCTTCCTTTAAGCGCGGATCGTCGAGGGCACCGAGCAGGAATTGACTGGTCTGGTCTTGTTCGAGGGTGAATTCGGCCATCGCCGCATTGCCGTCGATATGCAAAACCTGATCCGAAGACAGGCGCAGGGACGGCTGATCGACCGCGTCGAAGGTGACGTCTTTTTCATCCATGCGGGCGCGGGTTTTGGCGCGAGCGTAGTCATGACGCACGGCGCAGCGCATCTGGAAGGTGGCGCGGCCGCTGACCACACGGATCCGCCGTATCAGCAGCGGCAGGTCATCCTCGGTGTCACCGACGGGCAGCAGGTCGGTGACCTCGACCACGGCGCGATCACTGAGCCAGCGGGTCAGTAGCACATTGGTGTCGGGCAGGTAGATTTGTTCGCGACGGGCGTCGGGCAAATCCGGCGACAACTGGAAAATCCCCGCCTCGGGGGTGTCCAGCAGCGAGCAGAAGATCGACGGACTGTCGAATTCCGGCCAGCAGAAAAAGTCCACGCTGCCCTTGTCATTGACCAGCGCCGCGCTGCGCATATCGCCGATGATGCCGTGGGCGTCGATGGGGCTTTGGCGTTCGGGGTGATCAGCCATTGTCGCGAAACTCCGGGAACCTGGGGCCTATTCAACTGACTGGTCGGGGTCGGTGAGAGTTCATTTGGCGAAGGGAGGTGAGTTGTCTGTTCTGGCCCCATCGCGAGCAAGCTCGCTCCCACAGTTGATTGGTGTACGCCGGCCATTGTGGGAGCGAGCTTGCTCGCGATGGGGCCTTCACATTCAACCAACAATTCCACGCTTCCCCCGCAATCAGCCCTTATGGCAACGTGCAGTCCCCTGATGAGACCCGTCCCATGGCAAACCCCTATCGAGAGTTATTCAAAGCCCCCGGCAGCCGCGCATTCGTGCTGGCCGGAATGATCGCGCGCATGCCGATTTCCATGACCGGCATCGGCCTGATCACCATGCTCTCGCAGTTGCAGGGTGGCTATGCAATGGCCGGCGCGGTGGCGGCGACGTTCGCCCTGGCCACGGCGTTTTGTGCGCCGCAGGTGTCGCGGCTGGTGGATCGATTTGGCCAGGGGCGGATTCTGCCGGTATCGGCGTTGCTGGGCGGTGGGGCACTGTTGCTGTTGTTGCTGTGCACGCGGTTGCAGGCGCCGCACTGGACGCTGTTTTTCTTCGCCGCGCTGGCCGGTTGCATGCCGAGCATGTCGGCGATGGTGCGGGCACGCTGGACTGAGGTGTATCGCGGCCGCCCCGAGTTGCAAACCGCCTACGCCCTGGAGTCGGTGCTGGACGAAGTCTGCTTCATTGTCGGGCCACCACTGTCGGTGGGGTTGTGCGTGGTGGCATTCCCCGAGGCCGGGCCGCTGGCGGCCTTGCTGGCGCTGGCCATCGGTGTCACCGCGTTCGTCCTGCAGCGCAGCACGGAGCCGCCGGTGCATCCCCATGAAGAGCATCACCAGGGTTCAATCATCCGTTCCCGCGACATTCAGTTGCTGATGCTGTTGATGGTCGCCATGGGCACCATTGTCGGCGTGGTGGATGTGGTCAGCGTCGCCTTCGCCCAGCATCAGGGCCAACCGGCGGCGGCGAGCATCGTGCTGTCGGTGTACGCCATCGGCTCGTGCCTGGCCGGGTTGGCGTTCGGCGCACTGCGCTCGAAAGTGCCGCTGGCGCGCCTGTTCCTGTACGGCGGGGTGGCGACGGCGGTGACCACCTTGCCGTTGCTGCTGGCGACGAACATTTTCGGTTTGTCACTGGCGGTGTTTGTCGCCGGCCTGTTTTTCGCGCCGACGCTGATTGTCGCCATGGCTCTGGTGGAGCAGATCGTACCGCCGGCCAAACTCACCGAAGGCCTGACCTGGCTGGTCACCGGCTTGAGCATCGGCGTGGCGATCGGCGCCGCCGGCTCCGGCTGGCTGGTGGACGCCTTCGGCGCGCGCAGCGGGTTCTGGCTGGCGATTGCGGCGGGGGCAGTGGTGCTCGGTTCGGCAATCCCGAGCTATCGCCATCTGAAATAAAGATTCAATGCTGGAAACAGCCTCCTGTGGGAGCGAGCTTGCTCGCGATGACGGTGTGTCAGGCACTCATGATGTCGACTGACACTCCGCTATCGCGAGCAAGCTCGCTCCCACAGGGTTACTCACATGGCTAATTCTTTGGGCACCTCATCCGTTCTCTTTACAGATAACTTTCGAGGAAAGCCCGGTGACCCCGCTGACATTGCTGTGCCTGCCCTATTCGGGCGCGAGTGCCATGGTCTATAGCCGTTGGCGGCGAAAACTGCCGGAGTGGCTCAAGCTGCAACCGGTGGAGCTTCCGGGGCGGGGCGCGCGCTACGGTGAGCCCTTGCACACCGACATGCGCCGCCTGGCGCTGCAATTGGCCCAGGAACAAAAAGCCACGCTCAAGGCGCCGTACGCGTTGTTCGGCCACAGCATGGGGGCGCTGCTGGCCTGCGAGATGGCCCATGCGTTTCGCTCGCTGGGTTGCCCGGAACCGGTGGCGCTGTTCGCCTCGGGCACCGCCGCACCGACGCTGCGCGCCGATTACGACCGTCAGTATGCCGAGCCGAAAACCGACGCCGAACTGATCGAGCAATTGCGCACCCTCAACGGCACCAGCGAAGAGATCCTGGCCAATGAAGAGTTGATGAGCCTGACCCTGCCGGTGTTGCGCGCGGACTTCCTGCTGTGCGGGCGTTTCGAGCCGGTGCAGCGCCCGTTGCTCAGGTGCCCGGTGCACGTGCTCGGCGGCAAGGCCGACCGCGCCACCACCGAACAGTTGATCGGCTGGAGCCAGGAAACCCGTGGCAGTTTTTCGGTGGACATGCTGGCTGGCGGGCACTTCTTCATCCATGAGCAGGAAGCGAAGGTGCTGCGGGTGATCAAGGATCAGCTTGAGGTGCATCATCGGCGGCTTTCCATGGCTGCCGTGGGTTAACACCACTCCAAAATTCTACCCGATCCCTGTGGGAGCAAGCTTGCTCGCGATGGCGTCGTGTCAGCCGGCAATAATGGTGCCTGACACACAGCTATCGCGAGCAAGCTCGCTCCCACATTTTTGATTTTCAGCGGCCCAGAATTTCGCGTTTCACTCCCTCCTGATACTTGTTCCCATCCGCTAATTTTTCCCGCCTGCATTCGTTTTATAGGGACGACGCGCCCTTGCGCCTGCTGCCTACTGATGCGGATGCCGATAGATGAATGCTGAAGACTCCTTGAAACTCGCTCGCCGGTTTATCGGGTTGCCCCTGGAAAAGCGTCAAATGTTCCTTGCGGCCTTGCACAAGGAGGGCGTGGATTTCGCCCGTTTTCCGATTCCGGCCAGCATCGAGGCTGAGGATCGCCACGCGCTGTCGTACGCCCAGCAACGCATGTGGTTTCTCTGGCAACTGGATCCCCTCAGCGGTGCCTACAACCTGCCGGGCGCGGTGCGGCTGACCGGTTGCCTGAACCTGTCGGCGCTGGAGCAGGCGTTCGCCAGCCTGGTGGCGCGGCATGAAACCCTGCGCACGGTGTTCGCTCGTCAGGCCGATGACAGCCTGTTGCAAGTCCCGGCCACCGCGCCGCTGGTCATCGAGCAGGTGGATTTCAGCGCACTGCCCGCCGAGGAGCGCGAGCGTGCCGTGGCTGAAACCGCCGAACAGCAATCGGTACTGCCGTTCGATCTGTCGACCGGTCCGCTGCTGCGGGTCACCTTGCTCAAGCTCGCAGGGCTTGAGCACGTGCTGTTGCTGACCCTGCACCACATCGTCTCCGACGGCTGGTCGATGAACGTGCTGATCGACGAATTCATCCGCTGCTACGACGCCTTCGATGCCGGCACGCAACCGCAGCTGACGCCGCTGCCTATCCAGTACAGCGACTACGCCCTGTGGCAGCGCCGCTGGCTGGAGGCGGGCGAGCAGGCGCGGCAACTGGCGTACTGGCAGACGCAATTGGGCGATGAACATCCTGTGCTGGAACTGCCGCTGGATCATTCGCGCCCGGCGATGCCGAGCTATCGCGGTACCCGCTACGAATTCGCGGTCCAGGCGCAACTGGCCGAGCAACTGCGCAGCACCGCACAGAAGCACAACATCACCCTGTTCATGCTGTTGCTCGGCGCTTTCAACACTTTACTGCATCGCTACACCGGGCAAACCGACATCCGCGTCGGCGTGCCCATCGCCAACCGCAACCGCGCGGAAATCGAAGGCTTGATCGGCTTCTTCGTCAACACCCAGGTGCTGCGTACCCAACTGGACGGCCAGACCCGGGTCGACGACCTGCTGCGCGCCATCAAGGAAACCGCCCTTGGCGCCCAGGCCCATCAGGACCTGCCGTTCGAGCGCTTGGTCGAAGCGCTGAAACTGGAGCGCAGCCTCAGCCACACGCCGCTGTTCCAGGTGATGTACAACCACCAGCCGCATGTGGCCGACATGGCCTCGGTCAGCACCGCGTCCGGCCTGGTGCTGGGCAGCATCGACTGGCAAAGCCGTACCACCCAGTTCGACCTGACCCTCGACACCTGGGAGAAGGGCGGCAAGCTGCACGCCGCGCTGACCTACGCCAGCGACCTGTTCGAGGCCGATACCATCGCGCGCATGGCCCGGCACTGGACGCGCCTGTTGCAGGCGATAGTCGACGACTCGACGCAAAAAATCGGCGAGTTGCCGATGCTGACGGCGGATGAGCAGCAAGTGTTGGTACAGGACTGGAACCGCACCGCCGAGATCTATCCGGTCGAGCAGTGCATGCACCAATTGATCCAGGCCCAGGCCCGACGCACCCCCGACGCGCCGGCGCTGGTGTTTGGCGAACGTCAGCTCAGCTACGCGCAACTCGACGCCCGCAGCAATCAACTGGCGCACTGCTTGCGCGAGCAGGGTGTCGGCCCGGATGTGCTGGTGGGGATCTGTGTCGAGCGTTCACTGGAAATGGTCATCGGCCTGCTGGCGATTCACAAGGCCGGTGGTGCCTACGTACCGCTGGACCCGGAATACCCGGCTGAGCGCCTGGTCTACATGATCGAAGACAGTGCGATTGGCCTGCTGCTCACCCAAAGCACTTTACTCGGCGCACTGCCCACCGAGGGCGTCAAGGTCATCGCCCTGGATCAGGAGCAAGACTGGCTCGACGGCTACAGCGAGTCCTGCCCGCCAGTTGAAGTGCATCCACTGAACCTGGCCTATGTGATCTACACCTCCGGCTCCACCGGCAAGCCCAAAGGCGCCGGCAACAGTCACGCGGCGCTGGTCAACCGCTTGTGCTGGATGCAGCAGGCTTACGGGCTGGATGGCGGCGACTCGGTGTTGCAGAAGACCCCGTTCAGTTTCGACGTATCGGTGTGGGAATTCTTCTGGCCGCTGATGACCGGCGCGCGCCTGGTGGTGGCGCCGCCGGGGGCGCATCGTGAACCGGCGCGGTTGATCCGCCTGATCGGTGAGTACGGCATCAGTACGCTGCACTTTGTGCCTTCGATGCTCCAGGCGTTCATCCACGAGCAGGGTGTCGAGGCGTGCGCCGGCCTCAAGCGCATCGTCTGCAGCGGTGAAGCCTTGCCGCTGGATGCCCAATTGCAGGTGTTCAAAAAGCTGCCGGGTGCCGGGTTGTACAACCTTTACGGCCCGACCGAGGCGGCCATCGACGTCACCCACTGGACCTGCATCGACGAAGGCGCCGACAGCGTGCCCATCGGCCAGCCCATCGCCAACCTGCGCACCCATGTGCTGGATGCACAATTGTTGCCGGTTCCGGCCGGCGTGGCGGGGGAGTTGTACCTCGGTGGCGCCGGGCTGGCGCGCAGTTATCACCGGCGTCCGGCGCTCAGCGCCGAGCGTTTTGTGCCGTGCCCCTTCCATGACGGTGCGCGCTTGTACCGCACCGGCGACCGCGTGCGGCAGCGCGCCGATGGGGTGATCGAATACCTCGGGCGCCTCGACCATCAAGTCAAATTGCGCGGCCTGCGCATCGAACTGGGGGAAATCGAAACCCGGCTGATGCAGCATGCGTTGGTGCGTGAGGCCGTGGTGCTGGTGCAGGGCGGCAAGCATCTGGTGGCGTATCTGGTGCTGGAAAACGCCGACACCGATGCGCAGTGGCCGCAAACCCTCAAGGCCTGGCTGCTCGACAGCCTGCCGGAATACATGGTGCCCACCTACCTGATGCCGCTGGACGCCTTGCCGGTGACCGCCAACGGTAAGCTCGACCGCAAGGCTTTGCCGCCGCCCGATGCCACGCCGCAACAGGCATTCGTTGCGCCACAAGATGCGATGCAGATCGCGCTGGCGCAGATCTGGCAGGACGTATTGGGCGCGGAACCCGTGGGCCTCGAAGACAATTTCTTCGAGCTTGGCGGCGACTCGATCATTTCCATCCAGGTGGTCAGCCGTGCCCGCCAGGCGGGCATTCGCCTCAGCCCGCGCGACCTGTTCCAGTACCAGACCGTGCGTAGCCTGGCGCTGGTCGCGGCGTTCGACAGCCGCAGCACTGTCGATCAAGGCCCGGTCAGTGGCGAGGTGATCCTGACCCCGGCACAGCATTACTTCTTCGAACAGGCCATCGCCCAGCGTCAGCACTGGAACCAGTCGCTGCTGTTGACGCCCCGGGACGCGTTGAATCCTGAGGTGTTGGAGCAGGCCTTGGTTACCGTCATCAACCACCACGACGCCTTGCGCCTGCGCTTCATCGACGGTGCCGAAGGCTGGCAGCAGCGCCACGCGGCGCCAGTCGAGTCAGCTGGATTGTGGCAACGTCGGGCGTCTTCGACCGAAGCCTTGACCGCCCTGTGCGATGAAGCCCAACGCAGCCTCGATCTGGCAAGCGGGCCGCTGCTGCGCGCCTTGCTGGTCAGCCTCGACGATGGCAGTCAGCGCCTGTTGCTGGTGGTTCATCATTTGGCCGTGGACGGGGTGTCATGGCGGGTGTTGCTCGAAGATTTGCAACAGGCTTACCGGCAAGTGGCGCTGCCCGAGAAAACCAGCGCCTATCAAGCCTGGGCCGCACATCTGCAACAGCATGCCGGCACCTTACCTGGGCAAATGCCGTACTGGCAGGCGCAACTGGCGGACGCCCGGGACCTGCCGTGCGACAACCCCAAGGGCAGCTTGCAGCAGCGCCACGGGCACAAGATCGAATCGAAACTGGATGAGGAACTGACCCGCCAGTTGCTGCAACAGGCCCCGGCGGCCTATCGCACCCAAGTCAATGATCTGTTGCTCACGGCGTTGGCGCGGGTCATCTGCCGCTGGAGCGGGCAGGGCTCGACGCTGATCCAGCTGGAAGGCCACGGCCGCGAAGACCTGTCCGACGACCTCGACCTGAGCCGCACCGTCGGCTGGTTCACCAGCCTGTTTCCGGTCCGCCTGCAACCCGAGGCCGGGGTGGTAAATTCGATCAAGTCGATCAAGGAGCAACTGCGCGCCATTCCCGGCAAAGGCCTGGGCTATGGACTGCTGCGCTACCTGGGCGAACCGGCGCAGCGCCAGGCCCTGCAAGACTTGCCGGCGCCACGGATCACCTTCAACTACCTGGGGCAGTTCGACCGTCAGTTCGACGACGCCGCGCTGTTCGTCCCGGCCCCGGAAAGCGGCGGGCAGGCCCAGGGCGATGATGCGCCACTGGCCAACTGGCTGACCGTGGAGGGCCAGGTCTATGGCGGGCAGCTCTCGCTGCAATGGGGCTTCAGCCGTGACATGTTTGCCGAGTCCACGGTGCAGCGACTGGCCGATGCCTACACCGAAGAACTCAAGGCACTCATCGAGCATTGCTGCGCGACAGCGCCAGGCCAGGTTACGCCGTCGGACTTCCCACTGGCGCGCATCACCCAGGCACAACTCGATGCCTTGCCTGTTGCGGCGCCGGCCATCGAGGACGTTTACCCGCTGACGCCGATGCAACAGGGCATGCTGTTCCACACCCTGTACGAACCCCAGGCCGAGGCCTACATCAATCAATTGCGCCTGGACATCCAGGGGCTGGAGTTGGCGGCATTCGGCCGGGCCTGGCAGGCCGCGATCAACCGACACGACATCCTGCGCAGCAGCTTTCACTGGCTGGGGCTTGAGTGCGCGCATCAGGTGATTCATCGCCAGATCGACCTGCAACTGCAAGTGATCGAAGCAGCCGACATCGATCTCGATGCACTGGCCGCCGAGGAGCGCAGCCGTGGCTTCGAACTCAGCGCCGCGCCATTGTTCCGCCTGCTGCTGGTGCGCCGGGGCAGTGAAGGCTGGCACCTGATCCATACCAGCCATCACATCCTCATGGACGGCTGGAGCAACGCGCAGTTGCTCGGCGAAGTGATCCAGCACTATGCCGGCCAGACGTTGGCCAGGCCGTTGGGGCAATACCGCGACTATCTGGGCTGGATTCAACAGCAGCCGCTGCTGGCCGCCGAGCAGTTCTGGAAACAAGCGTTGGCGCCGCTGGAAACGCCGACGCTGCTGGCGCAAGCCTTGCCGACGCCTGCCCATGGGTACGGCATGGGTGAACATCAATTGACCCTTGAAAGCGCCGCGCTACAGCGCCTGAGCGATTTTGCCCGCCAGCAGAAAATCACCCTCAACACCTTGTTGCAAGGCGCTTGGGGCCTGCTGTTGCAACGCTACACGGGCCAGTCCTGTGTGGCGTTTGGCGCAACGATTGCCGGACGCTCCGCGCCGCTGCCGGACATCGAGCAGCAGTTGGGGCTGTTCATCAACACCTTGCCGATCATCGCCGCGCCGCAAGCGGGGCAGTCGGTGGCCCAGTGGCTCAACGACCTGCAAGCCCTGAACCTGAGCCTGCGCGAGTTCGAACACGTGCCGCTGTACGACATTCAGGGCTGGGCCGGGCAACAGGGGGCGCTGTTCGACAGCCTGCTGGTGTTCGAGAACTTCCCGGTGGCCGAAGCCCTCAAGCAAGGGGCGCCGGCGGGCCTGACCTTCGGTGCGCTGCACAATCACGAAATCACCAGTTACCCACTGACCCTGGGCATCGAAGTCGGCGCCAGCCTGCGCCTGGATTTCAGTTTCGACCGAACCCGGTTCAGTGCCGCGCAGATCAGCCAGTTGGGCGCCAGCCTGTTGCAGGTGCTGGAGCAGTTCGTCGCACAGCCACAACAGGCATTGGGCGCGGTCAGCTTGCTGGATGCACAGGCGCAAGCAATGGTGCTGGCGTGTTCCCGTCCGCCGGCGCCGCCAATCGATAGCCCGTTGTTGACTCATCAGCGGTTTGAGCAACAAGCGGCACGCACCCCCGATGCGCTGGCGGTGATGGTCGGTGACGAGCGCCTGACCTACGCCCAGCTCAATGCGCAAGCCAACCAGCTCGCCCATCGCCTGCGTGCCCAGGGCGTGGCGCCGGGGCAGCGGGTGGGCCTGGCGGTGCGGCGCAATGCGCAAATGATCGTCAGCCTGATGGCGATCCTCAAGTCCGGTGCCGGTTATGTGCCGCTGGACCCGGATTACCCGGCCGAGCGCCTGGCCTACATGATCGAAGACAGCGGCATGGACCTGCTGCTGGCGCAACCGGGCCTGCTGGCCGATGTAGCGCTGCCGCAAGGTTTGCCGCGCCTGGCGCTGGAGCCGGGCGCAGACACCGGGTATTCCACCGACAACCTGATCAACCTCGCCAGCGCCGAAGACCTGGCCTATCTGATCTACACCTCCGGCTCCACCGGACGCCCGAAAGGCGTGTGCCTGGCCCATGCGGCACTGCGCGAGTTTTGCGTGATCGCGGCGCACTATTCACAACTCACCCCGCAAGACCGCGTGCTGCAGTTCGCAACGTTCAGCTTCGACGGCTTTGTCGAGCAGTGCTACCCGCCATTGTGCGTGGGCGCGGCGCTGGTGATGCGCGGCGATGAACTGTGGGACACCGACACCCTCTATCGCCAGATCATCGAGCATGGCGTGACCCTGGCGGATTTGCCGGCGGCCTACTGGTTCCTGCTGTCTCAGGAGTGGGCCGCACACCCGCAGCGGGACAAGGGGCGT
This sequence comes from Pseudomonas sp. GW821-FHT12A04, assembly GCF_058807755.1. Classification (NCBI taxonomy): domain Bacteria; kingdom Pseudomonadati; phylum Pseudomonadota; class Gammaproteobacteria; order Pseudomonadales; family Pseudomonadaceae; genus Pseudomonas; species Pseudomonas sp. GW821-FHT12A04. The sequence goes on from NZ_JBXAQZ010000015.1 coordinate 63,023, forward strand.
TTGCGTCAGGTCCACGTCGGCGGCGAAGCCATGTCCCTCGAGGGCCTGAAGCTGTGGCACGCCGCCGGCCTGGGCGATGTGCGCCTGCTCAACACCTACGGGCCAACCGAAGCCACGGTGGTGTCCAGCACCCACGAATGCACACTGGCCGATACCCGCAATCACATTGGCGTGCCCATCGGCAAAGCCCTGCCGGGGCGTGCGCTGTATGTGCTGGACAGCGAAGGCCACCTGCTGCCGACCGGTTGCGTCGGCGAATTGTGCATCGGTGGCGACGCCGGCCTTGCCCAGCGGTATCACCAGCGACCGGGCTTGAGCGCCGAACGCTTCATCGCCGATCCGTTTTCCAGCACGCAGGGCGCGCGGCTTTACCGCAGCGGCGACCTGGCGCGCTATCGCGAGGACGGTGCGCTGGAGTACCTGGGACGCATCGATCATCAAGTGAAAATCCGTGGTTTCCGGGTTGAGTTGGGTGAGCTGGAAGCGCATCTGCAAGGCTTGCCGATGATCAGCGAAGCCGCAGTGCTGGTGCATGAAGGCGTTGGTGGCAAGCAATTGATCGGCTACGTAGTGCCGGCCAGTGATGAATGGCTGAACTCAGATCCCCGTCAACTCACCGACACCGTACGCCGCGCCCTGGGCGAGCGCCTGCCGGACTACATGCTGCCGGCGCAACTGGTGTTGCTGGCCGCGTTGCCGCTCAACCGTAACGGCAAACTCGACCGCGCCGCGTTGCCGGCCCCGCAGGTCTGGGAGGCCGACGTCGGCAGCGCCCCGCAAGGCGCACTGGAAATCGAACTGGCGCAGATCTGGCGGCAGGTGTTGCAGGTCAGTCGCATCGATCGGGAAAACAGCTTCTTCGAATTGGGCGGGCACTCGTTGCTGGCGACGCAAATCGTCTCGCAGATCCGCCAGCGCCTGGGCCTTTCGGTGAGTTTGCGCAGCCTGTTCGAACACCCGCGCCTCGAGGATTTCGCCGCCCGGGTGCAGGCGCTGCAACACAGCTGTGAGCGCCCGGCGCTGGTGGCGGATACCTCTGGCGAACGCCAGCCGTTGTCCTTTGCCCAGCAGCGCTTGTGGTTCCTGTGGAGCCTGGAGCCCGACAGTTCGATGTACAACATGCCGGGTGCCTTGCGCCTGCGCGGCGAACTGAACCTCGACGCCCTGCATCGAACCTTCGAAACCTTGGTGCAGCGTCACGCCGTGTTGCGCACCACCTTTTACGAAGAAGACGGCCAGGCCTGGCAGCGGGTGCACGGGCAATTGCCGTTGAGCTTCGAGGCCAGCGACCTGCGGCATCGACCGGCGCCGGACGTCGAAGCGCAGCAACTGGCCCGCGAGGAGGTCGCCCGGCCATTCGACCTGCGCCACGGTCCGTTGCTGCGGGTGCGGGTGCTGCGGGTCGCGGATGACGAACATGTGCTGTTGCTGACGGTGCACCACATCGTCGCCGATGACTGGTCGTTCCGCGTCCTGATCAATGAATTCGTCACGCTCTATCCAACCCTCAACCGTGGCCAGACTCCGCAACTGCCGGCGCACAGTGTGCAGTACGCCGACTTCGCCAAATGGCAGCGCCAGTGGCTGGAGCAGGGCGGCGAGTTGCAGCGCCAACTCGACTACTGGCAGCAGCGCCTTGCCGAGCCACAAGCGGTGCTCGAGTTGCCCGCCGATGGCGACCGGCGCACGGCGCAAGAGGGTGCCAGTGCTCATTTCACCTTCAGCGCCGAACTCAGCCAGCAGGTGCGCGACTTTGCCCAACAGCGCGATCTGTCGCTGTTCATGCTGCTGCTGGCCGGTTTCACCCTCGTCCTGCGCCAGCGTACCGAGGTCAGTCGGGTGCGTATCGGCACCGATATCGCCAACCGAAATCAAGCCGAGCTTGAAGAAATGGTCGGCTTCTTCGTTAACCAATTAGTACTGCAAGTGGAGGTCGATGCCGAGCAGTCGGCGGCGCAGTTGCTGGAGGCCTGTCGCCGGGCGGTGCTGGAGGCTTCGGACCATCAGGACCTGCCGTTCGAGCGTCTGGTGGAAGCCTTGCGCTTGCCGCGCCGGGCCGGCCGTTCGCCGCTGTTCGACATCAAGCTGATCTACCAGGAAGGCGTAGGTCGCTTGTCGTCGATGGAGGGCCTGGAGGTCGAGGACTTCCCGTCCGGGCGTCAGGCTGCCGAGATCGGCATGGTCGCCGCGTTCTACAACGATGCCGAACACATTCACCTGAGTTTCGAAACGCCGGTGGGCCAGTACCTGCCGAGCACGCTGGAGTGTTTGTTCGAACAGATCCGGGCGGTACTCCAGGCGCTGATACGCGCTGACGGAGTGCAGGTCGGTGAGTTGCTGGACCTGGCCGCCGATGTGCAACGCCGTGCCGATGCGCGCTTGAGCGAGCAACGCAAGGCGTTGCTCGGCGGCGCCATGGCGATCAAGCGCCGCTCGGCGAACCGTGGCGCACCGGCAACGCAATCCGCGGCGGACTGATTCAGTCGGCGGCGCCTTTGAGCGCCGCCGTCAACATTTTCTGGAGGGGTTTATGACCGTTTCAACGACCAAGTCCATTCCCAAGATGGGTCGTGGTGCCCGCAAGAGCCTGTCCACCGATCCGACGCGGCTGGTGAGTTTTGCGCCGATGTTCGAAGGCCTCAGCATGCCGCTGGTGTGCCGTCCGGCCGTGTCCGGCGTGAGCCTGGTGGAATGGGCGACCCAGAATCGCGCGCTGATCGAAAGCAAGCTGCTGGAACACGCGGTGATCCTGTTCCGTGGCTTCCAGGTGGCTGATATCGGCGAGTTCAACCGCTGCGTCGACGGGATTTCCGGCGGTGCCCTGGAGTACCTGTTCCGCGCCTCGCCACGGACCCAGATCAGCGGCCAGTTCAAGATCTACAGCTCCACCGACTACCCGGCACCGGAGAAAATCTTCCCGCACAACGAACACTCGTATTCACCGGTGTTCCCGCGTCACCTGTATTTCTACTGCGACACGCCGTCGACCACCGGTGGTGAAACACCCTTCGGCGATACCCGCCGGATCCTCGCGCGGATCGACCCGGCGGTGCGCGAAGAGTTTGCCCGCAAACGCATCATGTACGTGCGCAACTACGGCGACGGCATGGGCCTGCCATGGCAGACCGTGTTCCAGAGCGAGGATCGCAGCGAAGTCGAGGCCTACTGCGCCAAAATCGGCATCCAGGCCGAATGGAAGCCGGGCAACCGCCTGCGCACCCGGCAGAACGGCCCGGCCATCGTGCGCCATCCACTGACCGGCGAGCGCATCTGGTTCAACCACGGCACCTTCTTCAACGCACTGACCCTGCCGGACAGCATCCGCGACAACCTGCTGCGTGAATTCGGCCCACAAGATTTGCCGCAAAACACCTTCTTCGGCGACGGCTCGCCGATTCCCGAGGACGTGATTCGTCACCTGCAAGGCATCTACCGCGAGGTGATGGTTGAGTTCGCCTGGGAGAAGGGCGACGTGGTCCTGCTCGACAACATCCTCAGCGTGCACGCGCGCAACGAATTCACCGGCTACAGAAAAATCCTCACGGCCATGGCCATCGCGCAGAAAAGCGCCGACCTGGATCAGGAATAAGGACACCCGACATGAACACCACCGCCCTCGAACCTTCGGTAGACGTATTCCAGACTTCGGCCCAGCAGGCCTTTTATTTGCGGGCCCAGGAGCTGGGCGCACGACCGCTGTTCGCCACGCTGACGTTGCCGGTCGCCCGGCCAGTGGACGCCCGGGCGTTGCGCAGGGCACTGGAAACACTCAGTCAGCGCCATGAAATCCTGCGCACGCTGTACCGTCGTCTGCCGGGCATGAAGTGGCCGGTGCAGAGCCTGTGCGATGGGTTGCCGCTCACCCTGCTGGGTAACCAGCCTTCAGTGGCCGAGGCCTTGAGCCGCAGCCGTGAAGTCATGGTTGAAGATTCGAATCAGGCGCTGGTGTTGGCGCAGGTTGAAGACGGGGCAGGGCAGCCTTTCATCACCCTGCTGACCCCGGCATGCAGCATCGACGAGGCATCGCTGCGGGTGCTGGCGAGTGAACTTGGCAGCCTGTTGCGCGGTGAAACTCTGGTCGACGACGAGGACGCGCTGCAATACCTGGACTACAGCGCATGGCAGGAAGAACTGCGCGAAGAGGACATCGGCCACCAGGGCGCGGCGTTCTGGCGCAACCTGCAATCGCAGTTCGTCGTGGCTCATCGCGTGCCGTTCGAAAAAACCGTCGAAGTCACTCTGGTTCGTCGTCAGGCAACGTTGATTGACGCCCCATGGCTTGCTGGCGTGCAACGGGTCGCTGCCGAAACGGGCGCCGAGGCAGAGCAATTGGCGCTTTTGCTGTGGACCGCATTCGTTGCACGCATCGGCCACCAGGAAAAGCTGCTGATGGGCTGGCAGGTGGAGGGGCGCAACGAGCAAACCATCGCCACCCTCGGACGTTTCGCCCGGCGTTTGCCGGTGGCCTTCGATCACCGCAGCCAGCAGACACTGGCACAAGCGTTGGTGGCGTTTGCCGCCAGCGTCGAACAGTCGCTGTCGTGGCTCGATTGCCTCAACGAATTCGAACTGAGCGTCGAAGGTACCGCGCCGCTGCGTTACGGCTTCGTCTATCAGGCCGCCATTGAAAGCGCTATCGAGGTGGACGACGGCAACCCCGAAGTCCTTCGCCTGCGAGTGCAGGGCGATCAGTTGCATTTGTCGTGTCTTGACGGTGCGCTGCCCGAACCGATGCTGGTTGAATGGCTGGAGCAGTTTGTCGAGTTCAGTCACCAATTGCTGGGTTCGCCCGAAATGACCCTGGCTCAGGCGACTCTGGTCAATGACGCACAACTGACCCGATTGGTCGAAGGCTTCAACCCGAACGCCACCGAGCAGGCATTGCCGTTCCGCTTCCTGCAAGAACTGTTCAGCGAACAGGCGCACCTGCATCCGCAACGCATCGCCCTGAGCGTCAACGGTCAGCGCCTGAGCTATGCCGAACTGGATGCACGCTCCAATCAGGTGGCCAATGCCTTGCGCGGCCAAGGCGTGACCCCGGATGAAATTGTTGCGGTCTACGGCCGGCGCTCCCTGGAAATGGTCATCGCCCTGTTGGGCACGCTCAAGGCTGGCGCTGCGTACTTGCCGCTGGACCCGAACTACCCGATCGAGCGTCTGGCGTTCATGCTCGCCGATACCGGCGCGCGCCATGTGCTGGCCTGCCAAACGCTGCCGGATGCATTGCCTGGTGAGCGGATAATTTCCCTGATGCCGGGGGCCGAAGTCTGGTCCGCCGCGCAAATTCGGCCTGAGCCACAAGGCGACAGCGCCAATCTGGCCTACGTCATCTACACCTCCGGTTCCACCGGCAAACCCAAGGGCGTGATGATCAGCCATGCCAACGCCGTGGCCTCGACCCTGGCGCGCAATGCCTTTTATCGCCAGCCGCTGCGCGGGTTCCTGATGCTCTCGTCGTTCTCCTTCGACAGCTCGGTGGCCGGGGTTTTCTGGGCGTTGGGGCAGGGCGCGACCCTGTGCCTGCCGGACGAAGACAGCTACAAGGATCCGGCGCAACTGGCGGCGCTGATCCAGCGCGAGGAGATTTCCCACTACCTGACCTTGCCGTCGTACCACGCACAGATTCTCGAACACCTCGACCGCCAGGCGCTGGCCTGTGTGATCGTCGCTGGCGAAGCCTGCAGCAACGCACTGGTACAGCGACATCGCGAGGCATTGCCGGGGGTGGCGTTGGTCAACGAATACGGCCCGACCGAGGGCACCGTGTGGTGTTCGGCCTGGGAGTTGCCCCTCAGCGACGATGACGACAGCATTCCCATCGGCCAGCCGATTGCCGGCATGCGCATCCATGTGCTCGGCCCGGACCTGCAACCGGTGGCCGTGGGCGTCGAAGGCGAGTTGTATGTCGGCGGGGCCGGCATTGCCCGAGGTTATCTGCAACGGGCCACGCTGACCGCCGAGCGTTTTGTCCCCGACCTGTTCGCGAAGGCGGCGGGCCAGCGCCTGTACCGCACCGGCGACCTGGCGCGCTATCGCGCCGATGGCGTGCTGGAGTATCTGGGTCGGGTCGATCACCAGGTGAAAATCCGTGGCTTCCGCATTGAGCTGGGCGAAATCGAGTCGGTCATGCGTAACGCGCCGGGCATCGAGGACGCCGCCGTGATTGCCCGGGAAACCCCGACCGGCCCGCAACTGCTTGGCTTCGTGGTGTCCCCGGCCGACACCGCCGACATCCGCCTCAACGAATTGCGCAGCCACTTGGCCGAGGCGTTGCCCGAGCACATGCAACCGGCGCGCTTGCAGGTGCTGGAGCGCTTCCCGTTGATGCCCAACGGCAAACTCAATCGCCAGGCCTTGCTCGATCTCGATGTGCGCCGCAGCGTCTTCGTGGCGCCGCGCAACGACCTGGAAAAAACCCTGGCGGCGATCTGGGCCGAAGCGCTGCACGTCGAACGCGTCGGCGTGCACGACAACTTTTTCGAACTCGGCGGGCACTCGCTGCTGGCCACGCGCATTCGTGCGCGGATTCAGGAAGAACTGAACCTGGCGATCCCGCTCAAGCTGTTTTTCGACGGTGACACCCTGGAACGCCTGGCGGCGCAGATCGAGCAGTTCCGTCAGCACAATGAACATAAAGAAAACGATGTAGACGCCCTTGAAGCGTTGTTCGACGAAGTGGATGAGGAACACGCGCGATGAGTGCTGCACCGGACAGAATGATGACCCTGGCCCAGCGTTTCTGCGGCTTGAGCGCGGACGCCCGGCGCGCGTTGCAACAGAAGATGCATGCCCAGGGGCTGACCCTGGAACTGCTGCCGATCCCGCCACGGGACCGCGCCGTCGACACGCTGCCGGCGTCCTACGCGCAGCAGCGCTTGTGGTTCCTCTGGCAGATGCAGCCCCAGGCCACTGCCTACAACCTGACCGGTGCCTTCCGCCTGAGTGGCGAACTCAACCCTGAGGCGCTGGCGCAGACCCTGAGCGCGCTGGTGCAGCGTCACGAAGTGCTGCGCACCACCTTCGTTTTCGACGACCGGCAAGTGCTGCAAAAGATTCACCCACAGATGGATGCGCCGCTGCTCGAAGTCAGCGCTGGCGACGAGGCCGAACTGCAACGGCAGATCGCCCTCAACGCCGAGCAGCCGTTCGACCTGCACAGCGGTCCGTTGATGCGCTGCCGCTTGATCCGCCTCGATGCGCAGCAACATGTGCTGGTGCTGACCTTCCACCACATTGTCACCGACGGCGGTTCGCTGCCGATCCTGTTGCAGGAGTTCACCCGGCTCTATGCACAACTGAGCGCCGGTCAGGCCCCGCAGCTACCGGAGCTGGGTATTCAATACGCCGACTTCGCCCGCTGGCAGCGGCTGTGGCTGGAGGCCGGCGAGGCCGAACGCCAGCTCGATTACTGGCGCGTGCAGTTGGGCCGCGAACACCCGCCACTGAACCTGCCGACCGACCGTCGTCGCCCGGCGATCCCGAGCCAGCAGGGTGCCAGCGTCGAGCTGGAAATCCCCACTGCGTTGACCGCCCAACTGCGTGATCTTGCCCGCCGCGAAGGCTGCACCCTGTTCATGGTGCTGATGGCAGCGTTGCAGACACTGTTGCATCGCTACAGCGGCGAGCAGGACATTCGTGTCGGCGTGCCGATTGCCAACCGCACCCGCCAGGACGTGGAAAACCTGCTGGGCTTTTTCGTCAACACCCAGGTGTTGCGCAGCCAGCCCCGGGCCGACCAGCCATTTGTGCAGTTGCTGGCCGAGATCAAGACCGCGGCACTCGGCGCACAGGCCCATCAGGACCTGCCGTTCGAGCAACTGGTCGATGGCCTGGGCGTGGAGCGCAACCTGAGCCACACCCCGCTGTTCCAGGTGATGTTCAATCACCAGCGCGACAGTGGCGGCCCGCAACGTTGGGACCTGCCGGGGCTGAGCGTCGAACCGCTGATCTGGGATGAGAAAACCACCAAGTTCGACCTGATGCTCGACACCGTCGAGGGCGACGAGGGCATCCACGCGTCGTTCGTCTACGCCACTGAGCTGTTCGACGCCTCGACCATCGAGCGTCTCGGCCGGCACTTGCTGAACCTGTTGCAGGCGATTTGCACTGACAGCACGGTTGCCTTGGCGGACCTGTGCATGCTCGACGCCTCCGAGCAGCAGGCCACCTTGCGCGACTGGAATCGCACTGCCGGGTTGAACAGCGATCAGGCGAACCTGTTGTGCGCCCATCAACTGATCGAAGCCCAGGTCGCCGCGCACCCGAACAACATCGCCGTGACCTGCGACGGCGTCACCCTCACTTACGCCGAACTGAACCGACGCGCCAACCGCATCGCCCATCGCCTGCGCGAGCGCGGCGTCGGCCCCGATGTGTTGGTGGGCATCGCCCTGGAGCGTTCGCTGGAGATGGTCGTCAGCCTGGTGGCGATCCTCAAGGCCGGTGGCGCCTACGTGCCGCTGGACCCGCAATACCCGCAGGACCGCCTGGCCTACATGCTCGCCGACAGCGGCACGCGCCTGTTGCTGACCGATTCCGCGCTGTTGCTACAGCTGCCGTTGAACGAAGGCATTGAAGTGATCTGCCTCGATCACGCCAGCGACTGGCTGCTTGAGGCCTGTGCCGACAACCTGCCGAACCTGACCGCTCCAGCGAACCTGGCCTACGTCATCTACACCTCCGGTTCCACCGGCAAACCCAAAGGCACGCTGCTGCCCCACAGCAACCTGACGCGGCTGTTCAGCGCCACCGAGCACTGGTTCGGTTTCAATGCGCAGGATGTGTGGAGCCTGTTCCACTCCTATGCCTTCGACTTTTCCGTGTGGGAAATATTTGGCGCGTTGTTCTACGGCGGCAAGCTGGTGGTGGTGCCCCACGCGGTCAGCCGCTCCCCGGAAGACTTCGCCCGCTTGCTCAGTGATGAGGGAGTCACGGTACTCAACCAGACCCCTTCGGCCTTTCGCCAGTTGATGCCGTTCGCCTGCGCCAATGCGCCAGACATGGCCCTGCGGTATGTGGTGTTCGGTGGCGAGGCGCTGGACGTGGCCAGCCTGCGTCCGTGGTATGACGCCTTCGACGACCGGCAGCCGTTGCTGATCAATATGTACGGCATCACCGAAACCACCGTGCATGTGACCTACCGGCCGCTGTCCCGCGCCGACCTCGATGGCGCCAATAGCTCGCCGCTGGGGGAGCCGATCGGCGATCTGCGTTGGTACGTGCTCGACCCGCGCCTGAACCCGGTGGCCAAGGGCTGCGTCGGTGAGCTGTATGTCGGCGGTGCCGGCCTTGCCCGCGGCTATCACCAACGTGCCGACCTGACCGCCATGCGGTTCGTGCCGGACCTGTTCGCCGCCGAGTCGGGCGCGCGCCTGTATCGCACTGGCGATCTGGCGCGTTATTGCGCCGATGGCAGCATCGAGTACGCCGGGCGTATCGACCATCAGGTGAAGATCCGTGGTTTCCGCATCGAACTGGGGGAAATCCAGGATCGTCTGCAAAGCCATCCGGCCATCGAGCAGGCGCTGGTTCTGGCACCGCAGGTCAATGGCAGCCCGCAATTGGTCGCGTGGTTCACCGCGAGCGGCGGCGACAGCGATTTGCGCAACTCCCTGCGTGAACATTTGCAGGCCGGTTTGCCGGACTACATGGTGCCGGCGCATCTGATCAAACTCGACCAATGGCCGCTGACCGGCAACGGCAAACTCGATCGCGCTGCATTGCCCAAGCCCGACGCAACGCTGGCGCAGCAGGTCTACACCGCGCCGATGGACGCTATGCAAACCGAGTTGGCGGCGATCTGGCAAGACGTGCTCAAGCTCGAGCGCGTGGGCATCGACGACAACTTCTTCGAACTGGGCGGCGACTCGATCATCTCGATCCAGGTGGTCAGCCGCGCGCGTCAGGCCGGGATTCGCATCACCCCGCGGGACCTGTTCCAGCACCAGACCGTGCAGAGCCTGGCGAAGGTCGCGGTACGCAGCGCCGGGTTGGTCATCGACCAGGGGCCGGTGCGTGGCGAGGTGCTGCTGACGCCGATCCAGCACTGGTTCTTCGAGCAGGACATCGAGGCCCGTCACCACTGGAACCAGTCGCTGCTGCTGGAACTGCGCGAGCCGCTGGACAGTGCCAGCCTGCAACAGGCCTTGGCCGCGCTGGTAGAACATCACGACGGGTTGCGCCTGCGGTTGCGTCAGGTCGACGGCGTCTGGCAACAGGCCCAGGCCGAGCAGTGGAACAGTGCCGAGGTGCTGTGGCAGCGCCAGGCCGCCAATGCCGATGAACTGCTGGAACTGTGCAACGCCGCGCAGGCCAGCCTGAATCTGCAGGACGGCCCGCTGTTGCGTGCCTTGCTGGTGGACATGGGCGCGGCGGGCCAGCGCCTGCTGCTGGTGGTGCATCATCTGGCGGTGGACGGCGTGTCCTGGCGATTGCTGCTGGAAGATTTGCAAACCGCGTATCAACAAGCGCAGCAAGCTCAACCCCTGCGTCTGCCAGCGAAAACCAGCGCCTATCAGGCCTGGGCCGCTCGCCTGCAAACTCATGCGCAAAGTGCTGCATTGGCCAGCCAAGCCAGTTACTGGCAAGACCAGTACCGCGACGTACAGGTGCAACTGCCCGCCGACAACCCCCAAGGCAGCCTGGCCAGCCAGCATGCCGTGAGCGTGGAAACGTTGCTCGACAGCACATTGACCCGCCAACTGCTGCAGGACGCCCCGGCGGCTTACCGCACTCAGGTCAACGACCTGTTGCTGACGGCACTGACGCGGGTGTTGGGCAACTGGACCGGTCAAACTTCGACGCTGGTGAAACTGGAAGGCCATGGCCGCGAAGACCTGTTCGACGACATCGACCTGACCCGCACCCTGGGCTGGTTCACCTCGATCTTCCCGGTGAAACTCACCCCGGCCACTGATCTGGCCGGCAGCATCAAAGCGGTCAAGGAACAGCTGCGCGCCGTGCCCGACAAAGGTATCGGCTTCGGCATCCTGCGTTATCTGGCCGACGCCGGCCTTGAGGATCTGCCGTCGCCGCACGTCACCTTCAACTACATGGGCCAGTTCGACGCCAGTTTCGACGAGCAGGCGCCGTGGCGTCCGGCCCGGGAAAACGGTGGCGCCGAGCAGGGCGCATCGGCCGAACTGGACCGGGGCCTGAGCATCAACGGTCAGGTGTATGCCGGGCAACTGCGCCTGAGCTGGACCTTCAGCGGTGACGTGTTCAACCCGCAGACCGTGCAACGTCTGGCCGATGCCTACGCCCTGGAGCTGCAACAGCTGATCGAACATTGCCTGAGCGGTGCCGGCGGGTTGACCCCGAGCGACGTGCCACTGGTGCGCGTCGATCAGGCGCAGCTGGATGCCTTGCCGCTGGCGGCCAGCCAGATCGAAGACATCCTGCCGCTGTCGCCGATGCAGCAGGGCATGCTGTTTCACAGCCTGTTCGCCCCGGATGCCGGGGCCTACATCCCGCAGATGCGCGTGGATGTGCAGGGGCTCGACGTCGAGGCGTTCCGCGCTACCTGGCAGCAGACGCTGCAGCGCCATGAAGTGCTGCGCGCGGCGTTCTTTAGCGAGAGCAATGGTTCGCGGCCGCTGCAAGTGATCCTGGCCGACGCCACGCTGCCGCTGACCGTGCTCGACTGGCGCGATCAACTCCAGGTTACCGAAGCGCTGGATCGCCTGGTCGAGGACGACCGTCTGCGCGGTTTCGACCTGACATTGGCGCCGTTGCTGCGCCTGACCCTGGTGCAGACCGCCGATGACCGCCATCACCTGATCTTCACCAACCACCACATCCTGCTCGACGGCTGGAGCACTTCGCAGTTGTTCGGCGAAGTGCTGCAGCGGTATTGCGGAATCATGCCGGCGCCGAGTGTTGGCGGTTATCGCGATTACATGACTTGGTTGGGCACCCGGGATCGCGCCGCGTGCGAAGCGTTCTGGCTGGAGCAATTGCAGTCGTTCACCGAACCGACGCGACTGGCCGGCGCCTTGTCGGGGCCGGTTGCCGGGCAGGGCGATGCTCATCGCACCCTGCACCTGAGCCTGGACCGCGCGGCCACCGAGCGCCTGAGCGGGTTCGCCCGTCAGGCCCGCGTCACGCCCAACACCCTGTTGCAAGCGGCGTGGTTGTTGCTGTTGCAGCGCTACACCGGGCAGCAAACAGTGGCGTTCGGCGCCACGGTGTCGGGGCGTCCAAGCGAATTGCAAGGCATCGAGCAGCAGATCGGTCTGTTCATCAACACCTTGCCGGTGATCGCCACACCGCACCCCGAGCGCACGGTCAGCCAATGGATCGATGAAGTCCAGGCGCTCAACCTCAAGTTGCGCGAAGTCGAATACACACCGCTGGCGGATGTGCAGCGTTGGGCCGGTCACTCTGGCGAGGCGCTGTTCGACACGCTGCTGGTGTTCGAAAACTATCCGGTGGCCCAGGCGCTGGAGGAGGGCAATGCCAGCGCGCTGAAGTTCTCCGGCATCAGCAACCACGACCAGACCAGCTTCCCCTTGGCCATCGCCGCCGAGCTGGGTGAATGCCTGGATTTGCGTTTCAACTACGACACGGCGCTGTTCAGCGCCGAAGCCATCGAAGGCTTGAGCACACGTCTGCTGGCATTGCTCGATGCCATGGTCAGTGCGCCGCAACTGCCATTGGGGCGCTTGAACCTGCTCGATGCCGCGCAAACGGCGCAGCAGATCGAGGGTTTCAACCGCACCGCGCAGGCCTGGCCGGATGTGCGTCCGGTTTACCAGTGCTTCGAAGCCCAAGTGCTGCGAACCCCGGAGGCCCCGGCCCTGGTGTTTGCCGGCCAGACCCTCAGCTATCGCGAACTCAATCGACAGGCCAACCGGCTGGCGCACTACCTGCGCAGCCAGGGCGTCGGCGCCGAAGTGCTGGTGGGCATTGCCGCCGAGCGTTCGCTGGAACTGGTGATCGGCCTGCTGGCGATCATGAAGGCCGGTGGCGCCTACGTGCCGCTGGACCCGGACTACCCGCGCGAACGCCTGGAGCACATGTTCGACGACAGCGGCGTACACCTGCTGCTGACCCAGCGTCATTTGCTTGAGCAGTTGCCGATTCCGCCCGCCGCCACGGCGATTTGTCTCGATGACATGGCCGGTTTGCTGGACGGCCTGAGCAACGAAAACCTGCCCTGTGTGGTCGAGCTGCAATCGCTGGCCTACATGATCTACACCTCCGGCTCCACCGGCAAACCCAAGGGCGCGGCCAACCACCATGAGGCCTTGTACAACCGCTTGGCGTGGATGCAGGGCGCGTACCCACTGGACGGGCGCGACACCGTATTGCAGAAAACCCCGTTCAGTTTCGACGTGTCGGTCTGGGAGTTTTTCTGGCCATTGATGACCGGCGCACGCCTGGCCGTGGCCGAGCCGGGTGCCCATCGCGATCCGGCGCAACTGGTCAGCCTGATCGAGCAGTACCGGGTCAGCACCCTGCATTTCGTGCCGTCGATGCTGCAGGCGTTCGTGCAGGGCGAAGGCTTCGAGCGTTGCGCCAGCCTGCGGCAGGTCATGTGCAGCGGCGAAGCCCTGTCGGCGGACTTGCAGCACAGCCTGTTCCGCGTGCTGCCCAACGTTGGCCTGTACAACCTGTACGGCCCGACCGAAGCGGCCATCGACGTGACCCACTGGACTTGTGTCGACGACGGCGGCTTCAGCGTGCCGATCGGTCAGCCGATTGCCAACCTGGTGACCTACATCCTCGACGACAGTCTGCAACCGCAAGTGCAAGGTTGTGTGGGTGAGCTGTATCTGGGCGGCATCGGCCTGGCCCGTGGTTATCAAAACCGTCCGGAGCTGACCGCTGAACGCTTCGTTGCCAGCCCGTTCGGTGAGCAGGGCGAGCGCCTGTACCGCACCGGCGACCTGGCGCGTTACCGCGCGGACGGCGTGATCGAATACGTCGGGCGCATCGACCATCAAGTGAAGATCCGCGGCTTGCGCATCGAGCTGGGGGAAATCGAAGCCTGCCTGCTGGAGCATCCATCGGTGCGCGAGGCCGTGGTGATCGCCCTCGACGTTGGCAAGTCCAAGCAATTGGTGGCTTACGTCACAGGTCCTGTTGCCGTTGATCCACTCAAGCAACACTTGCGCAACGCGCTGCCCGAGCACATGCAGCCGAGCCACGTGCTGTTGCTCGATCAGTTGCCGGTCACGCCCAACGGCAAGCTCGACCGCCGCGCGCTGCCACAGCCGGACCAGCAAGTGCGCGAGTACGTGGCGCCGCGCAATGCCGTGGAATCGACCTTGCAAGCGGTGTGGCAAGAATTGTTCGAAGTGCCGCAGGTGGGCATGCACGACAACTTCTTCGAACTGGGCGGCGACTCCATCGTCTCGATCCAGGTCGTCAGCCGGGCGCGCAAGGCCGGTTTGAGCATTTCACCCAAGGACGTGTTCAGCCATCCGACCCTGGCCGGGCTGGCGACGGTGGTCCAACCGGTCGTGGCGGATGAAGCCGTGCCGGCGCTGGTTGCACCGGCAGCGAAAATCGAGCTGAGTGACGCGCAGTATCAAGCGCTGGAATTGACGGCGGACGAAGTCGAGGACGTCTATCCGCTGTCGCCGATGCAGCAAGGCATGTTGTTCCACTCGGTGCAGGACGGCGAGTCGGGGCTCTACGTCAACCAGATCGAAGTAGGCGTGCGCGGGGTAGACGGTACGCGTTTCCGCGAGGCCTGGGCCGATGCCGCCCGGCGTCACGCAATTCTGCGCACCGCATTCCTCTGGGAAGGCGACAAGGAACCGCTGCAAGTGGTGCTGCGTGACGCGCCGTCACTGCTCACTGAATTGGACTGGCGCGGGCTCGATGGTCAGCCTGAGCGCGCCCGCCAACTGGCCCTCGAGGAGCGCGAACGCGGTTTCTCGTTGAACCGTGCGCCGCTGTTGCGCCTGTTGCTGGTGCGCCTGGAAGACGACCGCTATCGCCTGATCTGGACCTACCACCACATCCTCATGGATGGCTGGAGCGTGTCGCGCCTGATCGGTGAAGTGCTGCGCCATTACAGCGGTGAGGAGCACGAGCCGGTGGCCGCCTATCGCGACTACATCGACTGGCTCGGCCAGCAAGTCGCCGAGGCCAGCGAAGCGTTCTGGAAAGACAAACTCAATAATCTCGAAGGCGCCACGCACCTGGCTCGCGCACTGCCGGTCAAGGCGCCGCAAGCCGGTTATCACGCGATCTATACGCACCTGAGCGCCGGGCAGACCGCGGGTTTGCAGGCCTTTGCCCAGCAACAGCAAGTGACCCTCAACACCCTGGTGCAAGCCGCGTGGTTGCTGCTGTTGCAGCGCTACACCGGCCAGCGCACGGTGACCTTCGGCGCCACGGTGTCCGGGCGCCCGGAAACACTCAACGGCTCGGAGAACATGCTCGGGCTGTTCATCAACACCTTGCCGGTGGTCAACACGGTGCCGACCGAAGCCAGCGTCGGCGACTGGCTGCGGGAGATCCAGGCCTGCAACCTCGACATCCGCGACTTCCAGCAAACCCCGCTCAGTGATATTCAGCGCTGGGCCGGGCAGGGCGGGCAGTCGTTGTTCGACAGCATCATCGTGTTCGAAAACCAGCCGGTGGACCGTACCCTGCGCGAGTGGAACGGCGATTCCCTGCGCTTCGAGGACGTCTCCGATTTCGGCCTGACCAGCTTCGCCATGGACCTGATGGTCAGCCTCGACGAGGGGCTGCGCATCGAGTACATGCACCAGCGCGATCAGTTCGATCTGGCGACCGTCGAAGTGTTGCGCAGCCACATGGAAAGCCTGATGCAGCGCCTGTGCGACGATGCCGGGCGCGCCGTCGGTGAGCTGGGCCTGCTGACCCTGGACGAAGGCCGGGCGCTGGACGGCGAACCACCGGTGGTGGCTGAGGGTGACGAGACGCCAGTGCACGAACTGATCCGTCAGCGTGCGCGACTGCAACCGGATAACACGGCGCTGGTGCTCAGTTATGCCGATCGCGACGCCGAGCAGTTGAGTTATGCCGAGCTGGACCGTCGCTCCGATGCCCTGGCAGTGCATCTGCTGGAGCAAGGCGTGCAGGCCGAAGATGTGATCGGTGTGTTCATGGAGCGCTCGCTGGAGCTGGTGGTGTCGCTGCTGGCGGTGATGAAGTGCGGTGCGACCTACGTGCCGCTGGACCCGCAATACCCGCAGGAACGCCTGCGCTACATGATGGCCGACAGCGATATGCGCTTGCTGCTGACCCAGGAGCGTCTGTGCGATAGCGCGCAACTCAATCCGGGCACGGCGATGGTCGCAGTGGATCGCTTGAACCTAGACGTCGATGTGGCGGTGCCATCGAGTTCCGTGCACGCCGAGCAACTGGCCTACCTGATCTACACCTCGGGCTCCACCGGCAAGCCGAAAAGCGTCGCCGTCGCCCACGGGCCTTTGAGCATGCACGTGCAAGCCATTGCCGAACTGTACGAGATGGACCCGGACAATCGCGAGCTGCATTTCATGTCGTTCGCCTTCGACGGCGCCCATGAACGCTGGATCACCGCGCTGATCAGCGGCTCGACCCTGGTGATCCGCGACAACAATCTGTGGACCGCCGAGCAGACCCTGGCGGTGCTGCACCGCCAGCGCATCAGCGTCGCCTGCTTCCCGCCAGCCTATCTGCTGCAACTGGCCGAACACGCCGAATTGCAGGGCGGTGATCCACCACCGGTGCGCATCTATTGCTTCGGTGGCGATGCGGTGCCGGACGCCACCTTCGAGCGGGTCAAGCACACACTCAAGCCGCAGTTCCTGGTCAACGGCTATGGGCCGACGGAAACCGTGGTCACGCCGCTGCTGTGGAGAATCGCCGCCGACGGCCACTGCCAGGCGATGTATGCGCCGATTGGCCAACGTGTCGGCAGCCGCAGCCTGCACGTACTGGACATGGACCTCAACCCGCTGCCGGTGGGCATGGTCGGCGAGCTGTACATCGGCGGACGGGGTGTCGCGCGTGGCTACCATCGTCACCCGTGGCAGAGCGCCGAGCGCTTCGTTGCCGATCCGTTCAGCACCGAAGGCGGGCGCCTGTACCGCACCGGCGACCTGGTGCGCCGTCGCGAGGATGGTGTGTTCGATTACGTCGGGCGTATCGACCACCAGGTCAAGGTGCGCGGCTTCCGCATCGAACTGGGTGAAATCGAAGCCCGCCTGCGCGAGCAGGCCGGGGTCAACGATGCGCTGGTGGTGGTGCGTGACAACGGTCAGGGGCCGCAGCTGGTGGGCTATGTGGTAGCGGCGCAAGACGATGGCCTCGGCCCGCGTTGCCAGGCGGCATTGCGCGAGAGCTTGCCCGACTATATGGTGCCGACCCAGGTCGTGGTGCTGCCGCGCTTCCCGTTGACCCCTAACGGCAAGCTCGACCGCAAGGCCTTGCCGGACCCGGCCTTCACCGGCCGTGACTACGTGGCGCCGCGCACGCCGCTGGAATGGGCGCTGGCGGATATCTGGCAACAGGTGCTGGGCATCGAGAAGGTTGGCATTACCGACAACTTCTTCGAGTTGGGCGGCGATTCGCTGCGTACCCTCAAGGTGATCTCGAAAGTCCGTGCCCTGAATGAGCCGGGCTTCCAGCTCAAGCTGCGGGACATGATGGCCAAGCCGACGATTGCCGGGTTGTCCGGTGTCGATGAACAGCCGCTGCGACAGAGTCCGCAACCGCTGTTGCTGCTAAACCAGGTGGTGAATGATCAGCCGCCGCTGTTCTGCCTGCACGCCGGTTTCGGCACGGTGTTCGACTACGAGCCATTGGCCCGACGCCTGGATGGCGAGCGCACGGTGTACGGCGTGCAATGCCGGATGCTGCTCGACCGGCAGTGGCACGACAGCTCGCTTTCGCAGATGGCCCAAGATTACGTCGAGGCGATCCGCGCCCGGCAACCCCAGGGGCCGTACCACGTGCTGGGCTGGTCGCTGGGCGGGGCGTTGGCGTTGATGGTGAGTGACTTGTTCGAACAGCAGGGCCAGCGAGTGGCGTTTGTCGGCCTGGTGGACAGCTTTGTGCCGACCCAGGTCAATGCCGTCGCCAGCCCGGATGAGTGGCGCACGGATCTGGCCGAGTTCCTCGGTGCAACCTTGGGCATGGATGGCGAGGTGATTGCCCGGGTGTTGAGTACCGAGTCGACGGGGGACCACGAGGCAGTGGCGCGGATCATTCGTGCGGTGATCGACAGCGAAAGCGATCAGGCCAGCGGCTACGCGCTGCTCGGTGCCGATGAGCTGGCCCAGACGTTCATGGTCAGCACGCGGATGAAGGCGCTGTCGCGACAGGTCGAGACCTTGCCGATTCCGCAGGCCGAGCTGCATTGCTGGTGGGCCGATGGCAACCCGACGACCGAACGCGCGACACTGGAGCGTCAGCGACCACGGCTGCGCAAGGTGCAAACGGTAACGGCCGGCCACTTCGATATCCTGCAGCAGGAGGAGTGCCTGGACGCCGTGGTGGCGGCGCTTGACCGGGAGGTGGTGCCAGAGCTCTAAACCAATCATTTGTGTTGACGGGGCTTCCCTGTGGCGAGGGGGCTTGCCCCCGTTCGGCTGCGAAGCAGTCGCAAACCCGAACAACGCGGTATGTCTGACTAATCTCAAACGCTGGTTCTGGGGCCGCTTCGCGACCCAACGGGGGCAAGCCACCTCGCCACATGTTTTCGTTCGGCATGGGAGGGTCTTCATTGAACCCTAATGAACATCCCGCCCGGTTCGTTTACCAGGGCAAGACTGTTTATTTTTGGAGACTACCGCCCATGGCACTGCACCCGGACATCGAAGGGTTTCTAGAGCTGGCCGAGTTCGGCCGCCTCAGCGGCAAAAGCCAACCCATGCATGAGCTGAACCCGAGCGAAGCGCGGCAGCAATTCGAACAGACTTCGCAGTTGCTCGATGCGGCGCCAACGGGGGCGTTGACGGTGACGGAGGTCAGCATTGCTGCACGGGATGGGCATGTGCTCAATGCGCGGCTGTACGCCAAACCACAACCGGACAACGAGCCGCGCCCGGTGTTGCTGTACTTCCATGGCGGCGGGTACGTGGTGGGCAGCCTCGATTCCCACGACACCCTGTGCCGGCGACTGGCGCTGGCGGGGGAGTTTGCCGTGTTGTCAGCGGACTATCGCTTGGCGCCTGAGCACCGTTTTCCCACCGCTTACAACGATGCCGAAGACATCACGCGTTGGTTGGCCATCACCGGAGCCAAGGCGCTGGGGCTGGACGCCAGGCGCATTGCGCTGGCGGGGGACAGCGTCGGCGGCAGCCTGGTGGCATCGCTGTGCATCGCCATTGCCCAGGACCCGTTGGGATGGCCGCTTGTGCCGCGCCTGCAAGTGTTGCTGTACCCGGTGATCGACGCGGTAAAAAAACGCCCATCCCTCGAGCGATTCGCCGAAGGCTATCTGCTGGAAGCCACCACGCTGGAATGGTTCTACCAGCAATATCAACGCAGTGAAGCGGATCGTGCCGACTGGCGTCTTTCACCGTTGTACGCCGAGTGCGTGCAACGGCTGACGCCGACGGTGTTGTGGCTGGCCGAATACGATCCGTTGCTCGATGAAGGTCTGGCCTGGGCCGAGAAACTGCGTACTGCGGGGCAACCCCTGATGCTGGAGGTCAAGGCCGGCATGACCCACGACTTTGCGCGCATGGGCGAGATGGTCCAGGAGGTGCCGGGGATGCTGGTGCAACTGGCGGCGCAGATCAGCGAGAGTCTGGCCTGACGTATGGCGTAGTGATCAGCGACGCCGTCCCCCTGTGGGAGCGAGCTTGCTCGCGATAGCGGCAGCACATTCAACATTGATGTGTCTGACACACCGCCATCGCGAGCAAGCTCGCTCCCACAGTTTGTTTTGCGCTGACTCGGATAACTAAGGCGGATCAAGCCGATCCAGCGCCCGATTCACCGCCAGTTCCCCCAGCATGATCACCTGCGCAATCCCCAGCAGCGCATTGCGGCTTGTTCCTTGTAGATGATCCACCAGATCGTTGGCCATGACATTGGCCGACGCCAGCGACTCACAGGCATGCACCAGCAGGGTTTCGGTACTGAGTTCGGGGTTGACGATGAACATCGTGCTGGGTGTGCGCGGAGTGGCCATGATGTTGGAGCCGGGGTTGAGGTGGTGATCGAGGCTTTCGTGCGGGGAGGCCGGGTCGGAGTCCGGCGGATTCGGAGTTACTTTGAACATAGGTGGATTTCCTAATGGGGCCACGACCATTTCGCTACTAAACGAAAGGGTGGCGGCTGTGCGCAAGTTAGTAGACCGGAGAACCCACCAAATCCGGCGCGTCCGAGGACGCCATGCGCACAGCCACCATTGAGTGCAGGCGAGCCTGACTAAATGACGCTTATGCAACCGAGAGTGGGGAGTGCGGGCTACTAAACCCGATCACTGACAATCAGTGACCCGAATCAAGTTACCGATGACCCCCAAGGCGCACAAGCCGGCGGATTCTGGCGTACCTGTAGGCAACGACGCAAGGCGTTGTGGCTTTCACGAAGTAACCTGTAGGCCGATTAAACAAACACTGTCGAGTGGCATTTAACCCGCTGTTTTGCCTTGTCAGAGAGCGTTGAAAACCTCGGAATCGGCCGGAAGAATCCTACGAAAGTTTGCGGTTGGCCGTCGGAAGTCTGGTGTTTACGATCTATCGCGCAATGAACAGCTGGACCGGCAAATGACAGACCACCTTGCCAGCGACGACAGCGATCCCGGAGGTCAATGTGAGCACCGAGCTTTCCACCACCACCCCAAAGTTCGAAACTGACGAACATGCCGCCAGCTATGACTGCTGGTTCCGCTCCAAGGTGCAGGCTTCGCTTAAAAGCCCGTACCCGAACGTCCCGTATGATCAGGTAATGGTTGATATGCGAGCTCTTCTCGAATCAAAGTCTAATGGACGCGGTAGCGGACCACGCAGAATCAAGCCCATCGGCCTTCTGAAAAAAAACCAAGGACGACTCATTGATGGAACTTAAAAAAAACCTCATCAGTTGCCTGATATTCCCTATCGCCCCTGTGGCCGTCATTTTCCTGACCTCCGCCCTGTGCAGGGAAATCTGGACAGAAAACTTCTACACACCCGGTGAGGACGGTGGAGAAGTCGAGCCCACGCTGGCGCTCTTTATCATTCCACTCCTGCTGGTGATTGCCGCGCCGTTGCTGGCTGGGCTGACAGCGTTGACTCGATGGGTTGCGCGGCGTTTTGAACCCGGGGCCTGGTGGCGGTGGTTGATGGCGATTCCACGCGTCGTCCTGGCAGCCATTGCGTTGTTTCTGTTTCTGCTTTCGACCGGTTTCCTGATGGGAGATGTGCTCGGTCCCTTCAGGTATTGGCAGGTGGCTTGCGCATGGGCAGCCAGCGCGGTGACCGCCGGGGCATTTGTGGTTCAGCAACTTTCACGTCTAAAGGAGTAGTCCTCAGGCCTCGGACAGGGTTCTGCCGAGCCATCTTCCGCATTCCGTATCGGCTATGTATTATCGACCTCGGCCCGATGCTGCCCGCCGCTCGCTCCCGTTGGGAAAGGTGAAAGCGTCTCCTCCTTCTACAAACCCTGTCGCCTCTCTTGACGGTCGAGGTTTGGCAACGCGAGCACCAAAGCATCTCGGCTACAGGAGCAGTCATGTTTTCAATCGAGCAAGCCAAGCAAATGGCCAGACAGTTGCGCGCCTCGCTGGAGGAACGCAATCAAGTGGTGACCCATTCCACTGCGCTGGAACTGGTCGCCCAGCAACTGGGCTACAAGGACTGGAACACCGCGTCAGCGTTGCTTGCCCAGGCAAACACCCCGTCCACGCCTGCTGCAACGTTCGACAAACCTATTCCAATCTTACGGATGTTCGACGAAGCCAAGGCGCGTGAGTTCTATCTGGATTTCCTGGGCTTTAGCGTCGAGTTCGAGCATCGTTTCGAGGCGGATTTGCCGCTGTACCTGGGCATCAGTCGCGACGGGCTGCAACTGCATCTTTCCGAGCACCACGGCGATGCCAGCCCGGGCTCGACGGTGTTCGTGCCCATGCACAACATCGAACTGCTCAGGGACGAATTGCAGGGCAAGCGCTACGGATACGGACGCCCGGATATTGTTCAGCAGGGCTGGGGCAAGGAGCTGCAAGTCTACGACCCGTTCGGCAACCGGATTCGCTTCTGCCAGTATTGATCAGACGGTGCGGACCAGGGCGACCTGGTCCGTTTTGAACCACCCGGTATTAAGGATGGACACGGTATGACCACGCAGGACATTTCGCTTCAAGACATCGCCGCACCTGAAGGCGTTTGTTATGGCTGCGGCAGCCAAAACCCGCACGGGCTGCACATCAAGAGCTTCTGGCATGAAGACGGCGTGCATGTCATGGCGCAGCACATGCCGGATGACAAGTATTGCGGCTGGCCGGGTCTGGTTTACGGCGGTTTGATCGCGATGCTGGTCGATTGCCACTCCAACTGGGCAGCGATGGCTTATCACTACCGGGCAGAACAGCGCGAGGTAGGCAGCTTGCCCCACATCACCTGCGTCACCGGTAACCTGGGCATCAAGTACATCAAGCCCACCCCGATGGGTGTCCCCCTGACACTGCGTGCAAAAGTCGAGGGCGAGGTCGGGCGCAAAAGTCGGGTTATTTGCGAGGTCTTCGCCGGGGATGTCCTGACCGCTGTCGGGGACTCCACGTTTGTCCGTGTCGATACCGAGCAACTCAGGGCCGCTGCGCAAGCAGAAAACGGCACCGGGCCACTAATGTAGGAGCGAGCTCGCTCGCGATGGACTCATAGGCGCAGCGTTCAACCAGTAAACACGCGTTATCGTTAACGACCATCGCGAGCAAGCTCGCTCCTACAGGTGGAAGCAGTCAGCCATCGGGTTCGCGGCGCCAGCCACTGTAGGAGCGAGCTCGCTCCTACAGGTGGAGGCAGTCGGCCATCAGTACTGCGCGCGCAGGCTCAGGGTCAGGGTGCGCGGGTCGCCGTAGAAGTTGGTGCCCCAGGAGGCATCGACGCGGTCGTAGTACTTGCGGTCGAACAGGTTGTTGGCGGTCAGTGTCGACGACAGGTGTTCGTTGAACTTGTAGCCGACTTGCGCCGAGGTAACAGCATAGCCGCCTTGATGGAACTTCACGTCACGCTGGTAGTAGGTGTCGCTGACCACACGCACGCCACCGCCGACGCTGAAGTCCTTGAGCGGGCCGTCGGTGAACTCGTACTTGGTCCACAGGTTGAAGTTGTGCTTGGGCGTGATGGTGCTGAAAGTCTTGCCTTTGTTGGCCTGGTCGCCGTCCAGGAACTTGGTGGAGGTGTAGGCGTAACCGGTGACGATGCTCCAGTTGTCGGTCAGGTTGCCGCTCAACTCGGTTTCCCAACCCTGGCTGCGTGCCTTGCCTTCGGTCATGTAGGCACCGGAGGTGTTGTCGTATTCGGCGCGGTTTTCATCGTAGATGCGAAAGGCGGCGATGCTGGCGTTCAGGCGACCGTCGTAGAATTCGCGCTTGAGGCCGATTTCGTATTGCTTGCCTTCGCGCGGGCCGACCGGCTCGCCGTTTGTGCCGATTTCGCTTTGCGGTTTGAACACGCCGGTGTAGCTGAAGTAGGTCGACAGTTCTGGGGTGATCTTGCCGATGATGGCGCCGTACGGCACGACCTTGCGGTTGATGCTGGTGTGGGCTTCGCCGAAGTTGTTGAAGAAGGCGTTGGCGTTCTTCGCATCGCTTTCGTACCAGGTCACGCGGCTGCCGCCGATGACATCGAGCCAGTCGGTGACGTTGAACTTGGCGCGGGTGTAGACGCCGTACTGATCGGACTTGGACCAGTTGCCGTTGACGTGCGCATAGTCATTGCGGGGAATGTCGATGCTGCCCGGATTCCACACGTTGATCGGGAAATACTCGCCGCCGCCGTAGGTGAAATCCTTGTCCAGGTGCTGGTACTCGGCACCCACGGTGAACTCGTGTCGGCGATCGGCGAACTCGAACGGCGTGGTGACAAAGCTGTCGACGCCGACGGTCTTGATGTGGGTGTAGTAGTCGTAGGCCACGGCCCAGCTGTCACCGGTGGCCGGGTCGACTGCGCCGTCGGCCCAGGTGAAGTTACGCTCCGGGGTTTCGGCATCGCGGTAGGTCAGGGTGGTCTTGAACTGACCGCCGTTGTCCAGTTCGTGGTCGAGCTCGGCGAAGGATTCCCAGACTTTTTCGTTGAGGGTGTTCCACTTGGCATCGACGAAGGTCGAGCGCGGCACGTCGAGCAATGAGCCGTCGGCGTAGGCCGGCAGGCCGAAGGCCGGGGTGGAGTTGTTCTTCTGGTAAGCGCCGCCGACCGACAGGGTGGTGGCCGGGTCGAGGTCGAATTCCAGGCGACCGTAGACCATCGGGCGTTCGTTCTGCGCGTAGTCGACGAAAGACTGGTTGTTCTCGTAGGCGGTGATGAAACGACCGCGCACGGTGCCCTGTTCGTTCAACGGGCCGGTGACATCCACCGAAGAACGGTAGCGATCGTAAGAGCCGGCAGCCAGCTCGCCACCGAGGGCGAATTTGCTCAGGGCGCGCTTGCGCACCACGTTGATGGTACCGCCGGGTTCGCCCGCGCCCTGGTACAGGCCCGACGGGCCGCGCAGCACTTCGATGCGGTCGTACATCGCCAGGTCGAAACTGGTGGCCATGTCGCCCTGGCCGGTGGGCTGCGAGACGCCGTCGACCTGCACCTGGTCGACGAGGAAGCCACGCATGTAGACGTCATTGAGGCTGGAGCCGGAGTTGTAGGTCTTGATGGTCACGCCGGTGACCTGACGCATGGCGTCCTGCAGGCTGTTCAGGTTCTGGTCGTCCATGCGCTGGCGCGTGACGACGGACACCGACTGCGGGATGTCCTTGAGCTTGATGTTGCCTTTGCCGATGGTGACTTCATTGGTGGTGTAGGAGTGCGAGCCTTCGGTGGTTGGCCCCAGCGCCAAGCCGGTGATGGACGTCGCACCCAGTTGCAATGCACTGGAGTCACCGGCCGATGGCACCAGCGACACGGTGTTGCCATTCAACTGAAAATTGATGCCGCTCCCCAGCAGCAAGGTTTTCAGTGCCTGTTCCGGTTCCATGTTGCCGGACACCGCCGTGGACTTGATGCCGTTGACCATGTCCTGGCTGTAGAGAATCTGCAGGTTGGTCTGCTGGCCCAGTTGGCGCAATGCGCTGGCCAGCGACTGAGCCGGTACATTGACGTTCACCGGGGCTGCCTCGACCTGGGACGTACCCAGCAGCAACAGGGTCAGCAGCGCGCCCGGCACGACCGTTCGGAATTTCTTTTGCCGTTCGATGGCTAACGCCAAGGGTGCGCGGGACAGAGTAAGGCTTTGCATTGCTCGAATCGCTCCAGAATGGTGTGTGCAGTTTTTTAGTTAATGATAATTATTATTAGACGGACCACTTTGGCTAAACCGGAAAACAAACTTCAAAAAACAATGATTTGCGTGCGGCCACGGCGCTCAGGCGGTTGCGCGCTCGGTGACGACCCGGCCCGATTCCATGCGCACCAGTTGATCGGCCATATCGAAATAACGGTCGTCGTGGGAGATGACGATGATGGTTTTGCCCAGGCGTTTGAGGTCCGGCAGCAGCTCGGTGTAGAAGATGCGGCGGAAGGTCGGGTCCTGGTCGGCGGCCCATTCGTCGAACACCAGCACCGGGCGTTCTTCCAGCCAGGCATTGACCAGCGCCAGGCGCTTGCGCTGGCCGGTGGACAGGTCGGTGGTGGTGAAGCTGCCGTCCCTGACGCTGACCTTGTGCGCGATCTCCAGCCGTTGCAGGTAGGCGTTGGCATCTTCGGGGATGTGCTGGTCGCCCTGGACCACGTCATCGAACAGGTAGTAATCGGCAAAAATCGTGGTGAACAATTGGCGATAGTCGTCGCGATTGTGCGCATCGATGCCCTGGCCGTTGAGCTGGATCGAACCCTGTTGCGGCGCGTAGAGGCCCAGCAGCAACTTGATCAGGGTGGTCTTGCCGCAGCCGTTTTCGCCGACGATGAAAATGATGTCGCCTTGCTCGATGGTCAGGTTCACCGGGCCCAGGCGAAACGCGTCACTGCCCGGTGCGGCGGGGAAGGCGTAGCTGACATTGTTCAGTTGCAGGCGGTCGAGCACGGTTGGCCGGATGCCGTTGTCGTTGAGCAGCAGGTGCGGCTCGGGCGAGGAAAACTGGCTGGACAGCTCGGCGATGCGGCGGAAGGCAATCCGCGCCCGGCTCACGATCGGCAAGGTGCTGACCAGATGCTCGATCGGGCCTTTCATGTACAGCAGCACCAGCACGAAACCGCTCATCACCGCTTGGTCGGCGCTCGGCCAGAACGATTGCAGCGCCAGCGCCAGGCCGATGACCACGAAGAACAGCATCGAGCCCAGCGTCTTGGCGATCACGAAGGTGTTGATCGAACGCACCTGGGTGTTACAGATGAAATCGGCGGTGCCCTGGATGCCCTTGACGAACATGCGCTGGCGGCGCGGGCGGTGGATGCGCAATTCCTTGGCACCGCCGGCAATGGCGTTGTAGTGCTTTTGCAAATCGTCTTCGGCATCGCGGGCGGCCATGAAACCCTGGATGCCCTTGCCCTGCGCATAGAACTGGATGCCGGTGCCGATGGCAATTGCCAGCACCATCATCAGGAACATCGGCCACGACAACATCGCCAGGTAACCCATGCAGCCAAGGGTCACGGTCAGGGAAATCGCCAGCGGCGCGAAGGCGAAGGCGAAGTCGCTGATGGTGTCGACGTCGTGGGTCAGCACTGGGATCAGCCGGTGGCTGCGATAGCGCTCGATCTGCTCGATGGGGGCCGAAAGGACTTTCTCCCCCAGCGTTTTGCGCAGCCTGGCAATGATGTGCTGGCCAACATAGTTGGTGCCGATGTCGGAGCAGATCGAACTACCCAGAGCCAGCAGGCACAGGCCGCCGAACAGCGCGACCACGCCTTGGGTCAGGCCGTGCGGCGAATGCAGCGCGTTGTTGATGGTGGCCAGCAACACCGTCACGCTCAGGCCACCCACCATGCCCAGGAAAATGGACGCGGCGACGATCAGTCGAAACGGTTTCAACAGGGCCAGTAATTCGCCGATGGCGCCTCGGGTAGGCTGGGTCATGGCAGACAGTTCCTTGGGTCGTAAGGCAGATACCCAGTAGAACGTCTGGTGAAGGGCTTAATTTAAACGGTGGGAGACAGGTGGTGCCAAACCTGTGGGAGCGGGCTTGCTCGCGAAGACGGGCTGTCAGCCAATGAAGATGTCGACTGACAGGCCACCTTCGAGAGCAAGCCCGCTCCCATAAGGGATCTGGAGATCAGAGAGTGCGTACTACACGAAATCCAATCCAGTCGCCACGGGTTTGCGGGTCGATGTCATTGCGGTTACCCGAGCGGGAAAACACCGGTGCTTCGCCCCAGTCGTTGCCACGGATGCGCAGGGTGTCGCAGTTCGGTTCGGTCCAGGCGCTGCCATCGGTGGGAGCGCCGACGTAGTCCGGGTGGTAGCAGTCGGCGATCCACTCGTAGACGTTACCGTGCATGTCGTACATACCGAAGGCGTTGGGCGGGTAGCTGCCGACCGGCGAACTGTAGCTGTAGCCATCGGTGGGGCCGTAGGTGTTGGCGTGGGTGGCGATGCTGTACTCGGTGCCGGGGTCGAACGGGAAGGGGAAGGGACCCGTTGACCCTGCGCGGGCGGCGTATTCGCGCTGGGCCTCGCTGACGATGTGGTAGTGCTGGCCGGTCTTCATCGACAGCCAGGCGACGTAGGCACTGACTTCGGCGAAGTTCATGCACACCGCCGGCTGACGCGGGCTCTGTGGATAACGCGGCTTGCTGTTGATGCACTCGCGGCCGGGGCGGGTGTCGCCATCGGGCAGGGTGATTCCGGTTTCCTTGAGGTACTGGTCCCATTCGCCAGCGGTGATCTGGTAGCGGCTCATGGCGAACGGCTTGTCGAACGTCACCTCATGCATCGGGCCTTCATCAGGCTCACGGCCGACTTCGTCTTCCGGGGTGCCCATGGTGAATGTGCCGGCGGGCAGCACGACCATTTCCGGGCAGTTACGGCAATCCTTGAAGACCTTGCCCGGCAGCGGCGCCGTATACGCCTGGGCGAGGCCGGGCATGGCACTGCCGAGCAATGCCAGCAGCATCAGGGCGCCCAGGCCTTTGGAACGCCCCCTGTTCAGGATGTTTTTCATAAGGGTTCTCGCTAAAGGGAATCGGCGGTTCAGAGCTTGCTGGCCATCAGTTCCATCAACTTGTCGATGTGCGCTTGGGTATTGAGCAGCCCCGGCGACACACGAATGATCGGCCCGACATCACGGTCCACGGCGTCACACACCACGCGCTGATCCATCAGGAAGTTGGCGACTTCGTCGCAGTCCTGGTTCTTGATGCGGAAGAAGGTGAAACCGGCGGAATACTCCGGCGACAGCGGCGTGACCAGCTCCACCGACGGGTGTGCCTGCAAACGTTTCTTCAGGTAGCTGTTGATGTCGTGAATGCGCGTCGCGACCTCGGCCTTGCCCAGCTCCAGGTGCAACTTGAAAGCTTCGGTCAGTGCCCAGCGGTGTTCGAACGAGTGGTAGCCGCCGTAGGTCATCACGGTGGAAAACTGGGTGGCTTCAGAGAAGGTCGGGATGGTCGGGGTCACGTCCTTGAGCTCGTCGGAGCGGGCGCAGATGATCCCCGTGCCCCGTGGGCCGAACATCCATTTGTGGGTGCCGGCAATGAAGAAATCGCAGTGCATGTCCGGGAAGTCGACGTTCTCCACGCCGAAGCCGTGTACGCCATCGATCACGTAGAGGATGCGGTCCTTGTCGGCGCGGCCACGGTTTTTCTCCTCCACCAGTTTGCCGATCTCGCCGATGGGCAGCTTCACGCCGCTGCCGGAATGCACCCAGGTCATGCCCAGTACACGGGTTTCGGGGCGAATGTTGCGTTCAATCGCGGCCAGCACTTCGGCGGTCGAGACTTTGTACGGGTCTTCGAACAATTTGATCTTGCGAACCTGGGTGCCGTCCTTTTGGGTGCGGTATTCGAACACACTGTTGGCGGCGTAGTGCTCGTGTTCGCTGGTGAGGATCTCCTGGTCCGGGCGCACGTGGATACCGGCGTAGATCATCGCCAGGCCTTCGGTGGTGCTGCCGGTCAGGGCGATCTGCGACGGCTTGGCCTTCAAGTAGCGACCGGCCCACACGCGCACCTCTTCTTCGCGGCGTTCGGTTTCGCCGCGATGCCAGTCCATGGCCAGGCCCGGGTTGCGATCGAGATTGGCGCGATGCATCTCGATGGCTTCACGCACGGGAAGCGGGTGCGAGGTCACCAGGAAGTTGGCGAAGTGCAGGTAGTTCGGGTCCTGCGTGAACAGTTGGCGCAACTGGTCCCATTTGTCCTTGGGCAACGGCGCGGGGCTGGCGGCCCGTGCTGGCAGGCTCACGGCGGAGGCCAGGGGAATGCCGGCCGCCAGGATGCCGGCCTGCTTGAGGAATGAACGACGGTTGGTCATGGATTCGGTTCGCTTTGGCAAAAGGAAAAATCAGTTTTTTACGACAGGCCGGGAAGACTTCTGCACCTGGTCCCAGACCCGCAGGAAGTTGCCGCCCCAGAGCTTGGCGATGTCGGCGTCGCTGTAGCCGCGGCTGATCAGTTCGGCGGTCACGTTGCGGGCCTCGCTGACGTCTTTCCAACCGTCCAGGCCGCCGCCGTCGTTGAAGTCGGAACTGATGCCGACGTGGTCGATGCCGATTTTTTTCACTGTGTAGTCGATTGCATCGCCGTAATCCTTGAGGGTGGCCTTGGGTTCTTCGTCGAGGATCGAATAGAGCTGGCTGGCGTACTCGCCGAAACGCTGCTCGGGCCAGACGGTGATCACCGGGTCGCCGGGCATCAATGCCATCTCCAGACCTTGCAGCGGTTGCAGGTCGAAACGGGCGCGCAGGGCGTTGAGTTTGTCCTGGGTGGCCTGGCTCAGCGGGCGGATATAGGTGGGGAAGCCGACGATCTGCACCACGCCGCCGCTGTGCTTGATCAATTGCATTTCCGTGTCACTGAGGTTGCGCGGGATGTCCACCAGGGCGCGCGGTGCCGAGTGGGAGGCGACCATCGGCGTGCGGCTCAGTTGCGCCACTTGCTCCAGGGCCTTGGTCGACATCTGCGACACATCGATGATCACGCCCAGGTCGTTGAGGCGATGCACCGCTTGCTTGCCGATGTCCGACAGCCCGCCCAAGGCATCCCGGGAATCGTTGAAGAACGGCAGCGGCCGCGACGAGTCGGCCCAGGCGTTGTTGCCCACGTAGCTGAAGCCGAACATACGCATACCGCGCGCAGCCCACTTGTCCAGGGCATTGAGGTCATTGCCCAGCGGGTAGGCGTTGAGCATGCTGATGAACACCGCGAACTTGCCTTCGCCGTGCAGGCGGCGCAAGTCGTCGGGGGTGTAGGCGATGGCCACTTGATTGGGGAAGTCACGCACCATCGCGCTGATGATCTTGTAGCGGGTTTCCTGCTCAAAGCGGGCTTCGTCGACGAAGCCGGCGGTAGGGCGATGGGGCGCGTTGGGACCGTTCCAGATTTCCGGCCAGCCGAAAATCGTCAGCGCCGCCCCGGACAGACGCCCGCGACCGGTCTTGACCAGGTCGAACTGGCCTTCACCGTCCTTGTCGACTTCGTTGCCGGCGGTGCCGAAATCCATGGGCACGGTGATGTGGCTGTCGAACGAGAGGATGCGTTCCTGCAGTTGCTCGGCCTGTTTCATCACCTTGACCGGGTAGCCGGGGTTGTCCCTGAACCAGTGATCCCAGGCCGCGAAGCCTGCACCCGCGCTGATCGCCAGGGCCAGCGGCAGGCCGATGAAAAGAGCCTTTTTCGAACGTGGTTTTGTCATTGCCGTCTCAGTCAGGTTCGCCGCCCCGGATCAGGCGCTGGGGCCTTTGCTATCTGGGGGGAACGAGTGGCTGACCGGAAAATTTAGCGTGGCTGATGGCCTCATCGCGAGCAAGCTCGCTCCCACAGGGATCTTCAGTGCGACATAGATCCAGTGTGGGAGCGAGCTTGCTCGCGATGCTTTTAAATTTATGCGGGCAACAAACGTTCTAGCTTGGATAAAGCCTGCTCCATGGCTGACACAGGTAGGGCAATGACGATTTCTCGACGATGGTTTCTCGCGGGTCTGGCGCTGACCGGTGCCGCCGTGCCGGCGGTGTATTACGGGCATCGCGAACTGACCAGGCCGGACCCGACGATCACCCCCGGCGAAGCTTCGTTCGAGGTGGCGGATGTTGCCGGCCAACGCTTGGCGGATACCTTGCGCGGGGTCTGGCAGATTCGTTTCGAAGGTCGTGACGCCGGTATCGAAGGCTTGCCCCTCGAAGGCCTGGAGGTGCTCCTCGACATCGGCCACAAGGGGCGCGGTGTCAGTGGTTATCTCGACACCGCCGAGCGTTTGCGCTCCACCGAAGCGCCCCGTTACCGGGTGCTCGGCGATCTGTCCGGGACCAACCCGAAGCAACTGGGTTGGCGTCTGCTGGGCGCCAGCGGCTGTTGCGATTACGAGTTCGACATGACCCTGGACGAGGTCTGGGCCGGTTTCGGTAATGCTGGCAGCGGCAGTCTCAGTGGACGTGTGCTGGACCTGAATCGGCCACTGATGCTGACCGCCCAGGACAATCGCTTCATCGCCGTCAAACGGGTATTCCCTGAAGCTCGCGAGCGCGCCGGCCTCAATCCGACCCTGCTCGCCTGGCTGGTATCGCCGGAGCACCGGTTGTTCCACCAGCTCTGGCATGCCTCCCGGGACAAGTGGCACAAGCTGTCCGAAGACCAGCGCGGCGCCTTGCGCGGGCTCGGCTGGCAACCCGGACCGCGGGACCAGGAGCGCGATGCCCGAGGTGTGCGCAAGGATCGCAACGGTTCTGGCGTGGACTTTTTCTTCATGCACCGGCACATGCTCGGCACCGCGCGTTCGATGCAGGACCTGCCGTCCTGGACGCATTTCCCGTTGCCACAACCGGAGCTGGCGCGGGACCGGCTCGGCTTTGCGCGTTACTTCGACAATCACGACGGCACCGCGCTGCCGCCGACCTGGCTGGCCGAGGACGATGACGAGTACTCGCAATGGGTCAGCGACATCAAGACCGGCGAGACGTATCACAGCAATTTCCAGGTCTGGGAATCCCGCTACCGCGATCCGCGTTACCTGTCGACGCTGACCCTCGGCCAGTTCGGCTCGGAGGTCGAACTGGGCCTGCACGACTGGCTGCACATGCGCTGGGCTTCGGTGCCGCGTGATCCGTCCAACGGTCAGCCGGTGCCGTTCGCCCGGGATCCGGCGGACTTTTCCGCACGCTGGTTTGCACCGGAAAACGATTTTCTCGGCGACCCGTTTTCTTCCCATGTCAGCCCGGTGTTCTGGCATTTCCATGGCTGGATCGACGATCGCCTGGAAGACTGGTTTCGCGCCCACGAGCGTTTTCATCCGGGGCAGGTCAGTCGGCTGCAGGTCAACGGCGTGCAATGGTTCGCGCCGGGACGCTGGGTCGAGATCGACGACCCGTGGCTCGGCCCGAGCACCCACGGTTGCAGCACCACACCGGGGTTGCAGGCCGGCAAGTCAGTGGAAATGGACCCGGAAACCATGAAGCTGGCGTTGCGCATTACCTTTGGCGAGGACGAGACGAAACTGAAGGATTTGTTCCGCAAAGTGCCCCAGCGGCCGTGGTATGCGCGCAATCTGAAGGCTAAACAAAGCCAGGCTTGATACCGCGTTATCGTTCAATCGCGAGCAAGCTCGCTCCCACATTTGAACCTGGTCGTACACAGACTTTGTGTTCACTGACGATCCACTGTGGGAGCGAGCTTGCTCGCGATGGCGTCCTGTCAGGCCCAGCAACTACAAGACTTGCCACCCACCCCCAAGCGCCTTGTACAGGGCAATACTCGCCTGCATCCGCGACAACCGCAGCTGCACGTTCAAATCCTGTGCCGCGTACAAGGTGCGCTGGGTCTCCAGCACCGTCAGCAAATCCTCGGCCCCGGCCTGATAACGGCTTTGCGCGATATTGAAGGCGGTCTGCGCCTGGCTCAGTTCTTCACTCTGCCACCCGCGCTGCTCATCCAGTCCGCGAATGCTGTTGAGGGCTTTTTCGACGTCGGCGAAGCCGTTGATGATCGCGCCGCGATAGGTTTCCAGCAGTTCTTGCTGACGCGCCGTGGTCTTGTCGCGCTGGGCGCCGAGGCGGCCGTTGTTGAACACCGGCGCAAGCAGCCCGGCGGTGAGGTTGTAGAAGGGGCTGCGCAGGATGTCGTCGGCCCGGTCGGCACCGGAGCCGATTTCGGCGGTGAGGGTCACGGTCGGCAGCATCGCGGCCCGGGCGACGGTGACGTCGGCCTGGGCCGCGGCCAGTTGCGCCTCGGCCCGGGCAATGTCCGGACGGCGGCTGAGCAACTGGCTGGGTACCCCGGCGTCAATCGCAGGCCAGGTCAGTTGATCGAAGCGTTCCTGACCCAGCGACAGCGCCTGAACCGGGCGGCCGAGCAGGGCGGCGAGGCTGATCCGTGCATCTTCGGCCTGTTGCTGCACCAGCGGCAGCTGGCGTTGCTGCGCCGCCACCAGGCTTTTTTGCTGTGCCAGTTCCAGGGCTGTGGCCGAACCCGAATCGAAACGGGTCTGCACCAGTTTCAACACGCTTTGGGCATTGGCCAGATTCAACTCGGCGATGCGGCTCTGCTCCTGCAACGACAAGGCTTGCGCGTAACCGTTGGCCACACCGCTGAGCAACGTCAGTTCCACGGTGGCCTGATCGAACTCGCTGGCTTTGAGACTGAATTGCGCGCTGTCGCGGCTGGCCTGCTGGCCACCCCAGAAATCGATTTCGTAGCTGGCAACCAGGTTCGCCGTGAAGTAGTCGACGGCGTCGTTATCGCTGTCGGCATCGAGCTGACTGTAGCCGTTGCCGCGCAGCAATTTCTGGCGGTTGGCGTTGACCCCTGCCTTGACTTCGGGCAGTTGCGAGCCGCCGGCAATCACCGTGTCGGCCTGGGCCTGGCGCACTCTGGCGATGGCTGCGGCCAAGTCGTAACTGCCGAGCCGCGCCTGTTCGATCAGGCGACCCAGTTGCGGGCTGCCGAAGCGGTTCCACCATTGCTGGTTGTCATGGACAGCGCCTGCGGTGTGCCGGGATTGCCAGGTAGCCGGCGGTTGGACGCCGCTGTCGGGGCGCTGTGGCGGGGTGCCGCAGGCGCCGAGCAACAGGCACAGGGTTAACACACTGAGTGGCGGCTTCATCAATCGATCATTCACTGGTAAGGGCCGTGACCGGGTCGAGTCGGGCAGCCTTGCGGGCCGGCATGTAGCCGAAAACGACACCGGTGACCAGGGCGCAGCCGAAGGCACCCAGCACCGCTATCAGGGAGAACGCGACAGCGACTTCGCTGAAAATCAGCACGCCACCGACGATCAGCGCCAGGGCAATCCCGGTGAGGCCGCCCACCACCGAGAGCATCACCGCTTCGGTGAGGAACTGGCGCAGGATGTCGCGCTGGCGGGCACCGGTGGCCATGCGGATACCGATCTCGCGAGTCCGCTCGCGCACCGTCATGAGCATGATGTTCATCACGCCGATCCCGCCCACCAGCAGCGAAATGGCCGCAATCGAGCCGAGCATCAGCGATAGGGTGTTTTGCGTGCGCGCCTCGGCCTGGATCATCGCCGCGTTGTTGGTCAGTTCGAAGTCGCGCTTGCCGTCGTGCAGACGCAGCATCAGTTGCTCGATGGCTTTTTCGGTTTCCTTGACCTTGCGCGCGTCGGCGGCGGCGATGGCGATGTACTCGGGATTGTGGGTGCCGAACAGGCGCACGCTCGCGGCGGAGTAGGGGATGGCGATACGGTCGTCGCTGTCGGAGTCGCCGGAGCTGGCGCCTTTTTCCGCGAGCACGCCGACCACCTGGAAGGGGACGTTTTCGATCAGGATGTACTGGCCGATCGGGTTGGCCACGTCCTTGAGCAATTTGGTCCGCACCTTGTGTCCGATCACCGCGACCGCCGCGGCGTTCTGTTCATCGGCGTGGGTGAAGTAGCTGCCTTCGACCACCGGCCAGTTGAAAATCGCCGGGAAGTTGGTGTCGTTGCCGCCGACGTAGCTCATGTGATCAAGGTTGCCAAAGCGCACCCCGGCCTCCTGGCCGTTGACCGGCATGATCCGCATCACCTGGGGCAAGCTGGCAATCGCGGCGACCTCATCGAGGGTGACGATGCCCATGGGCGTGCGCGGGTTGGGCGCCGAGCCGCTGAGGTAAATGATGTTGGAGCCGAACGCGCCCATCTGCGCCATCACCTGGCGCTTGCTGCCTTCGCCCACGGCCAGCATCACCACCACCGAGGCCACGCCTATGATGATGCCGAGCAAGGTCAGCGCGGTGCGGAACTTGTTGATCCACATCACTCGCCACGCCGCATGCACGGCATCGACCAATTCGCCTTTCCAGGCGCCGGTGGCTTCGGCGCCTTCGCTCAGGCGCTTGCGCAAATCGACGGCTTGCAGGGCGCCGGGGTTGGCAGAGTTTTGCGCGGTGGGATTGTCCCGGGCGCTGTCGCTGATGATCTCGCCGTCGCGAATTTCAATGATGCGCTTGGCCCGGGCCGCCACTTCGCGGTCGTGGGTGATGAGGATCACCACGTGGCCCTGGCTGGCCAGTTCGTCGAGCAGGGCCATGACCTCGGCGCCGCTGTGGCTGTCGAGGGCACCGGTGGGTTCGTCAGCCAGGATGATGTGGCCGCCATTCATTAATGCGCGGGCAATCGACACCCTTTGCTGCTGCCCGCCGGAGAGTTGATGGGGGCGGTTGCCGGTGCGCGAAGCCAGGCCGAGACGGTCGAGCAGGGCGGCGGCGCGAGCGTGGCGTTCGGCGGCTGGGGTGCCTGCGTAGATGGCCGGCATCTCGACGTTTTCCTGGGCCGAACCGGAGGGAATCAGGTGGTAGCCCTGGAACACAAAACCGAAGGCTTCACGACGCAGCCAGGCCAGTTCGTCACTGTCCAGCGCCGCGACGTTTTCCCCGGCGAAGCGGTATTCGCCCGAGGTCGGGCGGTCGAGGCAGCCGAGGATGTTCATCAGCGTCGACTTGCCGGAGCCGGAAGCGCCGACGATTGCCACGAACTCCCCGGCATGGATCGACAGGTCGATGCCGCGCAGCACATGGACTTCAGGCGCGTCGCCACCGCCGTAGGCTTTGCGGATGTCCGAAAGGTCGATCAGGGGCGTGTGCATTTAACCGCCGCTCCCGTCGATCGGGCCGATCAACAGGTGATCGCCCTCCTGCAGGCCATCGAGGATCTGCACCCGCAGGCGGTCGCTGATGCCGGTGCGCACGTTGCGCTGCTCGATGCTGCCGTTGCTGGCGACCACTTGCGCGGTCTGCTGGTCTGTCTGCGGGCCTGCCTGCAGGGCGGCGATGGGCGCGGTGAGAACGTTCTGCGCCTGATTGGCGACGAAAAATACCTGGGTGGTCATTTCCGCCATCAAGGCGTTGTCGGCGTTGTCGACGTCCAATAATACGGTGTACAGCACCACGCGGGCACTCCCGCTTTTGCTGGTGCTGGCGGGGCTGCCGCCGCCCTGGCTGGTCTGGTCCAGCGGCTTGGGCGGAACGGGGAGGATTTGCCGCACGGTGCTGGTCCAGCGCCGGGTGCCGCCGCTCAGGGTGGTGAACCAGGCGTGCATGCCGGGTTTGACGTGGCCGATGTCGGCCTCCGAGACCTCGGCCCACACGGTCATCGGCGACAGCTTGGCGATGCGCAGGATCAGCGGCGTTTGCTGCTGGGCGTTGAGGGTCTGGCCGACCCGGGCATCCAGCGCCACCACGGTGCCGGCCATCGGCGCATAAATCCGCGTGTAGCCGAGCTCCGCCTGATCGCTGCGCAGGCTGGCTTCGGCCTGGCGGATCTGCGCCTGGAACATGTCGACCCGTGCCTGGGTGGCGCGCAGTTCGGCCTGGGCGGTCTGCACGTCTTCTTCTCGGGTGGCGCCGCCGGCGGCGAGGTTCTGTTGACGTTGGTGTTTCTGCCGGGCCAAGTCGTGCTGCGCTCGCTGCTCCTGCAGCTGCGCCTTGAGGTTTTCGATGGAGAAGCGCCCGGCATCGAGTTTGGCCTGTTGCGTGGACGGGTCGATTTCCACCAGCAACTGGCCTTCCTTGACCACGTCGCCGACTTCCACGTGAATCTTGTGGATCTGCCCGGAGGCCTGGGCGCCGACGTCGACATAGCGCCGCGGTTGCAGGGTGCCCAATGCCGTGACGCTGCTTTCAATGTCGGTGCGGCTGACCTGAACGGTGACGAGCCCGTCGCGGCCCGGCGGGATGAACTGCCAGGCGGCGACGGCAACCACGGGGATCAGACAAAGTGCTGCAAGCAGGGCGCGTCGGGTCTGTCGGGGACGTTTCATGCAGGGTTCCGGCCTAGGAAATCGGCCCGTCGTTCAGCAGCAGGTCGATGGCTGAACGCTGCCGGCAGGGCCGGACAGGGACGGGGAGCTGTCCTGTAAACGTAGAAAGCGCCGGGGAATTTAGGTGCTGACACAAACTAATGTAGGAGCGAGCTTGATCGCGATGCACGTTAACGATAACGCGTGCCGTCTGGGTCAACACGTTGTCCTTGATGCCTTCGCGAGCAAGCTCGCTCCTACAGGGGTCGTGACTAAATACCAGGCAAGTTGAAGCAGTACTTTAAATCTATATGAGAATTACTATAAATTACGCGACTCGAACTGCCATTATCGTGCCACTGTTTATTTCAACGGTCGCGCAAAGGGCTCAAGGACAGAAACCGCACCCCCGTGCGGACGGGAGTCATGTTGGAAAACTACTATCGCGAACTGGTGTGTTTCCTGAACGCCAGGCTGGGCAACCGTCAGGTGGCCGAAGATGTGGTGCATGACGCTTATCTGCGGGTCCTGGAGCGTTCCAGTGATACGCCGATCGAGCAACCCCGGGCGTTCCTTTATCGCACCGCCCTCAACCTGGTTATCGACGACCATCGGCGCAACACCCTGCGTCAGGCCGAACCTCTTGAGGTGCTCGACAATGAAGAGCGCTATTTCACCCCTTCGCCGCATAACGTGCTCGATCATGGCCAGCGTCTGGAAATGCTCCAGTGTGCCCTGGCGGAGTTGCCGAGGTTGTGCCGCGAGAGTTTCCTGCTGCGCAAGATCGAAGGCCTGTCCCATCCGCAAATTGCCGAGCAACTGGGCATTTCCCGGGCAATGGTCGAGAAGCACATTGTCAATGCCATGAAGCATTGCCGTATACGGATGCGACAGTGGGACACCCAGTGAGCCTGCGCGGTTAAATTTTTTTTCACGGTCCTCGTTCCTAATCAACAGACGACCTGTTGTGCGGCCCTTGGTCGGTCAGGTCACTTAGGTTCAATGCCCCCGCCTTTGAGGGGAACATCCAGAGGACACTGGAAATGACACAGGCAATTGTATCGCCCCTCGTTCACGACCTGATCGGCGTCGGTTTCGGCCCCTCGAACCTGGCACTGGCCATCGCGCTGCAAGAGCGCGGGGCGAGCCAGGGCAACCTGGATGTGCTGTTTCTCGACAAGCAGGCCGACTACCGCTGGCACGGCAACACCCTGGTGACCCAGAGCGAGTTGCAGATTTCCTTCCTCAAGGACCTGGTGACCCTGCGCAATCCGACCAGCCCTTACTCGTTCGTCAATTACCTCAAGGCCCACGGGCGCCTGGTGGACTTCATCAACCTGGGCACCTTCTATCCGTGCCGCATGGAGTACAACGACTATCTGCGCTGGGTCGCCGGGCAGTTCACCGCGCAAAGCCGCTACGGCGAAGAAGTGCTGACCATCGAGCCGGTGCTGCACAACCATCAGGTCGAGGCGTTGCGGGTGATTTCCCGCGATGCGACCGGGCATCAGCAGGTGCGCACCACCCGGTCGGTGGTGGTCAGCGCCGGTGGCACGCCACGTATTCCCGAGGTATTCAAGGCACTCAGGGATGACGGTCGGGTGTTCCATCACTCCCAGTACCTGGCGCAGATGGCCAAGCAGCCGTGCGTGGACAACCGGCCGATGAGCATCGCGATCATCGGAGGCGGGCAGAGCGCGGCAGAGGCCTTCATCGATTTGAACGACAGCTTCCCGTCGGTGCAGGTGGACATGATCCTGCGCGGCTCGGCACTCAAGCCGGCCGACGACAGCCCCTTCGTCAACGAAGTGTTTTCCCCGGAGTTCACCGACCTGGTGTTCCAGCAGCCAGGCAGCGAGCGCGAGCGCCTGGTGAACGAGTACCACAACACCAACTACTCGGTGGTGGACATCGATCTGATCGAGCGAATCTACGGCATCTTCTATCGGCAGAAGGTCTCGGGCATCGCCCGTCATGCGTTCCGCACCCTGACCACCATCGAAAAGGCCACCGCCAACGAACGGGGCATCGAACTGGTGTTGCGCAACAACGCCACCGGCGAAGTCTCGGTGCGTCACTACGACGCTGTGGTGCTGGCCACCGGTTACGAGCGGCAGATGCACCGCAAGCTGCTGGCACCGCTCGAAGAGTACCTGGGTGATTTCGAGGTCGATCGCAACTACAAACTGATCACCGATGAACGCTGCAAGGCCGGCCTCTACATGCAGGGCTTTTGCCAGGCCAGCCATGGGCTGAGCGACACCTTGC
Organism: Pseudomonas sp. GW821-FHT12A04; assembly: GCF_058807755.1. NCBI lineage: Bacteria > Pseudomonadati > Pseudomonadota > Gammaproteobacteria > Pseudomonadales > Pseudomonadaceae > Pseudomonas > Pseudomonas sp. GW821-FHT12A04. Next base: position 102,720 of record NZ_JBXAQZ010000015.1, read on the forward strand.
TGTCGATCCTGCCGATTCGCGCCGATGAAATCGCCGGCTCGCTGTATGAACACGGCAAGCATCGCGGGCATGGCCGGTCGGTGGTGGATTTGTTGTTGGCCACTGCCAGCTGAGTCCTGCGGCGACTAAAAGGCCGCCATCGCGAGCAAGCTCGCTCCCACAGTGGACCGGTGTCCACAGGACCAATGTGGGAGCGAGCTTGCTCGCGATGGGGCCATTGAAATCACCCAAAACAGTCAATCCTGAACCCTTCCTGAAGAACCCCGCGATTCCCCCCGGCAAGCTTTTATAGCGGGTTTACTCTCCAAACTTCGGGGCGTAAGCTTCGCGCGTTTTCATCCATTACGGAGACCCACAGTGGGTACTTGTTCGAGTGACAGTTGTCGGCCGGTCTCGGTAACCGGCATTTTCTCGGCAAGATAACGCGCAGTCTCCTGTGCCGTTGTCTCGCCGACAAGCGAGCAGCGGCATCCCGATCATGGCCCGTCCTGGCCGTGTCCCGAAGTCCCTCTCATCGACGCTGAACAGTGCGTGGTTTCGACTTGTTGTCGTGGCCGCCGCTCTATCGACACGCCTGTCATTCGTGACCGGCGTGCCAGGCCTTGCTTTGCCGGTTGTTCCGGCGCAAGAGGCGTGGACCCGCCTGCTCGACGGTTTCCCGGCTGACCAAAGGGGCACCAGCCATGAAACTTAACCTCAAGGAATTCTTCGCAGGCTTCCTGCGTAACCGCCACATCGCCCGGCACTTCCGTAGCCTGGCGTTGCTGGAAACCTTCACCGACACCACGGTCAGCCGTGAAGTCCCGCCCAGCCTGGCGCAAACCCTGGTGGCCGCTGCCGGCAGCGACACGGGTCAATTGCTCAACACCCTGGGCAGTCACACCGACGGCTTGAGCGAGCTTGAAGCCGATGCCTTGCGCGAGCAGTTCGGCTTCAATGAAGTCGAGCACGAACAACCACTGCCTTGGTGGATGCACCTGTGGCACTGCTACAAGAATCCGTTCAACCTGCTGCTGACGTTGCTGGCGGTCATCTCCTGGCTGACCGAAGACATGAAAGCCGCCGTCGTGATTTTCTCCATGGTGGTGCTCTCGACCTTCCTGCGTTTCTGGCAGGAAACCAAATCCAACCAGGCCGCCGATGCCCTCAAGGCGATGGTCAGCAACACCGCCACGGTGATGCGCCGGGACCTTGAGGACCGCGGCGCGCAGCGTATCGAATTGCCGATCAGGCACCTGGTGCCGGGCGATCTGATCGTGTTGTCTGCCGGCGACATGATTCCCGCCGATTGCCGGGTGCTCAGCGCCAAGGACCTGTTCGTCAGCCAGGCTGCCATGACCGGCGAATCGATGCCGGTGGAAAAGTTTCCCCGCCAGCAGGACCGTGACACGCTCAATCCCCTGGACCTGGACAACATCCTGTTCATGGGCACCAACGTGGTGTCCGGCACGGCCATGGCGGTGATCATTACCACCGGCAACAGCACCTATTTCGGTGCCCTGGCCCAGCGGGTCGGCGCCACTGACCGGGCACCGACTTCGTTCCAGACCGGGGTCAACAAAGTCAGCTGGCTGCTGATCCGCTTCATGTTCGTGATGGCGCCGCTGGTGTTGTTCATCAACGGTTTCACCAAGGGCGACTGGACCGAAGCGCTGCTGTTCGCGCTGTCGATCGCCGTGGGCCTGACCCCGGAAATGCTGCCGATGATCGTCACCTCGACCCTGGCCAAGGGCGCGGTGTTCCTGTCGCGCAAGAAAGTCATCGTCAAACGCCTCGACGCTATCCAGAACTTCGGCGCCATGGACGTGCTGTGCACCGACAAGACCGGTACCCTGACCCAGGACAAGATCTTCCTGGCGCGCAACGTCGATGTCTGGGGCCATGACTCCGATGACGTGCTGGAAATGGCCTACCTCAACAGCTACTACCAGACCGGCCTGAAAAACCTGCTGGATGTGGCGGTGCTCGAACACGTCGAGATCCACCGTGAACTGAAGGTCGGCACGGCGTTTCGCAAGGTCGACGAGATCCCGTTCGACTTCACCCGCCGGCGCATGTCGGTGGTGGTCGCCGAGCGCGATCAACCGCACTTGCTGATCTGCAAGGGCGCGGTGGAAGAGGTGCTGGCGGTGTGCTCGCGGGTGCGTCATGGCGAAGTCGATGAGGCCTTGACCGAAGAACTGCTGGCGCGCATCCGTCAGGTCACGGCCACGTTCAACGCCGAGGGCCTGCGGGTGGTTGCGGTAGCGGCACGGCCAATGGTCGAAGGCCGCGATACCTACAGCCTGGCCGACGAACAGGCACTGACGCTGATCGGTTACGTGGCATTTCTCGATCCGCCGAAAGAAAGCACCGCACCGGCCATCAAGGCCCTGGCCGCCCATGGCGTGGCGGTGAAAGTGCTGACCGGCGACAACGAACTGGTGACGGCGAAAATCTGCCGCGAAGTCGGCCTGGAGCAGCAGGGCCTGCTGATGGGCAATGACATCGAGCGCATGAGCGACGCCGAACTGGCGAAAGCCGTGGAGACCACCAACGTCTTCGCCAAACTGACGCCCTCGCACAAGGAGCGCATTGTCCGTCTGCTCAAGGGCAACGGCCATGTGGTCGGTTTCATGGGCGACGGCATCAATGACGCCCCGGCCCTGCGTACCGCCGACATCGGTATTTCGGTGGACAGCGCCGTGGACATCGCCAAAGAAGCGGCCGATATCATCCTGCTGGAAAAGAGCCTGATGGTGCTGGAGGAGGGTGTGCTGGAAGGGCGCCGGACCTTCGCCAACATGCTCAAGTACATCAAGATGACCGCCAGTTCGAACTTCGGCAACGTGTTCTCGGTGCTGGTGGCCAGTGCGTTCATACCGTTCCTGCCCATGCTGCCGATGCACCTGCTGGTGCAGAACCTGCTCTATGACATTTCGCAGATCGCCATTCCGTTCGATAACGTCGATGACGAAATGCTCAAGCAACCGCAGCGCTGGCAGCCGGCGGATGTCGGGCGCTTCATGCTGTTTTTCGGGCCGATCAGTTCGATCTTCGACATCACCACGTTCGCCTTGATGTGGTACGTGTTCGATGCCAACACCCCGGATCACCAGACCCTGTTCCAGTCCGGCTGGTTCGTGGTCGGGCTGCTGACCCAGACGCTGATCGTGCACATGATCCGCACGCCGAAAATCCCGTTCCTGCAAAGCCGCGCGGCCATGCCCTTGCTGGTGATGACCGGGCTGATCATGGCCGTGGGGATTTTCCTGCCGATGGGACCGTTGGCCCATTACTTCAAATTGCAGGCGTTGCCTTCGCTGTATTTCGTGTTCCTGCCGGTGATCCTGCTGGCGTACATGGCACTGACCCAGGCGGTGAAGGGGTTCTACATTCGTCGGTTTGGCTGGCAATAAAGCCGCGAGGCTGGCCAATCAACGCAACCCCTGTGGGAGCGAGCTTGCTCGCGATGACTGAGTGTCAGTCGATATCCATGTCAACTGATACACCGCCATCGCGAGCAAGCTCGCTCCCACAGGGGATCGTGTGTTTTTCAAAGGATTCATCATGCAAGCACTGAACAACCTCAACCTGACCTCCCTGCTCGACACCCTGGTCAGCCTCAGCGCGGCCTTCATCCTCGGTGGCCTGATCGGTTTCGAGCGCCAGTACCGGCAGCGCACCGCCGGCCTGCGCACCAACGTGCTGGTGGCGGTGGGCGCGGCGATTTTCGTCGACATGGCCAACCGTCTCGCCGGTGCCGAAGGTGCCGTGCGGGTCGTAGCTTACGTAGTTTCCGGCATCGGCTTCCTCGGTGCCGGGGTGATCATGCGCGAAGAGGGCAACGTGCGCGGTCTCAACACGGCCGCCACGCTCTGGACCTCGGCGGCAGTCGGTGCCTGCGCCGGTGCCGACCTGCTGGCCGAGGCGTTGCTTGGCACCTTGTTTGTGCTCGCGGCCAACACCTTGCTGCGGCCGATCGTCAACAACATCAACCGTCAGCCGCTGGATGTGATTTCGGCGGAGGTCACCAACATCGTCTATGTCATTGCCCGACGCACGCAGCAGAAAGCCGTGCTGGCCTTGCTCGAAGCCGAGCTGGAACGCAGTAACTACCCGGCCAGCGATGTCGATGTGCACGCCTTCGGCACGGATGAAATTGAAATCGAAGCCACCCTGGCCACCACTTCGGTCGATGGTGATGAGCTGGATGCGCTGGTGGCACGGATTTCGACCTCGACCCTGGTGGTGCAGGCGTTCTGGAGTCCGAGTACCACGGAGTAAGGGCCAAGGTTTCCCTGGCAAGCGTCAGACTAACCGGCTTTTATTTAGGAAAATTCCTACATAAACCCAGGAAGGTCTTCCGTAGGCTTTGCGACCTCTTGAAATCGACATCCTTTTGGAGGTCACCATGCCGAACAAATCCTTGCGCATCCTGATCGCCGATGCGCAGCACTTCAACCGCCTGCGGATCGAGCGACTGTTCAATCAGCTCGGCTACTTTCGCGTAGCACCGGTGCAGAGCCTCGACGAGCTCCTGCCACTGGTGGAGTACGGTTGCGAGCCTTTGGACCTGGTGCTTATCAACGGGGCGATGGCCAGCGAAGGGCTGGACCTGTTGAGTTTTTTTGCCGACAACCCGCATGTTCATCACGCGTTTATCTTCAATGAACAGCAGACGCCGTTGCCGCCCGTCGCGGGCAACGTCCAGGTCAGCCGGACTGCCCTGCCTGACCTGGTGTGCATTACGCAGCTGATGAGCGCTGTCGATCGTCGGCTACCGTTTGTCGGAACTGTCATTTCTGTCAGGTAGTTCTTTGCAGCCTTCCATGCAAAAGTCTATGCGCAGCGTTGTGTCCAACCGCTGCGGTGCCTGGAGGGCATTTTTTGCCCGATCGTGTTGGTTTGCACGGGAGATGTCATGAAGTCAGCACTGATTGCGGAAGATCATCCGGTGGTTCGCTCCATGATCAAACTCGTACTCAAGGGCGAAGGGTTCAAGCGGATTTACGAGGCCTGCCGTGGCGATAAGGTCCTGACGTTGATCCGGGAGCATCAACCGGATGTCGTGCTGCTTGATCTGGGCCTTCCCGGTGTGGCGGGGCTTGAGGTGATGGACCGTATCAAGACCGAAAAGATGCGATGTCGCGTGGTGGTGTTCACCTCGCTGGAGGCCCAGTTCTATCAGGACCGCTGCATGCGTGCCGGGGCTGTTGCCTATGTTTGCAAGAGCAAGGACCTGGATGACCTGAAGGCGGCGGTGAATTGCGTGATGGCCGGCTACACCTATTTCGCTCAGATTCCCTCCAGTTCCGTGTCGATGGGGGAGTTGCAACGCAGCGAAAAGCAGTTGATCGACAGGCTGTCCAATCGTGAGTTGACCATCCTGCAGTACCTGGCCCGGGGGTCGAAAAACCTCGAAATCGCCGAGATCATGCACCTGAGCTACAAGACCGTCAGTACCTACAAGACCCGACTCACCCTCAAGCTCAACGTGAACTCGTCGGTGCACTTGAGGGATTTCGCCCTGCGCAATCATCTGATCTGAATGAACGCACTCCGACGACTGGCAGGTGGGGTACTGATCGGCCTTCTTCTCTGGGCATCAACGGTCTGTGCACAACAGTCGTTGACCCTGTTGGGACGCTCGAGTGTCGAAGGCCTGAGCGTCAGGTTGTCGGAAACCGAGTCGCGCTGGCTACAGAAAAAGGGCCGATTGGTGCTGGCTGTCTCGGCGCCGGACTATCCCCCCTTCGAGTTCAACACGGCGGGCAAGGTATTCGAAGGCCTGACAGCCGATTACGCCGGCTTGCTCGAACAATTGCTGAACGTCGTCATTGAGGTCCAACGTTATCCGTCGCGGGCCGACGCGGTGCAGGCCATCAAGGAAGGGCAGGCAGACCTGCTGGGAACGGCCAATCGATTTGAAGCCGAAGATCCACAGTTACAGATGTCCAGCGCGTACGCGGTCGATCAACCGGTGCTGGTCACGCGCACCGATTTCCCTCCGGTGCTCGACCCGACACTGGCCGGCAAGCGGCTGGTGATGCTGTATCACTACCTGCCCGAATACAGCGTGCAACAGTTCTATTCCAGGGCGCAGGTCCAGCTGTTTCCTTCGACATTGGCGGCGATGGGCGCCGTGGCTTTCGGCCAGGCCGATGTCTACCTGGGCGATGCGATCAATGCCCATTACCTGATCAGCAGAAATTACCTGAACAACGTGCACCTGACGGACTTCTCGCCCATGGAGTCCGGGCGTTTTGCCTTTGCGATGGCCCGCGACAACGATTCGCTGTTGCGCATCGTCAACAAGGCACTGGCGGCCATCACCACCAATGAACAAATGAACATCCTGCGTCGTTGGGGGGCAAACGGGGTGTCTATCCCGGGCACCCAGTCATTGCAATTGAGCGTGGCCGAGCAACGCTGGCTCGAACGCCACCCACGGGTGAGGGTCGCGATCAACGAAAACATTCCGCCGATTTCATTTATCGACAGCGAAGGCAAGTTCCGCGGTATTGGCGTCGATGTGCTGACGAAAATCAGTTTGCGCACCGGCTTGCAATTCGACATCCGGGGCATGAAATCGGTAGCCGAGATGATGACCGGCATCAGGAGCGGGCAGATCGATGTGCTGGCCGGTATCGGCCTCAGTTCCCAGCGTGAAGATCAATTGCTGTTCACCCGGGCGTTCCTGAGCAGCCCTTCGGTGCTGGTGACCCGCGTGGCCGCGGACAGCCCCAGGACGCTGGATGACATGGCAGGGCGAACCCTGGCACTGACCCAGGGCAACATTGTCGGCGAGTACCTTCGCCAGCATTACCCGCTGATCCAGTTGGTGGATGCACCATTGTCGACGGACGCCATGGAAATGGTCGCCCAAGGCAAGACGCACGGCGGCATCAACTCCTTGATCAGCGCCCGTTACCTGATTTCCCGGCAGTATCGCGATCGCCTGCAAGTGACCAGCACCGTGGGCACCGACCCTGCACGAAGCACCCTGGCGACCAGTCGCGAGGCCACCGAGCTGCATTCGATCCTGGACAAGGCGCTGTTGAGCATCCCTCCCGAAGAAATTGACGAGCTGACCCAGCCCTGGCGCTATGACTCGATGGTCGAGCAGAGTTACTGGTTGCGACACCGGCAGGCGATCGTGAAGGCGTTTGCAGTGGCGGGTGTCTTGCTGTTGCTCGCGTTGGCCGGGATCGTCTGGCAGCGGCGCCAGATTCGCCAGCGTCAGCAATTGCTCGGACAACTGCAGGAAGCCAAGGACGCGGCGGACGACGCCAACCGGGCCAAGACCACGTTCCTGGCCACCATGAGCCATGAAATCCGCACGCCGATGAACGCCTTGATAGGCATGCTCGAACTGGCGCTGAAACGGGCCGATGAAGGGGAGACCGACCGCGCCGCCATCGAGGTGGCGTCCAACGCCGGGCAGCAATTGCTGGATTTGATCGGCGACATTCTGGACGTCGCGCGGATCGAATCCGGGCATTTGTCGCTGGCGCCGGAGCGGGTCAATCTGCAGGCGCTGGTGACGTCGGTCTGCCGGGTTTTCGAAGGACTGGCGGTGCAGAAGAGTCTGCAGTGGCGGGTCGAACTCGACGAACACAGTGACTGTGACGTGATGCTCGACCCCACGCGCTTCAAACAGGTGCTGTCGAATCTGCTGAGCAATGCGATCAAGTTCACCCGGGAAGGCCAGGTGAAGCTGACGCTGGGAGTGCGACCTCAAGCCCCGGCGCACCTCGCCGTCAGCGTACAGATCGAGGACAGCGGCATCGGCATCAGTGCTTTCGACCAGCAACGCCTGTTCAGCCCGTTCGTGCAGGCGGGCAACAGCCAGCAGAGCGCCCGGCAAGGATCCGGCCTGGGTCTGGTGATCAGTCGTACCCTGTGCGAAATGATGGGCGGCCGGTTGCAACTCGACAGTCAGCCTGGGCATGGGACGCGGGTGGACATCAGCCTGGTGCTGCCCGCCCTGCAAGCGTTACCCGCGGGGGGCAAGACCCTGGATCCGGCGCAGCTCACGACCCGGGCGTTGTCGATTCTGGTGGTCGACGATTATCCGGCCAATCGCCTGTTGCTCTCGCGGCAGCTGAGCTATCTGGGCCATCGCGTGGTGCTGGCTGAAGACGGGGCGCAGGGGCTTGAACAGTGGCGCGGGCAAGGGTTCGACCTGGTCATCACCGACTGCAACATGCCGGTGCTCAGTGGTTACGAATTGGCGGGTGCAATACGTGAACAAGAGCGGGTGCAGGGGCTGTCGGCGACACTGATTCTGGGCTTTACCGCCAATGCGCAGGCCGAGGAGAAGGTCCGATGCCAGGCCGCGGGTATGGACGATTGCCTGTTCAAACCCATTCGCCTGGTGGATTTGCAGGCGTGGCTCGCCCAGCGGTTTTCCAGCGCACCCTCAACGGCAATCGACGATCCAGGCGTCGCCGAATTCGATTTGAGCGGGCTGGAGCGCTTTGCGGATGTGGACCGTGAGCTGATCGATCAACTGTTGCGCGATCTGGCGCTGAGCAACCGCGAGGATCGCGTGCATTTACTGGCCTTGCATGCTGGCGGCAATCACCCGGGCTTGCAGGAACTGGCACACCGGATCAAGGGTGGGGCTCTGATGGTGCGAGCGCTTGCCCTGGTCGAGTGTTGCGAACAACTGGAGCAGGCGTGCAATGACGGTCGCGGGGTGCTGATCGACGACGCCGTCGACCAGCTACAGCAAGCCATGGCCCGCCTGGACCGGCATCTGGAGCAGGATTGAGGCTCAATCCCAGTTCGGTGCGATGCCTTTCGGGCTGGTCAAGCGGTGGCCGCGATCCAGCGTTGCGATCAAGGCCATGTCGGCTTCGCTCAAGGTCAGTTCGCGAGCCTTCAAGTTGCTTTCAAGGTTGGCCCGGCGAGTGGACGACGGGATCACGGCGTAACCCGATTGCATGGCCCAGGCCAGGGTGACCTGCGCCGGTGTCGCGTGCAGGCGTTCGGCGATCTGCTGGATGAGCGGATCCTTGAGGACTTCACCGTAAGCCAGGGTCATGTACGAGGTTATGCCGATGCCCTGGCTGCGTGCGAACTCGACGACCTCGCGGTTCTGCAGGTAAGGGTGCAGTTCGATCTGGTGGGTAGCGATGTGCGCGGCACCCGTGGCGGCGATCGCCTGTTTCATCAGGTCGATGGTGAAGTTGGACACGCCGATCTGCCGGGTCAGGCCCAGGTGTTTGGCTTCGAGCAGGGCGCCCATGAATTCTTCGACCGGCACCTGATCGTCCGGCGACGGCCAGTGGATCAGGGTCAGGTCCAGGTAGTCGGTCTGCAGTTTGCGCAGGCTTTCTTTCAAGCTGTCGATCAGACGATCACCGGCCAGGTTGGCGACCCAGATCTTGCTGGTGATGAACAACTCTTCCCGGGCGATGCCGCTGGCGGCGATAGCCTCGCCGACGTCGGCTTCGTTCTCGTAGATTTGTGCGGTATCAATCACTCGGTAGCCGAGCGCCAGGGCGGTGCTCACCGAATCGATAACCACCTGGCCTTGCAGGCGAAAGGTACCCAGGCCGAAAGCGGGAATAGACATTGAAGACTCCAGAGGTTGCAGTGGGAATGGGCGGCAGTATCCGCGCCTGTATCCGTGAGAAAAACCGCTGGATTGGCAAAGCAATGTTTACCGGAAATCAAGAATCGGGGCAGGAAGATGTGTTGATGGTGTCTGGTCTGACGCCATCGCGAGCAAGCTCGCTCCCACAATGATCCGGGTCGTACACAAATGCTGTGGACGCAGTGAATCCCTGTGGGAGCGGGCTTGCTCGCGAAGGCGGCGACTCGGTCCAAAGCCTTACCCCGCCCTTAAGCAATATCACTGCGGCTGAACTCCTCCCCAAGAAAATCGATCAACGTGCGCACCGAAGGCAGCAGGCCCCGACGTGAGGGAAAGATCGCATGGATGACACCGCTTTTCGGTGCCCAGCCCGGCACCAGTTCCACCAGTTGCCCGGCAGCGATTTCATCGCGCACCACCACACTGGGCAGGTGCACGATGCCGATCCCGGCGACCGCCGCATGGCGCAACGCCAACAGGTCATCGGTGACCATGCGCGGTGCATGCCGGATCATCGCGGTGCTGCCATCGGCACCGAACAGTTCCCACTGATATTCACGCTGCGCCGCGCCCCAGTGCAGGCTCGGCAAGCCGCTGAGGTCGGCCGGGGAGGCCGGTGTCGACAGGCGCGATAAAAAGGCCGGGCTACCGACCACGCTCTGGGTGCTGTTGCCCAGCACCTTCATCACCATGTCGGTGTTTTCCAGTGGGGGGAAACGTACCCGCAGGGCAATGTCGAAGCCTTCATGGATCAAGTCGACCCGGCGGTTGGTGCTCTCGATGAACAACTCCACCAGCGGGTACTTGAGCATGTAGCGGGTCAGCATCGGCCCGACCCAGGAATTGAGCAGCGCCGTCGGGCAACTGACACGCACCAGGCCCTGAGGCTCGGAGCGATTGCGTTCGATCAGTTCGGCGGCGCTTTCCGCCTCCACCCGCATGGCCAGGCAGCGCTGGTAATAGGCCTGGCCGATTTCCGTCAATGAGCAATGCCGGCTGGTGCGGTGCAGCAGGCGCACGCCGAGGCGTTCTTCAAGCTCGGCAATGCGTCGGCTGAGCTTGGACTTGGGCATGTCCAGTGCCCGGCCGGCCGCGGCGAAACCGTGATGCTCCACCACTTGGGTGAAGTAGTAGAGGGTGTTGAGGTCTTCCACCATCGTTCTCCAAATAGAACGCTAAAGCTGATTTTTGCAGTCTAGCGCAGCAAAGGTCACGGTTTTAAGCTTTGTCCATGGCTTCACTCACCTCACCAGGAGACACCATGAAAAACATCATCGGTATCTACACCAGTCCACGGACCCATTGGGTTGGCGACGGGTTTCCGGTTCGCACGCTGTTTTCCTACGACAACCTGGGCAAGCACATCAGCCCGTTCCTGATGCTGGATCATGCCGGCCCCGCTGAATTCACCCCGACCACCGAACGGCGTGGCGTTGGTCAGCATCCTCATCGTGGCTTCGAAACCGTGACTATCGTTTACAAGGGCGAGCTGGAGCACCGGGACTCCACCGGCAGTGGCGGCAAGATCGGCCCTGGCGATGTGCAATGGATGACCGCTGCCTCGGGGATCCTGCATGAAGAGTTTCACTCCGAAGGTTTCGCCAAGAGCGGCGGCACCCTGGAGATGGTGCAACTGTGGGTCAACCTGCCGGCCAGGGACAAAATGGCCGACCCCGGCTACCAGACGATTCTCGACCGTGACATCCCGGCCATCCCCTTGAAGGACAACGCCGGCAGCCTGCGCCTGATCGCCGGAGAGTTCGATGGCCACAAGGGCCCGGCGCGCACCTTCACCCCAGTCGACGTGTGGGACATTCGTTTGAATGCCGGCAAGTTGCTCACCCTTGACCTGCATGAAGGGCGCAATACCGCGCTGGTGGTTCTGCGTGGCACGGTTCAGGTCAACGGCCTGGAATCGGTGTGCCAGGGACAACTGGCCCTGTTCGACCGCAAGGGCGATCAGGTGAGCCTCGAAGCCAGCGAAGACGCGGTGGTGGTGTTGCTCAGCGGTGAGCCGATTGACGAGCCGATCGTCGGTCACGGGCCGTTCGTGATGAACACCGAGCAAGAAATCCACCAGGCCTTCGCCGACTTCCAGTCCGGTCGCTTCGGCCGGATGCACGCTTAGTTCGCAACGCTTTTACACCCGACTCTACACAGGATGAGTAGGCCGGTTTTCAGGCCAGGGATGGCTGTTGCCCAAAAGAAAGAGGAAACGCACATGAACACTGTCTACGCGGCCAACTTCAACGGCCAGAAACCGACCATCGACCCCAACGACAGCGCAATGCTGTTGATCGATCACCAGAGCGGACTGTTCCAGATCGTCAAGGACATGGACGTGCCCCAATTGCGCGCCAACGCCATTGCCCTGGCCAAGGCCGCGACCCTGCTCAAGATGCCGGTGATCACCACCGCTTCCGTTCCCCAGGGGCCGAACGGGCCGTTGATCCCGGAAATCCACGAGGCTGCGCCCCATGCGCAGTACGTGGCGCGCAAAGGTGAAATCAACGCCTGGGACAACCCGGAGTTTCACGCGGCGGTCAAAGCCACCGGCAAGAAAACCCTGGTGATCGCCGGCACCTTGACCAGCGTGTGCCTGGCGTTCCCGTCCATCGCCGCCGTGCATGAGGGCTACAAGGTGTTTGCCGTGGTCGACGCCTCCGGCAACCACTCGAAACTGGCCACTGATCTGACCGTTGCCCGTCTGGCCCAGGCCGGGGTGGTGCCGATCGACATCATGGCTACGCTCTCTGAGCTGCAAGGTTCGTGGAACCGCCCGGACGCCGAGCAGTGGGCCGCTGTCTACGCCCAGGCCATGCCGCATTATCAGTTGCTGATCGAGAGCTACCTCAAGGCCCAGCAAGTGGCGAACGAACACGAAGCGCTGGACTCCCAGCGCTAACCGGTTACCCCACGCCGATTTCCAATCGGCATCGATAACATGCGAGGACTACTGCAATGACTTCTTCCTACAAGCGTCTGGACAAGGACAACGCCGCGGTTTTGATGGTTGATCATCAGGCGGGCCTGCTGTCTCTGGTGCGCGACATCGATCCGGATCGATTCAAGAACAACGTGCTGGCGCTGGCTGACCTGGCCAAGTACTTCAAGCTGCCGACCATCCTCACCACCAGTTTCGAAACCGGTCCCAACGGACCGCTGGTGCCCGAACTCAAGGCACTCTTTCCGGATGCGCCGTACATCGCTCGCCCGGGCCAGATCAACGCCTGGGACAACGAAGATTTCGTCAAGGCGATCAAGGCAACTGGCAAGAAACAACTGATCATCGCCGGTGTGGTGACGGAGGTGTGCGTGGCGTTCCCGGCGCTTTCGGCGCTGGCCGAAGGTTTTGACGTGTTCGTGGTCACCGACGCGTCCGGCACCTTCAACGAACTGACCCGCGAATCGGCGTGGCACCGTATGACCGCTCAGGGCGCGCAACTGATGACCTGGTTCGGCCTGGCCTGTGAACTGCACCGCGACTGGCGCAACGACATCGAAGGATTGGGTACGCTGTTCTCTAACCATATTCCGGATTACCGCAACCTGATGACCAGCTACAGCACACTGGCCAATAGCAAGTAACTTCGGCATCACTCATCCCCCCTGTGGGAGCGGGCTTGCTCGCGAAGGCTGCTTAACTTTCAACCTGTGTGTTGACTGTTATACCGCTTTCGCGAGCAAGCCCGCTCCCACATTGGTTTTGTGGTGTTTTTGGGAGGGGGTTCATCCCGCCAAATCAAATGCTCCTACACTGAGGCCAATCCATGCGATCTTCGCGTTATTGGCCCTGGCTGGAGTTGCTTGATGCTGTCATTGCTCACCGAACACCCGCTGATTTGCGCGATGGCGCTGATCCTGATCGATCTTGGGTTGTGGTACTTGCTCAGTGCACTTGGCAGCGCCTGGCGGCTATTGGTACGGGTGGTGATTTTTTCGTTGTTCAGCCTGCTGTTGTTCAACGAAGGTCTGAACCCGATGGAGCCGCCGCCCTGGGCTGACAACGTACCCTTGCATCTGGCGGCCACTGGCTTGCAGATCGGCTGGTGGTTGTTCGGCGCGCGGACCCTGACCGTGCTGATCGGCGCGGTGATGATGCAACGGGTCGGGCACACCGGGCGATTGCTTCAGGATCTGCTCGGTGCGGTGATTTTCCTGATCGCGGTGATTGCCGCCCTGGCCTATGTGCTCGATCTGCCGGTCAAGGGCGTGCTGGCGACGTCCGGTGCGTTGGCGATCATCGTCGGGCTGGCCTTGCAAAGTACCCTCAGTGACGTGTTTTCCGGGATCGTCCTGAACACCACCAAGCCCTATCAACTCGATGATTACATCTCCATCGATGGCATGGAGGGCCGGGTCACCGACATCGACTGGCGTGCCACGCGCCTGCAGACCTCCCAGGGTTGCATGGCAGTGATTCCCAACTCCCTGGCAGCCAAGGCCAAGATCATCAATTTCAGTCGGCCGAGCGATATGTTCGGCATTTCCGTCTCGCTGGAAGTGAGCCCCCACGCGCGGCCGAACACGGTGATCGATGCTTTGGAGCGGGCCATTCAAGGTTGTCGTGCGTTGCTCGATACGCCGTCGCCAAGCGTCGGCCTGAAAACCGCCAGCAACACCGGAGTGGTCTACGAAATCAGCGGCTTTGTCGCGTCGATGGACGAGAAACGTTCAGTGCGCAACCAGCTGTACGATCTGGCCTATCGGCACTTGCAGGCATCCGGGGTCAGTTTGTTGTCGAGCGTGGAGCCCAGTCCGCCGGTCAACTCGACTCGCAAACGCGCGTTGCTCGACAGCTCGCCGATTTTCTCCACCTTGCGCCAGGAAGAGAAAGACACCTTCAGCCAGAACATGACCCTGCAAACCTTTCGCGCCGGGGAGGTGATCCTGGAAGCGGGGCAGGTCAGCGATCACTTGTTCATTATCGAATCCGGCGTGATCTCGGTGACCTTGATGCGTCACGGAGCGCCATATGAATCCGGACGCATGGGGCCGGGGGAGGTGTTCGGCGAGGCAGGTATTCTCACCGACAGCGCGCTGCCTGCGCAGTTTACCGCCAAGACATTCAGTGGCCTGTACCGCATCGAAAAGTCATACCTCAAGCCGTGCCTGGATGCCCGTCACGACATCAACGATGCAATGCAGGCCTTGCTCGATTATCGACTGCAAAAAGCGAAATCCCTGACTCAGGACCTACCGGTGCCGGTGGAGAAAAAGGGCTTCCTGCGATGGTTGCGCAGTCGGGTGTGAATGGCCGCTGCGCGGATCGTCGGATCGCCGCCCGGAGCAAGCTCGCTCCCACAGGGAAATACGGTCAAATTGTGGGAGCGAGCTTGCTCGCGATGACGGCAGCGAACTCACCAAAAGTGTAGAGTGAAACCCATCACACCCGCGCCTCCACCAACAACCAGGAAGGCACCGCCAATGGCCTCCTCGACTTCTGAAAGATTGGCTATTTGTGTAGAACGGTCGGGGGACTAACGTAGTCACACACCCACCTGCCCTGGAGCACCCCATGCAACCTCGTATCGATTTCTACACCGCATCCCCTGACGCCCTCAAAGCGATGATCGCTTTGGAAACCGCCGTTTCGAAACTGCCGCTGGAAAAGAACCTGATCGAACTGGTCAAACTGCGTGCCTCGCAAATCAACGGCTGCGCCTTCTGCATCGACATGCACACCGCTGATGCGATCAAGGGCGGTGAAACCCCGCGCCGCCTGTTCGCCGTGACAGCCTGGCGCGAAGCACCGTTCTTTACCGAGCGCGAACGCGCTGCGCTGCTCTGGACCGAATCCCTGACCCAGCTCAGCCTGACCCACGCTCCGGATGAAGACTACGAAATGGTCAGCGCCCAGTTCTCGCCCAAGGAAATGGTCGACCTGACCGTGGCCATCAGCACCATCAACAGCTGGAACCGTCTGGCCGTAGGTTTTCGCAAAATGCCTCAGGCCTGACCCGCACAAGCCTCAATGAGCATCGGCACTCGGCGCGGCCGGTGGTTGTACCTTGCGCATCAAAGGCACCATCGCCGTGGCGATAATGAAGCAGACCATGATCATCAAGAACGCATCGCCATAGGTTTGCGTCTGGGCTTCGCGGTAGGTCAGCAACCATAGTTGATGCAGGCTGGCGGTGACCCCGGCGTCACCGCTCTGGCCGAGGGCCGCGAAGTTGTTGCCGACCTGGGACAGCCATTGGTTGAGCGCCTCGTTGGTGCTGTTGAGGTTCTCCGCCAACCGGGTGAAATGCAGGTTGGTGCGGTCGTTGAGGATGGTCGCGCACGCGGCGATGCCGATGGCCCCGCCCAGGTTGCGCATCAGGTTGAACAACCCTGACGCATGCTTGAGCCGTGCCGGCGCCAGGCCGCCGAGGGTCAAGGTCACCGCCGGTGGCACCGCCAATTGCTGGGCAATCCCGCGCAAGGCTTGCGGCAGCATCAACTCCTTGGCCCCCCAGTCATGGGTGATCGGGCTGAAATCCCACATCGACAAGGCGAACAGCCCAAGACCGAACATCATGATCCAGCGCAGGTCGACGCGATTGGCCAGAAAGGCATACAGCGGAATCGCCATGATCTGGAACACTCCGGTGGAGAAAACCGCCAGACCAATGTCCAGCGCTCCGTAGCCACGCACCCGACCGAGGAACAGCGGTGTCAGGTAAATGGTGGCGAACAGGCCGATGCCGGTGACGAACGAGAAGAAACAACCGAGGGCGAAATTGCGGTCCTTCAAGGCGCGCAGATCGACAATCGGGTTGGCCACATGCAAGGTCCGGCCGATGAACGCCAGCCCGGCCAGGCCACTGATCCACGCGGTGGTCAGGATCGTGCGGTCGCTGAACCAGTTCCAGCGCGGGCCTTCTTCGAGGGTGTATTCCAGGCAGCCAAGGAACAGCGCCAGAAACACCATGCTCAAGTAATCCGCGCCTTTGAGCAGCGACAGTTCCGGCTGGTCGATTTTTACCAGCATCGGCACGGCCACGGCGACGAAGATGCCGGGGACCAGGTTGATGTAGAACAGCCAGTGCCAGGACGATATGTCGGTGATCCAGCCACCGATCACCGGCCCCAGGGTCGGTGCCAGGGACGCTACTGCGCCGATGGTCGCGGCGGCGATCACCCGTTGTTTGCCGGTGAAGAACACGAAGGCCGTGGTGAACACCAGCGGGATCATCGAACCGCCCAGAAACCCTTGCAGGGCGCGGAAGGCGATCATGCTCTGGATGTTCCAGGCTATGCCGCACAGCAGGCTGGCCAGGGTGAAACCCACCGCCGATGCGCAGAACAGCCAGCGCGTCGAGAACACCCGGGACAGCCAACCGGACAGCGGGATCACGATGATTTCGGCGATCAGGTAGCTGGTTTGTACCCACGCGGTTTCGTCGGTGCCGGCGGAAAGCCCGCCGCCGATGTCACGCAACGAAGCCGAGACAATCTGGATGTCCAGCAGGGCAATGAACATGCCGATGCACATGCTGGCGAAGGCGAAAACCTTGGTCGCCGTCGCCATGTTCGCGGCATTGAACGGTTGCGCCGGGGCGGCGAGGGCACGGCTCATGGCGCGCTGGCCACGGCTGGCGCTTCAGGCTCCTTGCGCGTGTCCACTTCAGCGGTGACCGACAACCCCGGACGCAAGTGGCCGAGCACACTGTCGGCCGGGTCGAGGTGAATCCGCACCGGCACCCGCTGCACGATCTTGGTGAAGTTGCCGGTGGCGTTTTCCGGCGGCAATACGCTGAATTGCGAACCGCTGGCGGGGGCGAGGCTGTCCAGGTGACCGTGGAATTCCTGCCCCGACAGCACGTCGGCACGGATCACCACCCGTTGCCCCGGCACCATGTGCGCCAGTTGGTCTTCCTTGAAGTTGGCATCGACCCACAGACCGCTGGTCGGCACTACCGAGAGCAATTGCGAGCCGGCCTGGGCATAGGCGCCGACCCGCGCCCGGCGATTGCCGATCACACCGTCAACCGGTGCCTTCAGTTCGGTGTAGCCGACATTCAATTGCGCCAGGTCGCGCTCAGCCTTGGCCTGGATCAAGGCGGCCCGGGCTTGTTGTTTCTGGGTGTCGATCACGTTCAACTGGCGTTGCGCGGCCAGCAATTCAGCCTGGGCGCGGTTGCTTTGGGCCTGGGCCGTCTTGAACGTGGTATTGGCCCGCTGGGCACTTTCAACCGAGACGGCGTTGGTGATCACCAGTTTTTTGTAGCGGGCATCGTCATCCCGCGAACGGACGGCTTCGGCACCGGCGGCGTCGATGCCGGCACGGGCCTGGCCGATGACGGCCTGTTGCAGTTGCTCGGTGGCGTCGAGGTTGGCGAGCAGGGCCTGCTGGGCGGCCACTGCGCCTTCGGCCTTGGCCAGGTGGGCGCGGTAGTCGCGGGAATCGAGACGGATCAGCACGTCGCCGGCCTTGACCTTCTGGTTGTCGGTCACCAGCACTTCGTCGATGTAGCCCGCCACTTTCGGCCCGATCACCGTCACATCACCGCCGATGTAGGCGTCGTCGGTTTCCTCGATGAAACGTCCGGCAGTCCACCAATGCGTGCCATACACACCGGCCAGCACCAGTGCCGCGATGCCCAGTGTTGGCAACAGCAGGCGTTTGAGCAGGGGAGGTTTGGCGGCAGTCACCGGGGCAACCAGGTCGGGTTCAACGGTGGGCATGCTGGTCATGGAGGATTACCTGTGGGGGCGGCGGTCAATTATGATGATCATAATATGACGAATGTAATATTTTGTGGCAAATGGTTTTTGCTGCCGGTCGTCAGGTGGTTTGTTCAGCGAGAATGGGATTTTATTTGCGCTAGAGAACCCCTGTGGGAGCGAGCTTGCTCGCGATAGCGGCCGTCCAGTCAACAATGACGGTGCCTGATACGCCGCAATCGTCGGAACGCCGCCCGGGGCAGGCTCGCTCCCACAGGGAATCGCTACTGGTCTGCTGGAATGAAAAAGGCCGGTGATCTGGATGATCACCGGCCCTTTTTACAGCTATTGCTTAGACCCGTTCAAAAATCGCCGCAATCCCCTGACCACCACCGATGCACATGGTCACCAGCGCGTAACGGCCGCCGGTGCGGTGCAGTTCGTGGATGGCCTTGGTGGCGATGATTGCGCCGGTCGCGCCCACCGGGTGGCCCAGGGCGATACCCGAACCGTTCGGGTTGACCTTGGCCGGGTCGAGGTCCAGTTCCTGGCTGACGGCGCAGGCCTGGGCCGCGAAGGCGATGTTGGCTTCGATCACGTCCAGGTCGGCGACGGTCAGGCCGGCGCGCTTGAGCGCCAGGCGGGTGGCCGGAATCGGGCCCAGGCCCATGAATTCCGGTTCGACGCCGGCGTGGGCGTAGCTGACCAGGCGGGCGAGGGGTTTCAGGTTATTGGCCTGGACCGCGTTGCCATTGGCCATGACCAGTGCGGCGGCGCCGTCGTTCAGACCCGAGGCGTTGCCGGCGGTGACCGAACCGTCCTTCTTGAACGCCGGCTTCATTGCTGCCAGCTGTTCTAGGGACGTGGCGCGCGGATGTTCGTCGACGCTGAACAGTTTGACGCCTTTGCGATCCTGGATCTCCACGGTCGCGATCTGCTCGCTGAAGTAGCCGTTGGCAATCGCGTGGGCCGCGCGTTGCTGGTCTTCGAAAGCCAGGGCGTCCTGCATTTCGCGGGTGATGCCGTTGCGCGCGGCGACGTTCTCGGCGGTGATGCCCATGTGGATACCATGGAAGGGGTCATGCAGGATGCCGAGCATGTAGTCGATGACCTGGGCGTTGCCCATGCGCGAACCCCAACGGGCGGCCGGCATCAGGTACGGGCCACGGCTCATGGATTCGGCACCGGCACCGACGACGATGTCGGCATCGCCGAGCATCAGGGTCTGGGCGGCGTTGATGATCGCTTGCAGGCCCGAACCGCAGAGGCGGTTGACGTTGTAGGCCGGGGTTTCCTTCGGAATGCCGGCGTTCATCGCCGCGACGCGGGAGATGTAGGCATCGCGGGTTTCGGTCGGGATCACGTTGCCCATCACCAGATGGCCAACGAGCGCCGGGTCCACGGCGGCTCGCTCCAGGGCGGCTTTCACGGCGGTGGTCGCGAGGTCGGCCAGCGGCACGTCCTTGAGCGAACCACCGAAGGTACCGATGGCAGTACGGGCGGCGCTGACGACGTAGATTTCTGGAGTGTTCATGGCTGGTTTCCTTTCGGTGGATTCTTATCTGTACTGCGATTGAGCAGGGCGTTCAAGGCGGTTTTCGCCTCGTCGGTATTCAGGCGCTGAATGAACAGCGTGTTTTCTTCGCGCAGGGTGGTTTCCAGTTCGGCCAGGCAAGCCTGTTTCATCAGCAGCCGGGACTGGCGCAAGGCTTGCTGGGGCATGGCCAGAAAGCGCTGGGCGATTTTTTTCGCCGCCGCCAGGCATTGTTCGCCGTCATCGAAGGCTTCGTTGGCCAGGCCCCAGGCCACCGCTTCGTTGCCGTCCAGGCCGTTGCCCAACAGGAGCAGGCTCGCGGCACGGGCATGGCCAAGCCGGCGTGGCAGCAACAGGCTGGCGCCAAATTCGGGGCACAGGCCGATGTTGACGAACGGCATGCGCAGCTTGGCGTTGCGGGTGACCAGTACTTGATCGCAATGCAGCAGCAATGTGGTGCCAATACCGATGGCCGCACCACAGACTGCCGCGATCAGCGGTTTTTGCAGGCGCGTGACGACCTTCATCAGGTGGAACGCCGGGGCGTCCAGATGAGTCGGCGGGTGCTGGAGGAAATCCACCAGGTCATTGCCGCTGGTAAAGCACGCCGGGCCACCGGTGATGATGATCACGCCGGTCTGCGGGTCTTCGTCGGCGTCCAGCAACAGCTCGGCCAGTTGCGTGTACATGGCGTTGTTCAGCGCATTGAGCTTGTCCGGGCGGTCGATGGTCAGCGTCAACACGCCGTCGCGTTGCTCGTGTTTGATCAGGTCGGTCATCGCAGGCTCTGCAGGGTCGGTTCAGGGCTGCCACTTTAAGCGCCGGACAAACCCCGGATCTATGGCAAAACGGGTCAACTGCACTGCCGCTTTTTGCCATGCCGGTGTGACCAAAAAACGACACACACCCATTCGGGGTATGGCCGCGCCCGGCGAATCCACCAATAGTGGGGGCATCCGCTCATCCAGAGCCGAACTCGCTATAAGGTGCATTTGCTATGGGCAAGACGCTGCTTAAGGTGATTTCCAGTCTGTTTGTTGTACCGCTGACATTGAATGCCTACGCCGCTCAAGTGGACGACAGCCATACGCTGCGGTTGTACAACTGG
Source organism: Pseudomonas sp. GW821-FHT12A04 (assembly GCF_058807755.1). Classification (NCBI taxonomy): domain Bacteria; kingdom Pseudomonadati; phylum Pseudomonadota; class Gammaproteobacteria; order Pseudomonadales; family Pseudomonadaceae; genus Pseudomonas; species Pseudomonas sp. GW821-FHT12A04. The sequence goes on from NZ_JBXAQZ010000015.1 coordinate 123,600, forward strand.
GCGGATTACATCGGTGAAAAAACCGTGGCCGACTTCGAAAAGGCCACCGGCATCAAAGTCATCTACGACACCTTCGATGCCTACGAAACGGTGCAGGCCAAATTGCTCACCGGCCACTCCGGTTATGACCTGATCGTGTTGAACGCGTCCCTGGCGCCACCGCTGATCAAGGCCAAGGTGTTCCAGCCGCTGGACAAAAAACTGCTGCCGGGCTGGACCAACCTGGACCCGAAAGTCCTGGAGGATCTGCAAGGGTACGATCCGGGCACCACGTACTCGGCGCCTTATACCTGGGGTAGCAACGGCGTCACCTACAACGTCGACAAGATCAAGGAACGCATGCCCGACGCGCCGATCGGCTCGCTGGCGATGATCTTCGATCCGAAGATCGTCTCGCGCTTCGCCGACTGCGGCGTGACCCTGCTCGATGCCCCGACCGAAGTCATTCCCATGGCCCTGAAGTACCTGGGTCGTGATCCGAGAAGCGCCGCACCGGAAGATCTGAAAGCCGCCCAGGACTTGCTGTTGTCCGTGCGGCCGTACATCCGCAAGTTCGACTCGGTCAATTACCTGACCAGCCTGCCCAATGGCGATGTGTGCATGGCCATGACCTGGTCCGGCGACTACGCCACCGCCATGGCCCGCGCCGCAGAAGCCAAGAAGAAGATCGACCTGGCCTACTTCATCCCCAAGGAAGGTTCGCTGATCTGGTTCGACAACCTGTACATCCCGGCCGACGCCCCCCACGTCGCCAATGCCCACAAGTTTCTCGAGTACCTGATGCAGCCGCAGGTGATGGCGGACGTGAGCGACTTCATCAATTACGCCAACAGCAACGCCGCGGCCACGCCGTTGTTGAGCGCCGATGTGCGCAACAACCCGGCGATTTACCCCGACGCGCAAACCCGCGAGCGGCTGTTTCCGCAGAAGACCCAGAACGCCAAGGACATGCGGGCGATTACCCGGGTCTGGAGCACCGTGAAAAGCGGCATCTGATTTGTTCGAACGTTAGTCAATTCGGTTAGAGGTTTATTTATGGCGACGCCAACACGCACCGTTTTTTCCCCAGCGGACGAGTCCCGGCTGGTCAAGGCCGACAAGGCTCACCATATGCACGGCTATCACGTGTTCGACGAACATGCCGAACAGGGTTCGCTGAACATCGTCGCAGGCAACGGCGCCTACATCTACGACACCCAGGGCAACCGCTTTCTCGATGCGGTGGGCGGCATGTGGTGCACCAACATTGGCCTGGGCCGCGAGGAAATGGCCGAGGCCATCGCCGACCAGGTGCGTCAGCTGGCCTATTCGAACCCGTTTTCCGACATGTCGAACAACGTCGCCATCGAGCTGTGCGAAAAACTCGCCAGCCTGGCCCCCGGCGACCTCGACCATGTGTTTCTGACCACCGGTGGCTCCACCGCCGTGGACACCGCGTACCGGCTGATCCAGTACTACCAGAACTGCCGAGGCAAACCCGAGAAGAAGTACGTCATCGCGCGGTTCAACGCCTATCACGGCTCTACCACGCTAACCATGTCGATCGGCAACAAGGCCGCCGACCGGGTGCCGGAGTTCGACTACGCCAACCCGCTGATCCATCACGTCTCCAACCCGAATCCGTACCGCGCGCCCGATGGCATGGACGAGGCGCAGTTCCTCGAGTTCCTGGTCAAGGAATTCGAAGACAAGATCCTCTCGATTGGCGCGGACAAGGTTGCCGGTTTTTTCGCCGAGCCGATCATGGGCTCCGGCGGGGTGATCATTCCGCCCCGGGGCTATCTCAAACGCATGTGGGACGTCTGCCAGCGCTACGACATCCTGTTCGTCGCCGACGAAGTGGTCACTTCGTTCGGGCGCCTGGGCAAGTTCTTTGCTTCTTATGATGTGTTCGACGTGCAGCCCGACATCATCACCACTGCCAAGGGCCTGACCTCGGCCTACCTGCCGCTGGGCGCGTGCATCTTTTCCGAGCGCATCTGGAAAGTCATCGCCGAGCCGGGCAAGGGCCGCTGCTTCACCCACGGCTTCACCTACAGCGGGCATCCGGTGTGCTGCACGGCGGCGCTGAAGAACATAGAAATCATCGAGCGGGAAAACCTGCTGGCCCATGTCGACACGGTGGGGGCTTATCTGGAGGAGCGCCTGGCAACCTTGCGGGACTTGCCGCTGGTGGGGGATGTGCGCTGCCAGAAACTCATGGCCTGCGTGGAGTTCGTCGCCGATAAACGCACCAAGGCGCTGTTCCCCGACGAGATCAACATCGGCGAGAAAATCCACGTGCGGGCCCAGGCCCGGGGCTTGCTGGTGCGGCCGATCATGCACCTCAATGTCATGTCGCCACCGTTGATCCTGACGTCTGCCCAGGTCGATGAAATCGTCGAGACCTTGCGCACATGCATTCTGGAAGTGGCCGCCGAGCTTGAAGCGAGCGGACAGTACGCGGGCCAATGATTTCGTCAGTCAGGCTGTTACCAAGGGCGTGTCCAGCCGCTAGACTGCGGGGCATGAGCAAACCAGACGACGATACGCTGATCGCGGTGCCCTTCGGGGCATTGCACAAATGGCATGGGGGAATGCGCGAGGCATTCGCCCATATCGATGAGCCTGACGCCTTGCGACACCTGGCGTCGGCGTTGGCGCAACTGGTGTCCGTCGAGTCGATGATGATCAGCCTGGAGCGTAAGGACCGCGCGCCCCAGTTGCTGCATCAGCGCGGGATTGCGCAGGAGTATCAGGTCTCGATTCTGGAGCGCTATTTTGCCGGGGGTTATTTGCTCGACCCGTTCTGCCTGGCGGTGGAGCAGGGATTGGCGCAAGGCTTCTATCACCTGGAGGAGATTGCCCCGGACAACTTCTTCGACAGTGACTACTACAAATCCTATTACCTGAAGGCGGGCTGCTCGGAAGACAGCTACTACATTGTCGATATCGGCAATGACACGAAGATTTCCGTCAGCCTCTATCAGGGTTTCGGCGGTGAATGCCTGAGCGCCGAACAGCTGAACCTGCTGCGCGCCGTGGAACCGCTGGTGCGCGAATTCATCAGCGAATTCAGTCAACGGGGCATGCTGCGCAGTCGCGAGATCCAGTGCGATAAAGACCAGGGCATGCGCGATGATCTCAAGCACCGGGTGCAGTCGGCGTTCGAGCATTTCGGCAGCGACTTGCTCACTGAACGAGAGCGGCAAGTGGCGCATATGGTGTTGCGCGGGCATTCGGTGAAATCCACGGCCAGCCAGATGAACATCTCACCGGAAACCGTGCGCATGCACCGCAAGAACCTGTACCTGAAACTGGAGGTGGGTTCGCAGTCGGAGTTGTTTGCGCTGTTTATCGAGTGGTTGCGCAGGCATTGATCACCTGACACACCGGTAACCCTGTAGGAGCGAGCTTGCTCGCGAAGAACGTCCTGACGGCGCGTTCAGTCAGGCAGCCCGCGTTATCGTTGGCCTCCATCGCGAGCAGGCTCGCTTCTACAGGGTTGGTCAGCGCGCCCGCAACCGTCGCCCGACCACATCCAGCACATCACAGCCATCGCGCAACGGGATGGCGCAGAGCAATGAAAAGTCGCTGAGGATGAAGGAATCGCACTCGATCGAACCGCGCATGGACAGGTTTTCCAGCAATTGGGTGACGGCGCGGATTCGGTAGTTGGCGGCGTCCATCAGGACGTCGAGCGGTGCGTGGGTGTCGACGAAGAGGGTGGGCATTTCACTGCAATTGCTGGTGAGTGCCATGAAGCGATTGTTGGGGTGTGGGGTTGGTTTTTCGTAGGGTGGATCGGGATGAATGGTTTTCATGGTTTCTAACTCTAGGAAAGGAAAATCGAAGCTACCGAAAGCCTTCCTACGGGCTAGGGTGGCAGCCATGTACGGGGTAGGAATATCGAGTCCCTAGCACCTCGACCACGCCGAAGCGTGCCCGTACATAGCCGCCGCAGCTGATCTTACGGACGCATTTCAACGGCCGCAAACCAGGTAATTGGCGCCAACGTGGTACTAGGGAAACTGGAGGTTCCTACACCCCGCCACTGAAATTCAGTGACCACCAAAGACTATCGATTGAGCACCTTTCAAACCAGTTCATGCGGATCGCCGCAATTCGAAGGAAATCTCCGAAGACCTTGCCCGGAAATGTCCTAGGACCTGTGGAACTTGTATCCGCAAAACGGGGGGAGTGAGTTGTGGGCGAGGCACAACGGGCATGACCGAAGCCTAGGAAAAACAGAAATGTCCTACGCCAATTGACGCCTGGATCACCTCAACCTTGTGGGAGCCAGTGAGCACAAAATTGAAGTTCGACAGAGAACGAACTGTGGGAGCGGGCTTGCTCGCGAAAGCGGTGTGTCAGTCGACATCATTATTGACTGACACACCGCTTTCGCGAGCAAGCCCGCTCCCACAGTAGATTGAGGTTGACCACGAGATTAGTGGTCAACCAGGAATCCAGATCAGTCTTCGCGTTTGACCACCAGGGTCAGAATGTCATAACTGGCCACCAGCTCACCCAACTGGTTGGTCACTTCCACATCCCACGCCACCACCCCTTGCGGGATGCCCTGCGGGCTCTTCTTGCCCTGGTCGATCTTGCGTTTGCAGGTCAGGCGCGCCTGGATGGTGTCGCCGATGCCCACCGGGTTGATGAAGCGCAAGGTGTCCAGGCCATAGTTGGCCAGTACCGGCCCCGGAGCGGGGGAAACAAACAGCCCGGCCGCCGCTGAAAGCACGAAGTAACCGTGGGCGATGCGCTTGCCGAATTGCGATTCCTTGGCCGCGATCTCGTCGAAGTGCATGTAGAAGTGGTCGCCCGACAGGCAGCCGAAGTTCACCAGATCTGCTTCGGTGACGGTGCGGCGGTGGGTCAGCAGCGACTCGCCGATCTGCAGGTCCTGGAAATGGCGACGGAACGGATGCACGTCGGTTTCGATGACCTTGGCCCCGCGCACGTACTCGCCGGTGACCGCTGCCAGCATGGTCGGCGAACCTTGTACCGCCGCGCGTTGCAGGTAGTGTTTCACCGCGCGCAGGCCGCCGAGTTCTTCGCCGCCACCGGCACGCCCCGGGCCGCCGTGCTTGAGCTGTGGCAGCGGCGAGCCGTGACCGGTGGATTCGCCGGCAGAGTGGCGATCCAGTACCAGCAAGCGGCCGTGCCAGGCAGCCGCGACCGGGATGGCCTTGGCGGCGATTTGCGGATCCTTGGTCACCAGACTGGCCACCAGGCTGCCTTTGCCGCGGGCGGTCAGGGCCAATGCTTCGTCGAGATCGTCGTAGGCCATCAGCGTGCTGACCGGACCGAACGCTTCGATATCGTGGGCGCCGCCCTCGGCATGGGGGTCGCGGGCCTGCAACAGGGTCGGGGCGAAGAACGCGCCCTTGTCGACGTTTTCACCACGGGGTTCGAAACCGTCGCGGGCACCAAACAGCATATCGCTGCTCTGCAACAGGCTTTCCAGACGCTCGGCCACGTCTTTCTGCTGATCGTGAGACGCCAGTGCGCCCATGCGTACGCCTTCCACCGACGGGTCGCCGACCACCACTTTGGCCAGGCGATCACGCAGGCGGGTAGCCACGGCATCTATGTGCTTGGCCGGGACGATGGCGCGGCGGATGGCGGTGCATTTCTGCCCGGCCTTGGTGGTCATTTCCCGGGCGACTTCCTTGATGAACAGCTCGAACTCTTCGTCATCCGGGGTTATGTCCGGGGCGAGGATCGCGCAGTTCAGCGAGTCGGCTTCGGCGTTGAACGGCACCGAATTGCGGATCAGGTTCGGGTTGACCCGCAGCTTGGCTGCGGTGTCGGCGGAACCGGTGAAGGTCACCACGTCCTGGCCTTGCAGGCGGTCGAGCAGGTCGCCGGTGCTGCCGATGATCAGTTGCAGGCTGCCCGCCGGCAGCAGGCCGGATTCGTCCATCAGGCGCACCACGGCTTCGGTCAGGTAGCTGGTGGCGCTGGCGGGTTTGACGATGCACGGCATGCCGGCTAGGAAGCTCGGGGCGAATTTTTCCAGCATGCCCCAGATCGGGAAGTTGAACGCGTTGATGTGCACCGCCAGACCGCCACGGGGCACCAGAATGTGCGTACCGGCGAAGGTGCCCATTTTGCTCAGCTGCATGGCCGGGCCTTCGTGGACGATGTTGCCCGACGGCAGCTCGCGGGAGCCGAGGCTGGCGTAGGTGAACAGTGTGCTGTTGCCGCCTTCGATGTCGATCCAGCTGTCGGCGCGGGTCGCGCCGCTGTGGTGGGAAATCGCGTAGAGCTGTTCCTTGCGCTCGCTCAGGTACAGGGCCAGGGCCTTGAGACGCTGGGCACGCTGCTGGAAGTCCAGCGCCATCAGGCCGCTGACGCCTTGGCGGCGACCGTGTTCGATGGCTTCGGCGAAGTCCGGACGCTCTTCGTGGGTGCGGGCGATTTCATGGCCGTCGATGGCGCTGCGCAGGACCTGCGCGCCGTGTTGGCCGATCCAGCGACCGGCGATGAAGCTTTGCAGGGTGGGGGCATGCAGTGCAGGTGAAGAGGACATCACGATTGCTCCTGGTTATGAAGGGTTGTGGCGCGGTGGCGGCCGCGCCTTTCGGAATTACCAAAGCGCCAGGGTGTAACCGACGATCAGCCGGTTCTCATCGAGGGCGGTAGTCAGGCCATTGCCGGAACGGAAGGTCACGTTGCGCCAGCGCAGGCTGACGTTCTTGAACACACCGCTCTGGACGACGTAGCTGATATCGGTGTCGCGCTCCCATTCGCGACCGTTGTCGACGGTGCCGGCCTTGACGTGGCGACCGTCGGTGTAGCGGGTCATGAAGGTCAGGCCGGGAATACCTTGCGCCGCGAAGTCATAGTCGTAACGCAGCTGCCAGGAATCCTCCTCGGCGCGGGTGAAGGTGTTGAACGTCACCAGGTTGACCACGTACGGATCGCCGCCGTTGAGGAACGGAAAGGCGCTGTCGCCGGACAATTGCTGGTAGGCGGCACTGACCTTGTGGGCACCGTGGGACACCGTGAACATGCCGTTGAAGTTGCGGTTGTCGATGCGCCCGGCCCGCTCGGCGCCGTCACCGCGGCTGTCGAAATAACGCAGGTCGCTGCGCAGGTTGAAGCCGTTGCCCAACGGTTGCGTATGCACCAGTCCGGCGAATTGCTGGCGATAGATCTGTTCCAGCTTGCCGTAGTAGTAGCTCACATTCAGTTGCGGGCTGAACGCGTAGGTGCCGCCGCCGAAGTCGAAGTGATCGCTGGTGGCGGCGCCGAAGCCGATGTCATCGTTGCTGGAGGAGTCCCGCAGGTTGGCCTTGGTCAGGCGTCCGGCATTCACCGTCAGGCCGTCGATTTCCTGGCTGGTCAGCAAGCCACCTTCAAAAGTCGAACCCAACAGGCGTGTGTCGTTGTAAGTCGCTACTGGCAACAAGGGCTGCAGGGTGCCGAGTTTCAACACGCTTTTGGATACTTTCAATTTGCCGGTCAGGCCCAGTTCGCTGTACTCGTCGTCGGGCTCATGGCTCTGCGGGCCAAACGGCAGCAGCCCGGTGCCACGGCGGTCGGGACTGGAGTCGAGCTTGAGCCCCAGTTCGCCCAGCGCGTCGAGACCGAAACCGAAGGTGCCGTCGGTGAATCCGGACTCGATGCGCGCAGTGAATCCCTGGGCCCATTCTTCGGCTTTGGATTGCGGCGCGTTGTCCTGACGGAAATCGCGATTGATGTAGTGGTTGCGCATATCAATGCGGGCCTTGCTGTCGCCGATGAAGTCGGCCATGGCGCTGGGGGCGATCATGGGCAGACTCAATGCGGCGGCCAGTGAAAACAGTGATTCACAAGACGTGGTACGTGCGGGTTTCATTATTTTTATTCCCTGCCAACTGATCGGTCGTCGTTTAGTGTTTGCTGGCGCCAGTGGCACCGATGCCGGTCATCGAGCGGATGAACTGCGCCAGATAACGGCCACGCTCAAGGGCTGCACGGGGCGAGGTGTCGGTGACGGAAAACAGCCATGCACTAAAGAACGCCAGGCTCATGGAAAACAGGGCCGGGTTGGAGTACGGGAACAGCGCCTTGTCGTGATGCATCACGTTGACCCACACCGCCGGGCTCAGCACCAGCAACACAATCGCCGAGACCAGTCCGGACAGACTGCCGAGGACGGCGCCGCGGGTGGTCAGGCCTTTCCAGTACATCGAGAGGAACAGCACCGGGAAATTCACCGACGCGGCGATGGCCAGCACCAGACCCGAGAGGAAGGCAATGTTCTGCGACTCGAACAGCAGGCCGAGGACGATCGCCAGCACACCGATGCACAGGGTGGCGATTCGCGACACGCGCATTTCCTGCTGCTCGCTGGCCTGGCCTTTGCGCATCACGCAGGCATACAGGTCATGGGACACCGCCGAGGCGCCGGACAGCGCCAGCCCGGCAACCACCGCCAGGATGGTGGCGAAGGCGACCGCCGAGATGAAGCCGAGGAACAGGTTGCCGCCTACCGCGTGGGCCAGGTGCACCGCGACCATGTTGCCGCCGCCGATGATCGCGCCGCTGGCGTCACGAAACGCCGGATCGGTGCCGACCATGACGATGGCGCCGAAGCCGACGATGATCAGCAGCAAGTAGAAGTAGCCGATGAAACCGGTGGCGTAGAACACGCTTTTACGCGCTTCCTTGGCATCGCTGACGGTGAAGAAACGCATCAGGATGTGCGGCAGGCCGGCGGTGCCGAACATCATGCCCAGCCCCAGGGAGATCGCATCGATCGGGTTGGACAGCAAGCCGCCGGGGGCCATGATCGCGTTGCCCTTGGCGTGCACGGCGGTGGCACCGGCAAACATCGCCTCAGTGCTGAAGCCGAAGTGCTTGAGCACCATGAACGCCATGAAGCTGGTGCCGAACAACAGCATCACCGCCTTGATGATCTGCACCCAGGTGGTGGCGAGCATGCCGCCGAAGGTCACGTAGAACACCATCAACACGCCGACCAGCATCACTGCATAGAGGTAGTCGATGCCGAACAACAGTTCGATCAGCTTGCCGGCGCCGACCATCTGCGCCACCAGGTACATCAGGGCCACGGTCAGGGTGCCGAAGGCCGAGGTCAGGCGCACCGGGGTTTGTTCCAGGCGATAGGACACCACGTCGGCAAAGGTGTATTTGCCCAGGTTGCGCAGGCGCTCGGCAATCAGGAACAGGATGATCGGCCAGCCGGCCAGCACGCCCAGAGCGTAGAGCAAACCGTCGTAGCCATTGAGGAACATCATCGCGGAGATGCCGAGGAACGAGGCCGCCGAGATCATGTCGCCGGCAATCGCCAGACCGTTCTGAAACCCGGTCATGCCGCCGCCAGCGGTGTAAAAATCGCTGGTGGAGCGGGTGCGAAGTGCCGCCCAGCGTGTCACGCCAAGGGTGAACAACACGAACACCAGGAACATGCCGATGGCGTTCCAGTTCAACGGTCGGGATGCGCCGTCGGCGGCCATCGCAACATCAGTGACAGCCGCCAGCGGCAGCAGGAACAGTGCAAGAAGGCGGTTCATCGGGCGCACTCCTGCTTGAGTTTTTCATTCAGCGGATCGATCACGTTGTTGGCGCGATAGACATAGAAACCGGTCAGCGCAAAGGCCAGCCCGACGATGACGACACCCACCAGCATGCCCACGGTGGTCACGCCGCCGCTCAGGGATTGGCCGAGGGTAGAAGGGGAGAAAGCCACCAGCAGCACGAAGCCGTAATAGATCACCAGCATGGCCAGGCTCAGTGACCAGTACAGCTTCTGTTTGCGACGAACCAGCTGGATGAAATCCGGGTGCTGGCCGATGAGTTCTATTTCCTGGGGTGTCATGACGCGCGCTCCTTTGTTTTTTTTGTTTTGGGTGAAACGTTGTATTCGTGCCGAATCACCGGCCCCCTGTGGGAGCGAGCTCGCTCGCGATGAGGCCATTACATTCAGCATTGATGGTGGCTGACCCACCGCTATCGCGAGCAAGCTCGCTCCCACAGGGTTTTGCGTGAGGCGGATATCAGAGCTGATCGAAATCCAGCACCACCTTGTCGCTGATCGGGAAGGCCTGGCACGACAGCACGTAGCCGGCGGCCACTTCGTAGTCTTCCAGGGCGTGGTTGCTGTCCATTTCCACTTCGCCCTCGATGACCTTGCACTTGCAGGTCGAGCACACACCGGCCTTGCACGAGTAGGGCAGTTCCGCACCTTGCTCGTTACCCGCATCGAGGATGCTCTGGCTGTTGCGTTGCAGGTCGAACGCCAGGGCGCGGCCATCGCTGATGACGGTGATCTGGCTGACCGCTGAATCCACCTGGCGTGCCGCCTCACGGGCTTCACGCTTCTGCTGGCTGCCGGCGGCGGCGAACAGTTCGAAATGGATGCGCTCGGGTTGCATGCCCTTGGCCTTGAGGCTGTCGCGCACGGTCTCGGTCATTTCCTGCGGGCCGCAGATGAAGGCGGCGTCGAGGGCCTTGACGTCGAGCCAGCGGCTGAACAGTTGCTCGCATTTCTCGGCGTTGATCCGGCCGTTGTACAGGTCGACATCCTGCTGCTCGCGGCTGAACACGAAGATCAGGTTCAGGCGTTGCAGGTAGCGGTTTTTCAGGTCTTCGAGCTGTTCGCGGAACAGCGCACCGGAGCTGGAGCGGTTGCCGTACAACAGGGTGACGCGGCTGTGGGGCTCGGTTTCCAGGGTGGTCTTGATGATCGACAGGATCGGCGTGATGCCGCTGCCTGCCGCCACGGCCAGGTAGTTGCCATGGCGCGCCGGGTCGAGTTCGACGCAGAAGTGCCCGGCGGGCGGCATCACTTCCAGGGTGTGCCCGGCTTTCAGCTGTTCGTTGGCAAATGCCGAGAAGCGTCCGCCGGTAACACGCTTGACGGCGATGCGCAGCTCTCCGTCGTTGACCCCGGTGCAGATCGAGTAGGAGCGGCGTACTTCTTCGCCGTCCAGTTGGGTGCGCATCACCAGGTGCTGGCCCTGGGTGAAGTGGAAGCTGTCCTGCAAGTGCTGCGGAATCTCGAAGGCGATGGACACCGCGTCACGAGTCTCGGCGCGCACGTCCTTGATGGTCAGGCTGTGAAATTTGCTCATTGTTGTTCTCCAGCTGGGACGGCCGATTCGCCGCTCAGATGCACTTGAAATAGTCGAACGGTTCCCGGCAATCGACGCAGCGGTACAGGGCCTTGCAGGCGGTGGAGCCGAACTCGCTGAGCACCTCGGTGTGGGCGCTGCCGCATTGCGGGCACACAACCTGCGGGTTCTCGCCGAGCAGGCTGCGCTTGCTGGTGCTGCCCTCGGGCGGCGCGATGCCGTAAGCGCGCAGGCGTTCGCGGCCGCTGTCGCTGATCCAGTCGGTGGTCCAGGCCGGGGTCAACTTGCGCTCCAATTGCGGCGCCTTGAATCCGGCGAGTTCCAGGGCTTCGCGGATGTCGCTTTCGATCACTTCGGTGGCCGGGCAACCGGAGTAGGTCGGCGTGACCACCACGTGAAGGTGACCGGCCTGCCAGTCCAGATCGCGGACGATGCCCAGGTCAACCACGCTGACCACTGGCACTTCCGGGTCCATGACCTCGCACAGGATCGCCCACGCGGCAGCCAGGTCGGTCGGTTGAGCCGGCCGGGCGCCGAGGTCGCTGGCGATCAGCTCACCAGGTTGCATCGGGGTACGCTCGTGGCAGGCACTGCATTTCGGCCAGCAGAATCCCTAAGTGTTCGGTGTGCAGGCCCTTGCGTGCATTCAGGTAGAAATAGCTCGGCGCCGCGGGGACGGGCAGGGTGGCGCTGCTGAAGATCTGCTCGACCTTTGTCTGCCACTGGGTGGCGACGCTGGCGATGTCCGGGGTGATGCCGGCGGCGCACAGACGCTGTTCGCTGTCATCGGCGGCGATCAGTTCCACGGTGAAGCGCCAGACTTCGGGAATCGCTGCGAGCATGCGCCGATTGCTTTCCTCGGTGCCGTCACCCAGGCGTTCGATCCATTCGCCGGAGCGACGCAGGTGATAGGTCACTTCCTTCACGGCTTTGGCGGCAATCCCGGCAATGCGCTCGTCGCTGGACTGGCTCAGGCCCTGCAGCACCGACAAATGCCAGGCGTCATAGAGGAACTGCTTGAGCATGGTCACCGCGAAGTCGCCGTTGGGTTGTTCCACCAGCAGCAGGTTGCGATAGGCGCGCTCGTCGCGACGAAACACCAGGTGATCGGCATCACGGCCGTCGTCCAGCAGTTCGGCGGCGTACTCCAGCCAGTTGCGCGCCTGGCCCACCAGGTCGAGGCCGACGTTCATCAGCGCCAGTTCTTCTTCCAGCGCCGGGGCCTTGCCGCACCATTGGCACAGGCGCTGGCCCTGGATCAGGGCGCTGTCGCCGAGGCGCAGCAGGTATTCGATCAGATCGGTCTTGTTATTCATGGTCGACCTCACATGTGCCCGACTTCGGCCGGCAGCTCGTAGAAGCTGGCGTGGCGGTAGACCTTGTCGTCCGATGGATCGAACAGCGGGTCTTTTTCATCCGGCGACGAGGCGGTGATCAACGCCGAAGGCACGACCCACAGGCTCACGCCTTCGCTGCGACGGGTGTAGAGCTCGCGCGCGTTTTCGATGGCCATGGTGGTGTCGGCGGCGTGCACGCTACCGACATGCTTGTGGTTCAGACCGTGCTTGCTGCGCACGAAGACTTCGAAGAGGGTCCACTCGGACATTTCAGTTACTCCACATCAGGTGGCCGGATCAGGCGGCGTTCTTGTTTTGTTTTTTACGGGCGTGGGCGACGGCGGCTTCACGAACCCAGGCGCCGTCTTCGATCGCCTTGCGGCGGGTGGCAACGCGTTCCTGGTTGCACGGGCCGTTGCCCTTGAGCACTTCGTAGAATTCGTTCCACTGGATTTCGCCGAAGTCGTAGTGGCCGCGCTCGGCGTTCCACTTCAGGTCCGGGTCGGGGCAGGTACAGCCCAAAAGCTCCAGCTGCGGGATGGTCTGGTCGATGAAGCGCTGGCGCAGTTCATCGTTGCTCTGGCGCTTGATTTTCCAGGCCATGGACTGGGCGCTGTTCGGCGAGTGTTCGTCGCTCGGGCCGAACATCATCAGCGACGGCCACCACAGGCGGTTGATCGCGTCCTGGACCATGTCTTTTTGCGCCTGGTTACCGTGGCGCATCATGGTCAGGAGGATTTCGTAGCCCTGGCGCTGGTGGAAACTCTCTTCCTTGCAGATGCGGATCATCGCCCGGGAATACGGGCCGTAGGAGGTGCGCTGCAGTACCACCTGGTTGACGATCGCCGCGCCATCCACCAGCCAGCCCACCGCGCCCATGTCGGCCCAGTTCAGTGTCGGGTAATTGAAGATGCTCGAGTACTTGGCCTTGCCGCTGTGCAGCTTGGCGATTTCTTCATCGCGGTCGGCGCCCAGGGTTTCCATGGCGCTGTACAGGTAGAGGCCGTGGCCGGCTTCGTCCTGGATCTTGGCCATCAGTTGCAGTTTGCGTTTGAGGCTTGGCGCGCGGGTGACCCAGTTGCCTTCGGGCAGCATGCCGACGATTTCGGAGTGGGCGTGCTGGGAAATTTGCCGGATCAGGGTCTGGCGGTAGGCATCTGGCATCCAGTTCTTGGCTTCGATCTTGATTTCTGAATCGATTTTTTCCTGGAAGGCGCGTTCCTGTTCGGACATTTCCGAGAGGTCTTTTATGCGCTTGACGCCTGTTTCTACGAGCTGTGCGTACATTTTTGAGTTCCCGCCTTGAATCTGTTCTGGGGCATGGAGAACTTTATAAGCGATACAGAATTTAATATCAAACACAAAATGACGTGTCGTAATTGTTTTTTGTATCGCTTTGGGATGAATGGGGGGAGGGAGGTCGGCGTACATATCCATTTCTTTGGTAACGGCCACTGGCGGTTTCGCCCTTACGGCGACTCACTTTTTTTACAAACGCCAAAAAAAAGTAAGCAAAAAAAGGCTCGCCCCGAGCGTCCGGCCCCTCGCTAAGGCTCGGCGTTCCTTCGCTCCGGCATTCATCCGGGGGCATTGCCCTCCGGTTTGCTTCGCTGCACCTACATGCAATGTGTTCGACTGCGTCGAACGGCGCTGCGCGCCAATCCCCGGATGAACGCCTCCACTCAGCCTCCCGAAGGGGCGGGTGGATCAAGATCAAGAGCTGCAGGCGAGCTAACGCTCGGCCTGATGAGTGGTGAAGAGCATCGGTGTACGTCGATCTGCTTTTGCTCTTCTGTGGGAGCGAGCTTGCTCGCGATGGCGGCCTGACAGCCGACCTGGTTTTTGCAGATGTCCCCAACCCCTGTGGGAGCGGGCTTGCCCGCGAAGGCGGCCTGCCAGCGGACCGAAATCTTGCAGATGTACTCGATACCTGTGGGAGCGAGCTTGCTCGCGATAGCGACCTGCCAGTCGACGAGGTACATCACAGTCGAACGAACCCAGCAAACAGGCCGGCCGGTAGGCCGCCTCGGGCGCTGTTGCGGTGTACGCCCCCTCGTGAGGCCGAGTGGAGGTTCTGCGCAGTGGGCAACCCGGCATGGATGCCGGGTTAGCCGCCCCCGGCCATGGATGGCCGATGGCGGCGGGCCCACGGAGCAGGACCGGAGCGAGGGCATGCCGAGCCTAGGCGAGGCACCGAACGAAAGGGGCAAGAGCCCTTGGTTACTTGGGGCTTTTCCAAGTGACCCGCCGTAAGGGCGGAACCCTAAGTGGCCGTGACCGCAGCAATGGATATGTACACCCTCAAAAATCCATGTCGCCTGACACAAAGCCATCGCGAGCAAGCTCGCTCCCACAGGAATAGTGATCGGTGCCAGAGTCGGTAAAGCCCTGGCAAAAAAAAGCCCCGCAAAAAGCGGGGCCATAAAGGGTGCAGCAGTCATGCTTTAGGACGTTTATCCACCACGTGGCAAGCCTTGCCCTCGGATCGCTTGATCGAATGGAACGGCTGCAAAACGATCCGCGAACTGATCCCGATGTACGTCTTGATATGCCGGCTCAATTCCCCGCAAACAGCCTTCTGCTGTTCATCGCCCAGGTGCTGGTGCTCAGCCTTGAGCTCGACATGCACATCAACGCTGTCCAGGTTGCCATTGCGATACAGATGAATCTCATAACACTCGGCAAGTTGTTTGACTTTCAGAACCTGCTCTTCGATCTGCGTCGGAAACACGTTAACGCCGCGGATGATCAGCATGTCATCGCTGCGTCCGGTGATCTTGTCGATGCGTCGCATCGGCCGTGCGGTGCCCGGCAGCAGGCGCGTCAGGTCGCGGGTGCGGTAGCGGATCATCGGCAGGGCTTCTTTGCTCAGGGAGGTGAACACCAGTTCGCCCATCTGCCCGTCCGGCAGCACTTCGCCGGTGACCGGGTCGATGATTTCCGGGTAGAAGTGGTCTTCCCAGATGGTCGGGCCGTCCTTGGTTTCGGCGCATTCCATGGCCACGCCCGGGCCCATGATTTCCGAGAGGCCGTAGATGTCCAGGGCGGTGATGCCCATGCGTGCCTCGATGGCGCTGCGCAGTTCGGCGGTCCACGGCTCGGCGCCGAAGATGCCCAGGCGCAGGGCCAGTTTGTGCGGGTCGATGCCCTGGCGCTCGATTTCATCGGCGATGTTGAGCATGTAGGACGGCGTGACCATGATGATGTCCGGCTGGAAATCCTTGATCAGCTGCACCTGTTTTTCGGTCTGGCCACCGGACATCGGGATCACCGTACAGCCCAGGCGTTCGGCGCCGTAGTGCGCGCCGAGGCCGCCGGTGAACAGGCCGTAGCCATAGGAAATGTGCACCTTGTCGCCACGATGGCCACCGGCGGCGCGGATCGAGCGCGCAACCACGTTGGCCCAGGTGTCGATGTCGTTCTGGGTGTAGCCGACCACGGTCGGTTTGCCGGTGGTGCCGCTGGACGCGTGCAGGCGCACGATGTCGTGCATCGGTACGGCAAACATGCCGTAGGGGTAGTTGTCCCGCAGGTCGGACTTGGTGGTGAAAGGGAATTTCGCCAGGTCGTCCAGGGACTTGATGTCGTCGGGGTGTACGCCCAGCGCATCGAAGCGCTGACGGTACAGCGGCACGTTGTTGTAGGCGTGGTTCAGGCTCCAGCGCAGGCGCTCCAGCTGATGCTGGCGCAGCTCGTCGATGCTGGCGGTTTCCAGCGGGTCCAGCACAGGGTTCAGCACGGCTTGGGCAATTGGCATGTTCATGTGTTCACTCGAATTGTTTTTGTGTTCCAGCCCTTTTGCACAAGGGCTTTGAGTGCATGCCCCAAGGATACCTCTCGGCTCCTTGGGAATCGCGATTCTTTAGTGGGATAGACGCTCGATGATCAGCGCGATCCCCTGGCCGACACCGATGCACATAGTGCACAGGGCGTAGCGGCCATTCCGTTCCTCAAGCTCATGCAGGGCGGTGGTGACCAGGCGTGCGCCGCTCATGCCCAGCGGGTGGCCCAGGGCGATGGCGCCGCCGTTGGGGTTGACCCGTGGATCGGTGTCGCTCAGGCCCAGTTCGCGCAGCACCGCCAGACCCTGTGCGGCGAAGGCTTCGTTGAGCTCGATCACGTCCATGTCCGCCAGGCTCAGGTTGGCCAGTTCCAGTACCTTGCGGGTCGCTGGCACCGGGCCGATGCCCATGATCCGGGGTTCGACGCCCGCAGTGGCCATGGCCACGACCCGGCCACGGGCGGTCAGGGCGTGGCGTTTGGCGGCTTCCGGGCTGGCCAGCAGCAGCGCGCAGGCACCGTCGTTGACCCCGGAGGCGTTGCCGGCGGTAATGCTGCCGCCTTCGCGGAACGGCGTACCCAGTTTGGCGAGCTGCTCAAGGGTGGTGTCGCCGCGTGGGTGCTCGTCGTGCTCGACCAACTTGGCCGGGCCTTTGCGCTGGGGGATTTCCACCGCGACGATCTCTTTGGCCAGACGCCCGCTGGCCTGGGCAGCGGCAGCGCGTTGCTGGCTGCGCAGGGCGAAGGCGTCCTGGTCGGCGCGGGAGATGTTGAACTGTTCGGCGACATTCTCTGCCGTTTCCGGCATGGAATCGATGCCGTAGGTCTTTTTCATCAGCGGATTGACGAAGCGCCAGCCGATAGTGGTGTCGAAGACTTCGGCTGTACGTGAAAACGCCTGCTCGGCCTTGCCCATCACCAGTGGCGCGCGGGACATGGACTCGACGCCACCGACCAGCATCAGCCCGGTTTCGCCACTGCGAATGGCGCGGGCGGCGGTGCCGATGGCATCGAGCCCGGAGCCGCACAGGCGATTGAGGGTGGTGCCCGGCACGCTGACCGGCAACCCGGCCAGCAGTGCCGACATGCGCGCGACGTTGCGGTTGTCTTCGCCGGCCTGGTTGGCGCAGCCGTAGATCACGTCGTCAACCGTGTTCCAGTCCACTTGCGGGTGGCGGCGCAGCAGCTCGCGCAGCGGCACTGCGCCGAGGTCGTCGGCGCGCACGCTGCTCAGGACACCGGCGTAACGGCCAATCGGGGTCCGGACTGCGTCGATGATCAGGGCGTCATTCATTCGGGTTCTCCTGCGTCAGCACCGGGCCGCGCACTTTGTAGGATTTGCCATGGAACAGGGCGATCAACTGGCCCTGCTGGTTTTCGATGCGCACGTCGTAGTTGCCGGTGCGACCCGAACGGCTCTGCTCGATGCAGTCGGCGTTCAGCGTGTCACCCAGGCGCGCCGGGGCGATGTAGTCGATGCTGCAACCGATGGCCACGGTGGCTTCGTTGTAGCTGTTGCAGGCAAAGGCGAATGCCGAATCGGCGAGGGCGAACAGGTAGCCGCCGTGGCAGGTGCCGTGACCCTGGATCATGTCGGCCCGCACCGTCATGCCCACTCGCGCGCAACCGGGGCCGGCCGAAAGCAGGCGCATGCCCATGGCCTGGCTGGCGGTGTCGCGCTGGAACAGCGATTGCGCGCATTCACTGGCCAGGGTCATGGCTTCATGGTTAGTCATGGAATGTTCTCCCTTCGGCGACGCGGCGACGCAGCAACAGCGACGGCCGGTAGCGTTCTTCGCCATAACTGGCTTGCAGGTTTTCCAGCGTTTCAAGAATGTGCGACAGGCCAATGGCATCGGCCCAGGCCAGCGGCCCCTGTGGATAATTGACCCCGGCGCGCATGGCCAGATCGATGTCGGCGGCCGAGGCCACGCCTTGCAGCAGGGCGTCGGCGGCTTCGTTGGCGAGCATGGCCACAGTGCGCAGGACGGCGAGGGCCGGGCTGTCGCTGAGCAGGCTGACCATGAGGCCGGCCCGTTGCAGCAGGGCAACGCCTTGTTCGAGGGCCAGCGGATCAATGCCTGCCGCATGGCTGATAGCGATGCGTTTGGCGTTGCCGTAATCGAACGCCAGATCCAGCAGGATCAGGTTGCGCAGCCCGTCTTCCCGGGCACGCTGGCAGGCCATGCGGCCATCGCTCAGGGCCAGCACCGCGTCACCCACTCGCAGCAATCCGCGGCCGTCGCGCCGGATGACTTCGACACCTTGCTCGCTCAAGCGCGCCAGCAAACCCTGGGCAATGCCAAGGTCACCTTCGGCGATACAAGTCTCGACGCTCGCGCTGCTGCTGATTTCACCTGCTTGCGGACGTTCGGCGCCTTGGGCGTAGCTGTAGAAACCCTGTCCGCTTTTACGTCCCAGACGCCCGCCATCCACCAGTTCTTTCTGGATCAGCGACGGCAGGAAGCGTGTGTCCTGGTAATAAGCGTCGAACACCGAGCAGGTCACGGCGTAGTTGACGTCATGGCCGATCAAGTCGGTCAGTTCGAACGCGCCCATGGCAAAGCCGCCGGCCTCGCGCATCAACGCATCCAGGGTTGGGCAGTCGGCCGCGCCTTCCTGCAGCATCCGCAGGCTTTCGGCATAGAACGGCCGGGCCACGCGGTTGACGATGAAGCCCGGTGTGGAGCGGGTGTGCACCGGTTTTTTGCCCCAGGCTTTGGCGGTGTCGTACAGGCACTCTGCGAGTGCCGGATCGCTGGCCAGGCCGCAGACGACTTCCACCAGCGCCATCACCGGTGCCGGGTTGAAGAAGTGCAGGCCGAGCAGGCGTTGTGGATGATCAAGCTGTGCGGCGATGCTGGTGATCGACAGCGACGAAGTGTTGCTGGCGAGGATGCAATGCTCGCCGCAGATGCCTTCCAGCTGACGGAACAGCGCGCGTTTGACCTCAAGGTTCTCGACGATGGCTTCGATGATCAGATCGCAGTCGGCCAGGGTTTCGATGACTTCCACCGCTTGCAGGCGCGCAACGGTGGCGCTGCGCGACTCGGCCGACAGCTTGCCGTTCTCGACTCGCTTGCCCAGTTGTCGGTCGATGCCTTCAATCGCTTGGGCGGCTGCACCGGGACGATTGTCCAGCAGCAAGACCGGATGGCCGGCCTGGGCCGCGACCTGGGCGATACCGGCACCCATGGCCCCGGCGCCGATCACTGCGATGCGTGCAGATGTGTTCAATGCGGTCATGGCTCAGCGTCCCTTGAAGCTTGGGGTGCGTTTTTCCATGAAGGCGCCGACGCCTTCGCGGTAGTCCTCGCTGCGCCCGGCCAGACGTTGCAGGTCTTTCTCCAGCTCGAGCTGTTCGTCAAAACTGTTGCTCATGCTGGCGTTCAGGCTGCGTTTGATCAGCGCCAGACCGTAGGTCGGTTGTGTGGCGAGGTGGCGGGCCAGCTTCAGGGCTTCATCGCGCAGTTCGGCGTCTTCCACACACTGGTAAATCAAGCCCCATTGCTCGGCTTGTTCGGCGCTAAGGCGGTTGCCCAGTAGTGCCAAAGCCTTGGCCCGGGCCATGCCCACAAGACGCGGCAGGGTCCAGGTGCCGCCTGAATCAGGGATCAGGCCAATCTTGCAGAACGCCTGGATGAAACTGGCCGAACGCGCCGCCAGTACCAGGTCACAGGCCAGCGGAATGTTGGCGCCAGCCCCGGCGGCCACACCGTTGACCGCGCAGATCACCGGCATCGGCAGGTCGCGCAACTGGCGGATCAGCGGGTTGTAGAACTTCTCGATGGACTCGCCCAGATCCGGTACGGCGCTTCCCGGCGCGACATTGCGGTCGCTCAGGTCCTGCCCGGCGCAGAAGCCGCGACCTTCACCGGTCAGCAGCAGCACGCGCACGTCCGGGTTCTGCCGCACTTGCTTGAGTGCTTCCTTCACTTCGCCATGCATCTGGGTGTTGAAGCTGTTGAGCTGGTCCGGCCGATTGAGGCTGAGCAGGGCGACGCCGGCGTCGATGGAAAACAGGATGTGTTCGAAGTTCATGGTCTTGGCGTTCTCTTGGCAGTCGTTCGAATTCGGATGTCAGTGGCCGCTTTATTGCCCGGTGAAAATCGGGTTGCGCTTTTCCTGGAAGGCCGCAATGCCCTCGTCGCGGTCGCGGGTGCCGGCCAGCACGGTGAAGGCGTGACGCTCGAAACGCAGGCCGCTGGCCAGGTCGGTGTCCATGGCCTTGAGCAGCGCTTCCTTGGCCAGGCGCACCGCCAGTGGCGCCTTGGCCGCAATGCTGCGAGCGATGTGCAGGGCGCGCTCGACGGTAAATTCCGGCTGGGTCACTTCGCTGACCAGACCGACGCGCTGGGCCTGACGGGCGTCGATCGACTCGCCCGTCAGCACCATTTGCATGGCCATGGATTTGCCGACGGCGCGCAGCAGACGTTGGGTACCACCGGCGCCGGGCATGATCCCGAGGTTGATTTCCGGCTGGCCGAAGCGGGCGTCTTCGCCGGCAATAATGATGTCGGCGTGCATCGCCAGTTCGCAGCCACCGCCGAGGGCAAAGCCGTTGACCGCGGCGATCAGCGGTTTGCTGAAGCGAGTAATGGCTTGCCACGAGGCCTGGCGCGGGTCGTCGAGGATGCCGACCAGATCGCGCTCGGCCATTTCCTTGATGTCGGCACCGGCGGCGAAGGCTTTGCGGCTGCCGGTGAGCACCACGGCACGGGTGTCGGGGTCGGCTTGCGCGATGTTCAGTTCAGCGGCCAGTTCGCCCAGCAACTCGGTGGTCAGGGCGTTCAGGGCTTGCGGGCGCTGCAGGGTAATCAGGCGGACGCCAGGCTCGATCAATTCGACGGCAAGGGTCAGAGGCATGGCGGATGCTCTCACGGTGCACGCTCGGCGGGGTGCCGGCTCGTTATTGGATCGGCCGCAGGGGCCGGTTTTGCCCAAGTATAGCTATAACGTGATACGTAAAAGCAATACGAAAATAGATTTAATGTGTCTTATTGATGTGCGTTTTGATTTTTCATCTTCCCGCTGAAGGAGTGCTGATAGCGGGTTCTGCCTAGAAAACATTGGGTTTTATGGTGATTTTGGAGGCGTGCTGGCATTCGTCGGAAAGGTGTATTTCAAGTGATACGGTTTTTAGTCTTTGTGCTGTTAAAAGTGATGTGATACAAAATGAGTCATTATTTGCATCGCTTTGTGAAGGAAGCTTCCATGACCTGCTACAGCCTTGATGGCCTGACTCCGGTGGTTGATCCGAGCGCTTATGTGCATCCGTCCGCCGTATTGATCGGTGACGTGATCATCGGCCCCCATTGCTATGTCGGCCCGCTGGCCAGCCTGCGCGGGGATTTCGGGCGGATCGTGCTGGAAGAGGGCGCCAACCTGCAGGACACCTGCGTGATGCACGGTTTCCCCGACAGCGACACCGTGGTCGAGCGCAATGGCCACATCGGCCACGGTGCGGTGCTGCACGGTTGCCGGATTGGCGCCGATGCGCTGGTGGGCATGAATGCGGTGGTGATGGACAACGCCCGGATCGGTCCGCGTTCATTCGTTTCGGCGGCGGCATTCGTCAAGGCCGGCTTCGAATGCCCGGAGCAGTCGCTGGTCATGGGCGCACCGGCCAGCGTCAAGCGCAGCCTCAGCGATCAGGAAGTGGCGTGGAAGCAGGCGGGAACACGTGAGTATCAGGAATTGGCCAAGCGTTGCCTGGAACAGATGCAGGTCTGCGAGCCGCTGGCCGAGCCGGAAGCTGATCGCCCGCGCATCAGCGACAGGGGGTTGCGGCCCAAGGGCAGTTCCCAGTGAATACAAATCCCTTTGTAGGAGCGAGCTTGCTCGCGATGGACGTCAACGATGACGCGGGCTGTCTGAATGCCCGTGTTGTCCGGACGTTTTTCGCGAGCAGGCTCGCTCCTACAGGTGGATGCGATTAACAGGCAGAGTTTCGGTATATTCCTTTTCTTTTTTTACACGGAACGCCCATGTCGTCCCTGACTCCCTTGAACCATCTGATTACCCGCTTCCAGGAGCAGACGCCGATCCGCGCCAGTTCCTTGATCATCACGTTATACGGGGATGCCATCGAACCCCATGGCGGCACCGTCTGGCTGGGCAGCCTGATTCAATTGCTCGAGCCCATCGGCATCAACGAGCGGCTGATCCGTACGTCGATTTTTCGCCTGACCAAGGAAGGCTGGCTGACCGCCGAGAAGGTCGGTCGCCGCAGTTACTACAGCCTGACCGGCACCGGTCGCCGGCGTTTCGACAAGGCCTTCAAGCGGGTCTACAGCACCACGATGCCGGCCTGGGATGGTTCCTGGTGCCTGGTGATGCTCTCGCAGCTGACTCAGGACAAACGCAAACAGGTGCGTGAAGAACTGGAGTGGCAGGGTTTCGGCGCGATTTCGCCGGTGGTGCTGGCCTGTCCGCGCAGCGACCGTTCCGACGTCAACGCGACCCTGCTCGACCTCGGCGCGCAGGAAGACACCATTGTCTTCGAAACCACCGCCCAGGACGTACTGGCCTCCAAGGCCCTGCGCCTGCAGGTGCGCGAGAGCTGGAACATCGAGGAGCTGGCCGCGCACTACAGCGAGTTCATCCAGCTGTTCCGGCCGCTGTGGCAAGCCCTGCGCGAGCAGGAAAACCTGCAACCGGCCGACTGCTTCCTGGCGCGGGTGCTGTTGATCCACGAGTACCGCAAGCTGCTGCTGCGCGACCCGCAACTGCCGGACGAGTTGCTGCCCGGCGATTGGGAAGGCCGCGCCGCCCGCCAGCTGTGCCGCAACATTTACCGTTTGATTTACGCCAAGGCCGAAGAATGGCTGAACGCCGCACTGGAAACGGCCGACGGCCCGTTGCCGGATGTGGGTGAAAGCTTCTATCGGCGTTTTGGCGGACTGAAATAGCACGTCATTGTTCAGGGAGTGGTGCGGTAAAGGAGACTCGAAGCATCCGATGTCGTGTGGATTGACGTAGACAATAAAAATAAGCCTGCGTGAGGCCTGACATGATTTCTACAACAGCACAGCGCCATGATGGGTTCGACCAGTGGATCCATCAGATCAACCAGATCTGTGGCGCCTTCAACGCACAACCCCTGGGCAGCGAGTTTGCCGGACGTATCCGCGAATACCAGAGCGATGCGCTCAAACTCAGTTTCGTCGACGTGTGCCAGGCGCGTTTGTACCGTACGCCCCAGGAAGTCGCGGCGGGCGAGGGCGGCAAGTATTTTGCGGTGTTCCAACTCGACGGCACGGCGGGCATGGCCCAAGGCGACGACAAGGTCTTGCTGTCCCCCGGCGACATCACGCTGATCGATGCTTCGCGGCCCAGCGACTTCACCTACGGCGAAAACTCCCGGCAGTTGTCGTTGATCCTGCCGTATCAACTGGTCGAGCAAACCCTGCGCTTCAATCAGGTCAGGTGCGGCCACCGGATTGCCGCAACCTCGCCCATCGCGATGCTGTCGCACCGGCTGATCCTCGATGCCACCCGCCAGCAGCACCTGACCCGGCAGGAAAGCGAAGCGACCCTGGAGGCGATTGTCAGTCTGCTGCGCCCGGCGATCAGCCAGGCCGACGATTGCACCGATGCCCATGAGCGGATCTTTCGCAAGACGCTCACCTGCATCGACGAAAACATTCGCTCCGAAGACCTGTGCCCGGAATGGCTGGCGCGGGAAGTCGGCATGTCCACCCGTGGCCTGTACCGGATGTTTGCCAAGAAAGGGCTGGTGGTGGCGCGCTACATCAAGAACCGCCGCCTGGACCTGTGCGCTGAATCCCTGCGCCAATCGGGCAAGGAGGAGAAGTTGTCGGTGCTGGGGTATTCGTGGGGGTTTTCCGATTCGAGTTACTTCTCGACAGCGTTCAAGTCGCGCTTCGGCATTGCGCCGGGGGAGTATCGCAAGCGGCATGCTTGATGGTTGCATGAACACCGCTTGACCCTGTGGGAGCGAGCTTGCTCGCGATTGCGGAGTGTCAGTTAACATTTAAGTCGACTGACACTCCGTCATCGCGAGCAAGCTCGCTCCCACAGGTATTGCGTTCGACCTGGTTACTTCGGTGCGTTGAGGTTCAGGGTCGGCGTTTCATCGAAGAAATTCCACGGTTTCAACAGCACATGTACCCACTCGGTCGGCATGATCGGCCACTCTTCGGCGCGGGCGATGTGGGTGGTGCCGGTGGTCAGCCAGACCACGTCGTCGGTGTTCTCGATGGAGTGGTTGTCCTGGGTGAACTGCCCCAGGCCCGAGTCCTTGTCCGAGCGGTTCGGGTATTTGCCTTCCGGGTACTTTTCCTCCGGGTTGTATTGCGTCACCCATAGCTGCTTGTCCATGAAGCTCAGGCGGTGGTAGAGCCATTCGTCCTTGCCGAAGTTGGCGCCCTTGGCCACCGGGTGCGTGCCGCCGGCATAAGGGATCAGCTGATAGGAAACCGGGTTGCCGACCTTGTTCTCCTTGCTGAAGTTGGTCAGCAGGCGCACGGTCGACGGGTCGAACTTCTGCGCCGCTTGCTGTTCGGTGCCGACCACTTTGGTCTCGGTCTGCATGGTGCTGGTGCGCGGCCCGCCACGGTCGTTGGGCAACACCACCGGGTTCACTTCCACCAGCGAATTTTGCTCGCCGTCCACGTCCATATCGAGGCGGAAGTTGTAGATGTGCTGGTGCGTGGTGCCGACGATGTTGTGGTCGAGCAGGGTGCCGTAGCGCGTGTCTTCCCTGGCGGTGTCTTCGTGCATGGTTTTCGATTTCACGCCCTTGACCGCTTCAATACCGGTGGCGCCGGCGTCGATGCCGATGGTGCCGTTCTGCTGGAAGACCCAGTCGAAGATGTAGTCGTAGTTGCCCACGGTGCTGATCCAGCGCACCACCAGCTCACGGCGCTCGGTGCTGAGGTTGGGCTGGCCCATTTCCTGGTGTTTGTATTCGGGGCCGGCGTAGCGTTCGAACACCGCCATGGCGCGCGGGATTGCGGTCGGTGCGCCGGTGTAGTCGGCGATGGTGGCGTCCAGCAGCACGGCGTTTTGCGGGGCGTCTTTGCCACGGGCAATCGGCGAGGTCAGGGTGCCCATGCCGTAGTCGCCGGAGTCGAGGTAGGCCTTGAAGTACCAACCGACGTCCGGGTCGCCGTAAGGCACGATCATGCCGCCCAGCGAGCCTTCGTACATGATCTTGCGTTTCTTGCCTTTGTCGTCGTAGGTGACGGTGGACAGGATCGGCCCGACCCGCGAATCGAGGCGAACATGGAAGTCCCAGTTCTGCCAGTGAATGCTGTTGCCGCTGATGGTGTAGTTCTTGCCCTCGGGCTCGATGATTTCCAGCGGTTTGACTGCGACGCCCTGGCGTCCGCGACCGTCATACGGCGTCGGATTCATCGGCACCGGAATGAGCGCGTCGTCTTCGATCTTGATCAGCTTCTTCTGTTCCAGGTCGACAATCGCCACCAAGCCTTCAATCGGGTGCGCCCAGTAGTTGCCGTCACCGGTGTTGAGGTAGCTGACGATTTTCAGCAGGCGCTTGTCCTGCGCCAGGCCGTCCTTGCCGTCGAAGAAGCCGACAGTCAGCGGTGTGGCCACGACTTTTTTCACGTCGTTAATGCCGCGCTTGGCCAGGGCCTGGGCGTATTCCGGGCTGGTTTCCACAGCCGACTGCACCGTTGCGAAATCGTCCAGCAGCACCATGCCGTGGGCGCCTTCGATCGGCTTCCAGGACTTGAGTTCTTTCGTGTCGAGGTCGACCAGGGCTTCGATCACGTGCTTGCCGTCGAGCACCACGATACTCGCCTGGCGCGGCTGGGCGACGTTCTGCCCGGTCAGAGCGAAGTTCCACACCTGATCCTTCGGCGGTTCCTTGACCGAGACTTCGGTGAAGCGGAAGCCAGGCTTGTAGTTTTCCGATTTCTTGACGATGTCCACTGCCGTGGTGATTTCAGCTGCGCTCAGGGGGTTGAGCGGGTTGGGGCGGGTCTCGACGACGAAGGTCTTGTCCAGCCCGGACTGGAACACCTGGTTGATAAAGTCCTTGGACATGAACGCCGTATGGTCCTTGAACACCACCGGCACCGTCAGCTCGATACGCTTGCCGTTGAGCATCGCCACTTTGCTGTCGGGCTTGACCTTGAGGTAGACCCCGTCCTTGGCAATGGTGAACAGGTTGGCGTAATCGTCCCATTTCACCGTGGCGCCAAATTCCTCAAGACCCGCTTGCAGCGGCACCATTTCGGCGTGACCGCCGTGGGCCTGGGCATTACCCGTCCAGAACGGCAGGCCGAGGGTGCTCAGGGTGATGGCCAGGGCGAGGCGGGCCAGCGGTGTTCTCTTGGGCGATGCTTTGGGGCTGAACATGTGTGAATTCCTGGGTGAAAGCCGGGTACGGGCATTTCTGCACTTTGTTACAACCAGTCAATGGCTGCATTTGAATGCCTGCCAGATTTCTTTGGTTCCGTGCCGCAATTGAGCTTTCCTGACGAAATGCACAATGGCAAGGGGATAAAGTGCCCTGTGTGGCGGACGCAAACCATTGCTTCAAGTTAATAGGAAGCATTACTATTCACGCCCCGTCTCCACAGCACACCGCAATGACCCTCAAGCTGCCCCGCAGACACGGCTTTTTCGAGCATTACGAAGAGTTGGTTGGCACCTGGACCCGTCGCCTGAGGAATCGTCAGCAGGCCGAGGACCTGGCCCACGATACCTTCGTGCGGGTGCTTGAGTCCGATTCGGCGGTGGTGCAGCAGCCCCGGGCGTATTTGCACCAGACCGCGCGCAACATTGCCGTGGATGGTTATCGGCGTGAGGACCGGCGGGGCGCCATGGAGTCAGAGGCGATCGATCTCAGTGAGTCGCCGACCGGCGACCCGGAGCATTTCATGCACGCGATCCAGCTGGCTGATTCCATCGAACGGGCGCTCACCGAGCTGCCGGTCAACTGCCGCAAGGTGTTTGTCTGGCAGAAAATCGAGGGCCTGACCCAGGCCGAAATCGCCGAACGCCTGGGGCTGTCCAAGAACATGGTGGAAAAGTATATGATCCGCACGCTTCGGCATCTGCGCGATCGCCTGGACGGATTGCAGTCATGACCGGCCGCGCCTTCTCCTCCCCAGCCAAACAGGAACTTCCATGATGGATACTCGTGATTGTGCGTGCGGGCAAACAGCGGTTCGCGATGACGCGGCGCAGTGGTTTGTGCGTTTGCAGGAGCCTGTTGCCGATGTCGAAATGCGGCGTCAGTTTCAACTCTGGCTGGAGCAGCACCCCCAACACCGCAACGAATTCGAAGTGCTCCAGGGCTTGTGGAGCGCCGCCGACCTGCTACCGGCGGCGCGTTTGCGTGCTTTGTGTGAAACCCCGCCAGCCCTGAAAAAACGTCGTCCCGTGCTGCGTTACGCGGTGGCTGCCAGCGTGTTGGCGGTAGCGCTCGGCCTGGGTTTGTTCAGCGGCCTGAATCATCCGGCGCCTTATACCGCCGAGTTTTCAACGGCCCTGAATGAGCGACGCCAGGTGGCGTTGCCCGATGGCTCGGTGGTCGATCTGGACAGCCGCAGCCGGATTCAGGTGCGCTTTGAAAAGGATCGCCGCAACGTCGAGCTGACCGAAGGCGAAGCGATGTTCAGCGTCGAGCATGACACCAGCCGGCCTTTCGTGGTCGCGGCGGGCAGCGGCAAGGTCACGGTTACCGGCACTCGATTCGACGTACGTCATGCCGCCAGCGAAACCCGGGTGGTGGTGGAGCAGGGCAGCGTCAAGGTTCAAGGTCGCGACGCCGCCGATAACGATTTCATCAATCTGTCGGCAGGCCTTGGCACCCACGTCGATACCCAGGGCAAAGTTGCCGCCGCCTATGCTGTCAACCCGGCGGAAATGACCGCCTGGCGCAACGGCAAACTGGTGTTCAACAATGCCAGCCTGGCCGATGTCGCCGAGCAGGTCTCGCGCTATCGCGAGAAGCCACTCAAGGTCGCCAGTGCCGCGGTGGGCGATCTGCGCCTGACCAGCGTGTTCAAATCCGACAACACCGACGCGCTGCTCAAGGCCTTGCCGAGCATCCTCCCCGTGGCCGTGCGCACCCTTGGCGATGGCAGTCAGGAAATAATTTCAAAATAAAATTCAGGTTTTTTTCGAGTTCATCGTCTTCCTGTTCAACTGCAACTGGTTTGCATTAACAAGCGCACACTCTTGCGATCCACAGGATTACGTTCGACGTGAAAAACTCCACCGCTAAAAACAACCAACTCCCCTGGTTACCGCTGGCCCTCGCGCTGGCGGTCAACGTTGCGCTGCCCCAGGCCTTTGCCGCCGATGCCATCCGCATCCCGGCGCAACCCTTGGGACAGGCCCTGAGTCAGTTGGGCCAGCAAACCTCGCTTCAGGTGTTCTTCAGCCCTGAACTGGTCGCCGGCAAGCAGGCTCCGGCGGTGGATGGCAACCTTTCCCCGGAAGACGCGCTGCGCCAGTTGCTGCAAGGCAGCGGCCTGCAATACCAGATCGATGAAGGTTCGGTGACGCTGATGCCGGCACCAGCATCGGCGGCCAGCGGTCCACTGGAACTGGGCGTGACTGACATCAAGGTTGTCGGTAACTGGCTCGGCGACGCCGATGCCGCCGTGGTGCAGAACCACCCCGGGGCACGAACCGTGATCCGCCGCGAAGCCATGGTCGAGCAGGGCGCGATGAACGTCGGCGACGTACTCAAACGTGTTCCGGGCGTGCAGGTGCAGGACGCCAACGGTACCGGTGGCAGCGACATTTCCCTCAACGTCGGCGTGCGCGGCCTGACTTCGCGCCTGTCGCCTCGCTCCACCGTGCTGATCGATGGCATCCCGGCGGCGTTCGCTCCTTACGGTCAGCCGCAACTATCCATGGCGCCGATTTCCTCTGGCAACCTCGACAGCATCGACGTGGTGCGCGGTGCCGGTTCCGTACGCTACGGACCACAAAACGTCGGCGGCGTGA
Source organism: Pseudomonas sp. GW821-FHT12A04 (assembly GCF_058807755.1). Classification (NCBI taxonomy): domain Bacteria; kingdom Pseudomonadati; phylum Pseudomonadota; class Gammaproteobacteria; order Pseudomonadales; family Pseudomonadaceae; genus Pseudomonas; species Pseudomonas sp. GW821-FHT12A04. The sequence goes on from NZ_JBXAQZ010000015.1 coordinate 152,749, forward strand.
TCAACTTCGTGACCCGCGCGATCCCGGAGCAAGCCTCCGCGGAAATCGGCACCACCCTGGAAACCTCACAGCACGGTGGCTGGAAGCACATCGACACGGCATTCATGGGCGGCACCGCCGACAACGGCATGGGCGTGGCGCTGTTGTATTCCGGCGTGAACGGCAACGGTTACCGTGAAAGCAACAACGGTAACGACATCGACGACGTGATCCTCAAGACCCATTGGGCGCCGACCGATGTCGACGATTTCAGCCTCAACTTCCACTACTACGACGCCAAGGCCGACATGCCCGGCGGCCTGACCCAGGCGCAGTACGACGCCGACCCGTTCCAGTCCGTGCGCGACTACGACAGCTTCAGCGGTCGGCGCAAGGATGTGTCGTTCAAGTGGGCGCGGCAGATCGACGATCGCACCCAGGCCGAAGTGCTGACCTACTACACCGACAGTTTCCGTGGCAGCAACATCGCCTCCCGTGACCTGAAGACACTCAACTCCTACCCGCGCACCTACTACACCTACGGTATCGAGCCACGGGTGTCTCACGTCTTCGATGTGGGCCCTACCACCCAGGAAGTCAGCGTCGGTTATCGCTACCTGAAAGAGGCCATGCACGAAGAGGCCAGCCGTGTGGCGCTGGTCAACAATGAGCCGGTCGTGCGTCCGGGGGCGGACGGCCATGTCTATCAGGACCGTACCGGTGGAACCGAGGCCAATTCGGTCTACGTCGACAACAAGATTGACGTTGGCAACTGGACTGTCACGCCAGGCATTCGCTTCGAGCACATCAGCACCGATTGGCACGACCGCCCGGTACTCGATAACGCCGGTAAACGGGTGCCGGAGAAAAAACGCAGCATCGAGAGCAATGAGCCGCTGCCGGCCCTGAGCGTGATGTATCACATGTCCGATGCCTGGAAGTTGTTCGCCAACTACGAAACCTCGTTCGGCGCGCTGCAGTATTTCCAGCTGGGGCAGGGCGGTATCGGTAATGAGCCCGCCAACGGCCTGGAGCCGGAAAAGGCCAAGACCTACGAAATCGGTACGCGCTACAACGATGACGTGTGGGGCGGTGAAGTGACGCTGTTCTACATCGACTTCGACGACGAACTGCAATACATCAGCAATGACGTGGGCTGGACCAACCTCGGCGCGACCAAGCACCAGGGTATCGAAGCCTCGGTGCACTACGACATGGCCGCGCTGAACCCGATGCTGGACGGCCTGACCGCCAACGCCGGTTTCACCTACACCCGCGCCACCTACGAAGGTGAGATCCCGGGCTTCAAGGGCCGTGACCTACCGTTCTACTCCCGCCAGGTGGCCACCGCCGGCCTGCGTTACGACGTCAACCGCTGGACTTACAATCTCGATGCGTTCGCCCAGTCCAAGCAGCGTTCGCCGGGCACCGGCGTGAACGCCGATGGCAGCTTCAACGGCGACTACATCACTGAAGGCACCGCTGATGGCCAGTTCGGTGATATCCCGGGTTACGTACTCTGGAACGCACGTGCCGGCTATGATTTCGGTCCGCAGGTGTCGAACCTGAAACTGGGGGCGGGGGTGAAGAACATCTTCGACAAGCAGTATTTCACCCGTTCCAGCGACAACAACTCGGGCATGTACGTCGGTGCGCCGCGCACGTTCTTTGTGCAGGCCAGTGTCGGGTTCTGATAGACCGAGGTGAATTCATCGCGAGCAAGCTCGCTCCCACAGGTTCCGTGTGATCCCTGTGGGAGCGAGCTTGCTCGCGATGCTTTTCAGACCTTCAACACTCTCCCGCCAACGGCAACCGCCACCAGCAACACCGCCATCAGGGCAAAGGCGAAACTCAAGCTGCTGCCATGGGCGACGAAGCCGATGACGGCGGGGCCTGCCAGGATGCCCGCATAACCCAGGGTGGTAATGGCCGGCACGGCGATGCTTTCGGGCATGACCGTCTGCTTGCCGACTGCGGTGTACAGTATCGGCACAATGTTCGAGCAACCGGCACCCAGCAACGCATAACCCACCAGCGCCGCCTCCCAGCTCGGTGCGAACGTCGCCAGAAACAAACCTGCGGCGGCGGTCAGCCCGCCGGACACAATCACCCGCGTCGCGCCCAACCGTCGTACGATTTTGTCACCGGTCAAACGCCCGGCCGTCATGGTCAAGGCAAACGCCGCATAACCGAGCCCCGCATACGCGGTGTCGATGCCGCGTTCCTGTGTCAGGAACACCGCGCTCCAGTCCAGCGCAGCGCCTTCGGCGAGGAACACGATGAAGCACATGCCGCCAATGAACAGGACGATGCCATGGGGCACGGCAAACGCCGGCCCCGAACTCTCACTGCCGTAGGGCAACAGATGCGGCACGGCCTTGGCCAGCGCGATCAGCAGCAACACGATCACCACCAGCGTGGCCCCCAGAGGGGAGATCCCCAGGCCAAGCAATCCGCTGACGCCTGCCGCGCCGACAATCCCGCCCAAGCTGAACAGGCCATGGAACCCCGACATCATGTTTTTGCCGCTGGCGCGCTCGACGATCACCGCTTGCAGGTTGACCGTCGAATCCACGGTGCCGAGCCCCGCGCCGAACATGAACAATGCGGTGATCAGCGCCGGAATCGACGACACCGTCGCCAGCAGCGGCAGGGCGGCACAGATCAGCAGGGTCCCGCCGGCCGTCACCCGCCGGCAGCCGAAACGTGTGGACAGGATCCCGGCCAGCGGCATCGCCAGGATCGAACCTACCCCCAGGCACAGCAGCAACAATCCCAGGGTGCCTTCATCCAGTCCGGCCCGGGCCTTGGCATAGGGCACCAGCGGTGCCCACGCGGCGATGCCGACCCCGGCGATGAAAAAGGCGATGCGCGTGGACATCTGTTCCAGGCGCCCGGGTATGAAGGTGGTTTGGCTGTTGAGGCTGGTCATGACAATCCTTGGCAAAAAGCGTTGCGTCCTCAACGGACAGTGATCGGCCTGTGAGGGTTCGATCAGTGCCCGGAGAGTTTTACGGTCAAACAGGGCGATATGGTTGCACAGCGTCGGTGTTTTTCGCGATATGTTGAGCCATTCCAATGACACACGGAGGGCGCCATGGCTCAGAGGTACGATGCACGGGGCAACATTTACATCGTGGTAACGCCCGAAGAGCTGCGCCGTCAGGGCATCGACCTGCCCGACCAGGCCAGCCAGGCAGCGCAAACCCTTGAAGCCTGGGCGCCAGCCGCGATCGAGGCTTGCTGCTGTTGGGCTCCAGGCACTCAACCGTCCGGCAGCAAGGATCATCGCAGCGACGGTTTGCTGGTCGGACCGTTTCAGTCGTCGCCTCCCTTTGATCTGTTGATCGTCAACACCGACGGTACCCTGGCCGAGCGCAGTGGCAACGGGCTGACGATCTTTTCCCAGGCCCTCAGTGATCAAGGGCTGTTGCCGCAGAACGAAGCCTGTCTGCTCAGGGTTCACCACGACAAGGCTGATTCGCCTTCGCCGGGGCAGACTTCAGTGAAAGCCGCAGAGGTCGAGGGTGTGAAGGGTTTTTGGCTCGATCTGGGCCAGCCGGGATTCGGGCCGTCGGCGGTCAGTGCTCACGGGGTTGAAGCGGCGATGTTCAATGGTCGCGAACTCAGCCACGTTGAACAATTGTCGGCACTCAATAGTGCGTGGTCGCACAGCCAGTTCGCGCGGGTCGGCAATCCCCATTGCGTGACGCTGGTGGAAAGTGCCGAGGACCTGCCGAGCAACGAGCAGATGCGCGAGCCGGCGCTGGGTGAGGGGCTGACGCGAATCGCCTACGCCATGCCGGTCGGTGCAGGCAAGCCTTGTCCGGCGGGAATCAACCTGCAATGGGCAATGCGCGTATCCGAAGGACACATCGCCGCGCGGGTATTCGAGCGGGGCGAGGGGCCGACGGCGTCGTCGGGGACCAGCGCCAGCGCGGTGGCCTGTGCGGCCTGGCGGGCAGGTTGGGTCAGCGCCGGGGAGGTGAAGGTGACGATGCCGGGTGGCACGGCGCCGATCTTGCTGGCGGAAGAGTTGGGGGAGTTGAGTCGGGTCAGTCTGTTTGGTACGGCTCGAATGATCGATTGATTGTTAGATTGCCATCGCGAGCAAGCTCGCTCCCACAGTGGTTTTATGTCGTTCACAAAACCTGTAGGAGCGAGCCTGCTCGCGATGGGGCCAGTCCAGTCAGCGCAAGTTTCAGCCCAGCCCACTGAACTCCACCACCGGCATCGTCCGCTTCATCAAGACCTTGCCATCGCGCACCGAGTACAGCGGCAACCCCTGGCTGCGGATCATTTCGTAATCACTCTCCGCCGACAGAATCAGCAGGTTCGCCGGCCGCCCGCGCTCCAGGCCATAGCGATCGCCGAGGTTCATGGCTCGGGCGCTATTGTCCGTCACCAGGTCCAGCGCACTTTGCAGGTTGCGATAACCGAGCATGTGGCAGATGTGCAGGCCGGCTTCGAGCACCCGCAGAATGTTGCCGTTGCCCAGCGGGTACCACGGATCGACGATGGAGTCCTGGCCGAAGCACACGTTCATGCCTGCTTCCAGCAACTCGTTGACCCGGGTCACGCCCCGGCGTTTCGGGAAACTGTCGAAGCGACCTTGCAGGTGGATGCTTTCGGTGGGGCAGGAGACAAAGCTGATCCCCGAATGCCCGAGCAAGCGAAACAGTTTGGCGCAGTAGGCGTTGTCGTAGGAGCCCATGGCTGTGGTGTGGCTGGCCGTGACCCGCGAACCCATGTCGCGGCTGCGGGCCTCTTCGGCGAGCACTTCGAGAAAGCGTGAATGCGGGTCGTCGGTTTCGTCGCAATGCACATCCACCAGGCAACCGCTGCGTTCGGCCAGGTCCATGAGAAACTTCACCGAGCTGACGCCCTGATCGCGGGTGTATTCGAAATGCGGAATGCCACCTACCACGTCGGCGCCCATGCGGATCGCTTCTTCCATCAATTCGCGACCATTGCGGTAGGACTCGATGCCTTCCTGAGGGAATGCGACGATTTGCAGGTCGACCAGGTGCCGGCTTTCCTCGCGTACTTCGAGCATCGCCTTGAGCGCGGTCAGTTGCGGGTCGGTGACGTCGACGTGGGTGCGCACATGCTGGATGCCGTGGGCGGCGAGGGTCTGGATGGTTTTCTTTGCCCGGGCCTTGGTGTCTTCCTGGGTGATGGTCGCCTTGCGTTCGCCCCAGCACTCGATGCCTTCGAACAGCGTGCCGCTCATGTTCCAGCGCGGCTCGCCGGCGGTCAGGGTTGCGTCGAGGTGGATGTGCGGCTCGACAAAAGGCGGTACCACCAGGTTGCCCCCGGCATCCAGATCGTCAGGACCTAGGGTCGGGGCTTCGATCTGGCGGCCGATGCTGCTGATCAGGCCGTTTTCCAGGTTCAACTCATGCAGGCCTTCCTGGTTGCGCAGACGGGCATTGATGATGTGCATCGGGCAGATCCTTTTGGCGAATCGTTTAGGCAATGCTCTTACGTTAGCTCGCCAGCGGCGATTCCCGCCAGTGACATTGATCACCACCGTTCAAATGTGGGAGCGGGTTTGTTCTGGAGGATTACTGCAGGGGCAAAAACCGCAGCAGCGCCGCGACTACCGCTTCGGGCGCGTCTTCCTGAACCAGATGACCGGCGTTGGGAATCGGATAAAACCGCGATCCGGGAATCATCTGCTGCAAGGCCCGCCCGCGTTCGATGGGAATCCACTGGTCATCTTCACCCCAGAGAATCTGCACCGGGCAGCGAATCGTCGAGTACAGGCCCTCAGCCTCGCAGGTATAACGCTCGTTCATCTGCGCGATCTGCCGGTAGAACGCCGCTTGCCCCGGCTCTCCCAGCCACGGCTGAACATAGGGGGCGAGTTCGTGGTCCGGGATTTTCCGCTTGATCGCCCCGCGGATGTAAGCCGGCACGATCGCTTGCTGGATGTAATCGGGCAGTCCGCTGAAGGCGGCTTCATGCTGGCGCACATGCTGCACGAACGGCGAACCCCAGGGCGTGAGCGCCACCGGGTCGATCAGTGTCAGGCTGCGGTAATCCTTGCCGTTGAGCAGGTGCGCGCGCAGGGCCGTGGCACCGCCAAAGTCATGGGCCACCACGTCGGGGCGATCCAGGCCCCAATGATCCAGCAACTGCGTCAGCAATTCGTTCTGCACACCCAGGGACACGTCACCATCAACTTTCTCGGATTGCCCGTAGCCCAGCAAATCGAAATAGTGCACCCGGTGCGTGGTGATGAAGTGCGGGGCAATCCGGTGCCAGACATAAGAGGAGAAGGGCGTGCCATGCACGAACACCAGCGGCGGGCCGTCGCCGCGCACGGCGTAGCGCACGGAGTGCCCTTTGAAGCGGTAGGTCTGGGGCAGTGGCCAGTCAGTCATAGGTGTGTCCTCTTGGCGGGTGCGAGGCAAAAAGCATAGGCATAAAAAAACAGCCGATGAAGGCTGTTTTCTTTTTCTCTGACAAAACGCTGTTCCATTGTGGGAGCGAGCTTGCTCGCGATGGCGTTGTGTCAGTCACATCGATGTTGAATGTGGCGCCGTCATCGCGAGCAAGCTCGCTCCCACAGGGTTCTGCATTTGTCTGCCGGCTTATTCGCCGCGATAGATGCAACCGCTGGTGCAGGTCTCGTGGATACGGATCGCGCTGAGTTCCGGCAGCAGAGGCTTCAACTCCTGCCAGATAAACTTGGCCAGCACTTCGCTGGTCGGGTTTTCCAGGCCAGGAATGTCGTTCAGGTAGTTGTGGTCCAGACGCTCGTACAACGGCTTGAAGATCTCTTTGATTTCCGAGAAGTCGCGGATCCAGCCGGTGTGCGGGTCGAGGTCGCCGCTCAGGTGGATTGCCACTTTGAACGAGTGACCGTGCAGGCGCCCGCACTTGTGGCCGTCCGGTACGTGGGGCAGGCGGTGGGCGGATTCGAAGGTAAACTCTTTGAAAATTTCCACAGTATCTTCAGCTCTGTTCAGGTGGCGTTCGCCGCAGCGATTCGGGCAGGTAGCGAGTTTACCAGTTTGTCCTGACTAAAGGGTCAGCAAGCGCTCGCCCAGGCGACCGTTGGCGGCCAGTTCGAGGAACTCGTCGCCCAGGCGGCGGCTTTCATCCATGGTCGTGCGCCAGTATTTCTGCCGGCTCGGGGCGTCGCCCATGAAACGCTTGAAGTCGTTACGGTCCGGCAGTTTGCCGTAGGGCAGGCGCGCCAGGTATTCCTTCGACGGCGCCAGCAACAGCACGTTCTGCAAGCGAGCCGGGCAGGCGCGGCGCCACGGCAGGGTCTTGTCGAACCAGCCGGGAATCACCCGGTCGGTGAAATGCGGGTAAAGCACGATGTCGTTGCCGCTGTAGGGCAGGTCCAGGTGGTAATCCAGCAGACCGCCGTCGCGGAAGGTCCCGGCGCCGGCACCCGGCAGGTCGCGCACGCCTTGCATCACCATCGGGATCGAGCCCGAGGCCAGCAGGGCCTGGCGCAAGTTGCCGGCATTGAGGGCGACGAAGCGCGACGGGAAGTCATTCAAGGCATTGACTGGCGGCGCCAGGCGCGGGTCGTGGATGATCAGGCGTTCGAAGTGTCGTGCCAGCCGCGCCCGGCCGCGCAGGTTGTCGGCGATGACCGATGACAGGCCCAGCCCGAGGCGGCCGCGATGATCGTCGGCCAGCAGGCCGTGGCTTTTGACCACCATGATGTTCAGGCGGTAATGGTTGTTGTCGAGGATCGAGGCATCGCGACCGTCGAGCAGGTCATTGAGCATGCGCTGTGAGCTCTGGCTGATCTGCGCCATGGTCACGCCCTTGGCAAAGTGTTGCTCGGTGTAGAGCTGCCCGAGACGCCGGATGCCCTCGGTGGCGTCCGGCAGGCAGGCGCTGGCGAAGCGCCAGGAACCCACCGATGCGCCAATCAGCGAGCGTTCCCGCGGTGCCGCCGGCAGCCACTCGCCGAACAGCGCCAGGTCCAGACCCTGAATCCCCAGCGCCTTCGGACCGCCAGCCGCGCCAGGCAAGGTGCCGACGTCGGCGGCGTTCAAGCCGCTGTCACGAATGCGCGCAAAGGCACCTGGACCGGCCTTGAGGGTCAGGGAGGGGAACTTGATGTGGATGGCGGTCATTAAAGTCTCGATGTCGGGCCGACAGAAATTATAAACACGATCACTGTAGGAGCGAGCCTGCTCGCGATAGCGGTGTTGCAGTCACATCATTGTTGGATGTGCCGCCGCTATCGCGAGCAAGCTCGCTCCCACAAAGGAGGGCGGTGTTGCCAATGATGGCAATTCAGTTTCAATTAAGTTCATCCGGTTAAGGTGGCGCCCACAGGCAGCACCTGAAGAAATACGGAGACACCCATGAAAACCCTGACCACCCTGTTCACCGCGTCGATCCTCGGCATGACCGCAAGCCTCGCCCACGCCCGGGAACTTGGCCCGGATGAAGCGCTGAGATTGCGCGACGCTGGTACCATTGTGTCGTTCGAGACACTCAATGCCAACGCGGTGGCCAGGCATCCGGGTTCCACCGTCAATGAAACCGAGCTGGAACAGCGTTATGGCAAATACCTGTACAAGGTCGAGCTGCGCGATCCTCAGGGCATCGACTGGGATGTGGAATTAGACGCTGTCAGCGGGCAGGTTCTCAAGGATCATCAGGATTCGTAATGAAGGTGTTTTTATTCAAGCGATGCACCGGTAGCCGGATGGCGCTGTTGCTTCTGGCATTTTGCTCGGCAGTGTTGGCCCGCGACCTGGATCAGGATGAGGCCCTGAGCCTGCGTCAACAGGGCGTGATCCTGCCGCTGGAGCAACTGCTGCAGCAGGCGATGGGTCACTACCCCGGTGCGAAGCTGCTGGAAGCCGAGCTCGAAGAAAAACACGACGTCTACATTTATGAAGTCGAGCTGCTGACCCCTGAGGGCGTGGTCCGCGAACTGGGCATCGATGCCACCACCGGCCGTTTACTCAAAGACAAGGAAGACTGATCCATGCGTTTGCTCCTGGTGGAAGACCATGTGCCCCTGGCCGACGAACTGCTGGCCGGCCTCAATCGCCAGGGGTATGCGGTGGACTGGCTGGCCGATGGTCGCGATGCGGTACATCAGGGCAGCACCGAGCCTTACGACCTGATCATCCTCGACCTCGGTTTGCCCGGCGTGCCGGGGCTTGAGGTGCTGGCGCAATGGCGCGCGGCGGGGCTGGCCACGCCGGTGCTGATCCTGACGGCCCGAGACTCCTGGGCCGAACGCATCGAAGGTCTCAAGGCCGGCGCCGACGACTACCTGACCAAGCCATTCCATCCCGAAGAGTTGTTTTTGCGCATCCAGGCGTTATTGCGCCGCTCCCATGGCCAGGTCAACCAGCCAACGCTCAAGGCTGCCGGGTTGCATCTGGACGAAGGTCGCCAGTGCGTTGTGCGCGACGGTGCGGACATTCAACTGACCGCCGCGGAGTTTCGCCTGTTGCGTTATTTCATGCTGCACCCCGAGCAGATCCTCTCCAAAAGTCACCTCGCCGAACACCTCTACGACGGTGAAACCGAACGCGATTCCAATGTGCTGGAAGTCCACGTCAACCACTTGCGCCGCAAGCTCGGCAAAAGTGTGATTGAAACCCGTCGCGGCCAGGGTTATCTGTTCGGCGGGCAAGCCCGGTGAGATCGATCCAGCGCCGCTTGAGCCTGGGCCTGATCAGCGTGATGGTGGTCGTTGGCCTGGTGCTGGCGCAAACCAGCCTGTGGCTGTTCGAAATGGGGTTGCAGCGCTACCTCGAAGCCGGGTTGCGCAATGACAGCGAGAACCTGCTGGCGGCACTGGTGCGCGGGCCGCAAGGCTTGCAACTGGATGAGCGACGCCTGTCACCGGCTTATCAACGGCCGTTCTCCGGGCATTATTTCCGCATCGATTTCGCCGACGGCCATTGGCGTTCCCGTTCATTATGGGATCAGGAACTGCCGGTGCTCGATCACCCCGGCCTGCATGGCAACTTGCAACTGGGTCCGGAAGGGCAACAGTTACTGGTGCTGCGTACGGACTATCGACGTTCGGGGTTGCCGATCTCCATCAGCGTCGCCGAGGATTACACGCCAATTCGCGAAAGCTTCCGGCGCATGCAACAGCTCGGGTTTGGTCTCGGTTTGACGGCGCTGCTGCTGATTCTGCTGCTGCAACGGATTACCGTGCGCCGGGCCTTGCGTCCGCTGGAGCAGGCCCGCGAGCAGATTGCGCAGCTTCAGCAGGGCCAGCGTTCGCAACTCGATGATCAGGTGCCGGTGGAACTGGAACCACTGGTGGCGCAGATCAACCATTTGCTGGCCCACACCGAGGACAGCCTCAAGCGCTCACGCAATGCCCTGGGCAACCTCGGCCACGCCTTGAAAACTCCGCTGGCGGTGCTGTTGAGCCTAGCTTCAAGCGAGCAACTCGACGCGCACCCGCAATTGCGCAAGGTCCTCAAGGAGCAACTGGAGCAAGTCCAGCAACGGCTCAATCGGGAACTCAATCGTGCGCGGTTGTCCGGCGATGCGTTGCCGGGGGCACTGTTTGATTGCGATGCGGAACTCCCCGGGTTGCTGGCCACCCTGAACATGATCCATGGCGAACACCTGGCGCTGAGCTACCGCGCACCCACCGGCCTGCAATTGCCCTGGGATCGCGAAGACCTGCTGGAACTGTTGGGCAATCTGCTGGATAACGCCTGCAAGTGGGCGGATGCCGAGGTTCGCCTGAGTGTGGCCGAGACTGCAGAGGGCTTTGAACTCAACGTGGAAGATGACGGCCCGGGCATTCCCGAAGAGCGTCGCGATCAGGTGTTCGGCCGAGGAACGCGGCTGGATGAGCAAACCCATGGGCATGGTTTGGGGCTGGGCATCGTGCGCGACATTGTCGATAGCTGGGGCGGCAAACTGTCGTTGCTGGAAAGCGAATGGGGCGGGCTGAAGGTCGTCATCGAGTTGCCTAAACATACTTGAAGTCACACCAGGAACCCTGTGGGAGCGAGCTTGCTCGCGATGGCAATCTGTCTGACACATTGATGTTGAATGTGCTGACGCTATCGCGAGCAAGCTCGCTCCCACAGTGGTTTTTCATGGCCGCCGATTATGAGTACACCCGGTTCCACAGGGTGAGGTGTCAGGTTTATGTGTGATGAATCTCCCGATCCTTGGTTTCCGGCATGAAGAAAATACCCAGCACCGCCGTCATCACCGCGATGACAATCGGATACCACAGCCCGTAGTAGATATCCCCCGTGGCCGCCACCATGGCGAACGCCACCGTCGGCAGGAAGCCACCGAACCAGCCATTGCCGATGTGGTAGGGAAGCGACATCGAGGTGTAGCGGATGCGCGCCGGGAACAGTTCCACCAGCCAGGCGGCAATCGGCCCGTAGACCATGGTCACGTAGATCACCAGGATCGTCAGCAGTAGCAACACCATCGGGTAGTTGGTCTTGGCCGGGTCGGCCTTTTCGGGGTAGCCGGCGTCCTTGAGGGCGGTGGCGAGGGTGGCGGCAAAGGCGTCGTTCTTGGCCTTGAAGTCGGCGGCCGGCATGCCGGTGCCCTCGAAGCTCTCGATCACTTTATCGCCAATGCGCACCTGCGCAACGGCGCCCGGCTCGGCGTCCGCGTTCTTGTAGGGGATGGCCCTTTTGGCCAGCACGGTCTTGGCCAAGTCACAGGAACTGGTGAATTTGGCCTTGCCCACCGGGTCGAACTGGAACGAACACTGGGCGGGATTGGCGACGACCGTGACCGGATTCTTCTCCTGCGCGATGAACACGTCGGGGTTACCGTATTGGGTCAGCGCGTGGAAGATCGGGAAGTAAGTCAGTGCCGCGATGATACAGCCCGCCATGATGATGCCCTTGCGCCCGATACGGTCGGACAGGCTGCCGAAAATGACGAAGAACGGCGTGCCGATCAACAGGGAGCCGGCAATCAGCAGGTTCGCGGTTTGCGGTTCGATCTTCAGCGTCTGCAACAGGAAGAACAGCGCATAGAATTGCCCGGTGTACCAGACCACTGCCTGGCCGGCGGTGCCGCCGAGCAGGGCCATGATCACGATCTTCAGGTTCTCCCAGCGTGCGAAAGATTCAGTCAGCGGCGCCTTGGAAGACTTGCCTTCGGCCTTCATTTTCACAAACACCGGCGACTCGTTGAGCTGCAAGCGGATGTACACCGAGATAATCAGCAGCAGGATCGACAGCAGGAACGGAATCCGCCAGCCCCAGGCTTCGAAGGCTTCAGTGCCCAGCGCGGTACGGCAGGCGAGGATCACCAGCAGTGACAGAAACAGGCCGAGGGTTGCTGTGGTCTGGATCCACGAGGTGAAGTAGCCGCGCTTGCCCTTGGGGGCATGTTCGGCCACGTAGGTCGCGGCGCCGCCGTACTCACCGCCCAGCGCCAGGCCTTGCAGCAGGCGCAGGCTGATCAGGATGATCGGGGCGGCCACGCCGATGGTCGCGTAGCCGGGCAGCAAACCCACCACGGCCGTGGAAATACCCATGATCACGATGGTGATGAGGAACGTGTGCTTGCGCCCGATCATGTCGCCCAACCGGCCGAACACGATGGCGCCGAAGGGCCGCACGGCGAAGCCGGCGGCAAAGGCGAGCAGGGCGAAGATGAAGGACGTCGTTTCGTTGACACCGGCGAAGAAGTGCTTGGCGATGATCGCCGCGAGGGAGCCGTACAGGTAGAAGTCATACCATTCGAACACGGTGCCCAGGGACGAGGCAAAAATGACCTTGCGTTCCTCCTTGGTGAGCCCGTGATGGGGCGCGCTGCCCGTGGTTGCATTGTCGATTGCTGCCATGAGTATTCTCCGTCTTGCTTTTGTTGTAGGCCGGAGTTCCCACCAACACTTACCGTACCCAGGCCCTGGGGCTGAAGTCATTGGATTACGTGGCTTGCATTCAGATTGACGCCCGAAGGCGCTGCAAGGTTCCATGAAGCATAATCGGCATGCGGCAGATATCCACTTGCCATCATTTGATTGAGCAGCACGGAAGAATAAATGTGGGAGCGAGCTTGCTCGCGATGGCGGTGGCACATTCAATATCAATGTGTCTGATAATCCGTCATCGCGAGCAAGCTCGCTCCCTCAGGTATTTTGTTCGGCCAGCAGGGTTCAGACGCGGAACTGATCCATCAGGTTCTGCTGCTGGTTCGCCAGGCTATTGAGCGACTGGCTGACCCGCGCCGATTCATTGGCCTGGCCCGACAGCGACTCGGTCACGTCGCGGATGGTCGCCACGTTGTTGTTGATCTCCTCGGCCACCGCGCTTTGCTCTTCGGCGGCACTGGCGATCTGCATATTCATGTCGTTGATCACGGTCACCGCGTCACCGATCTGGCGCAGCGCCGTCACGGCCTGGCCAACCTGCTCGACACTGCCCTGGGCCTGACGATGGCTGTTGTTCATCGAACCCACCACCTCCTGGGTGCCGTTTTGCAGTTGTTCGATCACCAGACGGGTTTCTTCCACGGACTCCTGGGTACGCCGGGCCAGGTTGCGCACTTCATCGGCCACCACGGCAAACCCGCGCCCGGCCTCACCGGCACGGGCCGCTTCGATCGCGGCGTTGAGGGCCAGCAAGTTGGTCTGCTCGGCAATCGCACGGATCACTTCCAGTACGGTGCCGATCTTCTCGCTGTTGGCGGCCAGGCCTTCGACCTGAACCATGGCCGCGCTCATGTCGGCGGCGAGGTTGTCGATGCTGGCGGTGGTGCGGTCGATCACGGTCAGGCCCTGACGGGTCGCCTGATCGGCATCGCGGGCGGCGTGGGCCGCCTGCGCGGCGCTGCGGGCGACGTCCTGGGCGGTGGCGCTCATTTCGTGGGAGGCGGTCGCCACCTGGTCCACCTGGCGGTACTGCTGCTCCATGCCGGCGCTGGTCTGTGCGGCGATGGCGGACGACTGATCCGCGGTGCTGCGGGCGTCCTGCACCGAGCGCTTCACTTCGGCAATGATCGGTTGCAGCTTGTCGAGGAAACGGTTGAACCATCCGGCCAACTGGCCCAGTTCATCCTGCTTGTCGTAGGCCAGGCGGCGGGTCAGGTCACCTTCGCCGCTGGCGATGTCTTCGAGCATGTGCGCCACGCCGAGGATCGGTCGGGTGACGCTGCGGGCCATCAGCCACACCAGCAGCAGACCGAGCAGCGCGGCGAGCACCCCCAGGCCGAGCTCGACCAGGGTACCGGCGGTGTTGCTGTCATCGAGTTGCTTTTTCAGGGCTTCGGCGGGGCCGACCAGGACTTTCTCCGGCACGTCGAGCAGCACGCCCCAGGATTTACCGTCGGGAATCGGCTGGAAGGGTGCCAGCACTTTCAGTTGCTGATGGCTGTGCAGGCTGGCGGTTTTGCTGCTGGCGGCGAGCATGCGCAGCAGTTCGGCGCCATTGGCCTTGTCCACGGCGTCCAGGCGCTGGCTGAGTTTGCCGGCGTCCGGGCTGTAGCCGGCGAGCAGGCCGGCCGGGCTGATGATGCTGACGCTGGTCTGGCCGTCATAGAGCTTCTTGCTCGCGCCCAGGCTGACCGCTTGCAGGCTGTTGAGGTTGATGTCCACGGATAGCGAGGCGATCACCTTGCCGTTGACCATCAGCGGGAAAACGATACTGGTCATCAGCACGTTCTGACCGTCGATCTCATAGAAGTAAGGTTCGATCACGCACGGCTTGAGCGTGGTGCGCGGGCAGGTGAACCAGGTGTTGGCCGCTTCGCCGCTGGGGCCGGTGCTGGTGTCGGCCATGTCCTTTTCCGGCAGCGCCATGGACGTTACCTTGCCCGGCGTCGGCTGCGACCAGTAGAGGGCGAAACGACCCTTGTCGTTGCTGCCAAGCTCGGCTTGCCCGGCGAACAGTTCGTCCTTGCCGTCCAGCCCATTGGGTTCGAACACCAGGGACAGGCCGAGCAGGTCCGGGTTGGCTTGCAGGGCCGACTTGACTTGGCGGGTCAGGTCTTCGCGCAGGTCGAAGGCATCGAGAAAGCGCTTCTCGGCCTGGTCACGCAGGAACAGCACCTGCCGGGAGAAGCCGTGGCCGTACTGATAGGCGTCCATGAACTGCTGGCGTATCCCCAGCGCCTGGTTTTCGCCCTGGGACTCGATCCGGGCCTGGGCCGCCTCTGTCAGCATCTCCATGCTCGAGGCTTTCACCAACTCGGAGCTGTGCTCCATGCGGTACAGCGAAAGACCCACCAGGAGGGTCACGATGCCCGCCAGGCACAGCCCGGCCAGCAGGGTGATTTTCCATTGAATGGAAAGTTGTCTGAGCGACATGGAGACGTCCTTATTCGATAAATATCTGAGACTTTGCACTGTAACGGCCGGGATTTTGGTTTCTTTATCCCGTCTATCGGCGATCAAACACTTCCCTATGTAGGAGTGAGCATGCTCGCGATGGTCGTCAACGATGACGATGGAAACCTCATCCCCCCGGTGCTCTCAGGTGCATCGCGAGCTCGCTCGCTCCTACAGGTCATGACATGTCGTTACATATCGACAGCGCCGAGGTGCTTTGACAAGGAGGTGACGCTGCGGCACAGTGCGCGCCCTCTAATAAAACCCATTCCTTAATCCGCTGGTGGCTCTTCGCAGACTGCCGGACGGAGTCTTTTCGTTTGTATCGAGGTAATGAAATGAATGCAGTAATTGCCGCGGTCGGCATCATGCTGATCCTCAGCCTGTCCCGCGTGCATGTGGTGATCGCCCTGATCGTCGGTGCGCTGGTCGGTGGCTTGACCGGTGGCCTGGGAATCGAGGCGACGCTCAAGGCTTTCAACAGCGGCCTCGGTGGCGGGGCGACGGTGGCGTTGTCCTACGCCTTGCTCGGCGCTTTCGCCGTGGCCATTGCCAAGTCCGGCATGGCCCATGCGCTGGCCGACAAGGCCCTGGCCATGGTCGATCGGCAGCACGCCAGCGGCGGTGGCCAGGTCAAGTGGCTGCTGATTGGCCTGCTCTGGGTCGTGGCCATCGCCTCGCAGAATATCTTGCCGATACATATCGCGTTTATTCCGTTGCTGGTGCCGCCGCTTCTTTATGTGCTGACCAAGCTGCAACTGGACCGTCGACTGATCGCCTGCGTCATGACCTTCGGCCTGATCACGCCCTACATGTTCCTGCCGGTGGGCTTCGGCAACATCTTCCTCAATGAGATCCTGCTGGCCAACGTCGCCCGCAGCGGCGTGGACATCAGCGGCATCAACGTGACCCACGCCATGGGCATTCCGGCCCTGGGCATGGTGGCGGGCCTGCTGATCGCGTTTGTCAGCTACCGCAAGAAGCGTGTCTACGACCTGGCGAAGATCGAACAGGTCGAGCAAGTGGCGGTGCAATACAACCCGCTGAGCCTGATGGTGGCCGGCGTGGCCATCGCGGCGGCGTTCATCATTCAGTTGTTGCTCGATTCGATGATCATCGGTGCGCTGGTCGGCTTCCTGATCTTCTCGGTGTCGGGCATTGTCAAATGGCGTGACACCGACGACCTGTTCACCGAAGGCATGAAAATGATGGCGATGATCGGCTTCATCATGATCGCCGCCTCCGGGTTTGCCGAAGTGATGAAGGCCACCGGTGAGGTGCAGACGCTGGTCGAGTCGTCGGCGTCGTACATCGATCACAGCAAAGGCATTGGCGCCTTGCTGATGTTGCTGGTGGGGTTGCTGGTGACCATGGGCATCGGCTCGTCGTTCTCCACCGTGCCGATCCTGGCGGCGATCTTCGTGCCGCTGTGCGTGCAACTGGGCTTCAGCCCGTTGGCGATCGTGTGCATCGTCGGCACGGCCGGTGCCCTGGGCGACGCCGGTTCACCGGCTTCCGACTCGACCCTGGGCCCGACTTCCGGCCTGAACATCGACGGCCAGCACCATCACATCTGGGACACCGTGGTCCCGACCTTCCTGCACTACAACCTGCCGCTGCTGGCGTTTGGCTGGGTGGCGGCGATGGTCCTGTAACCAATTCCCTTCTGATTACCCTGGATCAAAATGTGGGAGCGAGCTTGCTCGCGATGGCGGTGAAACAGTCAACATCTATTTGGCTGACAGTCCGCTATCGCGAGCAAGCTCGCTCCCACAGGGGGCTCCACTGCTCCGACTGACTGCGTTCAACTTTTGCCCTGGCGTGCCGTTAAAGCTTTTAACCACGCCAACAAAAAATCAAAAGAGTGAACGTCATGCGCATGAGTCTCAAGGCCAAAGTCCTGTCCCTTGCCGTCCTCCCGGTGTTGCTGTTTGCGCTGGTCATCAGCCTGACCACGCTGTTCATTCTTCAGGATCAGGCGCGCAAGGAAGTCGAGCAGACCCGCGAACGCCTGCTCAGCGATGCCAAGGCAACCTTGCAAAGCTACGTGGCCGTGGCCATGACCACGATCAAACCGCTCTACGACGCCGCCGCCCCCGGCGATGAAGCGGCGCGGGCCCAAGTGATCAAGCTGCTGTCGAGCATCACCTACGGCAAGGACGGCTACTTCTTCGGCTACGACTCCAACACCGTGCGCCTGTTCAAGGCCAACAGCCCCGAGGGCGTGGGCCAGAGCTTCAAGGACAACCGCGACCCGAACGGTGTCTACGTCAACCGCGACCTGGTGAAAGTCGCCAAGGACGGTACGCACTACCTGCAATACAGCTCGCCATTGCCTGGCAACACCCAGGTGCTGGTGCCCAAGCTCGGCTACACCGAATACCTGCCGAAGTGGGACATGGCAGTCGGCACCGCGGTCAACCTCGACGGCATCGAAGCACAAGTGGTCGTGGTCGAAGCCAAGGTCCAGGAGCGCATGCAAGGCATGGTGCTGAGTATCGTTGGCGTAGCAGTCGTGGTGCTGTTGGTGATCGCTGCTGCCGGGATGCTGTTGGCCAACACCATTCTGCGTCCGCTGCATCTGATGAAAGCCAACCTCGACGACATCGCGGCGGGCGAGGGCGATCTGACCCGCCGCCTGACCATCACCAGTCAGGACGAGCTCGGTGAGCTGGCCGGCTCGTTCAACCGTTTCGTCGACAAGATCCACGGCCTGGTACGGCAGATCACCGAAATGACCTCGCAACTGACCGGACTGGTGAACCAGGTGTCCGACCAGGCCAACCGTTCGGACCAGGCCATGGAACGCCAGCGTCACGAAACCGATCAGGTGGCCACAGCGATCAACGAAATGTCGGCGGCGGCCCAGGAAGTGGCCAAGAGCGCGCAGAACGCCGCGGTAGCAGCCCAGCAGACCGACGAAGAAGGGCAGGCGGCCAAGCGTGTTGTGGCCGGCAGCATCGAGAAGATCCATGCCCTGGTGGACGACATCCGCAGCAGCGGCGTGTCCCTGGACAGCCTGCAAAAAGACGTGTCGTCGATTGTCAGCGTGCTCGGGGTGATCCGCTCGATTGCCGAGCAGACCAACCTGCTGGCGCTCAACGCGGCCATCGAAGCCGCCCGCGCCGGCGAGGCCGGGCGCGGCTTTGCGGTGGTGGCCGATGAAGTGCGGGCGCTGGCCAGCCGCACGCAAATCAGCACCCAGGAAATCCAGGGCATGATCGACCGTTTGCAGGCCGGCACCCAGTCGGCGGTGGAGGCGATGCGTCGCTCCAGCGAGGCCGGCGACGGCACCTCGGCCCAGGCCAACGAGGCGGGGGCTTCGCTGGACACCATGGCTCAGCTGATCGCGACCATCAACTCGATGAACGCACAGATCGCCAGTGCCGCCGAAGAACAGACCGCCGTGGCCGAAGAGATCAATCGCAGCGTGCACCAGATTGCCGTGGCGGTGGACAGCGTCGCCGACGAAACCCAACTCGGCGCGCAAACCTCTCGCAGCCTGGCCGACCTCGGTCAGCGCCTGGGTAGCCTGGTCGGGCAGTTCCGTATTTGACAGTTATGGTTAACAACGCGAAATGGTGTGTTTTTTATAACTAAACAGTATTGAACAACTGTCATATTTGACAGTTGTTGCCGTTGGCTTATTGGTCTTTCATTTCAATGACATAGCGAGGTAACTGCAAACCATATAGAAACAGGGGCTAAGTATGAGGTTTTGGCAACTCTCATGTTTCATCCTGGTTGGCGGCTGTGCCGTTACCGTGACGGCACAGGCTCTGGATATACCAAGCTCAGTGGACTGGCGTACCCAGGGAGCTGTTACCAGAGTCAAGCAATTGGGGACTTGTGGCTCCGGTTATGCTTTTTCAGCGGTGGGTGCCCTGGAGGGCGCATTGTTTTTGCAAACCGAAAGACTGGTCGAGCTTTCCGAGCAGCAGATTCTTGATTGCAGCAGTGAGCAAGGTAATCAAGGATGTGATGGCGGGCTGATGGATTACACCTATGACTACGTCAAGCAACACGGTATTCAGTCAGAAGAATATTACCCTTACACAGGCGGCGGGGGACGCTGTGATGCAGGCATGATCAAGGCTGTCGCCGCCAATACGGTGACCTATACGAATATTCCTCGTGGCGACGAGGAGGCACTGCGCCAGGCCGTAGCCAAAGGGCCGGTATCGGCGGCGATTGACGCTTCCGACAACTTTAAAAAATACTCCGGCGGGGTATTGAATGATGAAGATTGCGATGAAAATGATTTGAATTACGCCGTGCTTATTGTTGGTTATGGCACCGAAGATGGCGAGGATTATTGGCTGGTGAAAAATAGCAGGGGGCCGGAGTGGGGGGAGGCCGGGTATATAAGGATGTCCAGAAACAAAGATAATCAGTGTGGCATCGCCTCTTACGCGTCATTCCCTGTCCTCGCGAAACGGATAATTCATCAAGGACTCAAGTAGTGCGCGATACGCGCTGTTGCGGTGTTGCAGTCGACCCCTACACTGAAAAGCACGGGTTGTTTTCATCTCCCCCCCGACGACCACTACCCACAGGAGTCAAACCCATGACTGAGCGTATATGCGATTGTCCGAAGTGTTCCTGCAAACTCGGCGAGCACCCGATCGTGCGTCACGGCAAGCACTATTGCTGTGAAGCCTGTGCCAAGCATCACGAGCACGGCGAGGAGTGCGCCTCCCAAGGCTGCAAGTGTGCCCACTGAAAACCACGGCATACGCAAAAGTGGAGCCTAGTCCGGCTCCACTTCCAGCCTGAGGCTGTCATCTTCCAGGCGTTCGCTGTGGCGGACGGTGCCTTGCAAGCGCCGCCCTTCGACCCGCAGCACCAGGGTCTTGGCTTGCGCCAGATCTTCCGGCAGTGGCGCCGGGACGCGTATGGCGAAGCAGAATGGGTCATTTTCGACCTGTTCCAGTCCGATTCGGCACTCGGTGCTCCTGGTGATGCGGCCGCTCGGCGTGTCCAGATCGTAGTCCAGTTGCACAGGGCTGTTGACGGGTGTTGCGCTCATATCCCTTCCCCCGAACCTGATGGTTACCGGATATTAGTTCGCCGGCCGCCACTTGACGTTTTCCACGCCGAATTTTTCAGCCATCGGCTTGCTGGTCTTTTGCACCTTCTCGCGTCCGAATCGGGGGATTCGCCCCACCCCCGCGTCACAACTCGCCCAATGCCAGGCTTCTGCGTTATCCATTTTTTCCAGGCGGATGATGAATGATTTCGGAGCACCATGGAGGGTGTACTCGATGACGAATAATTTTGCACTGTTCATAAAGCCCCGGTTCCTCCCTGTTGTACATAAAAGGATCGCGCGCCATCAGAAAAATTCACTCGGATTGTCAGATACCGGCGGTTGCTGGCGACACGTTCGGCGCCTCGTTACCATGAAGCCTTCCCGTACCCAATGAACATAGACCATGGCCCTCGCCGCACCACCTGACCTGAGTGACACCGATGTGCCTGTGCAACCGCTGGCCCGCACCTATCCGCGCGGGTTGTACATCGAGCCCCATGAGCACGTCTGGGGCCAGTTGCTGTATGCGATGAGCGGGGTGATGTGGGTCGAGACGCCGCATGAGGCGCTGGTGGTGCCTCCGCAACGGGCGGTGTGGTTGCCGCCCGGCGTGCCTCATGGCATCCGTGTGGTATCGGACCTGCAAATGCGCAATATCTACCTGCGGCCGTCCCTGGCGGCGACCCTGGATGACAGCGTTCAGGTGATCGAGGTCGGCGGTTTGCTGCGCGAGCTGATCGTCGGGCTGGTGGAGCAGGGTAACGACGGGGCGCCCGAGTATTACGACGCGCTGGTGAGCCTGGCGCTGCTGGAACTCAAGCGGGCCAGGCGTTCGCTGCTGAAAATTCCGCTGCCGGACGATTCCGACCGACGGCTGATGAACCTGTGTCAGGCGGTCATGGCCGCGCCTTCACTGGACATTCCTTTCGAACAACATGCGGATAACGCCGGAGCCAGCGTGCGCACCCTGGCGCGGCTGTTCAAGGACGGTTTGGGCATGGGCTTCGCCGAGTGGCGGCGTCAGGTGCAATTGGCGACGGCGGTGGCCGAGCTGATCCAGGGCGTACCGGTCAGCGCGATTGCCCGGGAGCTGGGATATTCGCCGAGCAGCTTCAGCGACATGTTTCGTCGTGAGCTGGGCGTTGCCCCTTCGCAGTTTCCTGCGGCGCAACGCCAGGACTGATTTCGTCGAAGCCAGGCTTTGGCCGAAATTCAGAAGCACTTGACCGATGATCAAAGGCGTCGCCCCCTAGACTTGGCGCAT
The DNA here is from genome assembly GCF_058807755.1 of Pseudomonas sp. GW821-FHT12A04. NCBI lineage: Bacteria > Pseudomonadati > Pseudomonadota > Gammaproteobacteria > Pseudomonadales > Pseudomonadaceae > Pseudomonas > Pseudomonas sp. GW821-FHT12A04. The sequence continues at coordinate 174,310 of NZ_JBXAQZ010000015.1, forward strand.
ACCTCAATTGCCCCGGAGTCTGCCATGAACTACCTCGTGTCATTGGCCATCGGTCTGGGCGTCGGTCTGCTCTACGGCGCCCTGGATTTTCGTTCCCCCGCACCCCCGGCCATCGCCCTGGTGGGCCTGCTCGGCATGCTCGCCGGCGAAAAACTCTGGCCGATGGGGCGAGGGCTGGTGGCTGGCTGGATCTCCTGAACCCTTTTCGACTCGATGGATACGCCCATGAAAGCTCTGCAATTCGATAAAACCGGTGATCTCTCGGCCCTGCGCTACGTTGAGGTGCCTACCCCCGTTCCCGGCGCCGATGAAGTGCTGGTCGAGATCAAGGCCGCTGGCCTGAACCCCAGCGATGTGAAGAACGTGCTGGGCCGTTTTCCCTACACCACCTTGCCGCGGATTCCCGGTCGTGACTTTGCCGGTGTTGTCGTGGCCGGCCCGCAGGCGATGATCGGTCGGGAAGTCTGGGGCACGGGCAAGGAACTGGGCTTTTTCGCCGACGGTTCCCACGCGCAGTTCGTCAAGCTGCCGGCCAACGGCGTGGCGCTCAAACCTACGCATCTGAGCTTTGCCCAGGCCGCCAGCCTCGGCGTGCCGTACACCACGGCGTGGGATGCGCTGGAGCGCAGCCTGGTGACGGCCGAAACCCGATTGCTGGTCATCGGTGGCGGGGCAGTCGGCAGTGCCGCGCTGGCCTTGGCCAAGGTGCGCGGTGCCCAGGTGTTGGCGGCCGCGAGGCGTCCGGAGCAGGTCAAGGATTTGCAGGACCAGGGCTACCAGACCCTGCAACTGGATAAACCCGAAGACTTGGGCGCACAGGTCAACGCGGTGTATGCCGGCGGCGCCGACGTGATTTTCGACACCACCGGTTTCTGGTTGCCGGCCTCGGTAGCGGCCCTGGCCACGTTCGGCCGCATCGCGATCATTGCGGCACCCGTGGACGGTCACGTGCAGTTGCCGGCCCTGGCGTTGTATCGCAAGGGTGGCTCGGTTGTGGGGATCAACTCGTTGCTGTACGGGGTGCAGGCGTGTGCGGCGATGCTCGAACAGTTCGGCCGGTTCTTCGATCAAGACCTGTTGCCGTTGCCCCAGGGCTTGTTCGAGTCGCCATTGGCCGAAGGCCTGGAGCGTTATGCCGAGGTGAATCAGGGCAGTGGTGACAAAGTGATTTTGCTGCCGTAACCGCAATCAATGTGGGAGCGAGCCTGCTCGCGAAGGCGATGGCACATCCAGCATGGATGTGCCTGACACACCGCTTTCGCGAGCAGGCTCGCTCCCACAAGGTCCATGGCCACGCAACGCCTTGCGCATGCCTCGCTCTGCTAGAATCGGCCCATTGACCCAATGAGGTACCCCTATGAGCGAGCCGATTCGCCTGACTCAGTACAGCCACGGCGCTGGATGCGGTTGCAAGATTTCTCCCCAGGTGCTGGAAGTGATCCTGGCCGGCAGTGGGGCGCAGAACCTCGACCCGAAACTTTGGGTCGGCAATGCCTCGCGCGATGATGCGGCGGTGTATGCAATCGATGATGAACGCGGCGTGGTCTCGACCACCGACTTTTTCATGCCGATCGTCGACGATCCCTTCGATTTCGGTCGAATTGCCGCCACCAATGCCATCAGCGACATCTATGCGATGGGCGGCGATCCGTTGATGGCGATTGCGATTCTGGGCTGGCCGGTGAACGTGCTGGCCCCGGAAGTTGCCCGGGAAGTGATACGCGGCGGTCGTTCAGTGTGTGACGCGGCGGGTATCCCGTTGGCAGGTGGGCACTCCATCGACGCGCCAGAACCGATCTTTGGCCTGGCCGTCACCGGTCTGGTGGAAAAGCGCCACATGAAGCGCAACGACACCGCCACGGCCGGTTGCCTGCTCTACCTCACCAAGCCCTTGGGGATCGGCATCCTTACCACGGCCGAGAAAAAGGGCAAATTGCGCAACGCCGACATCGGCCTGGCCCGGGACTGGATGTGCACCCTGAACAAACCCGGCAGCCGTTTCGGCAAGCTCGACGGTGTGACCGCGATGACTGACGTCACCGGTTTCGGCCTGCTCGGGCACCTGGTGGAAATGGCCGACGGCAGCCAGCTCACGGCGCGCATTGAGTATGACCGCGTACCGCGCCTGCCGGGGGTGGAGTATTACCTGGAACAAGGCTGCGTACCGGGCGGGACTCTGCGCAATTTCGACAGCTACGCCAGCAAGCTCGGACGCCTTCAGGAGCTGCACAAACGTGTGCTTTGCGACCCGCAGACCAGCGGTGGCCTGCTGATTGCCGTGACGCCTCAAGGCAACGAACAATTCCTCTCGGTGGCCGCCGAACTGGGCCTGAGCCTGGAACCGATCGGTGAACTGGTCGAGCGACAGAGCAACGCAGTCGAGGTGTTTTGATGTTCGTCGACTGCACTGATTACCGCGACATCTTCCTCAACGACCGGCCAATGATGGACGCCCGCGCGCCGGTCGAATTCAACAAGGGTGCGTTTCCCGGCGTGATCAACCTGCCGTTGATGAATGACCATGAACGCCAGCGGGTCGGTACCTGCTACAAGCAGCACGGCCAGCAAGCGGCCATCGTGCTGGGGCATCAACTGGTGTCGGGCGCGGTCAAGGCCGAACGCATCCAGGCCTGGGCCGATTTTGCCCGGGCGCATCCGGATGGCCTGCTGTATTGCTTTCGCGGCGGCCTGCGCTCGCAGATTGTCCAGCAATGGCTCAAGGACGAGGCCGGCATCGACTATCCACGGGTGGGCGGTGGCTACAAGGCCATGCGCACCTTCCTGCTGGACACCCTCGATCAAGCCGTGACCCAGTGCAATTTCGTCTTGCTGGGCGGGATGACCGGCACCGGCAAAACCGAGGTGCTCACGCAACTCGACAATGCCGTGGACCTTGAAGGTCATGCCAACCATCGCGGCTCCAGTTTCGGCAAGCGCGCCACGGGCCAACCCTCGAATATCGACTTCGAAAACCGCTTGGCCGTAGACGTACTGAAAAAACGCGCCCGGGGCATCGAGCAGTTCGTACTGGAAGACGAAAGCCGTGCGGTGGGCAGTTGTGCCTTGCCGTTGCCGCTTTACCAGGGCATGCAGCAGTTTCCGATGGTGTGGCTTGAAGACAGCCTGGAAGGGCGGGTCGAGCGGATCCTGCGCGATTACGTGGTGGATCTGTGCGCCGAATTCATCGACGTGCATGGCGAGGAGGGCTTTGCGCTGTTTTCCGAACGCTTGCTGGCAAGCCTGAACAATGTGCAGAAGCGCCTGGGTGGCGAACGTCATCGGCGCATGCTGGTTTTGATGGAGGATGCGCTGGCCGAGCAGGCCCGCAGTGGCGCGGTGGATCTGCACCGGGGCTGGATCGAAGGCCTGCTGTGCGAGTATTACGATCCGATGTATGCGTTTCAGCGGGAGAAGAAAGACGCGCGGATCGAGTTTGTCGGGGAGCGGGGGGCGGTTCTCGAGTATCTGCGTGAGCGAGTGAATCAACGAAAGTGATGTAGGTTTAACTGGCCCTATCGCGAGCAAGCTCGCTCCCACAGGGTTCAGTAGTGCTCATGCCTTCGTGATCACACTGCAAATCCAATGTGGGAGCGAGCTTGCTCGCGATGAGGCCGGATCAGGCATTACAGGTTTCAGGTCGGACAGGTTTCGGCACCATTATCCAGGCCTTGCTTGTACACATGGCTCTGCAAGCTGGCCTTGCCGTTGTGCCAGGTCAAGGTGAGTACATACAGCGAGTCGTAGTCGCTGGACTCCCAGTCATCCGTGATGGTCATTTTCTTGCCGGTGGCGTCGCCGGCTACCTTGTTGATCAGCTCCGGCAGATAGCCGTGGGACCAGGCCGTGTAGATGACCGCATTGTGGTACTTGTCGTGGAGCAGTTCATCGGCCAGGTCACTGGTGTCATTGGCGGAAAAATTGATGTTCACCGGCAGACCAAGCTTGATGGCGCTGGGGCTGATGGTCATCAGTGGGCGGATGTAACTGTAGGAATTGTCGAGCTCGCCTTCCTCGACGTTACGCGTCGGGTTCGCCGCAAACACGTAGTTGGCCTTGCCGAACTTTTCCGGCAGCAGCGTGGCCAGGTCGATGGCGCGGTTCAGTCCCTGGCAATTGAGCTGGCCCAGGCCTCCGGCGGGTTTTTCCCCGTGGCGCAGGAAGACCAGCGTCTGGGTGCCATCCATCGGTTGGGCGCGACTCAGGCCGGACTCCAGCGTCAGGCACACCGCGCTGACCACCAATAAGGCGGGCAACAAAAGGTAAGCGCGATGTTTGAAGCGTTTGGCAAAATTAAACAGATTCATGTGTAAAGGGTCTTCAGCGCAATTCGGTTAAGGCTGACAAACCTCTACACCACGATTGTCCTGCGTCGGGTGTTTTCCATGTCATTGAAGCCGGTCCGTCATCAAAGAGGTGGTTCTCAGAGTCCCCTGAGCCCGTTTGGTTCGATTCCGGCCGAGTGGGCGGCAATGTACCGGTAACCTTCACGGGTTTGCAGCGAAGGTTATCGACAGGATGTTGCACAATTGTGGACACGCTACACCGGATGGCGTTGAAACCGTCGTGATTTCTTTTGATCTCGCCTATCAGCGAGATCGATGGCTTCAAGGGATCGCTGAGCCGATATCTACATTATGATCGTCACTCTCAATGTCTTCGTGGATCGTGCCCATGACCGATTTGTCCGCATTCCCCATCACCCGCAAATGGCCTGCCCAGTATCCGGAGTGGATTCAGCTGTACTCCTTGCCGACCCCCAACGGCGTCAAGGTCTCGATCATGCTCGAAGAGATCGGCCTGCCGTATGAACCTCACCGGGTAGGCTTCGACACCAACGACCAGATGTCCCCGGAATTTCTTTCCCTGAATCCCAACAACAAGATTCCGGCGATCCTCGACCCCCACGGTCCGGACGACCGGCCGCTGGCGCTGTTCGAGTCGGGCGCGATTCTGATCTACCTGGCCGACAAGAGCGGGCAACTGCTGGCCCAGGAATCGGCACCGCGCTACGAAACGATTCAGTGGCTGATGTTCCAGATGGGCGGTATTGGTCCGATGTTCGGCCAGCTCGGGTTTTTCAATAAATTCGCCGGCAAGGACTACGAAGACAAGCGTCCCCGTGACCGCTACGTCGAGGAAAGCAGGCGCCTGCTCAAGGTGCTGGACGATCGCCTGCAAGGGCGCGACTGGATCATGGGCGAGCGCTACACCATCGCGGACATTGCCATTTTCCCGTGGGTGCGCAACCTGATCGGCTTCTATGAAGCCGGCGATCTGGTGGGCATCCAGAACTTCCCTAACGTCACGCGGGTGCTGGAACGCTTCCTGGCGCGACCGGCGGTGGTGCGCGGGCTGGAAATCCCGAAACCAATCTCGAATTAAACCTCTTGCCTGTAGGAGCGAGCGTGCTCGCGAAAAACGTAAGGGCAACGCGAACATTCAGACAATGCGCGTTATCGTTTACGACCATCGTCGGAACGCCGCCCGGAGCAGGCTCGCTCCTACATCTTGTCCTCTGAAATTCAGGAAAACCCATGTCCAGTCAGTTTCCCGAAGCACGCCCACGCCGTCTGCGCCGCAATGCGAGCCTGCGCAGCCTGTTCCAGGAGACCGAGTTCAGCCTCAACGACCTGGTACTACCGATTTTCGTCGAAGAAGAAATCGACGACTTCGTGCCGATCAACAGCATGCCCGGCGTGATGCGCATTCCCGAGTCGAAGCTGGCCGGCGAGATCGAGCGCTACGCCCATGCCGGGATCAAGTCAGTGATGACCTTCGGCGTCTCCCACCACCTGGACAGCAGCGGCAGCGACACCTGGCGCGAGGACGGCCTGGTTTCGCGCATGTCGCGCATCGCCAAGGACGCGGTGCCGGAAATGATCGTAATGTCAGACACCTGCTTTTGCGAATACACCGACCACGGCCATTGCGGCGTGCTGCACAACCATGAAGTCGACAACGACCAGACCCTGATCAACCTCGGCAGGCAAGCCGTCGCGGCGGCCCGGGCCGGTGCCGACGTGATCGCACCCTCGGCGGCCATGGACGGGCAAGTCCAGGCGATTCGCCGGGCGCTCGATGACGCCGGATTTACCCAGACGGCGATCATGGCCTATTCGACCAAATTTGCTTCGGCGCTCTATGGCCCGTTCCGCGAGGCCGGCGGCAGTGCGCTCAAGGGCGACCGTAAAAGCTACCAGATGAACCCGATGAACCGCCGCGAAGCGATACGCGAATCGTTGCTCGACGAACAGGAAGGCGCCGATGCGCTGATGGTCAAACCGGCCGGTGCATACCTGGACATCATCCGCGACATCCGCGAAGCCTCACGCCTGCCGCTGTCGGCCTATCAGGTGAGCGGTGAGTACGCGATGATCAAGTTTGCCGCCCAGGCCGGGGCCATCGATGAAGACCGTGTGGTGCGTGAGAGCCTGGGGGCGATCAAACGTGCCGGGGCAGACCTGATCTTTACGTACTTTGCGATGGACCTGGCGCTGGCGGGGATCTAGGCACCAACGCATATCCCCCTGTAGGAGCGAGCTTGCTCGCGATGGTCGTTAACGATGACGCGTGTTTACTGACTAAACGCGGCGCCCTTGGGTCCATCGCGAGCAGGCTCGCTCCTACAGGGGGGATGTGGTGTTCTCAGGGAGCGCCAAAAAACGGCCGGATCCCGTGATCACGGAAATACCGTTCGATCACTTTCGGGTCCGCGCAAGTTTCGGCAATCGCCACATAGGTATCGGGCCGCAACAGATAAAAGCCGTTGCGCCCCAGGCCCGCGGTTTCGAACGCCGGTCGCCAGTCGAACACATGCAGTGGCAAATGGTGCTCGTGGCACCAGGCGATCATCTCGTCGCTGGTGTCGCCATAGACATGCACCTGCCAGGTCAGGCACTTGAGCGACTCAAAATTATCCCCCTCACCGTCATGGGCCCAGGGCAGGCGATCGCCGCCATGCACGTGCCCGGCAACGCCCGTGCTCAGCGGCATTCCACGATAATTGAGGGTGATCTGCGACACCGTGCGAAACATGAATTCGCGAGAGGTTTCGAACGAGGTTATTTTCGGTATCAAGAACGGGGCCAGGCGTGTACGCAGCAAGTCGGCAATTCGCCCATCGGCAGTGACGAAGTTAAATACCCGGTCGGTGGTGGCCACCAGTTTGCGGGCAAACGCGATGCGCTCGGTTTCATAGGTGTCGAGCAGTCTGGCCTCTGCGCCGCCGCTCAACACGGCCGCCAGTTTCCAGGCCAGGTTGATGGCATCGCCAATCCCGGTGTTCATGCCCTGGCCGCCCGCCGGGCTGTGCACGTGGGCGGCATCCCCCAGTAGAAACGCCCGGTCTTTGCGGAAGTGATCCGCGACCCGATGATGTACGCGATAGGTCGAAAACCAGTTCAGTTGCTCGATCTTCACCTTCATGTGCTCGATGGCCCTGCTGCTGACATCCTCGAAGCGCAGGGTCTCGGCGTGTTCGGCGCGTTCGTCGCGTACCGTGCCGATCAAGCGCGCGCGACCACTGCCGGCCAGCGGGAACACGGCGAGGAAGTCTGCCTCGTCGAGGTCCACATGCAGTTCGCCGTTGAATGTCGGGCCGCTGCCCTGTACGTCGGCGACGTAGAAAATCTGCTGGTAAGTCCCGCCGGGAAACCCGGTCTCCAGGGTTTTGCGCACAATCGACCGGGCACCATCGCATCCGGCCAGGTAACAGGCCTGGCAGATTTCCTGCTGACCGTCGGGCAAGCGCAGCGTGGCCGTGATGCCGTCTGCGGTTTGCTCGAAGTCCGCCAGTTCGGTGTTGCGTTCCACTGTGATACCGAAAGCGTTCAGGCGCTCGATCAGCAGCCGTTCGTGTTCGTCCTGGGGGAAAATCTCGAGAAACGAGTAGGGCGTCAGGCCTTCACCGATCTGAGACAGGGGCAGGCGCGCCACGGGCTCACCCTTTACCCAGAAGTTGCCGGCCGTTACTTGATGTCCGTTTTGCACCACGGCGTCGTCCAGTCCGAGCTGGCGATACAACTCCAGCGTCCGTGCCTGGACGGCCAGCGCCCGGGACGTGGTGCCGGGGGCGGAGGTTTTGTCGACGATCCGCACGCGCACGCCGAGTTTGCTCAGCCACAACGCCAGGACCAGCCCGGTGGGGCCGGCACCGATGATCAACACGTCGCTGCGGTGCATGAACCTGTCCTCCTCGCTGTGTGAATGAAGTATGGTCCAGTCGGGGAGGGCGGCAACCGTCGGACTGCCACGGACGTAGCCGCAGACCTGCCATTGGTCGTATGGTTGGCCCGGACCAACGGATTAGATGGAACGACATGCAAATCAGATTGATCACAAGCGTCGCCGTGTTGCTGGTATTGGCCGGTTGCGGCAGCCAACGGACCCAGGAGCCGGTGGCGCGCAGCCCGGCCGAAGTGAAAGCCGAGATTGTGCGTTTGCTGCCGGCCAAGGCTGCCGATCGCCAGGGTTGGGCCACGGATATCCAGGTGGCGTTTACCGCGCAAGACATCTCGCCGACCACGCAAAACCTGTGCTCGGTGCTGGCGGTGACTGAACAGGAGTCGACCTTTCAGGTCGATCCGAGCGTACCGGGCCTGGGCAAGATCGCCCGCGACGAGATCGACCGCCGTGCCGCCAAGGCACATATTCCCGGGCTGTTGGTGAGCGGTGCGTTAATGCTCGACTCGCCCAACGGCAAAAGCTACAGCAGCCGCCTGAATGCCGCGCGCAGTGAAAAGGAACTGAGCGCTGTTTTCGATGACTTCATCGGCATGGTGCCGATGGGCAAGACCCTGTTCGGCGGCTTCAACCCGGTGCATACCGGCGGGCCGATGCAGGTCAGCATTGATTTTGCCGAGCAGCAGGCCAAGGGCTATCCGTACCCGGTGAAGGGCTCGATTCGTCATGAAGTGTTCACCCGACGCGGCGGCATGTATTTCGGCATTGCGCATCTGCTCGGGTATCCGGTGAGCTACCCACAGCCGTTGTACCGCTTTGCGGACTTCAACGCGGGTTGGTACGCCAGCCGTAACGCCGCGTTCCAGAACGCGGTGAGCCGGGCTTCCGGTATCTCGTTGGCGATGGATGGCGACCTGGTGCGCCACGGTTCGATCATGCCCGGCACCACGGAACTGGCCGTGCGTACCCTCGGCAAGCAACTGGACATGCGCAATCCGACGATCCGGGAACAACTGGAAGAGGGGAACACCCTGGCGTTCGAAGACAGCAAACTCTATCGGCGGGTTTTCGAACTGGCCGAACGGGCCGAGGGCCGGCCGTTACCCCGTCAAGTGTTACCCGGGATCGTGCTGCAAAGCCCGAAAATCACCCGCAAGCTCACCACCGCGTGGTTCGCCAAGCGAGTCGATGAACGCTACCAGCGCTGCATGGCGCGGGCAGGGCAGTAATCGCGGCGCAAAAAAAGCATAAAAAACCCGGCGGGTGAGGCCGGGTTTTCATTGAGTCCTGCGGTCAGGCACTGCATTCAGACAGCGCGGCTTTCGATCAAACGATCCGAACCACCTTCGGCGACACGGTTTTGCAAGAGCTTGTCGGAGCCACCTTCGGCGACACGGTTTTGCAAGAGCTTGTCGGAACCACCTTCGGCGACGCGGTTTTGCAGCAGTTTGTCGGAACCGCCTTCGGCGACACGGTTTTGCAGCAGTTTGTCGGAACCGCCTTCAGCGACGCGGTTTTGCAGGAGCTTGTCGGAACCGCCTTCAGCGACGCGGTTTTGCAGGAGTTTGTCGGAACCGCCTTCGGCGACGCGGTTTTCGATCAGGCGATCCGAACCACCCTCGGCCACACGGCTTTCAATCAGACGATCCGAGCCGCCTTCAGCGACTACAGGTTGAGCAGAGTTTGCGGCGAAAGCGTTAACTGCGAAAACCGAGAAAGCGATGCTGAGGAGGGTTTGGCGTTTCATGATGGTGTGCTCCGGGGTGCTTATGGGTTGGTATGGAGCAGATGTTACGCCGGGGAATTTTTAAGAGAACTTCATTGAGATGATGGTGAACATCGACGGCAATGATAGGACCGACACCACACCCCAAGTGAACGTGATGGTGCGATCGTCGGATGTTCGTGGTGTGGCGGGTGGTGGCTTCTACACTGGTTAGCTGGCGCGATCCTCAGCCGCGACGCTTGATGCGGCACTGCAGAGGTTACGGTATGCAAGGAGACGTTTATGTACCAGCTCTACGGCCATCAGAACTCCGGGGCGGCGGCCATCGAAGCCGCCCTTGAGCTGTGTGATGTTCCTTATCGCTTCATCGATGTCGAGACGTCCGCGGAGGCGGCCCAGGCGCTGGAGAAGCTCAACCCGCTCAAACAGATTCCGACCTTGCAGCTACCCGATGGCGCTGTCCTGACCGAGAGCGCGGCGATCCTGATCCACCTCGGGCTCACCTTTCCCGCATCGGGATTGTTGCCGCAGGATCCGGCCGAGCGGGACCAGGCCATTCGCGGCATGGCGTACATCGTCAGCAATTGCTATGCGGCCATCGGCATCATCGATTACCCCGAACGCTGGCTGGCCGAGGCGGATGAGTTGTCCAGGCAGAACCTCATGGAGGGCGCCCGCCGGCGCCTGCACTGGAGTTGGGAGGTGTTTGCCGATCAGTTTTCGGGTGAGTTGTACCTGGGCAGCGAAAAACCAGGGGGCCTGGATGTGCTGGCGGCGGTGATCTCGCGATGGGCGGGCAGCCGGGAACATTTGCGCAACGCCCGGCCGGGGTTTTTCGCCTGGCTGGAACGCATCGACCGCCACCCGGCACTGGCACCGGTGTTCGCCCGGCATTGGCCGGCTTGAAAACACCACTTACCCTGTGGGAGCGAGCTTGCTCGCGATGACGGCCTGACATTCGACATAGATGTCGACCGATATGGCCCCATCGCGAGCAAGCTCGCTCCCACAGGTTTTCGGGTGAATGTTGAGTCCGGCTTTATTCCCCGCGAATGTACTGTTCCAGCTGGCGAATCAGTTCAGCCTGTTCGGCAATGGCTTCCTTGACCAGGTCACCGATCGACAGCAGGCCGATCAATTTGCCGCCTTCGACCACCGGCAAGTGGCGCAGGCGTCTATCGGACATGATGCCCAGGCAGGTATCCACGGTTTGATGGGTGTCGACGGTAATCACCGGTGACACCATGATGTCGCGCACCGGCGTGCCCACCGAAGAGCGGCCGTGCAACACCAGTTTGCGCGCGTAATCCCGTTCGCTGATGATGCCCAGCACTTCATCATTTTCCACCACCAGCAAGGCGCCGACGTTTTTCTCGGCCATCTTCATCAGCGCCTCGAGCACCATGTGGTCGGGTTTGATCTGGTGCACTTCCTGATTCTTCTGATCTTTGAGCTTGAGCAGTTGGGCGACGGTTTTCATGGTGGTTACTCGGGTGTTGTCGTTGTTCTTGAAGAATCGTAGACGCAAGCGTTCAGGGCAAGGGCGAAAGCGGCAGATAACACGCAAAAAACGTCATTTGGCGGTTTTTCTTTGGTAAACCCCACATTCCGGCCAACGAACCACCTGTGGGATCGGTGTCTGCCTGACAGGCCTGCGGCAAACGCGCTATCACGACTGATGACGGGTAGAATCACCCTCTGAATCAGTTTCGAGGTTTGCAGTGGTGGATCTACAGCAGGGCTTCGTCCTGACCCGGCATTGGCGCGACACCCCGGCCGGTACGGAAGTCGAATTCTGGCTGGCGACCGACAGCGGTCCCCGGCGTATCCGCCTGCCTCATCAACCGTCGGTGGCGTTCATCCCGGCTGCGCAGCGTCAGCCCGCCGAAAGTGTTTTGCATGACGAGAAAAACGTCGAGCTCAAGCCCCTGGCCCTGCAGGATTTCGAACATCGCCCGGTCCTCGGTCTCTATTGCCAGCAACATGGCCAGTTGATGCGCCTGGAAACCGCGCTGCGCCGGGCCGGTGTCGAGGTGTTCGAAGCCGACGTGCGCCCGCCGGAACGCTACATGATGGAGCGCTTCATCACCGCACCGGTGCGCTTCAGTGGCACACCGGATGCCGAGGGCCTGCTGCTCGACGCGCAGATGAAACCCGACCCCGATTACCGGCCGAGCCTGAAACTGGTGTCCCTGGACATCGAGACCACGGCCCAGGGCGAGTTGTACTCCATCGCCCTGGAAGGCTGCGGCGAGCGCCAGGTGTACATGCTCGGTCCGCCCAATGGCGATGCCAGCCAGGTGGATTTCCAGCTTGAATACTGCGATTCGCGCACCCTGTTGCTGAAAAAACTCAACGAATGGTTTGCCCGGTTCGACCCCGACGCGATCATCGGCTGGAACGTCGTGCAGTTCGACTTGCGGGTACTCCACGAACACGCCCGGCGCCTGGCGGTGCCGTTGAAACTGGGGCGTGGCGGCGAGGAAATGCAGTGGCGCGAACACGGCAGCGGTAATCACTACTTCGCATCTGCGGCTGGCCGCCTGATCATCGACGGTATCGAGGCCCTGCGTTCGGCGACCTGGAGTTTCCCCTCGTTCAGCCTGGAAAACGTCGCGCAAACCTTGCTCGGCGAAGGCAAGTCCATCGACAACCCGTACCAGCGCATGGACGAAATCAATCGCATGTTCGCCGAGGACAAACCGGCGCTGGCCAAGTACAACCTCAAGGACTGCGAACTGGTCACGCGGATTTTTGCCAGGACCGAGTTGCTCACCTTCCTGCTGGAGCGAGCCAGCGTCACCGGTTTGCCGGCCGATCGCATGGGCGGTTCGGTGGCGGCGTTCACGCACCTGTACATGCCGCTGATGCACCGTCAGGGTTTCGTGGCGCCGAACCTCGGTGGCAAGCCACCCGAAGCCAGTCCCGGCGGTTTTGTCATGGATTCGCAGCCGGGACTGTACGAATCGGTGCTGGTGCTCGACTACAAAAGCCTCTACCCGTCGATCATCCGTACCTTCCTGATTGACCCCGTGGGACTGATTGAAGGGCTCAAGCACCCGGACGACAGCGAGTCGGTGCCGGGATTTCGTGGCGCGCGCTTTTCCCGCACCCGGCATTGCCTGCCGTCCATCGTCGCCCGGGTGGCCGAAGGCCGGGAAACCGCCAAGCGCGAACACAACGCGCCGCTGTCCCAGGCGCTGAAAATCATCATGAACGCGTTCTACGGTGTGCTCGGCTCCAGCGGTTGTCGTTTCTTCGACACGCGCCTGGCGTCGTCCATCACCTTGCGCGGGCACGAGATCATGCTGCGCACCCGCCAGTTGATCGAAGCCCAGGGGCATGCGGTGATTTACGGCGACACCGACTCGACGTTCGTCTGGCTGCGTCGCGCCCATGGCCAGCAGGAGGCGGCGCAGATCGGCCACGCGCTGGTGGCGCACGTCAATCAGTGGTGGCGCGAGCACGTGCAGCAGGAATACGGCCTGCAGAGCGTTCTCGAACTGCAGTTCGAAACCCACTACAAGCGCTTTTTGATGCCGACCATTCGCGGTGCCGAGGAAGGCAGTAAAAAGCGCTATGCCGGGCTGGTCACCCGGGAGGACGGCAGCGACGAAATGGTCTACAAAGGCCTGGAAACCGTGCGCACCGACTGGTCGCTGCTGGCCCGGCAGTTCCAGCAGGAGCTGTATTCGCGGATCTTCCTGCGCAAGCCCTACCAGGATTATGTGCGTGACTACGTGCGCAAGACCCTGGCCGGTGAATTCGATGACCGGCTGATCTACCGCAAACGCCTGCGCCGCACCCTCGATGACTATCAGCGCAACGTACCGCCCCATGTGCGCGCGGCGCGCCTGGCCGACGAGTACAACGACCGGCAGGGGCGCCCGCGGCAGTATCAGAACGGCGGCTGGATCAGCTACGTGATCACCGTCGCCGGCCCCGAACCGCTGGAAGTGCGCAGCGCGCCCATCGATTACGACCACTACATCACCCGGCAGCTGCAACCGGTGGCGGACGCGATACTGCCGTTTGTCGACGACGACTTCTCAACCCTGATTGGGGGGCAGCTGGGCCTGTTTTGAGTCCATCAGCGACAGGGTCCAGTCATCCAGGATGCCGTGGAAGTACTGGTTCAAGGCTTGCTGGAAAAGGTTGTCGGCATCGGCGACCTGGGCAAACAGGGTCATCGAGGAATGAAACTTCAGGTCATCGGGATGACCGAAAATCCCCGCTACCGAGCGCTCCCGGACGTTCAGTACTTCCTGGGTGCAGGTACGTAGCCGGGCGCCCAGCAACGGATGCTCAAGGTAGGCCAGGGCTTCCTCCCGCGAGCGGATGGCAAAGCGGCGCGACATCTCGCTGTCGCCGAGCCCGGCAAACTGCGGAAAAATGAACCACATCCAGTGACTGCGCTTGTGTCCGTTGTTCAGCTCGTTTCGAACCCGGTCGAATACCGGGTCCTGAGCCTGGAGAAAACGTTGCAGATTGAACGGGTCCAGGTGGTCGGTGCTTCTCATGGCGAAGCTCTCTGACAGGCTGCGGTGGTTCAGACCATGGCCAGCCGCTGTTTGCGTTGTGGCGCGTGAAACGCTTGGTCCAGCGCCTCCAGATCCCCGGGCTCAAGCTGCAACGTGGCGGCCTGGGCGTTGAGGCGTACATGTTCGAGTCGGACCGCCTTGGGGATGGCGATCACTCCTTCCTGACGCAGTATCCAGGCCAGTGCCACCTGAGCCGGTGCGACGCCGTGACGGGCAGCTACCTGCTTGAGCGCGACGTCCAAGAGCATTTTACCGCCTTGGCCAATCGGGCAGTAAGCCATGACCGGCAACCGCCGTTGTTGGCTCCAGGGCAGCAAATCAAATTCTATGCCCCGTTGCTCCAGGTTGTAGAGCACCTGATTGGTGGCACAGGCCGGGGCGTCCAGTTCCAGCAGGTCGTCGAGGTCGAAGTTGGACACGCCCCAACGGCCAATCTTGCCGGCTTCGCGCAAGCGCTCGAAGGCGTCGACGGTTTCTTCCAGAGGATACTGACCGCGCCAATGCAGCAGATACAGGTCGATGTAATCGGTGCCAAGCCTGCGCAGGCTTCGCTCGCAAGCCTGGGGAATGCCCTGGCGACTGGCGTTGTGCGGGTACACCTTGCTGACCAGAAAGACGTTGTCGCGCTGGCCGGCAATGGCATCGCGCACCACTTCCTCGGCACCGCCTTCGGCGTACATTTCCGCAGTGTCGATCAGGGTCATGCCCAGCTCGATACCCAGGCGCAGTGCCGCGACTTCTTCCGTGTGCCGTGAACGGTCTTCGCCCATCTGCCAGGTCCCCTGGCCGATGACCGGGACCCTGGTGCCAGCCAGTTCAAGCGTGCGCATGCAAACCTCCTTTATGAATGCCGATGGTTATTTCAGTGGGCAGCAGAATAGTCCATCGGTTCCGCCGCAGGCTGCGAACTCTTGAGCTGCACCTTGCCGGTGATCGATTGCTCTGTGCCGATACTGCACTTTTTCGAAATGTCCGGCTCTATCCATGGCAGCCTGCGGCGATCCCCACCGCCGGCCCATGCCCAAGTCCAAGAACCCATGGCTCGAGTTTCACCCACGATCACCACTAGAATCCGCCGTCATTGCCTGCTGCTTGCAGGTCTGTCGATGCTCTACGTCACCGGTTGCAGCCAGCAGCAGGGCGGCGACATCATCAACCAGATGCGCGAAAGCAAACCCCAGGAGTTCCTGCAGACCAGCGTCGACCGCATGGCCACCCTGACCATGCGCGACAACCTCAACAGCCTTTACCTGCTGATGAGCAAGCTCTATCTGCGTAACCCCGACGAGCTGAAAAAATCCGGTTTCCTCGATGCCCGCACCGCTGGCAAGCAAGTGCGCATGGCCATTGAGCTGCAGCAACCATTGCCGACCCTGGGCGGCAAAAAGGACCTCGCGGCCCTGCGTTTTGCCATGAGTCCGGAGTTTCTGGGCGACCGGGTCGGTGCGTTCATCTATGCCATCGGCAGCATGCTGGTGACCGCTCATGGCAATCGCCTTGAGTTCTACATGACCGACACGATCAACCCGGTATTTGTCAGCAATGCCGCGCGCAATATCGAAATCGCCACCTGGATCCTCAGCCAGCGACAGAACAAAGAGGGCCAGCCCTTGCTGTTCTCCAACGAAATCTCGGAGGAGGGCAGCAACCTGAGCTTTGCCGTCGAGTTCGGCAAGATCGTCGCCCGGCTGGACCTGCTGACCCGGATGCTCGACGAACGCTACCGGCGCATCGGCGTGAACTATGCCCAGAGCCTGCTGTTCCTGAATTTCCTGCCGGTGCAGTGAATCTGGCACGCAACCCTGTGGGAGCGAGCTTGCTCGCGATGACTGAGTGTCAGTCGCCATGATGCCAACTGATACACCGCCATCGCGAGCAAGCTTGCTCCCACAGGGTGACATGGTGCTTCCGGTATAAAGATAGATCGCATCGATATAACTGGTTATAAGAAATATCGCTATGCTGCGGGCCAGATTTCCCCTGCGATCTTTGTGGAAGTATTCATGGATTTAGTGAACATCGGGTTGGTCGTTGCCGGGCTGGTTGTCGGCTTCATCGTCGGCATGACTGGCGTAGGTGGCGGGTCGCTCATGACTCCGATCCTGCTTGGGTTCGGCATCAACCCGGCGACGGCGGTCGGTACCGACCTGCTGTACGCCGCCATCACCAAGTCCAGCGGCGTACTGGTTCACCGCAAGAACAACAACATCGACTGGGCGATCACCGGCTGGCTGACCTTGGGCAGCGTGCCCGCGGTGGCGATGACGCTGTGGTTCCTCAGTACCCTGCACAGCGCCCCCGAGTCGATGAACGCGATCATCAAGCAGGCCCTCGGGTTCGTGTTGTTCGCCACAGCTCTGGCGATCCTGTTCAAGAAGCGCCTGCTCGACTTCGCCCACAAACGTGCGGGTGGCAACTACAACCCCAGCGGATTGCGCTTGAACGTGATGACGGTCATCACCGGGCTGGTCCTTGGCGCCATGGTCGCGCTGACGTCCATCGGTGCCGGTGCACTGGGCACCGTGGCACTGTTCATTCTCTATCCGATGCTGCCGACCCGCCGCCTGGTGGGGACTGAAATCGCCCACGCCGTGCCGCTGACCCTGGTCGCGGGCCTTGGCCACGCCAGCATGGGCAACATGGATTGGCACGTCCTGGGTTACTTGCTGGTGGGCTCGTTGCCGGGGATTTACCTGGGCAGCCACCTGACCGGGCGCATCTCCGACGAATTGCTGCGCCCTTGCCTGGCGACCATGCTGTTGCTGATCGGCTACAAACTGGCGTTCTGAATCAAGCCGCCACGCCAGCTTCATTCGCGGGTGAATATTTCCAGCAGATGCCCGTCCGGGTCATCGAAATACACCCGCCGTCCTCCCGCGTAATCATTGATCTCCCTCAGTCGCTGCTTGCCCGGGTCGGCCCACCATGGCTGACCGTTGGCTTGCAGGCGTGCGAAGGCTGCATCGAAATCCTCATCGCCAATCAGGAATGCGTAGTGCTGAGACGCAATCGGCGGCTCGTTGTCGTAGAAATCCAGTGATACGCCGTTATCCAGTTTGACGATCAGCATGGGGCCGAAGGGCTCGGGGGCAGGCAGGCCAAGGAGGCCCGTCAGGAAATTCGCCGAAACCTGCTTGTCCCGGCACCAGACGATGGTGTGATTCAACTGAGTACTCATGGGCAAGTCCTCACAAGGGATCAGGCTGGTTGCCATGAGTCTTCAGATTAGCCCAGTCTGTTGCGCAATGACCGCCCTGACCTAAGCTTGGGGCAAGGCGAACAATATTTGCGGTATGTCACCCGGAACGATCGCCGCGATGCGCAATCATTAGAGCGTGAATATCAAAAGGAGATGCGCATGCTCATCAGGTCACTGACTCTGGCTACTTTGCTGGCGTTTGCCGGCACCTCGTTCGCCGCCGATGGCGACTCACCGCTGGACATGGACAAGGGCAGGGCCCGGCCACTGATCGTCATCGCTCCGAGCACGGTTGATCCGACCTGGGTCAGCCTGAAAAAGTCGCTGGATGAGCCGGCCAACCGCAAGGGCTTCACCGACCGCAACATGGTGCTCTACACCGTACTCAACCTGATGGGCCAGCGCGACGGCAAGGACCTCGGGCCACAGGACACGGCGGCGCTGATCCGCTCGCTCAAGCTGGGGGCCGGCGCCAAGACCAAGGTGATTCTGGTCGGCAAGGACGGCGAAAAGAAACTTGAACAATCGGACGCCATCAAGCTGGAAGATGTTTTCAGCGCTGTCGATCAGCTGCCGGTGGCCGAGAAAGAATTTACCGCGACCGTGGCCGCTCCCGTCACTGAAGCCGAGCCGGCGGCAAAAGGCGCCAAAGGTACAAAACCTGGCAAACCGGCCAAGCCCGCCAAGCCGCCTGAAATGCCGGATGATTGATCCTCTATCTGGCGACAATGGCAGGCTTTTCTGTGGGAGCGAGCTTGCTCGCGATAGCGTCGTAACAGTCGATACAAATGTTGAATGTCAGACCTCCATCCTCGGAGCGCCGCCCGGAGCAAGCTCGCTCCCACAGATGGATCAGCAACTATCGGGCAAGGGCACTCAGTATCTGATGAGCGATCCTGACCCGCTGCGCATTGGGATAATTCTTGTTGGCCAGCATCACGATGCCGATGTCCTTCGAAGGCACGTACGCCACATAAGCACCAAAGCCACCGGTTGAACCTGTCTTGTTGATCAGCACGTTTTCCGGCTGCGCTTGCGGCGGGTTCCGCCACTGGACTTCATGGGCCTGCATGGCCATTGGCGTGGAGTTGCCGTCCAGCAAGCGGTCCAGTGTGATCGGGTATCGATACATCTCCCAGCCCAGGCCCTGAGTCATATCGCCAACGGTGTAGTAACCGCTGTGAGTCAAGGCGATGGCTTGCTGCAACGGCTTTTCCAGGGACGCCGGTTTCATATTCGCGCCGACATAGCTCAGCAAGTCTGCGGCGCTGGTCTTCACCCCATACGCCTCGGAATCCAGCGCGCCCGGACCCACCCGTACCGGTTTGCCGTCCTTGTTGTAGCCCTGGGCGTAGAGCGCCATCTGATCCTGCGGCACATGCACATAGGTGTGCTGCAAGCCGAGTTTTGGCAGCAGGGTCTTCTCCATCAGGTCATCAAACGGCTGGCCCATGCTGTGGGCGGCGAGGTAGCCGAACAGGCCCAGACTGGGATTCGAATACAGTCGGTGGCTGCCGGGGGCGTAGAGCGGTTTCCATTGTTTGTAGTAGCCGAGCATTTTGTCGGCCGAATCAGATTCAGCAGGAAATTGCAGGGGTAAACCGCCAGCGCTGTAGGTGCCCAGTTGCAGTACGCTGATGTGGTCGAAAGCACTGCCGCGCAAGGCCGGCAGGACCTGGCTGGCCTTGTCGGTCAGGGACAGCTTGCCGGTGGCCTGGGCGTAGGCGGCGAGGGTGGCGGTGAAGGTTTTGCTGACGGAGCCGATTTCGAACAGGGTGTCTTGTGTGACGGGGTTGCCGGTTTCTATCGAGGCGACGCCATAGTTGAAGTAATGCGCCTGGCCGTTGACGGTGATCGCCACGGCCATGCCGTGGATACCCTCGGCTTGCATTACCGGTTGTACAGCGGCATTCACCACTGTCTCGACTTGATCCTGTGCAACGCACTGGCCTGCGGCGAATATCGCCATGCCAGCGGCGATGGTTTTCAGCCTGTCCATGTTGGTTTCATCCGTCGTTGATTCAGTTGCGCGTCATTTTAGGGGTTCAAGCGCCATGCTCCGAGCGCTTTTTAAAATCGGCCGCCATCAGGCGGCCACACGCAACCCTTGATTCAACGCACCTGGCGATTCAACGCACCAGGCAAGGCCGCTTGTTGTCGAACTTCCAGCCGGGAATCAGGAACTGCATCGCCACGCTGTCATCCCGCGCCCCCAGGCCCATGCCTTTGTACAGCTCGTGAGCCTTGGCGACCTGATCCATATCCAGCTCGACCCCCAGCCCCGGTTTCTGCGGCACCTGCACGCAGCCGTCGACGATTTGCAACGGGGCCTTGGTCAGGCGCTGACCGTCCTGCCAGATCCAGTGGGTGTCGATGGCGGTGATCTCGCCCGGCGCCGCTGCCGCGACATGGGTGAACATCGCCAGGGAAATGTCGAAGTGGTTGTTAGAGTGCGAACCCCAGGTCAGGCCCCATTCGTGGCACATCTGCGCCACGCGCACCGAACCCTGCATCGTCCAGAAGTGCGGGTCGGCCAGGGGAATGTCGACCGACTGCAACTGGATCGCATGGCCCATCTCCCGCCAGTCGGTGGCGATCATGTTGGTCGCGGTTTTCAAACCCGTGGCGCGACGGAATTCGGCCATGACTTCTCGCCCCGAGTAACCGTTTTCTGCCCCGCACGGGTCTTCGGCGTAGGCCAGCACGCGGTGCTGATCGCGGCACAGGCGGATGGCTTCTTTCAGTGACCAGGCGCCATTCGGGTCGAGGGTGATGCGCGCATCGGGGAAGCGTTCGGCAAGGGCTGTGACCGCTTCGATTTCGGCGTCGCCGCTGAGCACGCCGCCCTTGAGCTTGAAGTCCTTGAAGCCATAACGCGCGTGAGCCGCCTCGGCCAGGCGGACCACCGCATCGGCGGTCATGGCTTTCTCGTGCCGCACGCGGAACCAGTCGTTGTCGGCGTCCGGTTCGCTGCGGTAGGCGAGGTCGGTTTCGTTGCGATCACCGACGTAAAACAGATAGCCGAGCATCTTCACTTCATCGCGCTGCTGGCCTTCGCCGAGCAGGGCGGCCACCGGTACGTCCAGGTGCTGACCGAGCAAATCGAGCAATGCAGCTTCCAGGCCGGTGACGGCGTGAATGGTGATGCGCAGATCGAAGGTCTGCAAACCGCGGCCACCGGCATCGCGGTCGGCGAAGGTCTGGCGTACCTGATTAAGGATTTTCTGATAAGTGCCAATCGGGCTGCCGACCACCAGGCTGCGCGCGTCTTCGAGGGTCTGGCGAATGCGCTCGCCCCCCGGCACTTCGCCAACGCCGGTGTGGCCGGCGTTGTCCTTGAGGATCACGATGTTGCGGGTGAAAAACGGGCCGTGGGCGCCGCTCAGGTTGAGCAGCATGCCATCGTGGCCGGCGACCGGAACCACTTGCATGCTGGTGATGACCGGGGCTTTTGCGGTGTCTTGTGGGTTCATTTTCCAATCCTTAAAAAGCAGAATTCAGGCGTGGTCGGGAGCGGGTTTGCCCAGCGCCACGGCAGGTGCGGGTTTCGGTGTGTTACGGGCAGCAAACACGATGATGGCGGCGATGATTGAAGTCGCGGCCAGGCCGTACAGCCCGCCCTGAATGGAACCGGTGCGTTCTTCCAGCAGGCCGAAAGTGGTCGGCGCAACGAAGCCGCCGAGGTTGCCCACCGAGTTGATCAACGCGATGACGCCAGCGGCAATGCGCGCATCCAGATAGGCCTGGGGAATCGGCCAGAACAGCGACGAGGCCGATTTGAAGCCCAGTGCTGCAAAGCAGATGGCGACAAAGGCGAAGACCGGCCCGCCGGTGGTGGACATGAACATCCCGGCCGCAGCGATCAGCAGGGCAGTGGCGACCCAGGCTTGCTGGTGTTTCCATTTGGCCGACAAGGAAGCGAAGGCGTACATGCCGACAATCGACAGCAACCACGGAATCGAGTTGAACAGCCCGACCTGGACATCGCTCAGATCGCCCATCTTCTTGATGATGCTCGGCAGCCAGAAGGTCGCGGCGTAGATGGTCAGCTGGATAAAGAAGTAGATCAGGCAGAACAGGATGATCTGGCGATCCTTGAGCAGTTTGCCCAGCGACGGCTTGATGGGCGTGGCGGCTTCCCGGGCCAGTTGTTCGTCGTCGATGGCCTTGACCAGTGCGTCCTGCTCTTCGCGGCTCAGCCATTTGGCGTCGTGGGGCCTGGAGTCCAGCCAGAACCAGACGAACACGCACAATCCCACCGAAAACATGCCCTCGATGAAATACATCCACTGCCAGCCGTGCAGGCCCAGCCCTTCGATTTGCAGGAGCAAACCGGACAGGGGGCCTGAGATCAGCGACGCGAGCGCCGAGCCACTGAGGAAGATGGCAATCGCCTTGCCTCGCTCCACGCCAGGCAACCAACGGGTGAAGTAGTAGATCACCCCGGGAAAGAACCCGGCTTCGGCCACGCCCAGCAGAAAACGCAGGATGTAGAAGTGGGTTTCGTTCTGGATGAACGCCATGCCTGCGGCGACCAGGCCCCAGGTCAGCATGATCCGGGTCAGCCAGATGCGTGCGCCGACTTTCTGCAGAAGGATGTTGGAGGGCACCTCGAACAGTGCATAACCGATGAAGAACAGACCGGCACCCAGGCCGTAGGCGGCCGCGCCAATGCCCAGGTCGTGCTCCATGTGGGTGCGGACGAAACCGATGTTCACGCGATCAATGTAATTGACGATGAACATGATGACGAACAGCGGCAAGACGTGTCTTTTGACTTTGGCGATGGCGGACTTCAGCGCTGAATTGGCGTCGTCGTGCATCCCGGAGATGGATGTATTCACTGCGTTTTCTCCCACTCGTTATTTTTATGCGGGGTGAAGCTGGGTGTTGCGTTGTTGCTAGACATCATACAACTAGGTTTTTTGAACTTGCAACCATGTTTGCCCAATGAAATGGCGGCAATTCAGAGGTTTTTAATTCTGTTGGTGGTGCTAAGTGGCCTTTTAAGCGACTCAATATGGGCTTTTGTTGAGTGTTGTCATACAAGTTAAGCGAGATTTTTCGGAATTCTCGCCCGGCGCGGTGCTACGATTCGATAGCCCTGATTTCGGACACGCCCATGCAAGAAGACCTCGAAGCACCTGCCCGCAAGCGCAGCCACAACCTGGCCCATGATCTGGTGGAGAAACTGACCCAGCGCATTCTGCTCGGCCAGATGTTGCCCGGCGACAAGCTGCCGTCGGAAAACACCATCGTTCAGGAGCACGGGGTCAGTCGCACGGTGGTGCGCGAGGCGATCTCGAAGTTGCAGGCCTCGGGGCTGGTGGAAACCCGGCATGGGATTGGCACGTTTGTGATCGAGCGCGCTCCGGAGCAGGGGCTGCGGCTGAATGTCGATACGGCGTTGGGGGTGCGCAGTATTCTGGAGTTGCGCATGGGTCTGGAAACCCAGGCGGCGGCGCTGGCGGCAACTCGCCGCACCGATCTGCAACTGGCGCAGATGCGTGAAGCGCTGGACGACTATCAAAACCTGCTGGCCAACAACGACAGCTGTGTCGAAGCGGACCGGCGTTTTCATCTGCTGATCGCCGAAGCCACCGGCAACGTCTGCTTCACTGAAATCATGCAGCACCTGGGCAGTGCGATGATCCCGCGCACCCGGGTCAATGCCGCCGAGCGTGGTGCGGTGGACTTGAGCAAGCTCGGTCAGTTGGCCAACCTGGAGCACGAGGCGATTCTCAACGCCATCAAACGCCAGGACCCGGATGCGGCGCGGGCGGCGATGTGGCTGCACCTGACCAACAGTCGCGACCGGTTTTCGCCCAGCTGATGGTCAGTGATACCGCGTCATCGTTCATCGCGGGCAAGCCACGCTCCCACACCGATTGTGTGAGCACCGCATTTCCCCTGTGGGAGCGAGCTTGCTCGCGATAGCGCCGGACCTGACAGCGAAAAACCTGAGTCAGACCCTGACAGTTTGAACAACCACAGCCCGCCGCTCCAGATTCAACGCCAGCACACTTGCCAACACCACCAGCCCGCCGACCACGATCATCAATGTCGGCCGCTCACCCAGCGCATAAGACGCAATCACCATCGCCGTCGGCGGCGTCAAATACAGCGTCATCGTCGCCCGGCTCAAATCGACATGCGCCAGCACATAAGCCCAAGCCAGGTACGCCAGGGCACTGGGGAATATCCCCAGGGCAATCACCGCAAACTGCACGCGCAGCGGCGCCTGGGCGACTTGATCCGCCAGACCGGGCAAGTAGACCAGCAACAGCACCGTCCCGGACCACACCGTGTAACACACCAGCGTCAGCCCGTCGTATCGCCCGGTGTGATGCTTTTGCAGGGCAAAGTAGAGACTCCAGGACACCGCCGCCAGCAGGATCAGCAAGCCGTGGGCATCAATGCTGCCCAAGCCATGATCGCCTGCCACCACAATCATCACGCCAAACAACCCGAGCAGCACACAACCCCAGCGCCACAGGCTCACCTGATCCTTGAACACGAAGCGCGCGATCAACGTACTGAACAGCGGGGTGGTCTGGGCCAGGACGCTCGAAGCGCCAGCGCTGACACCCTGCTGTCCGAAGTTGATCGCCACGTGGTGCAGGCTCACGGCAAAGAAGCCCAGGCCGAACATCAGGGGCAGATCTCGCAGGCTCGGCAGGCGAATGCCCTTGAACATCGCGACCACGGCCATGAACACAGAGGCCAGCAGGAAGCGCAGGAGCGCCAGGTGCACCGGGTCATAGGCCTGCAAGCCGATATGGATGCCGGTCGGGGAGTAGCCCCAGCACGCCACGACAAACGCCATGGCCAGAATGATTTTCCAGGGTGAAACGGGGGAGGGTGTGAGCGGCGTCATGGTCGTGCACCTGTGGGTGGATGCACCGAGTATCAGAAAGCGGATCGTTCGCCACAACTGACTTATACTGCGCTAACTGTTCACTGTGGGTGATGTATGGAGCTGGCTCAGATTCGCATGTTCAAGACCGTGGCCGATGTCGGCAGCATCGCCCGCGCGGCCGAGCTGTTGCATTGCGTGCCGTCGAACATCACGGCCCGGATCAAGGCCCTGGAGGCCGAACTGGGTGTCGCGCTGTTTTTGCGTGAGGGTCGAGGGCTGCGCATCAGCCCGTCGGGGCAAACCTTCCTGGCCTACGCCTCGAAAATTCTTGCCCTCACCGCCGAGGCCAAGCGCGCGGTCGATCCTTCGGCCGAACCCTCGGGGCCGTTGCGCATCGGAGCCATCGAGTCGTCGGCCACCGGGCGATTGCCGCGCCTGCTGGCGAAATTCCACAAGCGTTTCCCGCAGGTGGCGCTGGAGTTGACCACCGGCTCCTGGGGGCAGTTGCTCGACGACACACTCAACCACAAGCTCGACGGCGCCATCGTGGCGGTGGATGTCGAGCGTTCGCACCTCAAGCGCACGCCGATGTACCGCGAAGAGCTGCTGCTGATCGCCTCGACCTCCCTGGGGCCGCTGCGGGACATCAGTGATTTGCAGGACCAGACCGTGTTCATGTGGCCCCAGGGCTGTCCGTACCGGGCGGCGCTGGAGCATTGGTTGTTGCGAAAGGGGCAGGCGCTGCCGATTGTCAGCCTGGCCAGTTATGGCGCGATTGTCGGTTGCGTCAGCGCCGGGGCCGGCGTGGCGCTGGTGCCTAAGGGGATCTTTGACCAATACGCCAAAGGTGCAGGGTGCGCAGGGTTTGAGTTTCCTGAGCTGACCGCCGTCGACAACCTGTTTTACTGGCACGAAAACGCCGGGGTGCACCCGGCGCGTGAGGCGTTTGTGAAGATGCTCCGCGAGGAATTTGCGTAATCATTGATCGCTGTAGAAATGGGGTAAGGCAGCGTTTGTGGCGAGGGGGCTTGCCCCCGATCGGCGGCAAAGCCGTCGTAATCCCGACGAAAGTACTTGTACAGAAAAACCGCGTCCTCTGGATTTAGGGCTGCTTCGCACCCCAGCGGGGGCAAGCCCCCTCGCCACAGGTTCACATGGCACTGTTGCTGATGTTCAGCCCCTCACATCCCGCATCAACAACCCAAACTCCAGCTCCACCGCATCCGGTATCGGCAAATACACCGTATGCCCATCCCCCGGCGCAACGTCGATCGCTTCACCCTTGGCGTTCTGCAACTGGTGCAGATCGAAGTGGAAGTTGCCCTTGGGCGTCATCAGCTCCATGTGATCGCCCAGGCCGAAGCGGTTTTTCACCTTGACCTCGGCCAGGCGATCCCGCCGCTGTCCGGTCAGTTCACCGACAAACTGCTGGCGCTCCGACACCGAGCTGCCGTTCTGGTAGTTCTGGTATTCGTCATGCACATGCCGGCGCAGAAAACCTTCGGTGTAGCCACGCTGGGCGAGGGACTCCAGGTCGGTCATCAGGCCGCGGTCGAAGGCCCGGCCCGCCACCGCATCGTCGATGGCCCGGCGATAAACCTGGGTGGTGCGCGCGCAATAAAAGTGGGATTTGGTCCGGCCTTCGATTTTCAGGGAGTGCACGCCCATGTGGGTCAGGCGTTCGACATGCTGCACGGCGCGCAGGTCCTTGGCGTTCATGATGTAAGTGCCGTGTTCGTCTTCGAAGGCGGGCATCTGTTCGCCGGGACGATTGGCTTCCTGCAACAGGAACACCTGCCCGGTGGGCGCGCCGATGCCCAGGGTGGGTTCCGGCTGATACTGCTGCACGATCTCGCCGAGCGGGTTTTCCGTGGCCGGTTGCGCCGAGTATTTCCAGCGGCAGGCGTTGGTGCAGCTGCCCTGATTGGCGTCGCGCCTGTTCATGTAGCCCGACAGCAGGCAACGCCCGGAATAGGCCATGCACAACGCGCCGTGCACGAACACCTCCAGTTCCATGGCCGGCACTTGCTCGCGGATCTCGGCGATTTCTTCCAGGGACAGCTCTCGGGACAGGATGATCCGGCTCAAGCCTTGCTGCTGCCAGAACTCGACACTGGCCCAGTTCACCGTATTGGCCTGCACCGAAAGGTGGATCGGCATCTGCGGGTAGTGTCGGCGCACCAGCATGATCAGGCCGGGGTCGGACATGATCAGCGCATCCGGGGCCATGGCGATCACCGGTTCAAGGTCCTTGAGGAAGGTCTTGAGCTTGGCGTTGTGCGGCGCGATGTTCACCACCACGTAGAAGCGCTTGCCCCGGGCCTGGGCCTCGCGAATGCCGAGGGCCAGGTTGGCGTGGTCGAATTCGTTGTTGCGCACCCGCAGGCTATAGCGCGGCTGGCCGGCGTACACGGCATCGGCGCCGTAGGCGAAGGCGTAACGCATGTTTTTCAAGGTGCCGGCGGGGGCGAGCAGTTCTGGCGCGGTGAGGTTCATGGCGGTGTCGGTCGCAAAAGCCGCACAGGGTAAATGCCCTGTGCCAAGGGTTTATTGACCTGGATCTATGTCTGATCAACAAACCGATGGCACTCGCGCGAGCCGTGGCGGACTAAACATCAAGGCGAAAGTTTTTCGTCCTGACTGGCTGGCACGGATCGGACATGAACGAAACGAACCCACAAGACAAATCGCTGACGGTATTGCTGGTGCTGGTGAGCGCTGCCTTCATCTGGATCCTGCTGCCGTTTTACGGCGCGGCGTTCTGGGCGGTGATCCTGGGCATCCTCTTTGCGCCACTGCAGGGCCGGCTGCAAGTGAAGTTCGGCTGGCAACGCAACCTCACGTCGCTGTGCACATTGAGCATTTGCCTGGTGATTGCGATTCTGCCGGTAATCATCATCAGCGCCTTGCTGGTTCAGGAGGGCGCGTCACTCTACAAAAGCGTCGAGAGCGGCGAACTCGACATTGCCGGGTATGTGTCGCAGTTCAAGCACAGCCTGCCGCCGTATTTCCAGCATCTGCTGGATCGCTTCGGCATGGGCGAGTTGAACGGGCTGCGCGAGAAAATCGTCAAGAGCGCGATGACCGGCGGGCAGGCGCTGGCCTCTAAGGCGTTCAGTTTCGGCCAGGGCACGTTCGAGTTCATCGTCAGCTTTTTCATCATGCTGTACCTGCTGTTTTTCTTCCTGCGTGACGGTGCGGAACTGGCGCGCAAGGTGCGTGCGGCGGTGCCGTTGCAGGAACAGCAGAAACGCCGTTTGCAGCTCAAGTTCAATCGTGTGGTGCGGGCCACGGTGAAAGGCAACCTGCTGGTGGCCGTCACCCAAGGCGCGCTGGGCGGTCTGATTTTCTGGTTTCTGGACGTTCCCAGCGTGTTGCTCTGGGCGGTGTTGATGGCGTTTCTGTCGTTGCTGCCGGCGGTGGGGGCGGGAATAGTCTGGGTGCCGGTGGCGGCGTTTTTCCTGCTCACCGGGGCGATCTGGCAGGGCGTGGTGCTGGTATTGTTCGGGGTCTTGGTGATCGGTCTGGTGGACAACCTGCTCCGGCCATTGCTGGTGGGCAAGGACACCAGGATGCCGGACTACATGATCCTGGTCTCGACCCTCGGCGGCCTGGCGATTTTCGGGCTGAACGGTTTTGTCATCGGCCCGTTGATCGCGGCCCTGTTCATGTCGAGCTGGGACATTTTCATCGAAACCAAACCGCGGGTGCAGCTGCCTTAGGCGCTGAACCTGCCGGACTGGCTGCTGCCGATGCGTTGCGACAGCTCACGGGCGGCGGGCAGCGAAGTGAGCGGGCCGCTGATCTGTACGCCGTCCTGCACCAGGTACCAGCAGGCGAGCATGCCCAACTCTCTGAGCTGTGCGGGGACGGCGCTGCCGATAACGGACATGATCTGAACCTTGGACATGAAAAGTACCTCCATCAATCTGTGGAGTTACTTTAAGGTCCGGGTACCTTGAGGGGTAATCAACGTTTTCGATAGTGGTCATTGATGCCAGAGGGGGTAAACGACCGTTGGTCGGTCAGCTGACCACCTGATCGAGCATATGAACCACTTCCTGCTCGTTGAGCAGGCCCTTGCGCACCAGGCTTTGCGTCAGCAGCGAGAGAAACTTGGCGCTGCGATGACCTTCCAGGTGCTTGAGTTCGGTCAGTGCGTTGTAGACCTTGCTGGAGGTGCACAGACCGACGATGCGGTGCGGGTTTTGCGTTGGCATGTGGTCGTCCTTGTTGTTATGAACCTGTTTTCGACGGACAGCACCGAGCTTGCGGAACTGACATGACAAAAATATGACCGTTTTGTGCCGCAGGGCAGAAATCGGGACGAGTCCATCTTGCCTGTTTCTGCCACGGACACTGTCCCGATAGCGACCTTGGCGAGATTTATCCAGACCTTGATCGACAATTGGATATAAAAAAGCCCCACTGTTTCAGCGGGGCCGGTTGAGTCTGTTACCAGCGACCGTAATGTCGGCCGTAGTAGCCGCGTGGCGGGCCGTAGTAACCACGGGGTGGTCCGTAGTAAACCGGGGCCGGGCGGTAGTAGATCGGTTGTTGCACGTAGACCGGGGCCGGTTGGTAGTAAACCGGAGGCGGTGGTGCGTAATAAACCGGCGCGGGCTGGTAGTAGACCGGTTGCGGCGCGACATAGACCGGGCGGTTGGCGTTGATCAGAGCCGAGCCGACGATGGCAGTACCGACGATCGCTCCAAATACCGCCGCGTCATTACCATGCCCGGCTTGCGCCTGACCTGCGATAGCGAGGGTGCCGATCAGCAAGGCTACTGTGGGGACTTTACGGATCATGATAGTACCTCGGTTCTTCAACCCGGCGCTTGTGTCTGCAATAGACCCAAGGATTGTCGCGGGGATACTTCTAAGACAGCGTTTTTCTGAAAAACAGCACGGCCGCGAGGTAAATTTTGTGTAAGGTCTGTACCGACTTTCTTACCGACCCGTGTAGGCCCGTGCGAACACACCTTCATGATCGATCAGAACCCGATGGAGGGCTAATCCCGTCCATCCGAAAAGTGCATTTGAAGGAGCTTGCCCATGCAGATGAACCCCAACAAAGACACCCAGTTGTGCATGTCCCTTTCAGGACGCCCGGGGAACTTTGGTCTGCGTTTTCACAATCATCTGTATGAACAACTGGGCCTGAATTTTTACTACAAGGCCTTTGCCAGCCAGGACCTGACGGGTGCTGTTGCCGGCATTCGCGCCCTGCGGATTCGTGGTTGTGGCGTGTCGATGCCGTTCAAGGAAGCCTGCATTGCCCTGGTGGATGAACTCGACGCATCTGCCGCCGCCATTCAATCGATCAACACCATCGTCAACACCGACGGGCATCTCAAGGCCTACAACACCGACTACATCGCCGTTGCCCAGTTGCTGGAAAAACACCAGGTGCCCAAGGACTCGACCTTTGCCTTGCGCGGCAGCGGCGGCATGGCCAAGGCCGTGGCGAGTGCCTTGCGCGATGGCGGCTATGAAAACGGCCTGATCGTGGCCCGCAACGAGCGCGCCGGGCAGGCGCTGGCGCAGTCTTTGGGGTATGAGTGGCAGGCCGAGCTGGGGAGGCGTCGCCCGCAGATGCTGGTCAACGTCACCCCGATCGGCATGACGGGAGGACCGGAGGCCGATCAACTGGCCTTTGAGCCTGATGTGATCGAAAAAGCGGAAACTGTCTTCGATGTGGTGGCGATACCCTCGGAAACACCGCTGATCGTGCGTGCCCGTGCCGAAGGCAAGCGGGTCATCACCGGGCTGGAAGTGATCGCGATCCAGGCACTGGAGCAATTTGTGCTCTATACCGGTGTACGGCCGACGGACGAGCAATTCCAGAAGGCCGTGGCGTTTGCCCGCAGCTAGGAGGTGTCCATGCATCCCCCCATTCTCAATCTGGATTCGGTCGAACTTGAGTCGCTACCCGAAGCGTTTGCGCCGACCGGTGAAACCGCCGGTCGCTATCAACAGCGCCAGGCCCGTGTCGGTCAGCAACTGGGGGCGCAAAAGCTGGGGTATCGCCTGTATGTGCTGGAGCCAGGCATGCGCGGCAGTCCGTTTCACAGTCATCGGGTCAATGAGGAAATGTTCTACGTCGTGGCCGGGGAAGGGCAGGTTCGCCTGGGATCCGAACGCTTTCCAATCCGTGCCGGTGATGTGATCGCCTGTCCACCGGGTGGGCCTGAAAAGGCGCACCAGATCATCAATACCAGTAACGGCGAGTTGCGCTACCTGGCCGTCAGCACCCAGCAATCACCGGAAATCTGTGAATACCCGGATTCCGGTAAATACGCCGTGATGGATGACTTCAAGGTGGATGCCGAGGGTAATGCGTCGGGCTTTGTTGCGGTGGCCCGGCAGGCGGACGGGGTGGATTACTGGGACGGCGAGTAACCACAGGCACCGTCAAACCACTGTAGGAGCGAGCCTGCTCACGATGGACGTCAACGATAACGCGTGCTGTCTGAATGAGCGCGTCGTCTGGACGTTTTTCGCGAGCAGGCTCGCTCCTACAGGGGTTGTGTCAATCACACATGTCCGTCGGTCCACGATCCATTGTGGGAGTGTTGTGTCAGGTAAACATCCAGGTTATTCGAGCCGGGCCAGTCTTTCTTCCAGCGCCGCAATTCGCGCTTCCAGTTCTTCGATCCGTTCAACCGAAACCCCGCTGCCGCCACGCTCGGCCGGGTTTTGCCGTGCCGCCATGATCGCTTCGATATCCGCCGGGTCGCCCAGGGCGTGGGTGTAACGGTCTTCGCGCTGGCCGGCCTGACGCGGAATCAGCACGGCCAGACCCCGGGCAATCAGGCGTTCGAGTTGATGCACCACCTGTTCAGTGTCTTCGAATTCATGCATGCGGCCGCTGCGGGTTAGCAGTTCATTGACGGTCTGCGGGCCGCGCAGAAACATCAGCCCGGTCAGGATGACCTGCGCCGGTACAAGTTCCAGGGCCTTGTCGACCTTGTGTTCCCAGCGGTCGGCGCGGCTGCCCATCACCAGTCTGGCGAAGCCGCGTCCTTCGAGGGCGCGCAGGCTCTGACCGACCTGGCCCGGCGTCAGGTTCATCACTGGCTCGCGGCTGGTTTTCTGGTTGCAGGCAATCACCAGGGCATTGAGGGTCAGGGGATAGGTTTCCGGGCTGGTGGCCTGTTTCTCAATCAACGATCCCAGAATGCGGATTTCCGTGCTGCTGAGCCGTGGCTCGTCGAAAGTCGTCTCTTGCTCAGTGCTCATGGTTCTGCATCCTTAGCCGATTCATGTTTTTCACTTGCGTAGGCGCACTTTGACATCGCCCGTTCGGACTAGGCAAGGCTAACGATTCTGCCGCGTCCGGGCGGCGCCAAACTTCATGCTCAAAGGGGTGTTGCGCCACGCGCGCCCCGCCAAACGAGCAGAAGGCGCCGCGATGGAGTTTGCATTCAGCGACGAACAGGAAATGATCCGCGCATCGGCCGAGGGTTTCCTCGCCGATGTCTCGGATTCTGCCGCCGTGCGCGCGGCAATGGTCAGTGAACGGGGTTTCGACGAAGCCCTCTGGCAGCGTCTGTGCCAGGAAATGTACTGGCCGGCCATTCATATCCCCGAAACCTATGGCGGCCTGGGCCTCGGCTTTGTCGAGCTGACGATCCTGCTCGAACAGATGGGCCGGCGTTTGCTGTGCTCGCCATTTTTCGCCACCGCCTGCATGGCCACCCCTGCGCTGTTACTGGCGGCCAATGATCAACAGAAGCAGCGTTGGTTGCCGTCGATTGCCGATGGCAGCGTGACCGCGACCTTGGCGTTCAGCAGTGCCAATGGCTGGTCCGCCGACGATGTCCAGGCAACGGTGGTGGCCGAAGGCGACGGGTACGTCCTCGACGGCACCCTCAAGCATGTGCTCGATGGCCATGGCGCTGACCTGTTGATCATTGCCGCACGGCAACCCGGAACCACTGGCGAAATGGGCATCAGCCTGTTTGCCGTGAACGCCGTATGCGCAGGCATCGAACGGCAAATGCTGCCGACCATGGACCAGACCCGGCGCCAGGCGCGGATCCAGCTCAAGGGCCTGTACCTTGAAGCCGACTGCCTGCTGGGTGAGTTCGGGAACGGCTGGTCGTACCTTGAGCGAGTCCTGCAACTGGCCTGCATCGGCCTGGCCGCCGAGCAGACCGGCGGCGCGCAGCAGGTGCTCGACCTCAGCGTGGCCTACATGCAGGAGCGCCAGCAGTTCGGTCGCCCGATTGCCAGTTTCCAGGCCCTCAAACACCGCGCCGCCGACATGATGCTGCAAGTCGAATGCGCGCGTTCGGCCAGTTATTACGCCGCGTGCGTGGCCCAGGAAGTCCTCGATCCCCAGGGTGATCCGCAGGTCGCGGCCGAACTGCCGTTGGCGGCGGCGCTGGCCAAGGCACAGTGCTCCGAGACCTACTTCTCCTGCGCGTCCGAATCGATCCAGCTACACGGCGGCGTCGGTTTCACCTGGGAATACGACCCGCACCTCTACTTCAAGCGCGCCCGCGCCAGCGAGAGCTTCCTCGGGCTACCGGCCTGGCATCGCGAGCGCATTGCTTCGGTGATTCTGGGAGAGCAGCCATGAAAATCAGTTTCAGCGAGCAGGACGAACGCTTCCGTCGGGAAGTCGCCGACTGGATGAGCGCCAACCTCTGCGGCGAGTTCGAAGCCCTGCGTTTTCGCGGTGGTCCAGGCGATGAGCATATGTTTCCCGAAGAGCGCAAAGCCTGGGAGCGCAAGCTTGCCGAAGGCGGCTGGACCTGCGTCGGCTGGGCGCCGGAGCATGGCGGGCGCGGCCTGTCGATCACCCAGCAGGTGATCTTCAACGAAGAGTACGCCCGCGCCGGCGGCCCCGGCCGCATGGGGCATATCGGCGAAGGGCTGGCCGGGCCGACCATCGCCGCATTCGGCACGGTCGAACAGCAACAGCGTTTTTTGCCGGGGATCGTCAGCGGTACGTCGTTCTGGTGCCAGGGCTATTCAGAGCCGGGCGCCGGTTCCGACCTGGCCAACGTCAAGACCCGCGCAACGCTGGACGAAGCCACCGGCAGTTGGATCATCAATGGCCAGAAAGTCTGGACCTCCCTGGCCCACGAATCGGACTGGTGCTTTGTCATCGCCCGCACCGAACCGGGCAGTGTCGGCCATCGCGGTCTGTCGTTCCTGCTGGTGCCCATGGCCCAGACAGAAATAACCGTGCGACCCATCGAGCAACTCACCGGCACCTCGGAATTCAACGAAGTGTTCTTCGACGATGCCCGCACCGACGCCACCAATATCATTGGCGCGCCGGGCGAAGGCTGGAAGATCGCCATGGCGCTGCTGGGCTTCGAGCGGGGTGTGTCGACCCTCGGCCAGCAGATGCAGTTCCAGAACGAACTCAACGAAATCATCGCCATCGCCAAGTCCAATGGCGCCGACCGCGATCCGATCCTGCGTCAGCGCCTGGCCGAAGCCTGGAGCGGGTTGCGGATCATGCGCTACAACTCGCTGCGCATGCTCTCGGGTAGCCAGGACGGTTCGCTGCGCAAAGAGGCGACCATCTACAAGCTGTTCTGGTCGACCTGGCACGCCAGCCTCGGCAAGTTGGCGATGGACGTCCTCGGCGCCGAGGCGGAATTGCTCGAAGCCGCGCCTTACCGGTTGACACGTTTGCAGTCGCTTTACCTGTTCAGCCGCGCCGACACCCTCTACGGCGGCAGCAACGAAATCCAGCGCAACATCATCGCCGAGCGTGCCTTGGGCATGCCCAAAGAGCCGCGTCCGCGCGCCTGAAAGGAGAGAGTTCATGTCTGTACCTCAATATGTTGAAGGTCGCGGCCTGCTGCGCGGCAAGTCGGTGCTGATCACCGCCGCCGCAGGCGCCGGGATCGGTTTTTCCGCCGCCGTGCGTGCCGCCGAAGAAGGCTGCCGTGCGCTGATGATCAGCGATATCCATGAAGGCCGGTTGGCCGAAGCGGTGCTGAAAATCCGCGAAACCACCGGGCTGCAACACGTGTTCGGCCAGGTCTGCAACGTTGCCGACGAAGCCCAGGTACAGCAGCTGATCGTCTGCGCCGAGCGTGACCTGCAAGGCGTCGATGTGTTGATCAACAACGCCGGGCTTGGCGGCTCGCGGTTGCTGGTGGACATGGCCGATGAAGAGTGGAATCGGGTCATCGACGTGACGCTCACCGGCACCATGCGCATGACCCGCGCCATGCTGCCGAAAATGATGGAGCGCCGTGCCGGAGTGATCGTCAACAACGCCTCGGTGCTGGGCTGGCGCGCGCAGAAAGAACAGGCGCACTACGCCGCCGCCAAGGCTGGCGTGATGGCGCTGACCCGCTGCGCAGCGGTCGAGGCGGCTGACTACGGCATCCGCATCAACGCGGTCAGCCCGAGCATTGCCCTGCATGATTTCCTGCGCAAATCCGCGCCCCAGGCAGTGCTCGATCAACTGGCCGCCAACGAAGCGTTCGGCCGCGCCGCCGAAGTCTGGGAAGTGGCCAACGTGATGATGTTCCTGGCCAGCGACTACAGCTCCTACATGACCGGCGAAGTGTTGTCGGTGTCCAGCCAGAGGGCGTGACCATGCCACGTATTTTCGACACGCCGATGGCTCTGTTCGACGCCGTGGGCGAATCACTCGGCGCCAGCGACTGGCTGTTGCTGGAACAGGACCGCATCGACCGGTTCGCCGACGCCACTGGCGATCATCAGTGGATTCACGTCGATCCGCTCAAGGCCGCCAGCGGCCCGTTTGGCGCCTGCATTGCCCATGGCTACCTGAGCCTGTCGCTGGTCAATCTGTTCCTGCCGCAGATCGTCGAAGTCCGTGGCCTGGCCATGGGCGTCAATTACGGCTGTGAGCGGGTGCGCTTCCCCTCGGTGGTGCGTGTCGGCTCGCGGGTGCGCGGCAGTGCGCAACTGATCGCGGTCGAGGAAGTGAAGGGCGGCGTACAGGCGACCATCCGCGTCAGCGTCGAAATCGACGGCGAGGAGCGCCCCGGCTGTGTGGTCGACACCATCAGCCGTTATTACCCCGCCTAAGCCTGTCAGCAGAAATTTCGAGGAACTGAACATGAAAGAAGCCGTCATCGTTTCGACCGCCCGTACTCCGATCGGCAAAGCCTTTCGCGGTGCCTTCAATGACACCGAAGCCCCGCAACTGGGCGGCCACGTGGTGCGTGAAGCCGTGCGCCGCGCCGGCATCGAGCCCGGTGAAGTGGACGACGTGATCATTGGCGCCGCCGCACAGCAGGGCACCCAGTCCTATAACCTGGGGCGTCTGTGCGCGATTGCCGGCGGCTTGCCGGCATCGGTTGCCGGGATGGCTGTCGAGCGCCAGTGCTCGTCGGGCCTGATGAGTATCGCCATGGCCGCCAAAGGCATCATGTGCGACGAAATCGACATCGCCGTGGCCGGTGGCCTGGAGTCGATTTCCCTGGTGCAGAACAAGCACAAGAACCTGTATCGCAATCAGTCGGGTTCGGTGATCGAGCTGGACCCGCACGCCTATATCCCGATGATCGAAACCGCCGAGATCGTCTCCGCGCGCTACGGCATCTCCCGCGACGAGCAGGACGAATACAGCTACCAGAGCCAGCTGCGTACCGCACAGGCCCAGAGCGCCGGACGCTTCGACCGGGAGCTCGCGCCGCTGATCAGCCGCAAGGCACTGTTCGACAAGGCCACCGGCGAAACCAGTTATGAAACCGTCACCTTGCTGCGCGATGAGTGCAACCGTATCGACACCACTCTCCAGAGCCTGAAGGCGCTGGAGCCAGTGTGGCCGGGCGGTCAGTGGAGCGACAAGGGTCGTTTCATCACCGCCGGCAACGCCTCGCAGTTGTCCGACGGCGCATCGGCTTCGGTACTGATGAGCGCAAAAATGGCCGAGAAACGTGGCCTGGAACCGCTGGGGATCTATCGCGGCATGGCCGTCGCCGGCTGCAATTCCGACGAGATGGGCATCGGCCCGATCTACGCGATTCCGAAACTGCTCAAGCGTCATGGCCTGACCATGGACCACATCGGCCTGTGGGAGTTGAACGAAGCGTTCGCCTGCCAGGTGCTGTATTGCCGTGACACCCTGGGCATTCCGGCCGAGCGCCTGAACGTCAACGGCGGGGCGATCGCCATCGGCCATCCGTTCGGCATGTCCGGGGCGCGGATGGTCGGCCACGCATTGGTCGAAGGCCAGCGTCGCGGCTTGCGTTACGTGGTGGTGAGCATGTGCATCGGTGGCGGCATGGGCGCTGCTGCTCTATTCGAGGTGGTCTGAATGATCAGCGCACAACATATCCAGACGACAATGGCGCGTTACGTGGAGTTGGTGGATGCCGGCGACATCGACGGCATCCTCGCGCTCTATGCCAAAAACGCCATCGTTGAAGACCCGGTCGGCCAGGCGCCGTTGCAGGGCATCGACGCTATCGCGCGCTTTTACCGTGAAGGGCTGGGGGCGATGAAAGTCTCCGCAACCCGGACCGGCCCGGTGCGCGCGACGCTCAACGGTTGCGGCGCGATGCCGTTCCGGGTCGACATGGTGTGGGGCGGGCAACCGTGCTCGCTGCATGTGATCGACGTGATGGAATTCGATACCGACGGCAAAGTCCGCTCGATGAAAGCCTACTGGAGTGAAGTTAACGTAATCGCGCGAGGTGCCGCATGAACCTGGAACAGCGTATCGCCCGCCTGGAAGCGCTGGAGGACATCCGCCAGCTCAAGCATCGCTACCTCAACGCCTGCGATCTCAAGCAGGTCGAGGTGATTGCCGACTGCTTTGCCGAAGGTGAAGTGCTGATCGATTACGGCCCGCTGGGGATCTTTCGTGAGCGCAACAGTTTTGTCGCGCTGTACCGCGAACTGGCCTGCCATGAGCGGGTGATCGACCTGCATCACGGCGCCAACCCGGAAATCGATGTGCTAAGCGAAGATGAAGCCCAGGGCCGTTGGGCCCTGTGGTATTTCAACCTGGATGGTGAGAGCGGGGCGACGCGGCAGTTGGGTGGGTTCTATCAGGACCGTTATCAGCGTATCGCCGGCCAATGGAAGATCGTCGCCACCCGCTTTACCGCTCACTCGGAAGTGGCGCGTTCCTGAAGGTTGCTCACTCCAGAGGTGGCTCCTGTAGGCACGAGCTTGCTCGCGATGACGGCATGTCAGGCAGCATTGATGGTGGATGTGCCGACCTCATCGCGAGCAAGCTCGCTCCCACAGTTTTTGTGGTGACGCCGGCATTGCGAGTACACCTCAATCCCCTGTGGGAGCGAGCTTGAACGCGATGGCGGCATGTCAGGCAACATCAATGTTGAATGTGCCGACCTCATCGCGAGCAAGCTCGCTCCCACAATGTTTGTGGTGACGCCGGCATTGCGAGTACACCTCAATCCCCTGTGGGAGCGGGCTTGCTCGCGAAGGCGGCATGTCAGGCAACATCAATGTTGAATGTGCCGACCTCATCGCGAGCAAGCTCACTCCCACAGTTTTTGTGTTGACGCCGGTATTGCGAGTACACCTTAATCCCCTGTGGGAGCGGGCTTGCCCGCGATAGCGGCATGTCAGGCAGCATTGATGGTGGATGTGCCGACCTCATCGCGAGCAGGCTCGCTCCCACAGTTTTTGTGGTGACACCGGCATTGCGAGCACCCCCCAATCCCCTGTGGGAGCGGGCTTGCTCGCGATGGCGGTGTGTCAGGCAGCATTGATATTGGATGTGCTGACAGCCATATCCGGATTCTGCGTTCGGCCGGTTTCGTAGTAGGCCTTGAGGTTCTCGGCAATCTGCCGAACGACCTTGTTGAAGGCCTTGGCCAGCAACCCTTCAAACAGCTTGCCACCGCGCAGGCTGTAACTCATTTGCAGAGTGATGCGGGTCGCGTTGCCTTCGGCTTGCAAGGCATAACTGAAACTCGCTTCGCGAAACGGAAAGGGCGACTCATTGCCGCCCTTGTGCAACCGCAGCACGAACCCCGTGCCTTCCTGCCACTGCACCACGCTTTCATCCAGATACTGACCGCCCTTGCGCAACACCCGGCGACTGGCGCCGATACCTTCCGTTGCGCCTGGATGAAACTGGCAACCGGTCAGGCCTGGTACATAGTGCGGGGCAAGGCTCAGGTCGCGCAGTTTGGTCCAGGCGGCTTGTCGCGTGAGGTTCAGCACAACGCTGTGGCTGGCTACGGGCATGTCGAAAGTCCTCTTATGGATGGGATTGAGCCGCATCGAGAAATGCCGGGCGTTCGCCCGCGCCATGCACCGCGATGTCCGTGCCGCTGACGTAACGGGCCAATGTCGATGCCAAGTACAGGCAGGTGTCGCCAATGTCCTCCGGGGTCGCCAGGCGTTGCAACGGAATGGTCGCCGCCACCCTGGCAATGCCCGCATCGTCACCATAATGCATGGCCGCCTGCTCGGTGAGAATCAGCCCGGCGGTCACGGCGTTGACCCGCACCTTGGGCGCCCATTCCACCGCCAGCGAGGTCGTCAGGTTGAGCAAGCCGGCTTTGGCCGCGCCATAAGCGGCGGTGCCGGGGGAAGGGCGGGTGGCGCTGACGCTGCAGATGTTGATGATTGCGCCACCGTCGGCCTGGGCCTGCATCACCTGGTTGGCCTGCTGGCACAGGTTCAGTGGCGCAATCAGGTTCAGGCGGATGATTGCCTCGCTGAAGCGTGGCGAAGCTGTGGCGGCGTCGGCATTCGGCGAACCGCCGGCGTTGTTGACCAGCACATCGAGGCGGCCGAAGCGCTCGACGATCTGCGTAATCAAGCGCCCGGACTGCTCGACATCCCGCAGGTCGCAGGCCACGAACAGCGCCTCGCGCCCGGCGCTGGACGGCAAGGTTTGTGGTGCTTCGCGACCGCAAATCACCACCTCGGCGCCACAGTCCAGAAAGCGCTGGCTGATGCCGCGACCCACACCTTTGCCACCTCCGGTGACCAGTACCACTTTGCCGCGAAAGTCCATTGGATCAAGCATGGGGGTGTCTCGTTCTGTCGCTCGGGAATGTAACCGATGCTAGGTCTGCAACCCCGGCAGGCCAACGTCCAAAGGGACTAGAGATTGTCTGTAGGAGCGAGCCTGCTCGCGATGGACCTGAGAACACCGCGGGGTGTCAGGTATCCAGCGTCATCGTTGACGACCATCGCGAGCAGGCTCGCTCCTACAGGTAGTAGGTAGTCCTGTCGGACGATGTTGATGGCCCGACCCGTCGGAATAATCCGGCTACAACAACAGGCCGGGAGGACACCTTATGGGCGCTTCAGCGCAAGGGCACTTCGTTACGCTGCCGGATGGTTTGCAGCTGCACTACAAAGACACCGGTAACGGCGAACCGGTGATTTTCATCCATGGCAGCGGACCGGGTGCCAGCGGTCACAGCAACTTCAAGCAGAACTACCCGGTGTTCGCCGAAGCCGGTTACCGGGTGATCGTCCCGGATTTGCCCGGCTACGGCGCTTCAGACAAGCCGGACACCCTCTACACCCTGGATTTTTTTGTCGCCGCCCTCAGCGGTTTGCTCGATGCCCTCGACATCCAGCGTTGCGTGCTGGTCGGCAACTCCCTGGGCGGCGCGATCGCGATCAAACTGGCCCTCGACCAACCGCAGCGTATCAGCCGTCTGGTGCTGATGGCGCCCGGTGGCCTGATGGAAAAAGAACAGTATTACCTGCAGATGGAAGGCATCCAGAAAATGGGCGCGGCTTTCGCCAAGGGTGAGCTGAACGATGCGGCGGGCATGCGTCGCCTGCTGGCCCTGCAACTGTTCGACGAAACCCTGATCAGCGACGAAACGGTGAACGAGCGCGTCGCCGTGGTTAAGCAGCAACCGGTGTGCGTGCTGTCGACCATGCAGGTGCCGAACATGACGTCGCGCCTGGGTGAATTGCAGTGCCCGATCCTCGGTTTCTGGGGCATGAACGACAAGTTCTGCCCGTCCTCCGGTGCCCAGACCATGCTTGAACACTGCACCCAAATACGTTTCGTGATGCTCAGCGAGTGCGGGCATTGGGTCCAGGTCGAGCACCGTGACTTTTTCAACCGCCAGTGCCTGGCGTTTTTTCAGGAGGCCCGTGGATGAGCGTGCAATTGCGCCGTGAGTTCGGCGAAGAGCTTTATCAGGCGCTGCTCAGCGGCTCCACCCTGGCGCCGCTGACCGAGCGCTGGCCGTCGATCAGCATCGAAGACGCCTATCACATTTCCCTGTACGCCATTGAGCGTCGGGTGGCAGCCGGTGACCAGATCGTCGGCAAGAAAATCGGCGTGACCTCGGCGGCGGTGCAGCAAATGCTTAACGTGCATCAGCCGGATTTCGGCTTCATCACGCGGCAGATGTCGTTCGATGACGATGCGCAAATTTCCCTGTCCGCCAACAAACTGATCCAGCCCCGTGCCGAGGGCGAGATCGCCTTCAAGCTCAAGCATGACCTGGTCGGCCCCGGCATCACCGAAGCCGACGTGCTGGCCGCCACCGAATACGTGATGCCGTGTTTCGAGATCGTCGACTCACGGATTCACGACTGGCGCATCCGCATCCAGGACACAGTCGCAGACAACGCTTCTTGCGGAGTGTTTGTGTTGGGCGACAGCAAGGTGGATCCGCGCGAACTGGACCTGCCGAATTTGCGCATGCGTGTGTTCAAAAACGCAGAGCCCCTGAGTGAAGGCCTGGGTTCGGCGGTGCAGGGCAACCCGTTGACGGCGGTGGCCTGGCTGGCCAATACCCTGGGCGCCTTCGGCATTCCGTTCAAGGCCGGGGAAATCATCCTGTCCGGCTCGCTGGTACCGCTGGAACCGGCCCGTGCCGGCGACCGTTTTGAACTGACCATTGATGGCCTGGGCAGTGCCCGGGTGTCTTTCTGCGCCTGACTTTTGGAGTTTGACCCCATGAGCAAAAAACTCAGAGCGGCCATTATCGGCCCGGGCAACATCGGCACCGATCTGCTGATGAAAATGTGCCGATCGCAATGGATCGAGCCGGTGTGGATGGTTGGTGTCGACCCTGAATCCGAAGGCCTGAAACGTGCCCGGGAAATGGGCATCAAAACCACCGCCGGCGGTGTCGATGGCTTGCTGCCTCACGTCCTCGACGATGACATTCGCATTGCCTTCGATGC
The DNA here is from genome assembly GCF_058807755.1 of Pseudomonas sp. GW821-FHT12A04. Taxonomy (NCBI): domain Bacteria; kingdom Pseudomonadati; phylum Pseudomonadota; class Gammaproteobacteria; order Pseudomonadales; family Pseudomonadaceae; genus Pseudomonas; species Pseudomonas sp. GW821-FHT12A04. Next base: position 215,919 of record NZ_JBXAQZ010000015.1, read on the forward strand.
CACCTCGGCTTACGTACACGCGGAAAACAGCCGCAAGCTCAACGAGCTCGGGGTGATCATGATCGACCTCACGCCGGCGGCCATCGGTCCGTACTGCGTGCCGCCGGTCAACCTCAAAGAGCACGCGTCGAGCCTGGCGATGAACGTCAACATGGTCACCTGCGGTGGCCAGGCGACCATCCCGATGGTGGCGGCGGTGTCGCGGGTGCAGCCGGTGAGCTACGGCGAAATCGTCGCGACGGTGTCCTCCGGTTCGGTGGGCCCGGGCACGCGGCAGAACATCGACGAGTTCACCCGCACCACCGCCGGTGCGGTGGAGAAGATCGGCGGCGCCCGACGCGGCAAGGCAATCATCGTGATCAATCCGGCCGAGCCGCCGCTGATGATGCGCGACACCATCCACTGCCTGACCGATGACGAGCCGAACCAGGATGCAATCCGCACCTCGGTGCTGGAGATGGTCCGTGAAGTGCAGCGCTATGTGCCCGGCTACAAGCTGATCAACGGGCCGGTGTTCGACGGGCGCAAGGTGTCGATTTTCATCGAGGTCGAAGGCCTCGGCGATTTTCTGCCCAAGTCCGCCGGCAACCTCGACATCATGACCGCCGCCGGTTTGCGCACGGCCGAGATGTTCGCCGAAGAAGCCCACAAGGGCACCCTGCAATTGCCTGCCCGTTGAGTGGAGAATCGCTATGAATTTGCAAGGTAAGAGCGTCCGTCTGCATGACATGAGCCTGCGCGACGGCATGCACGCCAAACAGCACCAGATCAGTATCGAACAAATGGTCTCGGTGGCCACCGGTCTCGATGCGGCCGGTGTGCCGCTGATCGAAATCACCCACGGCGATGGTCTGGGCGGTGCTTCGCTGAACTACGGTTTCCCGGCCCACAGCGACGAGGAATACTTCTCTGCGGTGATTCCGAAGATGAAACAGGCCAAGGTTTCGGCCCTGTTGTTGCCGGGGATCGGTACCCTCGACCACCTGAAGATGGCCCACGAACACGGCGTGTCGACCATTCGTGTGGCGACCCACTGCACCGAGGCGGACGTGTCCGGCCAGCACATCGGCATGTCGGCGAAGATGGGCCTGGACACCGTTGGCTTCCTGATGATGGCGCACATGGTCAGCCCGGAAAAACTGCTGGAGCAGGCGCGGTTGATGGAAAGCTACGGCGCCAATTGCATCTATTGCACTGACTCGGCCGGCTACATGCTGCCCGATGAAGTGACGCAAAAGATCGGGGCCCTGCGTGCGGGACTGAACGCCGGGACCGAAGTCGGTTTCCACGGCCACCACAACATGGGCATGGCCATCGCCAACTCCCTGGCTGCCATCGAGGCCGGTGCTGCACGGATCGACGGTTCGGTCGCGGGTCTTGGCGCGGGAGCGGGCAATACGCCGCTGGAAGTGTTCGTCGCGGTGCTGGAGCGCATGGGCGTCAACAGCGGCGTCGACCTGTACAAGATCATGGACGTGGCCGAAGACCTGGTGGTGCCGATGATGGACCAGCCGATCCGCCTCGACCGGGACGCACTGACACTCGGTTACGCCGGGGTCTACAGTTCGTTCCTGTTGTTCGCCAAGCGTGCCGAGCAGAAGTACGGCATCGCTGCTCGCGAACTGCTGGTGGAGCTGGGCCGACGCGGAACCGTGGGAGGTCAGGAAGACATGATCGAAGACCTGGCGCTGACCCTGTCGCGGGCCAGGGGTGTACTGCCGACCTGATTAATGCGGCAACGAAAAAACCACCGATCCGGTGGTTTTTTTATGGCCGGTGGAAACCGTGCTCAAGGCAGCAGATTGCGCACCACAGGCGGGTAGCAGTTGATGGCCGAGCTCGAACAGCTGAAGTAAGCCGTGGTCGGTCGGTAGGCTTCGTTCTTGAACAGCTGGCACAGACTGGTGGAAGCACCCGCACAGAGGATGATGAACAGAGCACAAGTCGTTTTGCGCATGATGAGTCTCGACACGGTTTTATTGTTGTAGAGACAGGTTATGGCTGCAGCGCGCGAGTCGCCTCGTCCGAATGGACTAGCCAACCAATTTGAAGCTGCCCCTTCCCTTGTGGGTGTTTGATCCCCTGTGGGAGCGAGCTTGCTCGCGATGGCGGCCTATCAGGCGACATGGGTGTTGGATGTGCCGGCCTCATCGCGAGCAAGCTCGCTCCCACAGGTTTATTGGGCGTTCCCGGGATCTGTGCCTGGCCGTGATCCCCTGTGGGAGCGAGCTTGCTCGCGATGGTGGTGTGTCAGGCGACACGGGTGTTGGATGTGCCGGCCTCATCGCGAGCAAGCTGAACTGGTCAAGTAATCCCGGACACCGGTTACGGTGTTTATGCCGCTTTTTGCTCCATGGCT
>NZ_JBXAQZ010000016.1:0-217103 GCF_058807755.1 Pseudomonas sp. GW821-FHT12A04
TTTGCTGTCAAGTGATTATTTTCAGAAGTTTTCCAAGTTTCCTTTTCAACTTCAACCACTTGCGCTTCAGATCTCTCGTCAGCGGGAGGCGAATTCTACAGCGTTACACGCTGCTGTCAACACCTCTTTTTCAACTCCCTTTGTGCTTCGATGAACTGAAGCAACCTGCTGCCGAAAACTGCGTAACTCTTTGTTTACCAAGGAGTTTTCCGTTTCGACTGCGCCGGAAGTGGGGCGAATTATAGACATCTACAATCTGCCGTCAAGCACTGATTCGGGTTTTCTATCAATATCCTGCAGAATGCAGCAAACCGACCCAAATGACGCCTATTTAGAGGAGCCAGAACGCCCCTCTATATAGAAGAGCTTCCCCATAGGCAGCCACAACCCATGTCATAGCCAAAAAATCAGCCCACGTGCACAGACGATTGACTGACCGCCAAAAAACAAAAAAGCACCCAAGGTGCTTTTTTATTATCGCTATCAGTTGAACAAAGCCGACACCCTCGCCCGCGCCATGTGCAGCTTTTTGTAGCTTTCGATCAGGCGAAGGTGCCTGTCGAGCCCTTCCAGTTTCATGCTCGTCGGCGTCAGACCATAGAATCGCACGCTGCCATCCACGGACCCTATCGCCGCGTCCATCCGCTCGTTGCCGAACATCCGGCGGAAGTTGACCTCGTAGTCGCTCAGTTCCAGATCATCGTCCAGCTGCATTTCCAGCACGACGTTCACGGCTTGATAAAACAAGCCGCGCTCGACGGTGTTGTCGTTGTATTGCAAGAAGGCTTCCACCAGATCCTTGGCCTGATCAAACTTCTGCAAGGCGAGATAAATCAGCAGCCTCAGCTCCAGGATCGTCAACTTGCCCCAAGGCGTGTTGTCGTCGAACTCGATGCCGATCAAAGTGGTGATGTCGGTGTAGTCATCCAGCTCGCTGTTTTCCAGACCTTGGGCCAGCGATCTCAGGCCGACTTTGCTCAGGCTGTGCAGGTTCAGGATGTCAGCGCGGAACTGCAACGCTTTGTTGGTGTTATCCCAGATCAAATCTTCTACCGGATAAATTTCCGAGTAACCCGGCACCAGAATGCGGCAGGCCTTGGCACCAATGTGCTCATAGACTGCCATGTACACTTCTTTGCCCATGTCTTCGAGAATGCCGAACAGAGTCGCGGCCTCTTCGGTATTGGAGTTTTCGCCTTGACCGGAGAAATCCCACTCAACGAATTCAAAATCCGGTTTTGCACTAAAGAAGCGCCACGAGACCACACCACTGGAATCGATAAAGTGCTCGACGAAGTTGTTCGGCTCAGTCACCGCCTGACCTTCGAAGGTCGGCTGAGGCAGATCGTTCAGGCCTTCGAAACTGCGGCCTTGCAGCAGCTCCGTCAGGCTGCGCTCCAGCGCCACTTCCAGGCTGGGGTGCGCGCCGAACGAGGCAAACACGCCACCGGTACGCGGGTTCATCAAGGTCACACACATCACCGGGAACTCCCCGCCCAGCGATGCATCCTTGACCAGCACCGGGAAGCCCTGCTCTTCCAGGGCCTGGATACCAGCCAGAATCCCCGGGTATTTCGCCAGTACTTCCTGCGGCACATCCGGCAGGGCCATTTCGCCTTCGAGGATTTCGCGTTTGACCGCGCGCTCGAAGATCTCCGACAGGCACTGCACCTGGGCTTCGGCCAGGGTGTTGCCGGCGCTCATGCCATTGCTCAGGAACAGGTTTTCGATCAGGTTGGACGGAAAGTACACCACCTCATTGTCCGACTGGCGCACAAACGGCAGTGAACAAATGCCACGCTGGGTGTTGCCGGAGTTGGTGTCGTACAGATGCGAACCACGCAACTCGCCATCCCGGTCGTAAATCTTCAGGCAGTACTCGTCGAGGATTTCAGTCGGCAGTTCGTCCTTCGGGCCAGGCTTGAACCAGCGCTCGTCCGGGTAATGCACAAACGCCGCGTTGGCGATGTCCTCGCCCCAGAACTGATCGTTGTAGAAGAAGTTGCAGTTGAGCCGCTCGATAAACTCGCCCAGTGCCGATGCCAGCGCGCCTTCTTTGGTCGCGCCTTTGCCGTTGGTAAAACACATTGGCGAGTGCGCATCGCGGATGTGCAGCGACCACACATTGGGAACGATATTGCGCCACGAAGCGATTTCAATCTTCATGCCCAGGTCAGCCAGGATGCCCGACATGTTGGCGATGGTTTGCTCCAGCGGCAGGTCCTTGCCCACAATGTAGGTGCCCGCTTCGCTGGTCGAGTGCGGCATCAGCAACGCCTGGGCATCGGCGTCGAGGTTTTCGACCTCTTCAATCACAAACTCAGGCCCGGTTTGCACCACCTTCTTTACCGTACAACGGTCGATGGAGCGCAAGATCCCCTGACGGTCCTTGGCGGAAATGTCCGCCGGCAATTCAACCTGAATCTTGAAAATCTGGTTGTAGCGGTTTTCCGGATCAACAATGTTGTTCTGCGACAGGCGGATATTTTCGGTGGGGATATTGCGAGTTTCGCAATACAGCTTCACGAAGTACGCCGCACACAACGCCGACGAAGCCAGGAAGTAATCGAACGGCCCCGGTGCCGAGCCATCGCCCTTGTAGCGAATGGGTTGATCGGCAATCACCGTGAAGTCGTCGAACTTGGCTTCAAGTCGAAGGTTGTCGAGAAAGTTGACCTTGATTTCCATGTGCGATTACCAGAATAACGAGCTAAACGATTTGGCCGCCATTATCCGGTTTTTCGGCACAGACCGTTAACTTTCCGCTATTTATCGATCAACACCACACCGCGCTCCTCAAGCAAGCGCACAAACATCGTCAGGCTCTGCGACACGGTCCCCCTGCGCCACACCAGCCAGGTGCGTAAATAGCGGAACGACTCCGACAAAGGCCAGACACTGACCGTCGTGCATCCAGGCATGCTTTCGAGCATGCTGCGGGGCATCAGCGCCAGGCCGGCACCGGCGCTGACGCAGGCCAGCATGCCGTGATAGGACTCCATTTCGAAAATCTTGCCGGGCACCGCCGCGCCATTGGCGAACCAGCTTTCGAAATGATGGCGATAGGAGCAGTTGGAGCGGAAGGCATAGATGTTTTCGCCATTCACATCCTTGGCCCGATGAATCGGGTCATGGTTGAGGGGTGCGATCAGGACCATTTCCTCCTCGAATGCAGGCACGCCCTCCAACGCCGGATGCAACACCGGACCATCGACAAATGCAGCGGCCAGCCGCCCGGACAGCACTCCATCGATCATGGTCCCGGAGGGGCCGGTGGACAGGTCCAGTTCGACCTTGGCGTGCTTCTGGTTATAGGCGGCCAATAGCTCTGGAATACGTACCGCTGCAGTACTTTCCAGCGAACCCAGGGCGAAGGCTCCCTGCGGTTCTTCACCCGCCACGGTGGCGCGCGCCTCCTGAACCAGGTCGAGAATACGTCGAGCGTAATCCAGAAAGCTCCAGCCGGCCGGCGACAGGCGCAGGCGACTCTTCTCGCGAATGAACAGATCCACACCCAGGTCCAGTTCAAGCTGTTTGATTCTGGTCGTGAGATTCGATGGCACCCGGTGAATATGCTGGGCGGCCACGCTGATGCTGCCGTGCTCGGCGACAGCCTTGAAAATTTCGAGCTGAACCAGATCCAAGCCATTCTCCAAACGTGAACGTTGTGCTCAGTATTATTCAGTTTCCAGAAAACATATAGCCCCATAACCTGAGCACATTCCTACCTCGCAGGACGGTGCCATGACCAACGTATCCAGCCTTACCCATGCCATTTCGATCAACCCCGCCACGGGCGAGCAGATCGGCCATTACCCTTTCGAATCCGATTCGGCATTACAGGCCGCGCTGGCGCGGGCCACTACCGGGTTTCGTGCCTGGCGCGGCAAACCGGTTGAACAGCGCGCGCAACTGTTGATCAACCTCGGCCAGGCCTTGCGCAACAATGCACAGGTCATGGCGAACATGATCACCCAGGAAATGGGTAAGCCGATTGCTCAGGCCCGCGGTGAAATCGAAAAATGTGCGCAGCTCTGCCAGTGGTACGCCGAACACGGCCCCGCCATGCTGAGCCCGGAACCGACTCTGGTGGAAGGAGGTAAGGCACGCATTGAATATCGTCCCCTGGGCCCGATTCTCGCCGTGATGCCGTGGAACTTCCCCATCTGGCAAGTCCTGCGTGGCGCGGTCCCCACCCTGCTCGCCGGCAATACCTACGTACTCAAGCACGCGCCAAACGTCATGGGCAGCACCTACCTGCTGCTGGAGGCCTTCAAGCAAGCGGACTTCCCCGAAGGTGTTTTCGAGGTCATCAACGTCACCCCGGACGGTGTATCCAAGGCGATCGCCGATCCACGCATCGCGGCCGTCACCCTCACCGGTAGCGTGCGAGCGGGCATGGCCATCGGTGCTCAGGCCGGAGCCGCACTGAAGAAATGCGTATTGGAACTGGGTGGCTCCGACCCCTTTATCGTGCTGGACGACGCGGACCTCGATGAGGCGGTAAAAGCCGCCGTGATCGGGCGCTATCAAAACACCGGACAAGTCTGCGCCGCAGCCAAACGACTGATAGTCGAGCAAGGCATTGCCCGGGAATTTACCCGCAAGTTCGTCGAGGCCACCCAACAACTGGTTGTCGGTGATCCACTGGCTACCACCACCTATATCGGCCCGATGGCTCGCTTCGATCTGCGCGATGAACTGGATCAACAGGTGCGCGACACACTAAAAGAAGGCGCGACGTTGCTGATGGGTGGAAAGAAGGCTGAAGGCCCAGGTAACTACTATGAGCCCACTGTACTCGGCGACGTGACCGATCAGATGACATCATTCAAACAGGAATTGTTTGGTCCAGTGGCCTCAATCATCACGGCCCGAGACGCAGCCCATGCGCTGGAGTTGGCCAATGATAGCGAGTTCGGCCTCACCGCCACCCTCTACACGCGCAATGTTGAACTCGCCCGGCAGATGGCCAGCGAACTTGAAACCGGCGGCGTGTTCATCAACGGCTATAGCGCCAGCGATCCGCGTGTCAGTTTTGGTGGCGTGAAGAAGAGTGGCTTTGGCCGTGAACTCTCGCATTTCGGTGTGCGTGAATTCTGTAATGCACAAACGGTTTGGCTGGATCGGCGCTAGGGCCGGTATAAATAGGGGTAATTTTCAGACACGAAAAAGCCCAGCCTTCTCAGGCTGGGCTAATTCATTGAAAAACAGGGTCGGGACGGAGTGATTGAAACTCGCTCCCTGCCACCCCATACAGTTAATCAATACTCATCCCTGGTTCAATTTACCCATCTTCAAGCCCAGTAAAAACGGACCATCCTGCGCATCACTCTCCTCATCGAAGGCGATCAACATTCACACTCCATCGCACCGAAAGTTATTTATCCGGACAAGTACCCCCATCACCTTTCATCCTGTTACACCTTATTGAACAGTGATTACTGGACAAACTCTAACACTCACACTTTCCACAAATAACACCCCTCCCAATAACAGTCAGACCAACATCAATTAGTCTCGCTGACTTCTTATAACATTCGTTGACACTAAGACGTAGACACCCTAGATTAATGGCACTCTGCCAACGCCAAGACGACGCATCAACTTTTAAAAGTTAATGGAATGCTGAGTTTCTGAGTTATTTCATAACTGGTACAACGCATGAAATATGTAGACGATATTGCGAAACTCTTTACACGTTTTGGCGCCAATGCGGAGAGTTACCAGGAAATACAACCGAACTACAAAGATTTCAAAGACGACCCGGTTACACCAGCACTCGCTGAGCCAGAACCGTCGGTGGCCTTGCCTCCCCCAACACCAACACCAACACCAACGCCCCCTGTATTTCTAATGGACGAGCCACAGCCTTCTTTATTGGTTGGCGCGTTGGTCGAGCCTGTGAAGAATGTTGTCCTCTCGCAACCTTCACCCATATCCCCTCCCCTGACCAAGCCACCTGCGAGTTCTGCTACGTGCGATCGTCAGCGATTGAGCGACCTGTTGCGTGAACTCAACCAGGTTCGTCGGGACGGTCTACCAGAAATAACTCGCAAGCGGACCAAGGCGAAGGTCATTGCTATCGTTTCGGCGAATGGTGGAGTGGGTAAAAGCACCGTCGCCGCCGGCCTCGCAAAAACCCTTCGGCGCCCTGGCGGGCGTACCATCGCTATTGATCTGGACCCTCAGAACGCGCTGTCCGGCCACTTGGGTATCACCCGGCAGGTTCCCGGGCTGATCCAGCTCAAAGAACAGCACGCAGACTGGGGCGCTCATCGCCTGCCGGGCTTTAGCGACAGCGAGTGCCTGCCCTTCGGCACTGGCGAGGTGAACGACCGCCGATTGCTCAAGCAGTTGATGCTTGAAGATTCTGACTGGTTGAATCAGCACCTTGCGTCAATGAACCTCAGCGAAAACGATACCGTGATCCTGGACACTCCTTCGGGTGCGACCGTCTATTCGCAACAGGCACTCGACGCCGCCGATCTGGTGCTGGTAATGACGGTGGCCGACGCGGCCTCCTACCTGGCACTGGACACTATGACCCAGTGGCTGGAAACCAGCCCAAGACGCGCGCAGCGGCACCGGTATGTGCTCAACCAACGGGATGACTCGCGTTCGTTCTGCAGGGACATGGGCGTGCTGTTTCGGCGGCGGCTCGGCGCCAACCTGATCGGGACGATTCGCCTCGATCACCAGTTCAACGAGTCGCTGGCCTATGGTCGGGACCTGCTGCAGTACGCACCTGAGAGCATTGGCTGTCAGGACATTCTCTCGCTGTCAGGCGCAGTCCATGCCCTGCTTTTCGCGGATGCTTCCAGCCTGCAGGGCACGCCATGACCGCCCGGCTGAATCAGGCACCTGCGAAGGCGTGGTGGCTGGAGGAGCTATTGGACACTTTCCAGGCTCACGTCAGTCGATGGCCCAAGCGTTGGCGCCAAGGTCTGAAGCTCTCAGCCGGGCTGTTCGCCGCATTGCTGGTGCTGGGTATCCTCACCGCGCCGCTGAACCTGTATTCCCAGGCCGCGTTTGCTGCCGTCTGTTTCGCCACCAGCCTGATTATCCGCAAGCAAGCCGGGCGTCTGGCGATCCTGACGCTGATCACCCTCTCGCTGATCGCTTCGCTGCGCTACATGTACTGGCGCCTGACCGACACCCTGGGCTTCGACAATTGGCTGGATGCCGTATTTGGCTACGGGCTGGTGCTGGCCGAGCTGTATGCCTTGCTCATCCTCGTCTTCGGCTACGTACAGACCGCCTGGCCGCTGCACCGCAAACCGCAGTTTCTGCAACAACCACCCGCTGAATGGCCGACGGTAGACGTTTTCATTCCCACCTATAACGAAGCGTTGGGCATCGTCAAACTGGTGGTGCTTGCCGCTCAGGCCATCGACTGGCCCGAGGGCAAACTGCGGGTGCACATGCTCGATGACGGACGCCGGGAGGAATTCAAGGCTTTCTGTCAGCAGATTGGTGTCAACTACATCACCCGCGACAACAATGACCATGCCAAGGCCGGCAACCTCAACGAAGCACTCAAAGTCACCGACGGCGAGTTCATCGCCATATTCGATGCCGACCACGTGCCCACCCGCTCCTTCCTGCAGATCACCATGGGCTGGTTTTCAAAGGACCCGAACCTGGCGTTGCTGCAAACACCGCACTTCTTCTATTCACCCGATCCGTTCGAAAAAAACCTCGATACCTTTCGCTCGGTACCCAATGAAGGTGAGTTGTTCTACGGCCTGGTGCAGGACGGCAACGACCTGTGGAACGCAGCATTTTTCTGCGGCTCTTGCGCGGTCATCCGGCGGACTCACTTGCTGGAAGTCGGCGGCATCGCCACCGAAACCGTGACGGAGGATGCGCACACGGCACTCAAGCTCAATCGCCGTGGCTTCAATACGGCCTATCTCGCCATTCCACAAGCGGCGGGCCTGGCCACCGAAAGCCTTTCCCGACACATCAGCCAGCGCATACGTTGGGCACGGGGCATGGCGCAGATTTTTCGGACCGACAATCCGCTATTTGGCAAAGGTCTGAACCTGGGGCAGCGCATCTGCTACCTCAACGCCATGATGCACTTTTTCTACAGCCTGCCCCGCCTGGTGTTCTTGACCGCACCCTTGGCCTACCTGTTTTTCGACGCGCAGATTTTCCATGCCTCGGCGTTGATGGTCACGGTCTATGTACTGCCGCATATTTTCCATTCCAGCCTGACCAACTCCGCCATCCAGGGGCGTTTCCGCCATTCCTTCTGGAACGAAGTGTATGAGTCGGTGTTGGCCTGGTACATCATGCGACCGGTACTGTTGGCCCTGATCAGCCCTTCGCTGGGCAAGTTCAATGTGACCGACAAGGGCGGCACCATCGAGAAGGACTATTTCGACTGGAAGCTTGCACGGCCTTACATCGTGCTGCTGACCTTGAACATGATCGGTCTGGTGATTGGCGTGATGAAGCTGGTCGGGAGTGATTCGGCCGAGGTCACGACCTTGCTGATCAACCTGGCCTGGACCGTGTACAACATCATCATCGTCAGCACCGCCGTAGCGGTGGCCACTGAGTCCTCTCAGGTACGCAACGAACCCAGGGTGCCCGCTGACCTGCCCGTGCGTGTCTACCGCGAAGACGGCACCTGGTTCGATTGCAAAACTCAGGACTTCTCACAAAACGGCGTGGGTCTGGCACTGCCACCGCAGGTGCAGCTCAACGTCGATGAGAAGCTGCGGCTGTGCATTTTGCGCACGCCGCCTTCAAGCCTATTTCCCGCAACAACGATCTTCAACAACGACGGCGTTGCAGGCGTGCAATTCGAAGGTTTGACCCTGCGCCAGCAAAGTGAACTGGTGCGACTGACCTTTTCACGGGCCGACACCTGGGCCAATACCTGGGGTAACGGCCGCCTCGACGCGCCCATGTCGGCATTGCGCGAGGTCAGCAGCATTGGCTTACGCGCCATCCTGCGCTTGTTCGTTGCAAGCCTGAAGGACAGCCACGCGCTGCTGCGCAAACGCCCCGACACTCCATCACCCATCGACTCCACCGCGGACACGCAACGATCTTGAAGCCTTCCACTCGCCGGACCTTTCTTCCTCGTCGCTCACTCATGCTGATCGCCTGCTCGCTAGTGGGCTGGAACGGCTGGGCATTGAGTGCTGCCGCCCAAATCAGCGCCACAGAGCCGGCGGTGTTGCCGGTCGCATCGTTGCCCGTGACCGATGCCCCGGGCAACAGCTATACCCGCACCCTCAAGGAGCTGGGCAAAAGCTATTCGATGACCCTAAAAGGCGTGGAGGCTACCGACAGTGTGAATTTCGATGTGCGCGCCGATGAGGTCGTCACGGCTGCACAGGTCACGCTGCAGTACAGCTACTCACCGGCGCTGCTGGCCGACCTTTCGCAAATCAACGTGCTGATCAACGATCAAGTGGCCGCCAGCCTGCCCCTCCCGAAGGAAGAGGCCGGTAAATTGCAGACCCGGACCGTGCAGATTCCGCCGCAGACCATCACCGAATTCAATCGGCTCAGCCTGCAGTTCATCGGTCATTACACGATGCAATGTGAAGACCCTTTGCACTCCAGCCTTTGGGCCAGGATCGGCAACGAGAGCCAGCTGAGCCTCCAGGTGACGTCGATTAAACAGCCCAACGACCTGTCCGCTCTGCCGCTTCCCCTGTTCGATCGTCGAGACGCCTCGCCCCTGAAGCTGCCCTTCGTGTTCGCCACGCGCCCGGGCGGTCCTGAGCTTGAGGCCGCCGGGATCCTGTCGTCCTGGTTTGGCGCCCTGGCCAGCTACCGTGGCGCAACCTTCCCTGCCAGCCTCACCAGCCTGCCGGCCAAGGGCAACGCGGTGGTGTTTGTCATCGGTAACGAATCAACGACCTTGAGTGGTTTGCCGATCAAAGAGGCCACGGGGCCGACATTGACCCTCATGAGCAACCCGAATGATGCTCAGGGCAAACTGTTGATCGTCTCCGGGCGCGATGGCGCCGATCTCAAGGTCGCCGCGACAGCGTTGGTCCTCGGCGGCTCGGCCTTTTCCGGACAGAGCGTGGTGATCGACCGGATCGACTCGCTCAAGCCACGCCAACCGTACGACGCGCCAAACTGGCTGCCCTCCGATCGCCCGGTTCGCCTGGGTGAGCTGGCCAAGCCCGCAGAACTCAATGTGTCGGGTTACAACCCGGGACAAATGACGGTGGCGCTGCGCTTGCCACCCGACCTGTTCAACTGGCGTGAGCCCGGTGCGCAACTTGACCTGAAATACCGCTATACGCCGCAACCGGTCTCCACAAACTCTTCGTTGCTGATCAGTTTCAACGACACCTTCATCAAGTCGATCGACCTGCCCTCGATCGAGAAACTCGGCAACAGCGACAGCCTGCTGTCGATGCTCAAAACCGACGACAGCCTGGCCCGCACGTCGCGCATGCTGTTGCCGCTCAATTCAGTTGCGCTGCAATCGCGCCTGCAATTTCGCTTCATGTATGACTACATCAAACAGGGCGAATGCCGCGACATCATCATCGACAACATGCGCGGTGTGATCGACCCGGACTCGACCCTGGACCTCAGCCAGTACGAACACTTCATGGCCATGCCCAACCTCGGGGTGTTCAAGGACAGTGGCTTCCCGTTCACCCGCATGGCCGACCTGTCTGAAACATCGGTGATCCTGCCCAACGAGCCAGGCCCGGCCGACCTGAGCGCCTATCTGACCCTGCTGGGCCGCTTCGGCGACTCCACCGGTTATCCGGCCACCGGCGTGAAGGTGGTCCACGCCGATCAGGTGGCCGAGCAAAGCGACCGGGATTTGCTGGTACTCGCCTCGGGCAACAATCAGCCGCTGCTACAGCAATGGCAAAGCCTTCTGCCGGCTAAAGGCGAAGACGCTGCGCAGTACTTTGAACTGTCTGACCTGCCCTTGCGCCTGCGCAACTGGATCAGCCCGGATACGAAAACCAATCTACGCGAAGCGCGCAGCAGCTTCAGGTTTAGCGCTGAGGACGGCAGTGCTTATCTGACCGGATTCGAATCGCCGCTCAAGAGTGGCCGCAGCGTGGTGTTTATCGCCGGCACAAGGCCAGACGGCCTGGCCGACGTGACCAACGCCCTGCTCAGCAGCGAAGAAAATGCCCAGCAATTGCAAGGCAGTCTGGTGGTGGTCAGGGGCAAGCATGTCGAGTCGTTAGTCGCCGAGCAGGACTACTACGTCGGGCGCCTGGGTCCGTTGCGCTATCTGCAGTGGTACCTCTCGCAGAACGTAATTGCGCTCATGCTGTTCACCCTCCTCGGGGTCCTGCTGCTTGCTTGCATGGCCTATCTGGCCCTGCGCTTACGGGCCAAACGTCGTCTTGGCCAATGAGCCGCGCAGGCCTGTGTCGTCCATGAGCAGCCGGGGTACTTCACTTCGCCAGGGCCTGCGCGGTAACGCGCGCAGGTTGAGCGCTGTGCTTACGCTTGCCCTGCTGGCGCCGGCGATAGCGGCCGCAAACTCCTGCGAGGCGCCAGCCTGGCCACTGTGGCAAACCTACGCAACGCGCTTCGTCCAGGACGACGGCCGGGTTCTTGAATCGAGCCTGAAGAGCAATCACAGCACCTCTGAAGGGCAGTCCTACGGCATGCTCTTCGCACTGATCGGCAACGATCAGCCACGCTTCGACACGCTCTGGCGCTGGACCTCGGCCAATCTCGCCGGCGCAGACATCGCCACACGCCTGCCGGGCTGGTTATGGGGGCAAGACACGGACGGTCAGTGGCGCCTGCAAGACGCCAATTCGGCCGCCGACGCCGACCTGTGGATCGCCTACGCCCTGCTCGAAGCCGCACGCCTGTGGGATCGGCCGGACTATCGCCAGGACGCCCTGCACCTGATGGCGACGATCGAAGCGCAATTGGTCGTCAACCTGCCCGGGCTGGGTCCGATGGTATTGCCTGGACCACAGGGCTTCGTCCAGCCGGACGCACTCTGGCGCCTGAACCCCAGCTACCTGCCACTGCCGCTGTTACGGCGGCTGGCCAAGGAAGCACCGTCCGGGCCCTGGCAAGCGATCGCCCGCAACACCGCGACGATGATCGCCCAATCCAGCCGCCACGGCTTCGTCGCGGACTGGGTCGGTTATCAAGGCACTTCAGCGCAATCGGGTGTCTTCGTCAGCGATCCGATCAATGGCGACACGGGCAGCTACGACGCCATTCGCGTGTACCTCTGGCTGGGCATGAGTGATACCTCCGAGCCGCTGGCAGCGCTGCTGCTCAAACGGCTGGACGGCATGGCCCGCAGCACTGTCGCGACGGGTTCCCCCCCGGAAACGGTCGAGGTTCGCCACGGCAGTGCCCGGGGTCAGAGCCCGTTCGGATTCCGGGCTGCGCTGATTCCCTACCTTCAGGCCAAGGGGCAACCCGGGTTGGCCGATCAGCAGCGACACCGCGTGGAACTCGCCTTGCGCGAGGCACTGGCCAGGCCTGATGCCGACGTCGGTCCGCCGCGTTACTACGACTTGATGCTCAGCCTGTTCGCGCTCGGCTGGGCAGATAAACATTACCGATTCCGGGAAGACGGAACGCTGAAACTCTCCTGGGAGACCGCATGCACGCGCACCACCGCACGCTAGTCATCGCCGCCATGAGCGCATGGACGGCCGCTGCTGCCCACGCTCAAAGTCCGACGCCACAGACATTACTCGTCGAGCAAGGGCAGTACTGGCAGTTGCACAAAAACCCTCAACGCGCTGCGGAAGTCTGGCTGAAAGTCCTGCTGCTGGACCCGGTCCAGGTTGACGCACTGTATGGCCTGGGTTTGATCGGCGTGCAACAGGGCAAGCCACAACAGGCGCAGCAATACCTCGCCCGCTTGCAGGCCATCGAGCCAGCGCCTCGGCAGGCACTGCAATTGGCGCAGGACATCGCCCTGGCACAACCGCAGAGCCAGCAGCGCCTGGAAGAGGCTCGGCGCCTCGTCGATGCCGGTGAGCGCGACAAGGCGACCGCCGAGTTTCGCTCGCTGTTCGATGGCCGTCCGCCTCAAGGCACGATCGGTCGCGAGTATTACAACAACCTTGCCTTCAATCAGGCTGACTGGCCTGAAGCACGCAGCGGATTTCAGCGCCTGCAACGAGAAATGCCCAATGACTCGATCGTCGCGCTGTTTTACGCCAAGCATCTGGTGCGCCATGAAGACAGCCGTGCCGAAGGTATCCGCGCCCTGGCCGCGCTGACCCAGCGTACCGACATTGCCGGTGATGCCGACGAAAGCTGGCGCCTGGCGCTGACCTGGATCGGTCCACCCAATCCGGCACAAGTGCCGTTGTTCGAGGCGTACCTCAAGACGCATCCGGATGACGTGGAAATTCGGGCGCAGATGGACAAGGGCAAGCAACAGGTAGTAGCAACGACGGCCAGCAAGGCATGGCAACCGCCCGCCGACGTCGCGCGCGGCCTGAAGGCGCTCAAGGCAGGCGATCAGGCCACCGCCGAACAGGCATTTCAAGCGCGCTTGAAAACCCAACCTGATGATGCCGACGCGCTGGGCGGCCTTGGGGTTGTTCGCCAGCAGCAACACCGACTGGCCGAAGCGGAAAAGCTCCTGGTTCAGGCCACGCGACAACCTGACGGCAGCCAGTGGCAAGTCGCGCTGAACGAAGTGCGCTACTGGTCTGCGTTGCAGCAGGCTCGGGACGCCCAGGCCAAAGGCCAGACAGCCCAGGCACAGGCCCTGGTAAACCAGGCGCTGCGCCTGGCCCCGAACGGGGTCGACGCTCGCCTCGCCCTGGCGGATATTCAGGCCAGCGCGGGTCAGTTCGATGACGCTCAGGGCAACTATCGCCAGGTATTGAACCTGCGCCGCGACGACCCTCAAGCACAGGAAGGGCTGGTCAACGTGCTGCTCAAGAGCGGCAAGAACGATGAAGCGCTGCAACTGATCAACAGCCTGCCCGCCACCGGGCAGGCAAAGATCGGCCAGTCCGCACGCCTGAAAGCCTTGCGTGCGACGCAACTGGCCGCCCTCGCCGAACAACGCAACGACCTGCCCGCAGCGCGCAACGCCTTGCAAGACGCGTTGCGCTACGAACCGGACAACATCTGGACGCGTTTCGCCCTGGCCCGCCTGAACCTGGCGATGGACGAACCGCAAAAGGCCCGGGACCTGATCAACGCCATGCTCCAGGCCCATCCCGACAATGCCGATGCGCTTTACGTCAGCGCCTTGCTGTCGGTCCAGATGGGTGAGTGGAAAGCCGCACAGACAACATTGGGACGCTTGCGCCCCGACCAGCGCACCCCGGACATGCAAGCGCTGGCCGCTGATGTCAGCCTCAACCTGCAACTCAGCCAGGCGATAGAGTTGGGCAAACGCGGACAGCGCCAGGAAGCCCTGACCTTGCTCGATCGTATTCAGCCGATGGCCAACAACAGTCCGGATCGCACAGCGAGCCTGGCTACGGCCTATGTCGACATCGGCGAACCGACCCGTGCACTGGCCCTCATGCGCGGCCAGTTGCAACACACCACGGCGCCCTCGGCGGATTTCATCCTGCAATACGCCGCTGTCCTGCTTAAATCCGGAGAAGACGCACAGGTCAACGAGATTCTGCGCGACCTTCAGAACAGGCCCTTGAACGCGCCGGCTCGCAAGCGTTTCGACGACCTGCTCTACCTCTATCGCATCCGCCAGGCTGACCAACTGCGTGAACGCGGCGATCTGGCCAATGCCTATGACACGCTGGCGCCCGCACTGGCACAACGTCCCGGTGACAGCGCTGCCGTCGCAGCCCTGGCGCGGATGTACTCGGCCAATGGCGACACGGCAAAAGCCCTCGAACTCTACAAACCGCTGTTACAGCGCCAGCCAAACGACCCACAACTGCTGCTGGGTGCTGCCGACGCGGCGGTGCTGGCACATGACACGGCCTTTGCAGAACAGGCGCTGCAACAGCTGCTCAAGACCGAATCCGGTAACCCTCAAACGCTGACCGAGGCCGCACGTCTCTACCAGAACATGGGCAAAACCGGCACGGCCACCGATCTGCTGCGCAAGGCCGTGGCCATCGAACAGAGCGAGAAACGCAGAAGCCAGGGCGGCCAACTGGCCGGTTCGACGGTGGCGCCCAACCCTTTTGCCGGGGTGTCGGGCTCACGTAACGAAGTCAGTCGCGACACTTTACTGGCAGCCATCCCGCCACCGGTTCAAGAGATGCCGGGCCGCATGACGTCCCACACCCCTTTCGGCGTCGATGCCCCGCCAAGGCCGCAGCAGGCGAGCAATCCATTCGAGTCGCAGCTGCCACGCGCAGCATTGGTGAGCGAGGACATCAGCCCCGCGCAACTGGCACTGAATAAAATCCTCCAGGAGCGCAGTGCCTACGTCACCCAGGGCGTGAGCATTCGTAGCAACGACAGTGAGTCGGAACTGAGCAAACTGACCGACATTGAAACACCGCTGGAAATCAATATTCCGCTGGATGAAAGCCGCGTCGCCCTGCGCGTGACGCCGGTCTCGCTGAACGCCGGCAGTGCCAGCAGCGAGGCGTTGTCGCGTTTTGGCAATGGTGCGCAGAGCGGCAGCGTCGGTTCGCAAAAAGCCGAGGGCGTCGGCCTTTCCGTCGCCATTCAACGGCCCGCGGATGGGCTCAAAGCCGATCTCGGCACCACCCCCCTCGGCTTCAAATACAGCACAGCCACCGGCGGCATCAGCGTTGATCGCCCCATCAGCGACACCTCTAATGTCCGTTACGGCGTGAGCGTTTCCCGGCGTCCGGTGACTGACAGCGTCACCTCGTTTGCCGGCACCACGGACAAACGCAGCGGGCAGTCCTGGGGCGGAGTGACCGCCAATGGCGGGCGCGGCCAGTTGAGCTTCGACGACAACGAAGTCGGCGTATATGGCTACGCCTCCTGGCACCAGTTATTGGGCAACCATGTCGAGTCCAACAGCCGTAGTGAACTGGGCAGCGGTGTGTACTGGTACCTGCAAAACGCAACGGACAGCAAACTGACCGTCGGCCTGAGCATGACCGGCATCAGCTACGCCAACAACCAGGACTATTTCACATACGGCCACGGCGGCTATTTCAGCCCGCAGACGTTCTTCGCCCTGGGCGTACCGGTGACCTGGGCACAACGCACCGGGCGCTTGACGTATCAAGTCAAGGGTTCGGTCGGCGTGCAGCATTTCGAGCAGGACAGCGTCGACTATTTCCCGACCGACAAAGCCCTGCAGGCGGCCTCGGGCCTGCGCTACGCCGGGCAAAACAAAACCGGGATCGGCTACAGCGTCGCCGCGGCGGCTGAATACAAGGTCGCTTCGAACTTCCTGCTGGGCGCCAATCTGGGCCTGGACAACGCCCGCGACTACCAACAAATCAGCGGTGCCCTGTCCTTGCGCTACCAGTTCGAGGAGATCAACGGCCCCATGAGCCTGCCGGTCAGCCCGTACACCTCGCCTTATTCCAACTGATCATTCTGGAGCTTTCGATGCCCACTTCTGCCCTTGCCGGTCTGACTCTCCTTGTCCTTGGGGAGAGCCACATGAGCCTTGCGGACCATTTGCTGGAGCCGCTGCACGACAACCTGACGCGCCAAGGCGCCCAGGTCCACTCCATCGGTGCCTGCGGCGCCAGCGCCGGCGACTGGCTGATCAGCAAGAAGGTCGACTGCGGTGCCGAGCGCAAAGGCAACGACAAGATCGTGATCAAGGGCCGTGACGCCACTACCACACCGATCCAGGACCTGATCGCCGCCGACAAGCCCGACCTGGTGGTACTGGTCATCGGCGACACCATGGCGTCCTATGACAAGCCGGTGTTTCCGAAGGCCTGGGCATGGCAAAGCGTCACCGGCCTGGCCAAGGCCATCGCGGCCACCGGGACCCGCTGCGCCTGGGTGGGCCCGGCCTGGGGCAAAGCCGGTGGCATGTACCAGAAGAATGACGCCCGCACCCAGTTGATGTCGCAGTTTCTGGCCGCGAACGTGGCGCCTTGCACCTACATCGATTCGCTGACGTTTTCCAAACCCGGACAGTGGATCACCACCGACGGCCAGCACTTCACCGTCGCCGGTTATCAATCCTGGGGCAATGCGATCGGTGATGCCGTGACCAAACTGCCCGCTGACCGCATCAGCAGCACAGGAGCCGGTAAATGACCCGATCCGCATTCAGCTGGGCACTGTTCGCGCCCTTGATGCTGAGCCTGCACGCCGAGGCTGCCGACATTGCCCTGTACCCGACGGGTCCGGATCAGGACTCGGCCTTCCTCCGCTTTATCAATGCCGCCGACAGCCCACTGCAACTGCTCGCCGAAGGCTCGCGGGCTAGCCTCAAACTCGAAGGCACCCATGCTGTGTCCGACTACTTGCCCGTGCCCGCCAACCAGCCGATCAAGGGCACCCTGGAACGCAACGGCAATAGCCAGCCGCTGGACATTCAGGTGGCGGCAGGCGAATTCGCCAGCGTGATCGCCTTGCCGGACAGCGCACAAGGTATCCGCCAGGTCGTCATCCGTGAGCAACCCGACGATTTCAATAGCCTGAGGGCCTCGCTGGCGTTTATCAGCGCCGATCCTGCGTGCACCCAGGCCGGGTTGCGCGCTGCGGGGAAGAACGCCGACCTGTTCAAGGAAGTGGCCAACGGCAGCGTGCAACGCCGAGCGATCAACCCGGTCAGCCTGTCGGTTCAATTGGTCTGCGCCCAAACCAACGTCGGTGCCCCGCTGGACCTGGGCCAGCTCAAGGCCGGCGAGCGCTACAGCGTCGTGCTGCTGCCTGGCGCAAATGGCCCTTACCTGTTGCTCGCGACTGACGTCCTGGCCCACTGATCGGATCGCGCCACCACCATGGTTTTTGCTTCTCTCGAGTTTCTGACGCTGTTCCTGCCGCTGTTCCTGTGTGCCTATGCAGTGTGCCCAACCGCCTGGCGCAACGTCACGCTACTGATCGGCAGCTGGCTGTTCTATGGCTGGTTGAGCCCACAGTTCCTCGCGGTGCATGTGGCGCTGACGATCACGGCGTGGGTCGGCGGCTTGCTGATTGACGCCTTACGGGAAGAAAGCAAGGGCCGCGTACGGCTACTCGCAACGCTGATCGTGCTCAACACGGCGGTGCTGTGCTGGTACAAGTACGCCAACATCGTCGCCGGCACCTTGATCGATGCCGCCACCTGGTACGGCGCCATGCCCCTGGACTGGCAGCGGGTCATCATGCCGGCCGGGCTGTCGTTTATCGTATTGCAGGCGATTTCCTATCTGGTGGATGTGCATCGCCGCACCGTGCCGGTCGAACGCAGCTTCATTAACTACGCCACCTATATTTCGATGTTCGGCCATTCGGTCGCCGGCCCCATCATTCGCTATGACTGGGTTCGGCGCGAGCTGAATCAACGTTGTTTCAACCTGCAGAATTTCTCGCTGGGTGCGCGCAGGTTCATGGTCGGGATGAGCATGAAGGTGCTGGTGGCCGACACCCTGTCGCCCGTGGTCGATGTGGCGTTCAATGTGCAGAACCCAAGTTTCTCTGACGCCTGGATAGGCTGCCTTGCCTATTCCTTGCAACTGTTCTTCGACTTCGCCGGCTACAGTGCCATGGCCATTGGGCTGGGACTGATGCTGGGGTTTCACTTTCCCGAGAACTTCGACCGTCCGTATCTGGCCAACAGCATCCAGGACTTCTGGCGCCGCTGGCACCTGTCGCTGTCCAGCTGGTTACGTGACTATCTGTACATTCCGCTGGGTGGCAATCGCAACGGCACCTGGAAAACCTACCGCAACCTGTTCCTGATCATGGCCATCGCCGGCCTCTGGCACGGTGGCGACAGCTGGAACTACCTGTTGTGGGGCTGCGCCCATGGCCTCGCGTTATGCGTTGATCGTGCCTGGAGCCGTTCCACCCTGCCCTCTGTACCGCCGGTGCTGTCCCATGGCTTGACTCTACTGTTTGTGTGCCTGGCCTGGACACTGTTCCGCGCCCCCGACTTTCATAGCGCGTTGAGTCTGTATGCCGGACAGTTCGGCCTGCAGGGCATCGCCCTCGGTGATGAACTGTCCGTGACCCTGCGCCCGGTACACGGCCTTGCAGGCTTGCTGGGTGTGTTCGGTGTCATCGCACCACTGCTGCGCCCTTACTGTGAGAAACGACTGGGCGGCATTGCGTTTTACGCCGCAGCCCTTTGGCCCATCGCCGGTTTCATGCTGTCGTTCGCACTGATCGCCAGTCGCGAAACCGTACCCTTCCTGTACTTCCAATTCTGATGACGACCCCAAAGCACACCCCGCCACCCACACAGCCAGATGAGCTGGCGACACGCAGCAGTCGGCTGGCAGGCGTGGCGTTGCTGATATTCCTGTTCGTCGGGCTGCTGTCCTCTGGCCGTCTGATCGTCTCAGGGCAGATCTCGCTGTTGCCCGATAAAGTGCTGACACCGCAGCTTTTTGACGGCGATATCACTCATCAGATCGCCAGGGAACTGTCGAACGCTCAACTCCCCACGACCTTCGCCGAGCTGGAGCGCGGTGTCAGCTGGCTTCTGCTCAGTGACACCGGGCCAAGGGTTCGCTCGGGTTGTCCTGACTGGTTGTTTTTGGCCGATGAGCTCAAGGTCAATCATCAAGCACAGCGCAATGCCGATGCCAAAGTCCAGGCAGTGATTGATCTGAAGCAGCAGCTCTCCCAACGTGGCATCAGCCTGCTGGTGGTCATCGTTCCAGACAAGAGCCGCATCGCTTCCGGGCAGCGTTGCGCACTGCACCGCCCAGCCACTCACGAAAGGCGCATCCAGGCCTGGACCTCGAAGCTGGATGTGGCTGGCGTGGCGAATCTGGACCTCACCGGTGCGCTGACGCCACTGGGGGCCAGTGCCTGGTTGCGCACCGATACGCACTGGAGCGAGCCCGGCGCGAAGGCGGCGGCCGAGGCTATCGCGCAGCGACTGAAGACCCTGGGCATCAGCGCAACGCCACGCAGGTCGTTCAACGAAAGTCATGCCCCGCTCGCGGTGCGATCTGGCGATCTGGTCCATCTGGCGGGCATCGACTGGCTGCCGCTCAAATGGCAACCCGCACCCGAAATGGTCGCCCAGACCAGCACCCACGAACTTCCCGTTGCGTCAGCCGCCAGCCCTGACACGGAGGCAGACCTCTTTGGCGATGCCGACCTCCCCAACACCGCGCTCATCGGCACTTCATTCTCACGCAACTCCAACTTCGCAGGGTTTGTGCAGCAGGCGCTGGGCGCCCCCGTAGGTAACTTCGCCAAAGACGGTGGAGCGTTCTCTGGCGCTGCCAACAGCTACCTCAACAACCCGGCCTTCAAAGAAACGCCGCCAAAGCAAATCATCTGGGAGATCCCGGAGCGGGACCTGCAGTCGGCTTACATCGAACCCATTGCCTATCGCTTGTTGCGGTAGGCCTGCCTTCTCTTAAACTCCACCAGGAACGCGCCTAAACTGAGATGCACAGCGATTGAGAGGACATGGAGCTCCACGCATGCGGACTAGCGCCCTTGTGATACTCCTTATCAGCTATGCCGTGCTGATGGTGATTTTTTTCAAGCTAAATGCTCGAAACAATCTACGCCGCAGAGAGGGTCTTTACCAAGCCTTTGAAACGACTATGCGACAGCATGGGATCAAATCTTTCGAGATCCTCAAGGAAAGTATTTATATCGGTAACAACTTTCGGCCATCAGAACTGTGCCGGGTATTGCTGGACGATTCAGGGCACTACTTTCTTTACTTGCACGCCAGCAACACGCAACCAACTTTAACGCCGCTGACCGAGGAGCGAGCGTTACAAGCTGCACAGGGTGACATAGGAATTCAGGCATAGATCATCGCAACCGCTACCACCAGTCCCCTCCGGGGAGAGTGCGTGTAACGCAACTAGCGAGGTGAACCAATAAAACGTAGCTCACCTTCAAAGCGTGCCCTACGCCCTTCATCAGATTTCCACGACCCACTTACTAGCCTGCCGGTGAACTGCGAATAGTCACCGGCACCACTGCGACTCACAGGGTACTCCGTCGTTGTCGCCATCCATTTTCATTCCTGGGCAATTACGCAGAAAATTTTTTGCCTCTGCGCACGACGTCATCTGCGAGCAATACTTGCGTCCGTCGCATTTGACTGGAGCCGAAACAGGCTTCGGCGCAGTCAAGACCACGGAGATTCTTTGAGGACTCGATAGCCGAGCCTCAGCCCAGGACTGTAATTCAGGGGAAAGCTTCCAAGCCAACAGACCAACAACAAGCACAACCAAAATCAGTTTCATCTTGATCCATCCATGATGAGAGACCGTTTGTGTTCTCACGTTGCCTGCTTTACAGCGTAATCCACTAATCCACATACAGCCTGCCGGTGGGAAGCGGCAAATTACTACGCGAGATGGAAGGAAGAGCAGATGCCAAATACTGACCTGCTCCCTTCCCTGCTGTTCAGGATCAGCGAAAACCAACTCGCCCTGAAGGCCATCGATAAAAATGGAGAATTCATCAAGATGACGCTCGCGGTGATGATGACGTCGGTGTGACTCAGGCCAGTCACGCTCGACAGCACATTCGGAGCAAGGAAATACCTCCCCTTTTCCTCGGCATGCTCACGCCATCACCCGGCGTGAGCATGCGCTGATTACTCAGATAAAGGCGAAGTCCGCCTCGGTGATGGCTGCCTGTGGGACGCCGGTCAAGGTGATGCTTCCCACACCCGGCTGGCCAGTGACGGTTATGACGGCCTCGCCTAATTGTTCTCCAACAGTGAGATTCGCGAAGGTCAATCCGCTGGCGCTAAGGTTGATCAGGTCAGTGCCGTCCTCGAAGTCGGCGATAGTGTCCGTTCCCCAGAGGGAGGGAAAGTTCACTGCGAAACGTCCGCAGGGATTCATCGATGAGATCGTGGCAGCGCGGGTGGCGGCATGATCCTCTTACCAATAGCAGCCCCGCTCTACATGCTCTGGCTCATCTACAAGGGGCCGCGACGGTAAAGTCAGGGTCGCTTATTTCCCTTTGCCCAACCTGCAATCATCAGTACCAACCCAGGAATCCAAAGACCGGGCGCGGTGATAGCAACGCCGCAGATCGCCAGTGGCAGCCCAGTTAAGAACAACGGATTTCGAAACGCCTTTTCCATAGCATCAACTCCTTTAAGAACGTATCTCATTAAACCACAAACCCTGCCGGTGAACGGCGGGTGAAGAATCCCTATGTCCAATCGAAGCGCGGCCCAAGTCGCGCCCGTCCCTCCCCGTTTTATCCGAGCCATGGATGCACCTGGCTACTTGGGAATGTGCCGGGATGTATTCAAAAAAACTGTCCGGCCGAACGTTCGCGAATTTCCCATAGGAAAACAGAACGTTGGCTTCGACCGGATTGAGCTCGACCCGTGGGCGGACGTCTATATCGAAGCCATGGCAATTGAAAAGACCGCAAATCAGGACAGCAATCGCCCTCGCAGCGAGCGCCAGCCCGAACGCCGTAAACAGAAACAAGCGCAGCACAAAGATCACTGGACGAAGGTTGAAGAGAGGTATTTGACGCAAGCATTCAAAGAAGCCCGGGAGGCGTCGAACTGCTACGCAGGATGGAAAGAAGAAGAGATGCCGGGCTTTCACGAAGTGCGCGCGCTGTCGCTGCACCTGTACAAAAAAGCCGGAAAGGATGGACAGAAAATCGCTGGTCATGCGAGCGAAGGCATGACCAAAAACTACCAGCGGGACCACGAGGACATCGTCTGGTCCGAGGCAATTCCGGACCTGAATATCAGTGAAATCACCGGGTAGTTTTGCGCCAGTTTTGTGCAGGTTTTGCGCAGGCACAAAAAAGCCGATCTAGCTGATCGGCTTAAGTGTCTGATTTTACTCAGGAATAATGGTCGGGACGGAGTGATTCGAACACTCGACCCCTAGCACCCCATACACTTAAGGTCTGGAATTCCATGGACGAACGTACACTCTCATGGAACGCTTTAACCTAGAATTTACGGGGATTCAGGCTATATTAACCTCTATAGCGATCCACTAACATCCATCGACAGCCAAGTGATTCGGTGGGGCAAAAGTGGGGCAAAATTTCAAGACACTGGAATCAGACATGAGGTCGACAGTGGCAAAACTAACGGCGAAACAACTGGAGGCGCTCACTTCCGCGGATGACGGGAGGACGCTACGCGAAGACGGTGGCCTGACTGCCAAGGTTCGCGCCGGTGTACGCGGCATTACTCTCCTATTTCGCTACGAGTTCAAACTGCACGGAACCAAACGTGATCATCGTTTGGGCAGTTGGCCGAAGAAATCGCTGGCGCAAATTCGTGCCGAGCGTGACGAAATGAGAGTGAGCATCACTAAAGGCATAGACCCCATCACCGCCCGCAAAGCCGCCAGAATCGAAGCCCAGGCTGCCATTTTCGCCACCATTGCCGAGGCCGAACGTCAGGCGGGAGAGAACAAGACAGTCACTGATCTCTTCGAGGAGTGGATTCGCGACGGCGTATCCCGCCAGGACGGAAACGCTGAACTGCGCCGCAGCTTCACCAAAGACGTGTTACCAGTCATTGGCGATAAGCCGCTGCGCAACCTCACCGAGAAAGATCTGCTCACTGTCCTACGCTCGGTCAAAGCCCGCGGCCTGAACCGCGCCGTTGTGATTCGCAGTAAGGACATCGGCCAGATGCTGCGCTGGGCTGAGAAACGCAAACCGTGGCGCACCCTAATGGTCGATGGAAATCCGGCCTACTTGATAGACGCCAACAAACTGCTCGATCACGACTACCAAGAACAACGCGACCGCGTACTTTCTCCTGATGAAATTCGCGAGTTGCGCGACATCTTCGCGCGTCTGGCACACGACTATGACGCCCTACCCGCCGGCCAGAAATACTCTGGTATCCGCCCAGTAAACCCACGCGTGCAATGCGCAGTCTGGATCTGTCTGGGTACCCTCTGCCGCATCGGAGAACTGCTCAAGTCTGAATGGAGATACGTGGATCTGGAAAAAGGAACCTGGCTCATTCCAGCCGAATCCACCAAAGGACATATGGGCAGACGTCAGGATCACCACGTGTTTATGTCCTCTTTCGTGCTGACACAATTCAAGCTATTGCAAAGGGAAAGCGGACATACGCCGTACTGCTTCCCCAGCAAAGTCGAGAAAAGCCATGTCGATACGAAGACAGTTAGCAAGTTAATCGGTGACCGGCAGTGCCGATTCAAAAAACGCAGTAAACCACTCATTGGCCGCCACCACGATGACTCATTGGTGCTCAACAAGGGAAGCAAAGGTGAATGGACCCCTCACGATTTGCGCCGAACAGGCGCAACTATGATGCAAGAGCTCGGTGTAACAATAGAGATAATTGATCGCTGCCAAAATCATGTACTTGGTGGATCAAAGGTTCGTCGACATTATCTTCATCATGATTATGCCAAGGAAAAAACCGAGGCTTGGAGATTGCTAGGGGTACGTCTTGAAAGAATTTTCGCAACTACTTCTAGCGATCAATTGCCTCTGTTTCCCAATTAATTAGCATTCAGTGGAGCTCCGAAAAACAATATCTTGAACAGATACATTTCTGGCGTCTACTTGGTGAGTCATCCACCAGGCGCCATCCATCGATGACATCGCCTCCGCCATCTTTATACGACAAAGCCTTGATTATTCAGGGCTTTGTCGTTGCTGTGTTTTGAAAAAATTCCCAGCCCACACTTCAGCACACACCCTGGAGGAAGCATTGCTTTTCGACCAGTTGCTAGTTTCCGAATGAGCTCTTGCCTGCAACGACGACCCTAACGAATCGGCTTTTCCGAACCCTATGCTCGGGCATTGACCCGCAACGAGGTCAACCGCGGCGCTCACCGGCAAGCCATCAGTTTCTTCGCCGACCTCACCCAGATGTTCAGCTGGGCCAGAAAGCGCCAGCCCTGGCGGGCCTTATTGGCCGAGGGCGATCCGACTGAGCTGGTCGACATCCCCCCCTGATTCCGGCCGACTACGAGGCCGAAAGAAGCCGGATCCTTTCGCCCGCCGAGCTGTTGGAACTGCACAATCGCTTCCAGCAAATGACCGCCGATTGCAGCGGCCTCCCCGCGGGTCAAAAGTACGAATGCAATCGACCGTTAAAGAAGGAAACTCAACTCTCGCTTTGGATCAGCCTGGGCACCTTGTGCCGGAGTGGCGAGTTGCTGTGGGCCGAATGAAAAAATGTCGATCTGGACCCGCTGACCTCAAGAATAGCCCAATTGGTGAAAACTAAAGTAATTACCGGGTACGGTGTACGCCTAGGCCAGCAGCTAATAGATGGTGGTATCCAGGCTTATGTAGGTATAACCGTACAATCGCGCGCAGGTGGAAATGAACATCTTCGCCAACAGGAATAAGCAGATCGTGCCGGATACTCTTTGAATCATCAGATGAACATGGTCACCCCCCCACTCATCGTACATCTGGTATAAATCGCGCCACTAAATGTAAGTATGGATCGCTATTATCGACAGCACTCTGCACAGGGTGACCTCACTGCGTAGGCAGGCCTCCCCTGATACTGCAAACTGTAATAACCCGTTACCAGCCCAGTTGCTTGTTAAAACCGAGGGCGTCGTAGTAGTCATGCTGCGTGAGAATTTTGCCGTTCTTGAGATGTATGAAACTAACACCCTTGAAGCTGAGGGGGCGCTGAGTAGCTGGGGTCTCGGCACTCCAGGGACCGGTATTGGTGCCATTGAACTCCCATTCAAAGGCAATGCTCTCGCCATTGACAATCGGCTCGCCGAACATTTTCCATTGCAGATCCGGCACCGCCTGCATGAACACCTGAATTACTTGGGACTTAGCGTTTTCGCGGCCAACTTGAGGTGTGCCCACCGAGGCGTCGAGAAACTCAACGTTATCAGAAAAATACTCGGCCGCCGCATCCGCATTGTGGGCATTCCAAGCCTTCATATAGTCATGGATCACGCCGAGGGTATCGTTTTGGCCTGCCGCAAAACTTGCATGACTGGCCAGAACCAGAAACAGCCCGAACAGTAGTGAGTGGATTCGAGACGTCATAGCCTTCAACCTTATTGTTAGAAGATCGGTTTGCCTGCCGCGCTTAGCGACAGGCATTGATGTCAATTAACGGTTTTTCCAGGCATCCGAAGCTGGGGCCTTGCCCTTTTCATAGGGACGAAACAGGGTCATGTATAGGACACCGACAAGGATGACGATGGCACCGACAAGTGCGATGCCGTAGTTCACATACCAAGGCGCATCCGGGGTACGCGGCCAGGACATATTGATGATTGCGAACATGCCGTAGCAAAGGGCAGCGATGTTCACTATCCAACCCCAACGCCCCATGGTGAACTGGCCCTTGGGTTTCCACCCACGGATACGGGCGTACAGCGCCCCGCCAACAATCATCTGGAACGCCAGGTAGATACCGATGGCGGCAAAGCTTACCACCAGCGCAATAGCGTTCTGAAGGTAGAAGCCTACGCACACAATGATCGCGGGCAGCACGCCACACACCACCAGGGCTGCAGTCGGGACGTGTGTCGTAGGCGAGAGTTTTTTCAGCACATTACTGCCCATGAGCATTTCGTCTCGAGCATAGGCATAAAGCAAACGACTGGCGGATGCCTGCAAACTCAGCACGCAGGAAACGAACGAAACCGTAATGACCGCCATGACTACCCGAGAGCCCACAGGACCGAACGCGCTGCCGAATATGGTCGACATCGGGTCTTTGTCTTGCCCGGAAATGACCGCAGCCATATCTGGAACTGCAAGGATCAACGCCAGGGCCGCAAAGATCGAGGCGGCGCCGCCGATCCAGATAGTCATCCGCATCGCCTTTGGAACTTGGCGGCTCGGATTTGGGGTTTCCTCGGCAACATCGCCGCAAGCTTCAAAGCCGTAGTAGAGAAACATCCCCGCCAATGAGGCCGTGAGAAACGCAGGCCAATAGGCCCCATCAATGGAAATATCAAAAGTATTGAACAATACGCTCAAAGGCTGGTGGCGCTCGAAGATCAGCAGGTATCCACCGATCAACAAAGCCCCGACTAGTTCGCAGAGAAAACCGAACATCGCCACCCGCGCCAATAGCTTGGTACCACTGAGATTCAAGACCGTCGCCGTCGCCGTCAAAAATAGCGCGACCAATGTGTTAGTTACCGGCGACGACTCGAAACCTAGAAGGTTTGCGATGTAGGGGCCAGCCCCCAGCGCGACGGCGGCAATGGTGACACACAGAGAGATGGCATAAATCCACCCAACCATCCATGCCCACTTCTTGCCAACCAGACGACGGGCCCAAGGATAGACGCCGCCGGAAATCGGGTATTGAGATACCACTTCGCAAAAAATCAGACACACCAGCATCTGGCCGAACCCCACCAGCAGGTAGGACCAGAACATTGGTGGCCCGCCGGCGGCCAAGCACAGGCCGAACAAGGTGTAGACCCCTACTACCGGGGACAGATAGGTGAATCCAAGGGCAAAGTTCTGCCACAGACTCATACTACGTTCGAAATTTGAGGTGTACCCAAGGGCACGGAGTTGCTCCGCGTCTTGATCTACAGCTACCTTGGCGCTAATTGAGCTGTTCATTGCAACATCCTTCAAAAAGGAATTTGTTTTAATAGGCGTTGATTGGACGGTGCCATCCCATCCGTTGCGCGATTAACCAGAGTTGACTCAGAGTTGTATCCAGGTGGCCTTGATCTCCGTGTACTTATCAAAGGCATGCAGGGATTTGTCACGGCCATTGCCGGACTGTTTAAAGCCGCCGAACGGCGCCATCATGTCACCGCCGTCATAGAGGTTGACCCAAACACTGCCGGCACGAAGTGCGCGGGCCATGTTGTGGGCTCGAGACAGGTCAGACGTCCAGACAGCTGCGGCCAGACCGTAAGGGGTGTCATTGGCGATGCGTACCGCATCCTCGGCTTCGTCGAATTCGATGACTGACAGTACGGGACCGAATATCTCTTCCTGAGCGATTCTCATCGAATTGCTGACGTTGTCGAACAGGGTTGGCTCTACGTAACTGCCACCGGTTTCTACCCGTGCCACGCGTCCCCCGAGTAAGAGCCGCGCGCCTTGCGCTTGACCCTCTTCGATGTACTGCATCACCCCATCCAGATGACGGCCATCCACCAGTGCGCCGACGTTGGTGTCAGGGTCGAGAGGATGCCCCGGCTTCCAGCCCTTCATGGCCTCGACAACCATCGGTACAAAACGCTCTTTGATCGATGCCTGCACCAGCAAACGTGAACCGGCAGTGCAAACCTCACCTTGGTTGAAGGCGATGGCTGCCGCTGCTGCTTCGGCCGCCACCTGCAGATCGGGGGCATCCGCAAATACGATGTTGGGACTTTTGCCGCCGGCCTCGAGCCAGACTCGCTTCATGTTCGACTCACCCGCATAAACCAGTAATTGCTTGGCCACTTGGGTCGACCCGGTAAACGCCAAGGTATCAACTTCACCGTGCAGGGCCAACGCCTTGCCCACGGTGTGGCCATAGCCCGGCAGAACATTGAGCACACCCGCTGGAAGACCCGCCTCCAGAGCTAGCTGTGCGATGCGGATAGCCGTCAGCGGAGAACGCTCCGAGGGTTTGAGGATCACGGAGTTACCGGCAGCCAGCGCCGGCCCCAACTTCCAAGACGCCATCATCAGTGGAAAATTCCACGGCACGATAGTCGCAACCACCCCAACCGGCTCCCGGGTAACCAGCCCGAGCTGATCAACCGAGGTCGCTGCCACCTCATCGTAGATTTTGTCGATTGCCTCACCGCACCAGCGGATACTGTCAATGCTCCCCGGGAGGTCGACCGACAGCGAATCGGAAATCGGCTTGCCCATGTCCAATGTTTCCAGCAGAGCCAGCTCTTCGGCATGGGCCTGCAACAATTCGGAAAAACGCACCATCACTGCCTTGCGCATTGCAGGTGCTTGGCGTGACCAGACACCGGACTCGAACGCCGACCGGGCACTGGCGACCGCCAAATTCGCATCCGCCGCATCACAACTCGCGACCAAGGCAAGCACACGCCCATCGATAGGACTTATGCACTCGAAGGTTGCACCTGAACTGGCCGACACATATTTGCCATTGATGAAGGCTCGCCCTTCAATGCTCAGCGCCTTGGCTCTGGCTTCCCACTCTGATCGGGTCAACTGACTCATGGTTAAAACTGCTCCTGGGTTCGGATGGATGCGATCTCAAATCGCCTTAAACATATGGAACCATATCTTTTAACCCATGAGAACCCCAAAAAAGCGAACATCAGGTGATTTTTTTGACTTTTCATGCGCAAAAATTCTAGAATCTCCCCACGAATACGTACAAAAATAATATTAAATATGAAATAGAATTTTAAAAGAAACACACATCCGGACGCGCTTGACGCTATATCGGACTATTGCCACAGGCGTAAAACGGCGCCGCCCATGAATGAATCAACCATGAGCCCTACTTCAAGCCTCATACGCCTTAACCAGGAAGGTAAAACGGAGTCTGTTACCCGTCGCCTGATAGAAATGATCGATCTGGGGTTGTTCACAGAAGGCGAACAGCTCCCCAATGAAAGTGCCCTGGCCACACAGCTCGGCGTCGCCACGGTTACGCTGCGGGACGCGCTGGCAGGCTTGCGAGAGCGCGGGGTTATCGAAACCCGGCGTGGACGCAGCGGAGGGAGCTTCATCTGCGCCGCGCCGCAAACCTCAGATCAGTCACTGTTCGATCAACTACGTGAATTCAGCACGCTTGAACTCCGTGACCTCGCCGATGAGCACGCTGCCATTTCAGGCGCCGCCGCCCGACTGGCGGCTCAGCGCACTGGACCTGAGCAACATGCAAGACTGAGCAGCCTTGTCGACGCCCTGGCCAACGCTCAAGAGCGGCGAGAGCGACGCCGAGCAGACGCCAGATTCCATATCGAAATAGCCGTGGCAGCGCAGTCTGTGCGCCTGACTCACAGCGAAGCGCGTCTGCAGGCGGAGCTTGGGGAACTGCTATGGCTGCCGTTTGCCGGCCAACCAGACCCTCAGGCCATCGAGCGGGAGCATAGAGCTATCCTGGAAGCCATCGTAGCGAACGATGCCAATCTGGCCGGCGCACTGGCAGAAGCACATGTAACACGAGGCGTTCGCCGCCTAAGCACCTTACGACTACAACAAATGGCAGAAGGCGACTAATGAATGGAACGAAACTTGCTGAATTATTCGCTCGCTATGCAGCTCGGTGTCGCATACCCCGTCGACTGCAGGCACCGAATTGTCTTCTCTGAGTCATGAGGTAGAGCCATGGCTAACGAAATGTCAGCAAACGAGCTGTCCCAATGTGCCACGTTAATCAATGCTTCCGTAAGTAACGTATTCAAGGGGCTCAACGATATGAGCGCCGCGGTATTGAGCATTTGGGAGCATACGTGTAGCAAAAAGGAGCGCCCCTGCCAAGGCGACCTGAAGCCATTGCTGCCGATTATTCGACAAATCCTGAACTCGGAAAACCTCAAGTTTCATGGTGCCGGCGTGGTATTCGCTCCTGGTGAGCTGGAAGGCCGCGAAATGCATCTGGAATGGTGGTGCCGAACCCAAAAAGAAGAAATTAAGCCTCTGACGCTGAACTTTAATAGCCGTAGCGAACGTTTTTACGATTACCTGCATATGCCTTGGTACACCCTCCCCCAGCAAACCCGGCAGCCCTCCATAGACGGCCCGTTTGTGGATTTGTACGGCACGGAGCAGTACATCATTGCGTTCTCGGTTCCTA
Organism: Pseudomonas sp. GW821-FHT12A04; assembly: GCF_058807755.1. NCBI lineage: Bacteria > Pseudomonadati > Pseudomonadota > Gammaproteobacteria > Pseudomonadales > Pseudomonadaceae > Pseudomonas > Pseudomonas sp. GW821-FHT12A04. The sequence goes on from NZ_JBXAQZ010000016.1 coordinate 30,743, forward strand.
TTTTTTTCGCAGATCGCTTCATTGGTGTAGCTGCTGCCGATATTTCTCTGCACTCCTTGGAGCCCTTGCTCGTGCGCAGCCTTATGCGAGTCAGTAATGAGGCGTTGTTACTCAACGCCGAAGGTAGGGTGCTGGCGGCTAACACACCGAGTTGGCTGGCCGGTGATTTGATCCGAGGCACCCTGAGCCTGGACAAAGAACAGGGTCGCGTCCTGAGCCTTATCGACACATCGTCATATTGGAGAGTCGTAGAGCGGCCTGTCCCAAGGTTTTGATCAAGACTCCATCTTGGTTTGAGAAACCAAATCTAAACCCAGGCGCATCAGGAAAAGTCCTATCGAATGAAAGCTCCTGCCATGGATGGCTGGAGGTCGCCATGCACTCCGCTACCGAAAGTGGCCCCCATTCTAGCCGCCTATTCCATCAGGCAATTGCACAAAAATCATCTCAACCGAGTTGACGAAGCTGTGCACTCTCACCGCGACACTGGAAGATCACAACCTTTAGAAGGAGCCGCAGTGGGTCGCACAGCCACTGGGTTCTTCACGAAGTCCGTGAACGACTGAAACAAGTACTTTGACGCCTCATTCCACACGTTTCCTGCCTGTCGAGCCCGACTAAAACCCGCGTTGCGGTCAGATCACTTTTCGAAATTTGGAGCTAAAGGGGACGCACTCAAATCGAGGCGGCTGTAGTGGAAATGAATACAGCTTTTGACCTGGAGGTTAGCCAGCACCCGGAACAACAGGCCGACCTAGAGACATTGTGAGCCGGATTCGTTGGTCAACTCAAACCGATTAATTAAAAAGATATAAATCATGGTTATCAAACAGAGGGTGTACGGCCACCGGGACAGCGAGCTCTTTTTCATGAAGATCAAGCGCGTCTTTCCCGGTAATCCGTGAAGAATCATTTTTACTCACGAAACTAAAATGGTGGCGCGACCAGTACTCGGGCCGCGCCGATGATCGATACACCTTCATGACAGCGAGACGCGCTATCAGGAGTTGTGTGTGTAGCCCTCCCACTGATGCCACATGCTTTGGTTGACACCCAGACCAAACCAACGGTCAGTGTCGTCGAGTGCACGGCTGAATGTATCAACCACAAACTGTATTTCTTCTGTCGTGGATATCAGTGGTGGACAGAATGCGATCGAGTCTCCCATCGCCCTTGTGATCATGCCGTACTCCTGCGCACGTCCCGCCAGGTAGCGCCCCAGCTTCCCAACCGTATCCAGCGGCTCCTTTGTCCGACGATCCGCAACGAGCTCCACAGCGGCGATCAGTCCACAGCCCCTGACCTCCCCTACCAACGGATGATCAGCAAATTGAGCCAGTCCGGCCTGAAGTTGTTCGCCCAACTCGCAGGCGCGCTCGATAAGCCGATCTTCCTGGATGATTTTTATGTTTTCCAGCGCAACTGCAGTCGCAACCGGGTGGCCGCTGCCGGTGAAGCCATGGCCCAGAGTACCGAAGGTGTGGCTCTGATCGGCGATCCCCTCGAAGACCTTATCGTTGATCAGGACTGCCGCGATCGGTTGATACGAAGAAGATAGTTGCTTGGAAACCACCATGACATCCGGCTTGATGCCGAAGGTTTCGCAGCCAAACATTTTACCGGTACGACCAAAGCCGCAAATCACTTCATCCGCAACGACCAGCACGTCATATTTGCGGCACACCGCTTGAACCTTGTCCCAATACGTGCGCGGAGGCACGATCACGCCGCCCGCCCCCATCAGCGGTTCGCCGTAAAAAGCGGCTACGGTTTCCGGGCCCTCCCGGAGAATGACATCTTCGAGTTCGGTTGCCAGGCGATCAGCAAATTGTTCCTCGGTCTCGCCAGGTTTGGCATTGCGATAGTGGTGCGGACAGGCAACGTGAAAGAAGCCCGGCAGCGGCACGTCAAAACCACGTTGGTTCACCTGCAGCCCGGTTAAACTGGCGCTGACAGCAGTAATGCCGTGATACGCATTATGACGGCTGATGAACTTCTTTTTGCCAGGCTTGCCGATGGCATTGTTGCGATACCAGATCATCTTGACGACGGTGTCGTTGGCTTCAGAGCCTGAGTTAGTGAAGAAGACTTTGCTCATCGGCACCGGGGCGAGTTCGATCAGCTTCTCGGCCAATTCGATACTGGGTGTGTGAGCCTTGTGGCTGAAGAGGTGATAAAAGGGCAGTTTGCGTAGCTGTTGCTCTGCCGCCTTGATCAGACGCTCATTACTGAAACCCAGCGCCACACTCCAAAGACCCGACATCGCTTCAAGATAACGCTTGCCCTGATTGTCATAGACGTAAACGCCTTCGCCACGCTCGATAATCAGCGGGCCTACTTCCTGGTGCAGTCGCGCATCCGTGTAGGGGTGCAGTTGATGCTGAACATCCTTTTCGGCGAGCGAAAGATTCGAGCAATTCATGTTAAGGAACTCCGGGGAATGACAGCCATATGGCATTGTTACAGGCTTTGGTGGGTGTTCATTTCCACCCCACTTGACGCTTGATGAATGTCCGCCGTAATTACACGCCGATACAGAGGTATTTGATTTCCAAGTAGTCCTCAATGCCGTACTTGGAGCCTTCACGGCCCAGACCCGAAGCCTTGATGCCACCGAACGGCGCGACTTCGTTGGAGATGATCCCGGTGTTGACGCCGACAATGCCGTATTCCAGTGCTTCGCCCACACGGAACACCCGGCTCAAGTCGCGAGCATAGAAGTAGGACGCCAGACCGAATTCGGTATCGTTGGCCATGGCGATCACATCGGCTTCATCCTTGAAGCGGAACAGCGGTGCCAGCGGACCGAAAGTTTCTTCCTTGGCAACGGCGGCGTTGCGCGGAACATCAACCAGCACGGTCGGCTCGAAGAAGGTCCCGCCCAGGGCATGCGGCTTGCCGCCGGCAACCACGCGAGCGCCTTTGCTCACAGCGTCTTCAATTTGCTCCTGAACCTTGGCCATGGCTTTGGCATCGATCAGGGGGCCAGTGGTGATGCCGCTTTCCAGGCCATTACCGATGTTCAGCTTGGCCACCGCCGCGGTGAGCTTTTCGACGAAGGCGTCGTAGATGCCGTCCTGGATATACAGACGGTTGGCGCAGACGCAGGTCTGGCCGTTGTTGCGGTACTTCGAGATCAACGCCCCCTCGATAGCGGCGTCCAGGTCGGCGTCATCGAAGACGATGAAGGGTGCATTGCCGCCCAGTTCCAGCGACACCTTCTTGATGTCCTTGGCGCACTCGATCATCAGCTGGCGACCGATTTCGGTGGAGCCGGTGAAGGTCAGCTTGCGCACGAGCGGGTTACCGGTCAGCTCGCTGCCGACTTCACCGGCACTGCCGGTGACCACGCTGAACACGCCTTTCGGAATGCCGGCGCGCTCGGCCAGCTCGGCCAAGGCCAGGGCCGAGTAAGGCGTTTGCGAGGCCGGCTTGAGGACCATGGTGCAGCCGGCGGCCAGGGCCGGACCGGCCTTGCGGGTGATCATCGCCGAAGGGAAGTTCCACGGAGTGATGGCGGCGGTGACACCGATCGGCTGCTTGAGCACCATCAGGCGCTTGTCGACCTGGTGACCGGGGATCATGTCGCCATACACGCGCTTGGCCTCTTCGCCGAACCACTCCAGAAAGGAAGCGGCATAAGCGATTTCGCCACGGGACTCGGTTAGTGGCTTGCCTTGCTCCAGGGTCATCAGGCGGGCCAGGTCTTCCTGGTTGGCCATCATCAGGTCGAACCACTTGCGAAGCTTGTTGGCGCGCTCCTTGGCGGTCAGGGCGCGCCAGGCCGTTAGCGCCTTGTCAGCGGCTTCAATGGCACGACGGGTTTCGGTCGCCCCCATCTTCGGCACGCTGCCAATGATTTCACCGGTGGCCGGGTTGTTGACCATGAGGGTCTGGCCATTGTCAGCATCTGCCCAGGCACCGTCGATATAGGCTTGCTGGCGAAACAGTTTCTGATCGTTGAGTTGCACGCGAAATTCCTCATTAGCGGGTTGCGCCGGAAGCCGCCATCGGGGCGGTCCGAGTGGAGTTGGCGGGTTTGACAAAACTGACACCGGCACTTGCTAGTTGCTCACGGACCTTGTCGACGATGTATGCGCCGATCGGGATGGCGGAGGTCGCTGCAGGCGACGGGGCGTTGCAGACGCTGACGCTACGGGCAGTGTTGACGAACAGGAAATCGTCGATCAACTTGCCGTCAAGCGAGACCGCCTGTGCGCGCACACCGGCCGGGTAGGCGGTGAGGTCGCTCTTGTTGATGCTCGGGCAGTACTTCTGCACTTCCTTCAGGTAGCCGCCCTTGAACAGTGAGTTTTTCATCTCGATCAGACCGGGACGCAGGTTCTTCATCAGCACCTTCAGAATGCCCGGGGTGGTCAGGGTTTCGAACATGTCCGACAGCGAAAAATCGGTCTTGCGATAGCCTTCGCGCTTCATCGCCAGCACTGCGTTGGGGCCGACAGTGACGGTGCCGTCGATCATGCGGGTCAGGTGCACGCCGAGAAATGGCATGGACGGATCCGGGATCGGATAGATCAGGTGGTTGACGATCTGATTATGCTGTTTGGGCAGCAGGTAATACTCGCCGCGGAACGGGCAGATGATGAAGTTGGGCTTGATCCCGAGCATGCGCACCACGCGGTCAGCCATCAGGCCCGAGCAGGTGATCAGGAAGCGCCCGTGGTGCTCCAGCGTGTCGGTGCGAACCACGACTTCATCGGGACGCTCGTCGATGGCGACGACTTCGCTGTTGTAGCGGATCTCACCACCGGCGGCTTCGAATTCTCGGCCCATGGCCGCGGTGACTTCGGCGTAGTTCACAATGCCGCTCGACGGCACAAAGATACCGCCCAGGCCGACGATGTTCGGCTCGCGCTCGCACAGCTCGGCGGCCGACAGCCATCCACGCCTCAGCCCATTGGCTTCGGTGCGGTCCCACAACGCGCTCATGCGCTGCATTTCCAGCTCATTGGTGGCCACCAGCAGCTTGCCGCACTCGTCGTAACGGATGCCGTGTTTGTCGCAGAAGGCCTTGGTGGCCTTGTTGCCCTCCAGGCAGAAGCGCGCCTTCAGGCTGCCCGGGGTGTAGTAGACGCCGGCATGGATTACGCCACTGTTGTGGCCGGTCTGGTGCTTGGCCGGGCCGGACTCTTTCTCCAGCAGGAGGATTTTTGCGTCCGGGTAAACCTGGGCCAGTTGCATGGCCGTGGACATACCCACAATGCCGCCACCGATGATGATGAAGTCGTACGCAGCCATTAGCTTGCACCCACCTGTATTACGTTTTTGTTAGAAGCGCGATAAGGGCCACATGAGGTGGCCCTCGTCACTTCAGCGTTTGCCAAACCTTACTGGCCGCGCTGGTACATGGTTTTTTGGTAGCTGATGTAGCCGCGCTGACGCATCAGCTCACGACGCAGGCCCGGGTGGGCGGTGAAGCGGTCACGGCCGTGCAGCCAGAACATGTTGTTGACGAGCACGAAGCTTCCGACCGGCACCGGTACCGAAACCTTCTCCTGACTGCCTTCCAGGGATTCGCTCATGGCGGTCAGCCAAATGCCTTCCTCGAAGTCCTTGGGCTGCACGAACTGGTCGATGTAGCGCATTGTCGGGCGGCCTTCGGCGTCGTTGTCGAACACCGCATGGAACACGTCTTCACGCACGTTCTTGCTCGGTGGCGCGGTGAAGCGCATTTCACGGCGGGCCAGCGGATGCGTGTAGTAGTGGTTCAGGTCTCCCCAATCGTCCAGGTGCAGCAGCAGGGTGTTGCCACCCTCCATGTTCTGCTCATCGATCTTCATCATCAGCACATAGTCAGTGCGCTCCTGAACAAATGTGCCGTCGTTGTGCAGTTCCATGACCCGGTGTGGCTGGCGCAGGTAGCTGTCGGAGTTGTCGGTGTTGACCACTGCAAAGCGCGCGTAGAACTGGCCGCTCATGGCATCGAAGTTGGAGCGACCGATCAAGTGCGCGACGGCCGAGGAAAACTTGACCATGTCATCGGCCTGGGACACTTCGTTCAACCCCTCCGGCGTGATCAGCATGCCGCCGGTGGCGCGGTCGAGAATGGTGTTGATCAACACCGGGCGCAGGGTGCCCTCGCACAGCTCGTCAAGTATCTGGCCAACCCGGAAGCGCAGGAACGATTTGTACTCCAGAGCCTGGACCGGCCATTGCGTCACCGCCTTTATGAACGCGTCGACGGTTTGCTTGGCAAATTTCAGCTCAAGCAGGCGCGGTGACTGGCTGGAAGGGGTGAGAGTGAAACCCTTGCACTCCGATGGCAGTGGCATCACAAGATCCTGAATTTGCGTAAAGGCGTTCATGGCAGTTCCTGGGCAGAAGGTAGGGATTGGCCCCTCCAGCATTGATGCGGATCAGGCTCAGAGCAAAAATATCGCCATAAATTTAAAATGTCTACATTTTTATTTATGGTCGACAAAGCACCGTTTCGTCTTATGTTTTTCGTATGACAGATGTTTAGGTATGATTGGACCTTGTCGTTTTCAGGAGCAGTACCTTTGGATAGCCTCACCCCCAAGCAGAACTCTGCATTCAGCGGGTATGAGCGACTCAAACAGGACATCATTCGCGGGGTCTTCAAGCCCGGAGAGAAGCTCCTCATGAGCGGGCTCAAGGAGCGTTATGACTTGGGGGTTGGCCCGCTGCGAGAGGCGCTTTCGCAATTGGTGGCCGAACATCTGGTGGTGGTGATCAGCCAGAAGGGCTACCGGGTCGCGCCCATGTCGTTGAAAGAAATGCAGGACATCTACGATGCCCGCGCCAACCTCGAGGCGATGATCGTAGGCTTGGCCATTGAGCGCGGTGACGACGCTTGGGAGGCGCAGATCCTTGCCCAGTCCCATACCCTCTCGAAAGTTATGAATGTCAAAACCCGAGAGCAGGTCTTGGATGTCTGGGACGAACGGCACAAGGCCTTCCACACGGCTATTGCCACCGGTTGTGGTTCAAAACACCTGTTACAGGCACGTGGCTATCTATTTGATCAGGCCGAACGCTACCGCCACCTTTGGCTGACCCAGACGGTTTTCTCCGAAGAAGCCCTGGCGTTGAAGCGCAAGGAACATGCTGCGCTGGTTGAAGCTATTCTGGCGCGCGATGCGCCACGGGCCAGCACCATGATGCGCACTCACCTGATGACGCCGGTACCGATCATCGCCGAGATTATGTTGGTGCAAGGAATGGGCAGTGCCGCGTGAGTTTGGGGTTGAACGGGGCGGCTAAAGCGAGCATATCCGCCCACTCTAGTGTCCTGAGCAGTTAATTCATTGATCTACCGGTAACGATATACTGTGCGTTTAAGTACATAAGGCGAAGCCGAGCGTTATTAACATTGAATTAATTGATTAACAGCTCAGCTCACTAACTAAGCTGTGCGCTTATAAGCATATTCGCTGATCTGTATCAGGCACTTGGCAAAAAACAATGGAGGCAGACACTCACAAAGAAGCCATAGAGTTCGCCCAGCTACAGATTGATTATCTCTATCACTGAGCCAGCAAATGTACTAGATTAAGACAGAAATCGGCGACTTTCACTTATGCTGAGGCAGGAGTAACCCTGCCCCAGCATAAACGACTATTTGATCACTACCGGATTGACCGGTGATCCGGCAGCGCGATGTACTTTTAGCGGGGCTGCCACATAAAGGAAAGTATACTGCCTGTCTTTAGCGCAACTTTCGGCTAGTTTTTCCAGGTCGCAGATCTCCGTAAAGGCGATACCAAGATTACGCATCAAAGCGCAGTGTAGTGGCAGAGCCACACCTGATACTGGGTCTGTCGTGACCTCATTGGCGATGGTATCGGTGACAAGGTTTGGAATTTCCTTGTCATGGAACCATCGAACAAGCTCCTCCGAATATGTAAGGCCTGGCTCGCAGAATCCGTCGTAAAACGCCTCGCCCTGCTCATAGAAAGCTTGAAGGAAGTTAGTCCTGATAATCAGGATATCGTGGGGCTCGATCGTATGGCCCTGAGCCTCTGCGCACGCCATAAGATCCATGTGAGTGAATGTCTCACCTTTATCCAGCATACGCTTGCCACGATGCCGTGCCATATCCAGTAATACGCCGCGCCCGACCACTCCTCGCTCGCCGATAGGTGCGACACTGGCCTTGTCGAGGCCACCCACAGTTGTTCGCGCGTCGTAGCCGTTCCATATTTTCCCGCCGTACCAGAGGTGGCCAAGCGCATCATATTGCGTGGAGCCTTGCAGGAACGCGTCGATCTTGTCATCAGCGTAGTGCAACCCGCCGGGATAACATGGGCCATGATCATTGTCCCAGCTTGACTCATCGAGAACCATAGTACGTTCCGCCGGGGTACGGCCTGGCCAAACCGGATCGCCTGCGGGATCACCGATCATACGCTGTAAAGTAAATATGCTTCCCGTCTTAATATGCGCAACCCCGCGCATGACTTCTTGCGCGGTCAGGTAATTCAGAGAGCCAACTTCATCTTCCGCGCCCCACTTGCCCCAGTTAGAAGGAGCGTCCTTCAAAAAATCATCCATCTTAGGAACTGCAGCAGTCATGATGTTTTCCTTTTCAGTCACGGTGGTTATTGAAGCGCACGACTAATGCGCCTTGCGTCCTTACCGCTCAGGACATACAAAACATTGAAATGAAAGTGCTCGCTTAATGACAAACGAGCGGCGGCTACAAAAGTCTGTAGCCGCTGGCGTAGAGTGCGATCTGTTTAGCGGTATTAAAGCGCCGAGAAGGGGTAGTTGATAATCAGACGGTTCTCGTCGAACTCCAGGCTGCTGTAATCGCGACGCAGGGTGCTGTTGCGCCATTTCAGCGACAGGTTTTTCAGGCTGCCACTCTGGATCACATAGGCCAACTCACTCTCCCGGCCCCACTCCTTGCCGTCACTCACCGTCGCGGTGTGTACGTCTTCACCGCTGATGTAGCGGTTCATCAGGGTCAACCCGGGAATGCCCACACCAACGAAGTTGAAGTCGTGACGCAACTGCCAGGACCGCTCCTTGGCATTGTCATAACTGGAGTTGTAGCTGTCGTTGGCCAGGGTGCCGCCGCTGGTGCCATTGACCCGCATCCAGGCGTTGTCGCCGCTGACTTTCTGCAAGCCCAGGTAAAAGGTGCTGCTGCCATACTTGGCCGAGAACATGGCGGAGGCGGTTTTGTTGTCCAGCTCCCCTGCCCGCTCGCTGCCGCTCTCCTTGCCGATGAAGTAGCCCAGATTGGCGCCCAATACCCAGCTACCCACTGTTTGGCTGTGCACCAGGTTGATGAACTGCTGGTTGTAGATGTCCTTGAGCTCGGCATTCCACAGGCCAATCATGGTTTGCTTGCTGTTGAAGCTGTACTCGCCCCCGGCAAAGTTGAAGCGATCGGAGGTAACCCCGCCCCTCCCGGTCATCGACATATCGTCCATGCTCGCGTCGTTGCGTGGACTGTTGCCGCGGAACTGCCCACCGTACAGGGTCAAACCGTCGATATCCTGGGAAGTCACCTGGCCCCCGCGGAAGGTTTGCGGCAGGGCGCGGCCGTCATCGGAACGCAGGATCGGCAGTACCGGCATCCATTCGCCGACCTTCAGCTCAGTTTTTGCCAGCCGAGCCTTCAACGCCACGCCCAGTCGCCCGAAATCATCGGCTGGACGGCCATTGTCATGCACTGGCAGCAACTGGGTGTTGGCGGTACCGCGACCACCATCGAGTTTGAGCGCGTACAGCCCCAGCACGTCCACACCAAAACCCACGGTGCCCTGGGTGAAGCCGGACTTGGCGTCGAGGATAAAACTCTGAGTCCACTCCTCGGCCTTGCTCTGCGGGTAAGTCGGGTTGGTAAAGTTGCGGTTGATGTAGAAGTTGCGCGAGGTAAGGTTCGCCTTGGCGTTTTCGAGAAAGCCCTCGGCAACGGCCGGAAAGGCAGACGCGGCCAGCGCCAGCCCTAAGACATAGGTACCGACGACAGGTGCCAACATGCGGCTGTTTTTATTGCAGCAGTTCATTATTTTTATACTCATGGTTAAAAAAGCACACAAAACCCTCCCCTCCGCGTTGGCAGACGAGGTGAATAAAGGGAGGGACAAATGGATACACACTGTCGAATCAGAGCGCGTATCCCTTCGGCGCACCGCACGCTAATGGGCGATGCGCGTCAGTCGGTTAGAAGATGCTGCGGTAGAGGGCTTCTACGTCCTGCTCGGTCATGTCCCTGGGATTGCTGTCGATCAGGCGACGCAGGTTCACCACCACCGAGTTGGCCATTTCGGTGAGGGCGGGTTCGTCCACTCCCAGTTTCGACAGCCGGGTTTCCAGGCCACTGTCGGCCACCAGCACTTCAATTGCCTGAACAAAGGCTTCGGCGGCCTCGGCTTCGTGCTCGAAATCGCGGCCCGGCAACAGGTACGTCGCGAGCTCCGCATATTGGCTTTGCGCCGCGCTCAGGTTGAAACGCAGTACCGGCGCCATCACCAGGGCATTGGCGTGGCCGTGGGGAATGTGAAAGCGTGCCCCTAGCGCATAGGCCAACCCATGAATCGCCGCCACCGAGGCGTTGACGAAGGCCATGCCCGCCATCAGCGAGCCTTGCAGCATCGCCGTACGCGCCACCACGTCCTGACCGTTGGCCAATACTTTGCGCAGGTTGGCGCTCAGCAATCCCAAGGCGGCGGTGGCCAAGCCATCGGCAATCGGGTTTTTACGTGTGCGACTGGTGTAGGCCTCGATTGCATGCACCATGGCGTCCAAACCGGTGGCGGCGGTGACTCTGGGCGGCAGTCCGAGTGTTAGTTGCGGGTCGAGCACCGCCACGTCCGGCATCAGTTGCGACGAATACACCGCTTGCTTGCGCTGTTGCTCGTCAGTGATGACGGAGACCCAAGTCACTTCAGAGCCGGTGCCTGCCGTGGTCGGCACCAACACCAGCGGTACCCGCTGTCCCTGGGCTTTGTCGATTCCATACAACTCCTCCAAGGGCTGTTCGCTGTTGATCAGTAACGCCACCAGTTTGGCGGCGTCCAAGGAACTGCCGCCGCCGAGCCCCAGCACGCCATCGGCCTTGAATTGTCGGGCCTGCTCGGCGGCCTCTTTGACCACGGCGGACGAAGGGTCGGGAACCACTTGGTCGAACACTGTGACTGCGCAGCCAGCCACCTCAAGCGAATCCTGGGCCTTAACTACAAAACCCAGGCTGACAATGCCAGGATCGCACACCAGCATCACCCGTTGCGCACCGAGATCCTTGAGCACCTTGCCCACGCTGTGCAACGCGCCCTCTTCGCCGACTATGCGCGGCACGCTTCTGAATTCATAACTCATCGGTCAGTCCTTTTTGTTTACAGCACCGAGGCATAGATGGCGCGGGTATCTTGGTGGGTTACCGGGCGCGGATTATTGATAAGCAGGCGTTCGACCTTCATCGCGTCATCGGTCAGGCGATCCAGGTCGTCGACAGTCACGCCCACGTCCCGTAGCCGCTGGGCAAACGGCATGCGCTCCACCAACCGGGTCATGAACTCAATAAAGGCATCGCAGGCCAACGCCTCGCTGGCAAAGCGCTGCCCTGGCAGCACCGCCGCCGCCAGTTGCGCGTACAGCGCCTCGGCTGCAGGACGATTGAAGTTCAGCACCGGCACTAGCACCAAGGCGTTGCTCAAGCCGTGGGGCACATGGAAGTGGCCGCCCAACGGGTACGCCAGGGCATGCACCGCCGCCACCGGCGAGTTGGCAAAGGCCATGCCCGCTAGCATCGAGCCGAGAAGCATGTCGGAGCGGGCCGGTAAATCCCCCGGCGTCGCCAGGACCCGATCCAGATTGCCCGCCAGCAGGCGCAACGCCTGCATTACCAGGCCATCGGACAGCACATTCTTCTTGTGCACGCTGGTGTAGGCCTCGATGGCATGGACCATGGCATCGATACCGGTCATGGCGCTGACGGCTGCCGGCAAGCCGACGGTCAGTCGGGCATCCAGCAGCGCGATATCCGGATACAGCAATGGGCTGACAACGCCCTTTTTCTCATGGCTGGGGGTAGTGACAATCGCCACCGCCGTTACTTCCGAGCCCGTGCCCGCCGTGGTCGGCACTTGGATCAATGGCAAACGCGGGCCTTGGGCCAGGTTGATACCGTAGATCGACTCCAGCGCCTGTTCGCGGCCACAGAGCAAGGCTACCAACTTCGCGGTATCCAGGGAGCTGCCACCGCCCAGGCCGATCACTGCTTGGGCACGGCAGTTACGGGCGGCATCCACCGCGTGCTGTACCGATTCCGACGGCGGATCGGCCTGCACATCGCTGTACAGTGTCGCGTCGACCCCGGCTTCGTGCAGGGCTCGCAAGGGTGCATCCAGCAAACCGGCGCGCAACAACCCCGGATCGCTGACCAGCAATACCCGCTCGGCCTTTAGCTCGTGGCATAGGGTGCCCAGGCGCAACGCGCCATCGATCTCACAGATCACACGTGGCGTGGTTTCAAAGTTAAATGTCGACATACAGCTGCCCCTACCCTGCTGTCACGCTGCCGCGCTCGATGCGAAACAACGCATCGACCAGGTCGGCAGAATGTGTGTCATCGGATTCGGAGATCAACACGCACAGGCCTTCCTGGCCCAGCTTGGCAATCACCTCGCTTAAACGCCGAGACAAGACCGGCGCTACGCCCTCGAAAGGTTCGTCCAGAATCAACAGTTGATTGCCCGGCATCAGTGCCCGGGCCATGGCCACCAGCTTCTGCTGGCCACCGGACAACTGCATCGCCTTGCGGTCACGGAACTGGGCGATCTCTGGAATCAGGCTGTAGACCCAGTCCAGTCGCTGTTTGCTGTCGACCAGTTTGTTGGCCCACACTGGCAACATGATGTTCTCTTCCACGGTCAGCGACGGAATCAGGCGCCGGTCTTCGGGCAAGTAGCTGATACCCGCTGCGGCGCGGGTAAAGGCCGGCTGCGCGCGCAGGTCCTGCCCGCCAAAAAACATCTCGCCGTGGTCCGTGGGCAACAAACCCATGATGGCGCGGATCAAGGTGGTCTTACCCGCGCCGTTGTGGCCGATTAGACCGACCATTTCCCCGGGACCGATGGACAGCGATACGTCATTGAGGATCGGTATGCCTTCAATCGATACATTGAGATTGCGAATTTCCAGGCTCATTTCACGGCACTCCTTTGTGCCTTGTCGTGGGCCTTGGCGCCGCCAGTGACAAACTCCTGCACCTGCGCATTGGCCAAGACTTTTTCCGGGGCTCCGTCGGCCAGGACTTCACCGCTGTAGAACGCGAGAATGCGCGAGACATAGCGGCGTACCACGTCCATGTCATGCTCGACGAACAGCACGGTTACTTGATGCTCGGCAACGACGCGCATCACGGTGTCCATCAGCGCGGTTTTCTCTTCGGCGCTAACGCCGCTGGTGGGTTCGTCGAGCAGCAACATCTGCGGATCACCAATCAAGGCCATGGCAATGTCGATAAGTTTGCGCACCCCTTGCGGCACCGCGGTGACCAGAGTGTCACGCCACTGCGGTATGCCGAACTCGACAAGAATGGCGTCGGCACGGGCAATCCGTGAGGCGCTGCGCATAGGCACCAGCAGCGCTGGAAACGGGCTTTCGGCCGCCGCCACCGCAATCAGCAGGTTGTCTAGCACGCTCAATTGCGCAAACAGTTGGGCGACCTGGAACGAGCGGGCCATGCCCGAGCGGGTAATCGCTCGAGGTGTGCGACCAATGATCGACTGGTTATTGAACAGGATCTCGCCCCGACTCGGCTTCAAGTAACCTGTGACCATATTGATGAAAGTGGTCTTGCCGGCGCCATTGGAGCCGATCACACCGACCACTTCCCCTTTGTTGATCCGCACATTGACGTCCTTGGCTGCAGTGACTGCGCCGAACTCCTTGCACAGACCTTGGGTTTCGAGAATGCAGGTCATGCTTTAGCCCTCCTAGCGTTACCGGTAAACAGGCTCCACAAGCCCTTGGGCAGGAACACGATGATCGCCAGTAAGGTGAAGCCCAGAATCATCTGCCAGCTATGGGGCACCAGTTCGATGGCGTAAGTGCGCACCACGGCAAACACGATGGCGGCGATAAAGGGTGCCGCCACGTGGGCGGTGCCGCCGAGTAAGGCGATGAACACGAACTCACCGGAGGTGATCCAGTAGGCCATTTCCGGGTCGATATGCCCGGCGGACAAGGCCATGAAACCACCGCCCAATGCCGAAACGGCCGCGGCGGCTACGTAGTTCATGTAAAGCACCCAGCGTGGGGACTGCCCGAGGTATTCGACACGCACTTCGTTTTCACGAATTGCTTCACACATCATCCCGGCATTGCTGCGGCTGTAGCGATGCAGCAACACCGCCAGCACCGTCGAACTGGCAACGATGATCATGAACAAAACCAGCGGTCCCTGCCCGGCGGCCGGCGACCAGCCAAACAGGGTCCAGGCCTTGACGTTGAAGCCGTCAGTACTGCCCAGGGCCGAGCTTTTCACCAGCACGCCATAGAGGATCATCGAGAACGCCAACGACAGCATGGCGAAGAAAATCTCCCGATAGCGGGTCATCAGCAGCCCTAGAACCATCGCCAATAAAACCGCGACGCCAACGCCGATCATTAGCAACACGGCTAGGTCGGTGATGTTTAGGAAATGTCCACTCATGCCCACGGCATAACCACCAACGCAGAAGAACAAGCCCTGGCCAAAGGTCACCAGACCGGCGCGCATCTGCATCACCACGCCTTGCACTACCATGGCCTTGGCCAACGCCATGGTCAGCAAAAACACCAGCCATTGCGGAGCAATCCAGCTACCGGCGGCCAGCAACGCTGCAACCGCCAGCAGAATCAGTTCGGTTTTATCCATACGCATCAAATTTTCCTCGCAAGCACGCGGCCGAACAGGCCTTGCGGACGTACCGCCAGAACCAGCGCCATGACGCCGTAAATCACAAAGAGTTCGAACTCCGGCGCATAGTGCACCGCCGCCGCACGGCTCAGCCCTACTAGCAAGGCGCCTACCGCCGCGCCTTCGATACTGCCCATGCCACCGATCACCACCACGGCGAAGGCCAGGACGATGATTTCCACGCCGATGCCCGGCGCTACGGAAATAGCCGGAGCGGTCAAGGCACCGGCCAAGGTGCCGAGCATGGTGCCCAACACAAAGACCAGGGTGAACATGCGCTTGACGTTGACACCCATGGCCATAGCCACTTCACGATCGTGGATCACAGCCCGCAGGACCTTGCCCTGGTTGGTGCGTTCCAGCCACAGGTACAAGCCCAGTCCAAGCACCAGCGACACGCCTACCAGCATCAGGTCGTAATTGGATACCTTCAGCCCGGCCAAGGCGCTACGGCCCATTTCGGCGTAGGGTTGATAGGCAAAATAGGGGTTCACGCCCCAGATCATTTTCATGGTGTCTTCCAACACCAGCAGCAGCGCGTAGGTGATGATCACCATCAGCACTTCGTCTCGGCCGTACATAAACTTGAGCAGCCCACGCTCGATAATCAGGCCAACGATCAGCCCGGCCACCACGGCACAGCCAAGCATCAGTAGGTAACCGGCCCAGACCGGGCCGATACCGTTATTGAAATACCAGCCCACCAGCGAAGCTGCGGTGTAGGCGCCAATGGCATAAAAACTGCCATGGGCCATGTTCAGGATCCGCATGACCCCGTAGATCACCGTCAACCCTGCCGCGACCAAAAACAGCCACGAGGCATAGATGGTGCCGTCAATCAGCACCGCGAAAAGACTCATCATAGAGGTCCTACCTTGGCATAAAGGTGGCGACGCCGGACGGGCCGCCACTTCGGAACAATCAAGCGAGGTTGATCAGTTGCACTGGGCACCGGGGAAGCCAGCCTTGATCCATTCCAGGGCGGCAGTGCCGTCTGGTGGCGTCACGCATTCGCCGGAGAAGGCGATGACGTTTTGCACGGCGCCTTTCTTGCTCGCCTTGTCGTACTGGTACTCGCCATAGGAAATGCCCTGCACCGCCTGATGCCCTCCGGCGCGGGCCATTTGCACCGTGCCGGACACTGACTCGAAGGTCGCGCCCTTGAAGGCCTTGGCGATTTCCTGCGGCGCGGGGATCTTGCCCGGTTCAACCTTGGCGTTCTCCGCTGCGTGCTTGAGGCCGAGAATGGCTTGGGCCATTTTACTCGCCGGGTAAGTCGGCGCGGTGTTGTACGCGGTTTGGTACTTGTCCTTGAACCAGCGATTGAGTTCGTTATCCGGCGCGAACGCACCAAACGGGCCACGGCCACCTATGACCATGCCGTTGGGAGCCTGGTCCTTGTAGCGGTCCAGGGCGGACTCGCCGCAGGTCAGGACCGCGGTGGCGTCTTCCAACAAACCACGGGCATTGGCTTGCAACACCAGCGCTTCCATGTCGCCGCCCCAGAAGCTGGAGTGGATGATGTCCGGGCGCTTGACCGACAGAGCGGAAATCTCGGCGCCGTATTGGCCCTGGAAGACCTTAGGCATCTGCGACTCGACCACCTTGGCCTTGGGCATCAACTGCTCCATGGAGTGGGTGAAGTCTTTCCAGCTGTCTTGTCCAAAGGCGTAGTTCTGCTGGATGCCGGCAACTTTCTGCGCGTCGGGGCGGGTCTTGGTCAGGTAACGGGCGGCGCCGATATTGTCCACGGCCGCATCAAGGCCGGTGCGGAACACAAACTGCGGTGTCTTGTCTTCATTGAACAGCTGAGAAGTGCCGCAATCGTAAAACACGGTCATGGCCCCCAGCTCTTCGGCCACAGGCGCAATGGCCAGGCAGTCACCGGAGGAAATGTAGCCCACCACTGCATCGACCTTCTGGCGCTGCACCAGGTTACGGAACTCTTCGACCTGTTTAGCCGCGCCGCCCGCTTCGTCGATGATCACCACCTCGATTTCGGCACCGTTGATACCAATGGTGTTGTAAGGCGCCGGGAGCTTGCCTTGGTTTAGCCCTTCCACCAGCACTTTGGCGGCGTTCGCGGACGGCTCACCGAACGGCCCGGCTGCTGGGCCCGATAGGAAAGTCACCACGCCGATACGAAACTTACCGTTCTCGGCAGCCATGGCCGAGGAGCCCATGGACAGGGCAACGCCAGCGGTAATAGCGAGGGTCAAACGGTGCTTCAGTATGTTTTTCTTATAATTGTTCATCTGTGCTTCCACTTTCGATTGATGAATTGACTAGGGACTCTCGGGACGACTCTTTTTCGAGTTAGGGCTTTCAGCGTTCATTCGACGCTTGATGGTTGCGCTGTTCTGCTGCAGTTCCTGGGCGGAATACACCACCCAATTACCCAGCATCACCTTGGCGGGCGGGTAATCGTTGTTGAGCACCGGAATGCCAATTGCCTGGGTCTGCTGGATCTGATGAGTTTGCGGATCGATCCTTGAGACGAACCCGGGCGGATCCTCTGGCAAGGCAATTTCCAAGCCTTCCAAGGCACGTATCAACTCCTGGGAGTCGACGCTGCCCAGCGCTTTTTCATAGGCTTTGGCTAACACCATGACACCGGTGTAGGCACCTTCGGCGGCGTAGGTCGGGTAGCGACCGTTGATGGCCTGGAAGCGCTCGACAAAGGAACGATTGCGCGGCGTATCCGGCCAGTTGTTATGGTGCCGTGCCGAGAGGATCAGCCCCGGCAGAGCCTGGTCGCCCAAGGACACCAGGAAATCGTAGTTACCACCGGTGTCGAAGTTGGCCAGGCGCGAGGTGGCGAACAACCGGGTGCTGGCTGCCTGTTTGACGAAGGCCTGGAAGTCACCGCCCCACAGGGCCGAGACAATGATGTCGGGTTTAGCTTGTTCCAGAGCGGCGATATAGGCGGAGTAGTCAGGCTCATACAGGCGTGGCCAGAGTTCGGTGACGTCCTCGAACTTGACACCCAGTTGGGCAAAGGCTTCGTGCAAGTCATCGCGGGACACGTGGCCGTATTCGTAATCCGGGCCTATGAACGCCAGGCGTTTCCATCCGGTTTGTTGTTGCAGGGCTTGCAGGTAGCGGGCACCGGCGGCCATCGAGGTCCAAGTGTCATTGGTGACGCGGAAATAGTACGGGTGGCCGTTTTCCAGGGTCATGCGCGAGGACGCATGGTCGGTGCCGATCATCAGTACTTTCTCGCGCTTGGCCAACTGACTGACCGCCAGCCCCACGCCGGACGAGACCATACCGCACAGCACTTGCACACCGTCCTGGTGGATGAAGTTTTTCGCCAGGCCTACGCCATAGGAAGCCTTGGACTGATCGTCATCGATGATCACGCGCAGACGTGGCACTTGCTGGCCGGCCTCGCGCTGAGCCTGCAACTCGCCTAGGGCAATCTGGATCCCGGCAATGCTGTCCTGGCCGTAGATCGCTGCGCGCTCGGTCATCGGGTACAGGCAGCCCATCGTCAGGTCCGCCTGAGAGGCGGCCGCGCCCAACTCCACGCGGCCGACCTGAGCCGAGGCAACAACGCTCAGCAAAAGACTGCAGACTGTGAGCGAGCAATAAAACCATGGACGTGGCAGAGACATAAGTATCCTTTAGGGCGTTGGCAACGCCTCTTGTTAGTTAGCCAGAGGGATAGAGCAAAGGGTGTGCCAGAAAGGCTGAGAAGCTTGTAGCCGTTGCCGAGGCAAGTGGCTACGATCGGGACGCAAGCGGCCGCCAGCCTGGAAATGCAGTCTGCCAGGCATACCTGGGCGCCCGGGGTGAGCGCGCTTGAAATTGATCGCAGCCACTTGCCTCGGCAGGGCTACTGAGATTTGCGACGATTGTATTGAGCGCTTGGCGCTCAACCTGCGCGCATTGTTGAGCGGTTACCGCTCGGTCGAGCGATCCAGTCCCAGGCGATGCAGACGGCGCTTAAGCGCGTGCCGGGAAATCCCCAACAGGCTTGCTGCCAGGCCCTTATGGCCCGATGCGCGGCTCAGAGCATCGGTGACCAGATCACGCTCGGCGAGCTCGAGCTGCTCGCCCAGTACCAGTGGCTCGATCTGCAGGCCTTGCAACGCTGGCGGCAACATCGCCACGCTGATCGCCTGCCCCGGTGACAGTATGGTCAAGCGCTCTACCAGGTTTTTAAGCTCGCGCACATTCCCCGGCCAGCGGTGACGGACCAATGCCTGGGCGCTGTCCGGCAGGAAGCGGATCGGTTCGACCCCTTCCTCCACAGCCTGGCGCCGAGCGAAATGCTGGGCCAGCAACAGCACGTCTTCACCGCGCTCGCGCAGTGAAGGAATATCCAGTGTGATCACGTTCAGGCGATAGAACAGGTCCTCACGAAAGCGTCCCGATTGCACGTCATCGGCCAGATCCCGATTGGTCGCCGCCACCACCCGCACATCCGCGCTACTCGCGGCACTGGCGCCCACGGCTCGGTAGCTGCCGTTCTCAAGAAAATGCAGGAGCTTGGCTTGAAGCGCCAGCGGCAATTCGCCAATCTCATCGAGAAACAGCGTGCCGCCATCGGCCTGACTGACCAGCCCGGCACGCTTTTGGTGAGCGCCGGTATACGCGCCTTTTTCCGAACCAAACAACTCTGCCTCGATCAACTGCTCCGGCAATGCCGCACAGTTGACCTCGATAAACGGTTGCCCACCTCGCCCGCTATGGTTGTGCAGGGCTTGGGCGACCAAAGTCTTCCCCGTGCCGGATTCTCCAAGCAACAAAATCCGTGTCGCGGAACTACGGGCAATGCGCCCCACCGCTGCGTGCAAGGTGCTCATCGCCGGGCTATGGCCAAGCAGGCCAGCGGCCAGTTCATCACTCACCGCCACTGCGGGTTCTTCGCATCTGGCCAATGACAAGGTGCTGGTGATGGTCGCCAGCAGGTCGTCGAGTTCAAAAGGTTTTGTAAGGTAGTCAGTGGCGCCGCTTTTCACTGCCTGTACGGCGGCGCGGGTATCACCGTGAGCGGAAATCATGATCACCGGCAGTTGTGCGTGAAGCTGGCGTATACCGTCCAACGTGGCCAGGCCATCGATGCCCGGTAAGCCGAGGTCGAGCAGCACGATATCGATGCCGGTGGTCTCCCCCGCCAACAGCTCCAGCGCTGCCTCACCACTGCCGGCCGTGCTGATGCGCATTCCTTCACCGCGCAGGGCGTAGCTGAGGGAACGCACCAGCGCTTCTTCGTCATCTACTATCAAAACGTGAATGTCAGTCATCGGTGGTTTACTTCGCCTCGTTCCCTGGGGGCGCGGGGAAGTCCAGGATCACCTGAGTCCCTACGCCAAGCGTACTGATAATGTCCATGCGCGCACCGTTGGCTTCCAGCAGTTGTTGACTGATGCTCAGCCCCAGCCCGGTACCCCGCGCCTTGGAGGTAAAAAACGGTTGGCGGATGCGCTGCAAGTCCGCCTCGGAGATACCGCAGCCCTGGTCAATGACCATGACCCGCACCTGCCCGCCCCATACTTGGGCGCACAGGCGCACGGGACTCTGGTTGTCGCAGGCCTGGAAGGCATTCAAACAAAGGTTGACCAGGATCTGCCGGATCTGGTCCGGGTCGACGTAAAGCTGCAAGCCTGGTTCTGTTTCGCACAGCAATTGCGGGTCGTCCGGCCCTGCCAGCTGGACGATCTGCTCGAACAACGGCGCCACGGCAACCACCTCGGGTTGAGCCGGGTGAGGCCTCCCATATTCCAACAGATCGCTGGTGACATGGGATAAGCGGTCGATTTCCTTGCCCAGGTCGGTCAGCAAGTGGCGTCGCTCTGGTTCTTCTTCTCGGCGCAGCAAGGCTTGCACTGTAGTTTTCATGGTTGTTAGGGGATTGCGCACCTCATGGGCCACGCCCGTGGCAAAGGCCCCCAGTACCGCGAGATTTTCTGTCCGCACAGTGTTTTCCAACATGTCCGCCAAGCGCGCGGCCATTACATTGAACGCCCGCGCTACATGGTTGATTTCGTCGTCACGGGGCTGTTCAGCCAGGCGATAACTGAGGTCGCCCATGGACAACTGATGAGCGCCCTGTAACAAGGTGCTGACCCGCGAGCGCAACTGTCGCGACAGAGTAAAAAACACTATGAGGATAAACACGATAAAACCAGCAGCTATCCAGTACAACCACCAGCGTGCATCGTTCAACGGCTTAAGGATGGCCCCAGGCTGCACTCTGAACACCAGTTGCCAACCGGGAATTATCTGGGGGCCGTCACGCCACTGATTCGGCGCCTCGACCGCGCGCCCGGTGGGGTCGATAAAGGCACCGCCTGGCACCCGCAGCAACGGCGCAACCACCCCGCTCATCCCGGCACTGACGAGCAACTCGGTGAGTGATGCAAGGCGCAGGTGCAAGGCGATGCGCACACGGTGATCGGTGCGACCATTGCGGATGGTCTTGCGGATCAAGAAGCCACCCGAGCGCCCGGGTTCAGCCAGCAATGGCCCGATCACTTCGATATCACCTACCCACTGGATCGGCAGTCCGGCGATAGACCAATGAGTGTTGGTCCAATAGGGCTCACCAGAGGCGGCTTGCCCCGGCAGCACGTTGACCAAATGATCCTGTTCATCGAAAAACAGCACGCCATACAGGAACGGAAAATCCGCTTCGATCTTGAGCAAAGACTCCACGTCACTGCCGGGCGCGGACTGATCGGCAATAAACCCCGGCATGTTCGGGTGATTGGACAATGCCGAGACCTGGTAAAAGCGATCATCGAGAAATGAAGACAAGCGGTTCGCCGTGGACAAGGCCTGGGCGTCCAGACGTTCACCAGTCAAGCGATTGAGCAAATCTTTGGCCAATTGCTCATAGAGCACTGCCAGCATAATGAGGGCGATGCTCATCACAAAGACGGACAGTAAGGTATAGCGTGCCACCAGGCTGCCGTGCGGCCGGGCGAGCCACTTGCGCAGCAAGCAGAAGTAAGCAGTACGGTTCATGGCTTTTTTGATTGTTTTTATAAAGTCGCTGCCAGCTTAGAGACGACAGCTTGTATCTGTCTATTCGTCTCGGTGGAAGTACGACTGCGAATTGTCGGAGATACCCTCCTCCCCGCATATTCTGCGACACACTTGACGCTAACAGCTTCACGATCGCAGAAACCCGACCACCATCGCTAACCTGGAAGGTATCGCTCGCATGGCGAAGGCAAGGCGAACTTTCTTTCGTGGGGCGTGGCTGGAGTTAGCCCGTGGCTCCTCCCACAAATGGATGAGTGTTGATCACAGATGACGTGATCAATACAAAACCTGTGGGAGGAAGCTCACCGCAATAGTGTCAGATAGAGCGACTCAGGCCTGTCAGTCAGCCATAGCCTCTTCTGCTACCTTCTTAGTAGTCTTGGGCGACTCAGCACCTTTGGCCGGCTTGGTATCCGCCGCCTTCAGATCCTTGGCAAATGTCCCATCCACCTCGCCTTTGAAGAAGTTTTTGCCGTAGATCAGCAAACACAACACAACGCCAATCCCGAATGCCCAGCTCGCACCCTTGATCGCCAGTACCGCGCCGATCACGCCCGCGATACCCAAGTCGCGCTGGCTACGAGCTTCAAGGATGCCCAGACGCACACTCACATAACCCTGGATCAGCAACGTCAGCGACAGGGCAACACCGAGAATCGGCTGTACCAGAGTCACTACCGGCAACAACAGCAGACCGGTGTTGGTCCCCCAACGGAACGACCCGACACCGCCGATGATCGATTTCATCGCCTTCGGCCCACCTTTAAAACGCTCGATCACCACCACCAGCATCGCCGCCCATTTTGGGCCGCACATGGCGACATCCGGGCCAAAGATACTCATGAACGCATTACGCGCGCCGAAGATCAGGTGAGAGCGATCGGCGTTGTAGTCGACGACTTCATCAGTGCGGACAGTTTCTGCCTCATCGAGGAGCGATTTCGCACTAAGCACATCGCCGAAGACAATGATGTACACCGCCAGCATGGTCGGCAGCGCGGAGATGAACATAGACAGTGGCGGCATGCCCAGACCGAACACGGTGTAGTTGCTCCACAGCCCGGCGAAATCCGGTTTGCTGATGCCCCACTGAATGGTTGGCCAAGGCGCCTCACCGAACAGCGGCGCAATCACCACCGCCAACAGAATGATCGGCAAGATCCCCAGTTTGGCGAAGTTCCACCAGAAGCGGTTACGCTGCTTCAGTTCGTTGAAGTGCTGAGAGAAGATCAGATAGAAGGCGATGCCGACCGCAATGGAAATCGTCCAGGGCAGCACATTGAATTTACCGCCAACCTGGAACACCGCGATCACCGCACTCAAGCCGGCACCGACGATAATCCCGGATTTGATCGCCGAGGGCACATACTCCACAACCTTCTTCGCCATCCCGGTCGCCCCTAGGGCAATTGAGAAAATCCCCAGCATCAACTGGAAGGCAATCAAGGCGTGGACACGCTCCGGGCCCACTGGAAATTGAGCACAGTAAGCCATCAACAGTGGTACCGCCGGGGTGATCCAGCCAGGTATGGTCGGGTCACCGAGCAAATGGTGCACGAGGTAAAGCAAGCCGTTGAGCATCACGACGGCCAGTGCGACCTCAAATGGCATGCCGAGCAGTTCGGTCATCAGCGGAATGGCGGCCAGATCCACGGCACACATCAGCAAGCCTTGAAGGTAGTCCGGAAGCTCGATTTTGTAGTGAACAAACGGCAACCGAACCTTGAAAGGACCCAGCGGGATGTACGGGCTTTCGCTCCGTTGCGCAGTAGTGTTGGACATTGAGTGCACCTGTTTTATTGGTCTTGTAATGGCAGACGCCCGAACCGGCAGGCTGGGGCGTCGCGGCTTTTCGGGATCAGTAGGCTGCGCGGTAGATTTTCTCAATATCAGTGGCGGTCAACTTGCGCGGGTTGTTGCGCATCAAGCGGTCGATCTTACTGGCCTCTTCGGCCATCGCCGGGATGGCATCCTCAGGCACGTTGAAACTGCGCATACCAGTTGGGATATCCACAGCGGCACATAGATCCGCCATGGCTTTGACAGCCTGATCCGCCGCATCCTTGTCGTTCAGGTCGGCGACACGCACGCCCATGGCTTCGGCAATGTCACGGAAGCGCTCGACGCAGGCCATCTTGTTCCACTCCATCACGTACGGCAGCAGCAAGGCATTGCTGACACCATGGGCGATGTTGAACCGGCCGCCCAATGGATACGCCAGAGCATGCACTGCGCCTACCCCTGCGTTGCCAAAGGCCATGCCGGCCATCAGGCTGGCGGTGGCCATGTCTTCCCGGGCTTGGAGGTTGGACGGATTGGCATAAGTCTTGGGCAGCGCCTTGGCGATCAGCTTGATCGCACCCAGCGCAATGGCATCAGTGATGGGCGAAGCATTCACCGAAAGATAAGACTCGACCGCATGCACCAGCGCGTCGACACCGCTGGCCGCCGTCACACTGCGTGGACAAGTCAGGGTCATGATCGGGCTGACCAATGCTACGTCAGGCAGCAGGTAGTCGCTGACAATGCCTTTCTTCAGCTTCGCTTGCTTGTCAGAAAAGATTGCCACGTTGGTCACTTCCGAACCGGTGCCAGCGGTAGTCGGAATGGCAATCAGCACGGGGCCTTTGCGTTTCACCAGATCGACACCGAACAGTTCAGCCAGTGGACCTTCATATTCGGCAAACACCGCGACGCCTTTGGCGATGTCAATTGCGCTGCCGCCACCCACAGCAATCAACCCGTCGTGGCCGCCCTCGCGATAAATGCGGGTACAGTCCTCAACGATGGCAATTTCAGGTTCCGGTTTGACCTGATCGAAAATGCCGTAACAGCGCCCCCCCAACTGTGCCAGCGCCAAGCCCACAGTGCCGGACTGGACCAGAACGGCGTCTGTCACGATCAGCGGGTTTTTGACATTGAGGCGATTCAGTTCAGTGGCAAGCTGCTCGATAGCAGCCGGTCCAGTGATCAGTTTGTTGGCGATTTTGAAAGCAGAGATGTTCATAGTGCTCGTCCAGTGGATGTTGTTTTATTGGAAGACGTGCCATATGAGATAGCGAAAGACGTGCCAATACCCGCAAAGCCCTGTGGCGTGGGCCTTTGCGCGATTCACACGAAAAAAGAGGTTTTTTTACCGGTCAGTCCCGATTAGTTTTCTGATCGATTAATTCGGGGCTGATTAAAATCCTAATCAGAATGTTCCCAGCGTTTCATTTTCTGCACCACAGTCGCCTGACTCACGCCCAACGCCTTGGCCGCCAGGCGCGTGGTCTTGTGCACACGCAGCGCGGCACGAATCGCACTGCGCTCGGCGTTTTCCAACACCTTGCGCAGCGGTAAGCGGCTGTCATCGGTATTCAGCGGGTTGAGGTTGAGGATCTCCTCAGGCATGTCCAGCGCCTCAATAGTCCCGGTTTGATTGGTCACCACCAACCGTTCGACGATGTTGATCAACTCACGGATGTTGCCAGGCCAGGTGTAGTCGCACATCAGGTCGAGGGTTTCGAGACTCCATTGAACCTGGCGTTCATAACGGACATTGAATCTATCGAGGTAGTAATTTAGAAGCGGCAGAATCTCCTCACGACGCTCGCGCAGTGCTGGAATGTTGATCGGCACCACGTTGAGCCGGTAATACAGATCAGCCCGAAAACGACCGTCTGCCACCAGACGCTTGAGGTCGTGGTGGGTGGCACTAATGATGCGCACATCGACCTCCTTCAACTCCAGGCCGCCGACAGGAATGAAGCGATTTTCTTCGATAACCTTGAGTAACTTGACCTGCACCGGCAGTGGCAAATCACCAATTTCGTCGAGAAACAATGTTCCGTGATGCGCCAATTCCAACAGGCCGCGCTTGCCTTTGGGGCCTGCGCCTGTGAACGCTCCAGGCGCATAACCAAACAGCTCGGCTTCAATCAGATTCTCGGGCAGTGCACCGCAGTTGAGCGCGAGAAATGGTTCACTGGCCCGTGGACTGGCGTTGTGGATGAATTGCGCTACAAGGGTCTTTCCGACGCCGGTTTCTCCCTGAAGCAGAACCTTCACCGAGCTACTGGCAACCTGCCGGGCCAGCGAGAAGACGCGGCCTGAAACCTCCTGATCGGCCATAAGCGGAGAACGCAAAAGATTGTCTCGTTGGCCAGCATGAAGTTTGGCGGTGCTGTTGCGCAGTTGTTTAAGCTGTTGCAACTCATCGCGCTCGTGTTTCATGCGCAGCAGTTCGGTCATGTCGCGTACGGTACTGACAACATATGAAATCCGGTTATCAGCGTCGAGAATCGGCGTGGCGCTGACTAGCAATTTCTTGCCCTGACTCAGGCTCTGCATCACCGACACCGGCCGACCTTCATGCAATACACGCAGTGTGGCCGATTGCGAGAGGACGCCCTCCTTCACCAGCTCCTGCATGGATCGGCCGATGAGATCAGCACCACTGAGCCCGGTCTGGCGCTCATAGGCTTGATTGACCTTCAGCGTCTTGCCGTCGCCATCAGTGATGTAGACGCCGTCATGCAAAGCGTTGAGCAGTTCTTCGAAACTGGCGTCGTTGACGTTCACCGGGGAGATTCCTTCGAGAGTGCGGAGCCGTTAAGTGTAAACGTTGTGTTGAGGGATGGAGAGTGACGGGAAGACAAGAGAGCAATTGAAGCCTTGAAGTGGTCCCATGCAGCCAAGGGCATGGGGCCTAATCCAATAGAAGCGTGTGACGCCGGCGTTGACTCAAGGGCTGGCTGGAACAGGTCACCGTCCGACAAGTGAAAAGAGTCATCACTTACCTCCCCTCTCACGAACTGCTCCCACACCTCCCCGCCCACCTGGAAGAAACAGCAAAGACACTAACTTCAGAACAACCCGCACGAGCAGTTAGCTTGCTACAACAAGCAAAACGCTCAATGCAACAAGCCATTTGCCAACTGGCACCTGTGCATTGAAGGTGTAGCATTGAGCGAATAACACGAAACCAACTTCCCCTGCAAAAAAGCATTCAAAGGATGAAATAATGAAAACAACATTTTCTCACTTTGCCGCAGTAGGTTTCATTGCACTTGGCACTCAGGCTGTCGCTGCACCGCTGCTACAGGAGTACAACTTCAAGCAGGACGTAAATGCAACAATATCCCAAACAAACGCCTGGTTAGAGATCAATAAATCTGCTTTCAAGCAAAATATAGAATTCGTAAAAAGCAGATTATCGAAAGGCAGTAGCTTGTGCGCCGTGATGAAAGCAGATGCTTATGGCCACGGCATCGCATTATTGATTCCGACGATCATGGAAGCGGGCATTAATTGCATCGGCATTGCGAGTAATGAAGAAGCGCGAATTGCCAGAAAAGAGGGCTACACAGGAAAAATAATTCGCGTTCGGCAAGCCACGGAGGGAGAAATCGTCAGCGCATTGCCTTATGACATTGAAGAGCTTATCGGCAATGCACAGGTAGCCCAAGCCATCAGCACGCTGGCAGAACACAATGGCAAGCCCATCAAAATTCATCTCGTTACCAATGCGGGCGCCATGAGTAGGAATGGCTTGGAGCTTGCCACCGAGCAGGGCAAAAAAGACGTGCTAGAAATCACCTCAATGAAGGGACTGAAGGTCACCGGGATCATGACGCACTTCGCCGTCGAGGATAAGGCCTTCGTCATGGAGGCCTATGACAAGTTCATGTCGGAGCAGGACTGGATCATCAAGACAGCACACTTGAACCGTGACGAAATTACCGTTCATTGTGCCAACTCGTTCGCAACGCTTGACGTCCCGGCAACCCACTTGGACATGGTGCGCGTGGGCGGAGCACTTTACGGCGATTTGATCGGCCGCGCCGAGCTGAAACGCGTCATGTCACTTAAAAGTAAGGTTGCTGCGGTCAACACCTATCCTGCCGGAAACACAGTGGGTTATGACCGCACCCTCACACTGACTCGAGACTCCAGGCTCGCCAACATCCCAGTAGGTTACTCAGATGGCTACCGCCGAGTGTTTACCAACAAGTCTTTTGTCGTTATCAATGGCGTGAAAGTGCCCACGGTCGGAAAAATCTCGATGAACACAGTTATGGTAGATGTGACCGACATAAAAAACGTCAAGCCCGGCGATACCGTAACGCTCTATGGCAAACAAGGCGATGCCGAGATTACACAAGCTGAATTGGAAGACATCAATAACGGTGCACTGCTCGCCGATGTTTACACCATGTGGGGCACCTCAAACATTCGAATACTGGTCGACTAAAGCAAGAGGCCCATAGCATGTGATGAAAAGCCACCTCATCAGGGTGGCTTTTCATTGCGCAGTTGCACTGATCCGCCAGTTGGCCAAAAACCGCACCAGAGTTCAGTTGGCAACGGAGCTTCGGCCTGGGCAGCGGTCATGGTTTTTTCAGGACGTCTGTTCCGTCTTTCAGCTGGCGGCATTTTTATCCGATGCACGCTGCGGCGTTAGGGCATAAGCACCATCGCCACACAGCGCGATAGCAATCAGCACCGCCGTCCAGAATGCCGGGTACTCCCAGCCCCCGCCGGTACTGCTGAACAGCCAGCCATTACCCGAGTGCGCCCAGGTGGCACCCAATAAAACAGGAATGGCCGCCAAGGCCGCATAGCGAGTTTTAAAGCCCAGCACCAGCATTGCACCCGTGGTGACCTCAACTCCGAGAACCAGCCACGCCAACACAGCCGGCAAGCCAATCGACTCAAAAAAACTTGAAGTACCTGACATTGTAAAAACGAAAACCTTTAAATACAGAGAGTGCGCAAGCAACGCAATACCAGCTGTCAGGCGAAGCAATAAAACACCATAGGAGATACCTTTAAAATCGTCCATACAACTTCCAAAATAACACTGACAGCGCACGTTGCGCTGCCTTCCGAATATATTGTTGCGAGTAATCAGCAACCCTACAATCTGCAATTTAACTATTACGGACTGCATATATGCACACTTGGGACTGGGACGATCTGCGCCTGATACTTGCCGTTGCCGAACACAAGTCTTTTGCCGCCGCCGGACGCGCACTTCATCTTAATCACACCACCGTGCTGAGGCGTATCAATGCCTTCGAAAAACTTCATGCATTTCGACTATTTGATCGCCTCTCGACCGGCTACACAATGACTGACGCCGGAGAAGAATTACTGCAGACAGCACAAATCATGAATATCGCCGTCAGCGAACTGTCCCGCAAACTCGAAGGCAAGGATCTGCGATTGGAGGGCATACTCCGCATTACCACCTGCGATACTTTAATGGCATCCATTTTACCGGAGGCACTTGGAGGATTCAGTGAACTCCATCCCGAGATATCACTTGAAGTCACCACCGGCAATTTCATCAGCGATCTGGCCCAACGGCATGCAGATGTAGCAATACGAACCAGTGACAGTCCTCCCGACGCATTGATCGGTAGGCGTATCGCCGATGTCGGGTTTGCCGTTTACGCTGCCAGGGGATTTTCTCAGCGTCATGGGAGCGTTGATCCAGCGCACTTCAATCGATGGCTTGCCCCGGATCTCGCACTTGGTCAAATGGATATTGCAAAATGGCTGCGTGCCAGCGTTCCTGCAACGTCCATTGTTTTCAAGGCCGACTCTTTGGTCACCCTTAGGCAAGCAGCGCTGGGAGGCTTGGGAATAGCCGCACTTCCCTGCTATTTGGGAGATTCAACCCCCGGGCTAGAGCGGGTCCCGTTCGTAGGACTCAACGCCCTCAAAACGGGACTGTGGGTCCTCACCCATCAGGACCTGAGACATACCGCTCGGGTGCAAGCCTTCACCCGCTTTTTGAATGAAGCACTTCAACGTTCCTGGCCTGGACCGACAACCACATGACCGTTGAGCAGAGTGACGTATTTCAGATGGAACGTAACCTTGCGTACCGTTCAATTGCGATTTTTTCCGGACAGTTACTTTCTTTATTCATGGGGGGCTTGCCGGGGAGGCAATCCCTGGTTTTCACCAGTGCCGCGATCATTGCGCTGGTGACTGTGCTGCTCCTGTCTCTCACTCACAAATGCTACTGGATCGGGTAAGTACTGCACCTGATCTCAACCAGCTCAAACCAGAAATTGTTCAACTAACCGAACCCAGTAACTAGCCCCCGTCCCCAGGCAGTCATCGTTGAAGTCGTACCCAGGGTTATGCACCATGCACCCCCCTTCCCCATCACCATTACCGATAAAGAGATAGCTGCCAGGACAATGCTCAAGCATCACTGCAAAATCTTCACTGGCAGCAATAGGTGCCATGTCTTGAATCACCCCCTCTTCACCCAACCAATCAACAGCGACCTGTCGGGCAAACGCAGTAAGCTGAGGATCATTGATCAAGGGTGGCAATGATTCTTCCCTATCAACCTCCACACTGACACTGGCACCGAAGCTAAGCGCTTGAGCTTGGGCAACCTGGACAATCCGCTTGAGAAGGTCGGCACGAACGTTAGGCTTCAAGGCGCGCACACATAGTTGGAGTACTGCATGCCCCGGAATGACATTGGGCGCCTCACCAGAATGAAAGGAGCCCACAGTGATCACCGCCGTCTCCAGAGGATCCGTATTGCGCGACACAATACTCTGCAGTGCCATGACAATTGCCCCTCCAGTAAGTATGGGGTCAATGGCTTTATGTGGCATTCCGCCATGCCCGCCCGTACCATCAATTCGAATTTCAACCGTATCGGTGGAGGCCATGAACGGTCCGGCCCGAAAACCCAACTTCCCTACTGGCAACCCAGGCATGTTGTGCATACCGAACAACGCATTACAGGGAAATCGCTCCAGGAGACCATCATCCAGCATTTTCTGCGCGCCCCCATCGCTTTCTTCGGCGGGCTGAAAGATGACCACCAGCGTACCGTCGAACTGCCGGCTGTTGGCTAGGTGCTGCGCGGCAGCCAGCAGCATTGCAGTATGGCCGTCATGACCACAGGCATGCATGGCGCCTGGATGCTGGCTCGCATAAGGCAATCCGGTCTGCTCCTGAATCGGCAGTGCATCCATATCTGCCCGAATACCAATGACCTTACTTCCACAACCTTGCTGAAAACGCCCTACAACACCAGTCCCCCCAAAACCACGATGCACCTCAAACCCCCACGACTCGAGCTTGGCAGCAACCAGATCTGAGGTTTTGAACTCCTTAAGGCTGAGCTCCGGATAAGCATGAAGCTGACGGCGCAACTCAATCATTTCAGCTTCAATGGCACGGATACCCGGCAGCATGGGTCGAACGGTCATGGACTTCACCTGTTTCATGTAAGGGAGGCTCGCCTGCAAAGTGCGAGGATATAAAGCTCATCAACGTTAAGTGCTGCAAACTCTGCTCAATCACTGGCAGGCAGCTGTATTGTCTAGCGAGTCGTGAAACGCATCATGACGCGCCCACCTCGAGCGAGTTTGTAGCGCACAATGGCAAATACCTGAGCCGTCGCTGGTTGATCTGGGAGGTACGTTTCGCGCCTGCTATACACGGCCAAGAATGTTTCTTGTAGCAAGTCCTCGATATCACTTGGTTGACACTGAAGTCTATTACGCAGAAATTCACGCGCATGAACACTTAGCTCCGACAAAAACGTGAGATAGGCTTTTCGTTTCCGCCCAGGCCTGCGAGGAACGATGCTTGTAGGTGAATCACCCGATTGAGAAAGGCAGCATTATGTGTAGTTCGTTCCATCGTTAACCCGGGTCACGTAAAGGTCGGATATTGTTGATCGAGTGATTGAATTTTAATGCCTCGAAGTAGTTCGATTTGCTCATAGCTTTTTGAGTTGGCCTCGTTTAAGGCAAGGAGATACATCCGAAACGCGATGCGATTCAGTTTGCTCAATGGGCCCTCAGTATCAAGAACTCGGGGTTCCCACTGAGCAGGAAAAACTATTAATAATCAACAGCGTTCGATGTATTCAACTTAAGTACGGAAGCTATCCACCAGATGTTTGAGTCGGCTGGCTTGTTGCTCAAGGTCATCACAGGCGAGCAAGGTGGCCTGGAGATTCTCCACGCCTTCTTGGTTGAGGGATTTGATCTCGGTGATGTCCATATTCAACGAGTCGATTACAGCGGTCTGCTCTTCAGTAGCAGTGGCTACAGACTGATTTATGCCATCAATTTCGCCAATACGCTGAGTAACGCTCCCTAGTCGCTCGCCAGCCTGGTTGGCGATAACCACACCTTCATGGCTATAGCGCTCGCTTTCGCTCATGGTGCAAACCGCCTCACGAGCGCCGACCTGAAGCTCCTCAATCATCGTATGAATTTCTTGTGCCGATATCTGAGTGCGGTAGGCAAGACTGCGTACTTCATCCGCCACCACAGCGAAACCGCGACCTGCCTCGCCCGCCCGCGCAGCCTCGATAGCGGCGTTGAGCGCTAGTAGGTTGGTCTGTTCGGAAATGCCCTTGATCACTTCAAGGATCCGACCAATGCTCACCGTCTTACCATTAAGCGTCTCTATGTTGCTGCAGGATGCACGAATTTTTCCTGACAACTCGTTCATGGCGTTGATCGTCTGAGCTACCACTTGCCGGCCACCCTCAGCCTGAAGGCGTGCATCTGACGCCTGAAGTGAGGCATCACCGGCATTACACGCGATTTCCTGAGCGGCTGCACCCAGCTCGTTGATCGCTGCTGCAATGCTGTTGGTGCGATTGGCCTGTTCGTCGGAATTTGCTATGGATGAGCTGGAGGCAAACATCACTCGCTTTGCCACTTCGTTGACTTGTTCGGTCGCTGATGAGACTTCGCGTATTGAATGTTGGATTCGCTCCACGAAAAGGTTGAAGTCGCTGGCCAATTCTCCAAACTCATCTTGAGAATGCACGGCCAAACGTCGGGTCAGGTCCCCCTCCCCCTGGGCTATATCGCGCATGGCTTTGCCCATTAACCTCAGAGGTTGCATCAGTACGCGGATTAGCATGCCCAGTAGAAGCAACGTGATTAGCACGGCAATCAGAGTGGCGAAAATAGCTGAAGCACGGAAATCGCCTAACGCCTGGTAGGCTTTTTTCTTGTCGATGGACAAACCGATATACCAGTTGACCGAGGGCAGCCCCTTGATCGGCGAGAACATCAGAATATAAGGAACACCCGCCTGCTCAGTCTCACTGAAATGGGTGCTGATAGCGGGTGTGTCTTGCGGATAGATATCGATAAGATTTTTCATCTCCAAGTCTTTATCCGGGTGAGCAAGTATCTTGCCGTCGGCACTGACCAGGAAGGCATAACCGATGCCGCCCAGATCGAGCGAACTGACAATTTTCGCCAGGGTATCCAAAGTCAGGTCACCACCGACCACACCGAGAGGTTGGTTTCCATGGTGAACCGGAGTAGCGATGGTCATCATCAACTGGCCAGTGGATGCATCCAGGTACGGCTCAGTCAAAGTCGTACCACCAGCTGCCATCGCATCCTTGTACCAAGGCCGGGTACGCGGGTCATAATCGGCGGGCAATTCGTCTTTTGGTCGCATCGCAAAGCTGCCGTCGATACCCCCAAGATAGGTGAAGTTAAACGTTGAAAGCAGCGTCTTCTGTTCCAGCAGGCGCACCACACTGTCCGGCGTATTGTCGTTGGCAACAGTCTGAGCGACGGTGTCTATCAGCAAAACACGTCCAGACAGCCAAGCTTGGACATTGCTTGCAGCAATTTTGCTCATCCCCTCAAGGTGGCTTTCGAGGTTTGTATGTATAGCGTCACGCTGAAAATAATCGTTGTACAGTGTGAATAATGAGAATGCTGCAATGACTACGAGCGATGCGGCGAGCAGAACTTTGTGGCTGAACCTTAAGTGGACAGTCATTGGAAATTTACCCGAGATTAAAAATTTCTGTTTTTATTATTTAACTCCAACCGCAGGCCTTTAAGACCTGCGCCAGTTCATCTCATGCGTAGCCCGTATCTTTTACACTACACCGCTAGTCGTGGTGTGTGGACGAATGTTTAACAACAGCCAATTCAGGGTAGGCAACCAGTTTGTCGATACACAGCTCCTCATTCTCCAACCAAACTTCCGTAAGCGCACGATAGTGCTTCATATCTGTACAGTGCATACGCAGGCTGTAGTCGAACGGACCACTGATAAGATGGCATTCCAAGACCTGAGAACAGCTATCTACACATGCTTCGAAGGCTTTTTGTGCAGTGCGCCGATTCTGGCTCGATATAGCGACCAATACCTGTAGTGACAATCCCGGTGAGACCTTTTGCACATCGATGAACGCACCATAACCGCGAATCACCCCTAGCCTCTCCAACTTGCGTACGCGTTCCTGGCAAGGGCTTGCGGTCAGGTGCACAAGTGTTGCTAGTTTCTGGTACGTGATGCGCCCGTCATGGCGTAATACGTCAATGATAGCCTCATCAATACGCCCCAATGTTCGTGAAAAATCGGGATTTTTTTCCTTCCTTTTCATTGTTAACTCTATTCACTTCAGTCCATTAGACAGAAATTGTTGAAGGCGCTCGCTGCGCGGGTTATCCAGAATCTCTGCCCCACCCTGCTCCTCGACTCGGCCTTGATGCAGAAACAGTAACTGGCTCGACACCTTGCGGGCAAAGCTCATTTCGTGGGTCACCATGATCATGGTCCGGCCTTCTTCGGCCAGGCCCTGAATCACCTTTAGTACTTCGCCCACCAGTTCAGGATCCAGCGCCGACGTCGGTTCGTCGAACAGCAGAACTTCCGGCTCCATCGCTAATGCTCGTGCAATCGCCACTCGCTGTTGCTGACCGCCAGAGAGAAATGCTGGAAACTGCTCCGCAACGCGCGCTGGCAGCCCCACCTTGTCCAGATAACGTCGGGCACGATCTTCGGCATCTTTTTTGCTGACACCCAGCACCCGGCGCGGGGCCATCGTGATGTTTTCCAGAACGGTCATGTGGCCCCACAGATTGAAGTGCTGGAAGACCATGGCTAGACGGGTGCGCAGCCTTTGCAACTCAGCGGCATCGGCCACCTGCATGCCATGATGGTTTTTGACCATGCGAATCTGCTTGCCGTCCAGGCTCATGGCTCCGTCATTGGGTGTTTCGAGAAAGTTGATGCAGCGCAGGAAGGTACTTTTGCCTGACCCACTGGCGCCGATCAAACTGATCACATCACCAGTTTTGGCTTTCAGAGATACGCCCTTGAGTACTTCGTGGTTACCGTAACTCTTGTGCAGTTCTTCAACAGTCAATTTGTACATGTGCGCAATCATCCTCTAAGGGAAAATGTGGCGTCGCTGTGCAGCTGTGACAGCCGGCGACAAAGCCCGAGGCCTAATGAGCGGCCATATGGAGTACCAAGCCCTAATGAGCCGGACCAAGGAAAGCCAACCAACGGCGCTCGGCGATGCGGAATAGTCCGACAAGCGCGAAGGTAACCACCAAGTAAATCAGCGCAGTAATACCGAACGAATGAAAGGTCAGAAAGGTCGCCGAGTTGGCGTCGCGAGCAACTTTCAGAATGTCCGGGACAGTTGCAGTGAAGGCCACGGTGGTCGAATGCAGCATCAGAATTACTTCGTTGCTGTAGTACGGCAACGAGCGACGTAGCGCCGATGGCATGATCACGTAGGCATTGAGCTTCCAACCTGTCAGGCCATAGGCCTTCGCAGCTTCGACTTCGCCATGGGCCATGTTGCGAATTGCTCCGGCGAAAATCTCCGTGGTGTAAGCGCAGGTGTTCAGCGCAAACGCAAGGATGGTGCAGTTCATCGCGTCGCGAAAAAATGCATCGAGCACCGGTTGTGCACGAACTGCAGCCAGGCTGTAGATCCCGGTGTAGCAAATCAGCAACTGGATATAGAGCGGCGTTCCCCGAAACAGGTAGGTGTAGAACTGTACGGGCCAGCGTAGGTAACACTTGGATGAAACCCGGGCAATGGATAACGGGACCGACACCAAAAATCCGATGAAGATTGAGGCACTGAGCAACCACAAAGTCATGGCTAGCCCCGTGATCTGGTGGCCGTCGCTATAGAGAAAAGGCTTCCAGTAATCCTGCAAGAGTTCGATCATCGTACAGCCTCCCGGGAACCTGCCGCATAACGCCGTTCCAACCAACGCAAGACATAGTTTGAAGTACTGGTAATCACCAAATAAATAAGCGCTGCCAAGACCAGAAAATAGAACAATTGATAGGTGCTTTTACCAGCGTCCTGGGCTGCCTTTACCAAGTCAGCAAGGCCTATGATCGACACCAGTGCAGTGGCTTTGAGGATGACCATCCAGTTATTACCAATACCCGGTAAAGCAAAACGCATCATTTGCGGGAAGACCACAAAGCGAAAGCGCTGAGTGCGACTTAAGCCATAGGCGGTGGCCGCTTCCACCTGTCCACGGGGCACGGCTAGCATCGCCCCGCGAAAAGTCTCAGTGAAATAGGCCCCGTAGATAAACCCCAGCGTGATGATCCCGGCAACAAACGGATTGATCTCTATGTATTCCCAATCCAGTGCCTGCGTGATCCCGGTCAACCAGGTTTGCAGGCTGTAAAAGATCAGTAGCATCAGCACTAGGTCCGGCACCCCGCGAATCAGGGTAGTGTAGAGCTGTGCTGGGATTCGCAGGAGTTTGACACTGGAAAGTTTGGCACTGGCCCCGATAAGACCAAGCAGCACGCTCAACAGCAGCGAGAGTATTGACAACTTGACGGTCATCCAGGCGCCCTCCAGCAACAGAGGACCGAACCCTTTCATGCTGTATGTGGAGAGCCCGAGGGCCTGCAACAGTATTTCGAACATAATTCAGGAACCTATCGCGATAATAAAGCGCCCGCCCCAAGGACGGGCACCCGGGCCTTACTTGCCGCTATAGAGATTCAGATCACCGAAGTGTTTTTTCTGGATTAAGTCATAGGTACCGTCATCGTGTAACGCTTGGATGCCCTTATCCAAAAAGGCCTTGAGGTCTTTGTTACCTTTAGAGATACCAATAGCTGTTTTGGCTGGCAGTAACTCGCTGTCAACGGGCTTGCTGACTTCATAACCAGTGCCTTGGGGGGAATTCAAAAAACCCAGCTGAGCTTGCAGCATGTCCTGGATCGCCGCATCGAGGCGACCGGAAACCAGGTCGTAGTAAACCTGATCCTGGTTCTGATAGGCCTGAGTTTTGACACCTGCCTTATCCAGAACCGCTTTGGCATAGGCTTCCTGGATACTTCCTTGCAAATAGCCTACGGTCTTGCCCTTAAGGGAAGTAACCTCTTCGCTCAGACCAGAGTTTTTCTTGAACACATAAGAGGTTGCGCCGGAGAACAGCTCATTTGAGAAGTCAATGACTTTCTCGCGAGCTGGGGTCACCGTCATGGAAGAGAGAATGCCATCGAATTTGTTGGCCTTCAGGCCAGGAATCGTGCCGTCGAAATCGCTCTCGACCCACGTACATTTGACCTTCAATTTGGCACAGATTGCATTACCCAGATCGATATCAAACCCCGTAAGACTACCATCTGCGGCTTTAGATTCGAATGGTGCGTAAGAAGCATCAACGCCAAAACGCAGTTCTTTGTACTCCTTGGCCAGAGCGACATTTGCGCAAAGTGGGAAAAGTGCTAACACGAAGAGCTTTCGAAGCGAAATCATATGAGAATCCCTAGATGTTGTAGTTTGATTAAGGGCAGTGAACGATTTGACGACTTTAACGATTCTTCTTTCGGCAACTACATTTCGGATATAAACCCCCGCAATAGTTGCATTACTGCACACCCATTTAAGAGCTGTGGCAAGCGTTACGCAATCAACAGCAATAGAAATTTAGCTATACACCTCCTAAGCAATTTTATACTCACTCATAATCAAGACCTCATGTCCTGGTACTGGACACTGATAGTACGCCGATGGCTCGCTCATCCAAATATGGCAAACAGATCAATGTTATGAGCAAACCGCTCGTAACAGAGAGCAATCTGCTTGACTGAAAACCTGTTTTGCAAAGGTAAACAAAAAATCAGCGCATGAACCCCCTCAGGAAATGCTGAGGCGTCACTCCAACTCTTATCATTTATTTGCTAACCGAAACAGAAAAAATCAAGCTGAAGCCAGCTTCATCATTACAAGACCGCTGACAATTAAGACAGCTGCGACAACTCGCATAAGGCTGGCAGGTTCCCCTAGAAAAATGATACCCACTGCAAACGCGCCAACAGCACCAATGCCAGTCCAAATTGTATAAGCAGTACCAAGCGGTAGACTTCTCATGGAAAATGATAGGAGCGCAAAACTTGCCATTAGCATGACCAAGGTAACAACAGTCGGCCCAAGCTTGGTCATACCTTCAGATTGCTTCATGGAGAAAGCCCAAACAACTTCAAGTACCCCTGCAAATATTAAACATATCCAAGCCATGATAAGCCTCCATTGAAAGATCCGTCACGACCAAGACGAATACAACCTACAAGTATTGGGGCCGCGCCCCTGAAAATAAAAACAATGGATCGGGCTCTTAAAAAAGCCCCCGCTGGTACGGGGGCAAAGGAGGGTTACCGACCAGACCATATTTTGAGCAATGCCGTACATCCAACGCTAAAGGTGCCACCAATTTTTTGCGTTCAGATCATTTGAATGTCTCGTCCAAGGCCAGGGAAATATCTTTGATCAAATCGTCCGGATCTTCGAGCCCCACCGAAAACCGAAGGTGACCGTAGGTACGGAACTCTTCAGGGTACTTGTCAAAGCCGCCTCGGCCTTCCGCACCCACATGAACGATGAGGGACTCATCGTGCCCGAGGGATACTGCAGAAGTGATGATGCGCAGATTCGAAACGAACCGATTCTGAGTATCCGGATCGCCCTTTACTGCAAAAGCCATCATCGCCCCATATCCCTTGCCTGCAAATTGCCGACGGGCTAGTTCATGCTGCGGGTGGGACGGAAGCCCCGGATAGTAGATATAGGCTATACGATCATCCGAATTGAGAAACTCAGCCAATTTTTCAGCCGTATTTAGAAGTTGTTTCAGTCGCAGAGGCAGCGTGACTGAACCGCGCATTATCATCCAGGCGTTAAATGGAGAGATGGTCGCGCCGAGGTCAACAAGAGCGTCATTCTTGATCTTGGTAATCATCTGAGTGGAACCGATAACCACCCCGCCCATGGCATCACCATGACCATTGATATACTTCGTCAGAGAGTGGACGACCAGGTCGACCCCGTGCTGACTGGCACGGAAAAACGGAGGTGGAGTGAAAGTAGCATCGACGGAAATCAGTGCCCCGTGTGCATGGGCAATTTCAGCCAGCGCAGCGATATCTGCAACCTTAGTGGTTGGATTAGCAATCGTCTCGGTATGGATCAGTTTGGTATTAGGGCGGATCGCTTGGCGAACAGCCTCTAGGTCACCTACGTCGACAAATGTGGCTTCAATGCCATAACGCTCAGGCAAAAGCTCCGCGAAAAGACGCCATACAGCCTGATACGTAATATCACTGACAATGACGTGGTCACCGCTTTTCAAGAAAGAGAAAAACACTGAATGCAAAGCGGCTACGCCGGTAGCAAATACAACCGCAGCCTCGCAGCCTTCGAGTGCAGCAAGTTTCTTTTCAAGGCATACCTGGTTATGCCCCTGGTTCCGCGTGTACACAAGGCCGTCTGGGCTAGACCAGTCCATCGTGGCCGGATCTTCAGGCAAGAGATAAGAGTTAGCCATTACCAGCGGAGTGCGAACAGCACCAGTAGTGGTGTCGGTTACGTTACCACCATGAACTGCGAGTGTAGCCGCCGAAAGTGTGGACAGATTCTTTTTGTCAGGACGCATGTCTATTTCCTCCAAAGTTATTTTTTGTTGGGTGTCATTGATTCTGAAGGTGAGTGAAAGAAGGACGGTTGGTCTGATCTGCTCGGACCAATTCTTGATTTTCGTCAAAGACTAATTCACCACTCTCAATTGCACGAACACGGCCACGAACCATGTACCAACCAACAACAAGGGCGGTGGCATAAAACGGCAGCGAAGCAATCGAGTACGTACCTACGGGATAATCGAATGCGATAAGAACCAGAACCAAACCGAAGAACCCCAAAGTCGCGTAACCACTGTAAGGCGCAAACGGCATTCGAAACCCCGGACGCTCCAGATCACCTTGCTGGGAGTATTTGAAGAGCTTGATCTGACACAGGACGATTGTTGACCACGAACCGATCAACATAACGGCAGTGAGTGTCAGCGCGATTTCAAAGGCTTCCCCCGGAACAATGGCGTTAAGTACGACACCAATTAGTGAAGCAACGGTCGTCAGCATGATGCCAGCGAACGGAACACCTTGACGGTTCATCTTGGCCAGGAAGCTAGGGGCTGATCCGTTGATTGCCAGCGAGCGAAGCACCCGGCCAGTGGAGTAAATGCCAGCGTTCAGAGAAGACACGGCCGCGGTAATCAAGACCATGTTCATAATCGCGTCTGCACCCTTGATCCCCAGCGAGCCGAAGAAAGTCACAAACGGGCTTACCCCCGCCGAGTACGCTGTGTGGGGGAGCAGCATTGCCAACAGCAATACAGAACCAACGTAAAAAACAATAATGCGGAAAACAACTGCCCGAATGGCTTTCGGCATGACTGTAGCGACGTCTTGGGCTTCGCCAGCTGCAGTACCAACCAACTCCACACTGCCATACGCAAATATCACCCCCTGGATCATGATTACGGCGGGCAAGAGGCCTGATGGGAACCAACCGCCATTGTCAGAAATCAGTTTGAATCCAACCTCATGGCCTGGCAGCGGAGTGCCGAACAGCACCATGTAAATGCCGATCCCAAGGAAGGTCGTTAATGCAGCCACCTTGATCAGGGCAAACCAGAATTCGAGTTCACCAAAAATTTTTACCGAGACAAGGTTAATCGCAGTAACAAAACCCAATGCTCCCAGTGCCAAGGACCATTGAGGGATGTCGCCCATGAAAGGGACATAAGCTTTGAAGAAATTCAGGTAGAGCGCTGTCGCTGTGAGATCTGCAATGGCAACCATTACCCAGTCAGTCCAGTACATCCATCCCACGGCAAAAGCCCATTTCTCACCGTAGAACTCTCGAGCATAGGAGACGAACGAGCCCGAGGATGGGCGATACATCACCAGTTCGCCCATAGCCCGAATGATGAACCACGCAAAAAAGCCACAGATTGCATAGACAAACACAAGCGAGGGTCCGGCTTCGGCGAGTCGTGCGCCTGCGCCCATGAATAGACCACTTCCGATTGCCCCCCCTATGGCAATCATCTGAACCTGGCGAGGCTTGAGCACCTTTTGATAGCCCGCATCTTCTGCGCTGAAGTCTCTCTTTCGAGTTACACCAGACGATGGCACGCGTGTGGGATTAAGATCATTCACACTCATTTTGTTACCTTTTATTGTTGTATTGGGCAAGGCTCTACCGACCAGAAGAGCCTTGCCGAGGACCCGATTTAATCCTAGGGATTCACATCGATCCTTTAATCAACTTCCGCCAACACCGTTTAAGCAGATCACTTTTGGTTGCGTCATATCTTCATACGCGAAACGCACACCTTCACGCCCCATGCTGCCGTATTTTGAACCACCAAATGGCATTGCATCAAAACGATAGTCAGATGAGTCATTAATCATGACGCCGCCGGCTTCGAGTCGTTTAGCTGCTTTCATGGCGACATTCAAATTGCTGGTGAAAATACCCGCATGCAAACTGTATTCTGGTTCATTAGCCAGTGTCAGCGCCTCATCAAGCGAGGCCACGCGTTGAAGAATGACAACCGGACTAAATACTTCCTCACACCAAACTTTACAGCTTTGGCTAACATTCTCCAGGACCGTCGGAGAGTAAAGCGAGCCTTGGCGTATATTACCAAATAACAGGTTAGCCCCTTTATCCATTGCCTCGACAACTACTTCTTCAGTGCGTTTTGCAGCAGCTTCAGTAATCATTGGCCCAACATCCGTGCTTTCGTCAGCAGGATTTCCCACGACTAAAGCACTTGTCTTCACAACGAATTTCTTTTTGAACTCCTCATATATTGTCTCTTCAACAAGAATTCGTTGGGTACCGATACAATTTTGCCCGGCCGCCCAAAAAGCGCCTGATACACAGGACTCAACGGCTTCATTCAGATCACAATCGCCCATGACGATAACCGGGGCATTGCCCCCCAAATCCATCGCCAGTTTTTTAAGGCCTGCATTGCGAGAGATCTGCTCACCGGTAACAAAACCGCCCGTGAAGGAAACCATACGTACCGCTCGATGAGCGACCAGTGCCTTGCCCAGCGCAGCCCCCCCAGTTGCAATGGACACGACCGCAGGAGGGAGACCCGCAGCGTTCAGGCAAGCCACCAGCTTAATGGCAGATAACGGAGAGAGCTCAGAGGGTTTGAGTACAACAGCATTACCGCCAGCGATCGCAGGCCCCAACTTGTGAGCGACCAAGTTGAGTGGGTCGTTGTATGGGGTAATTGCAACAATTACCCCCAAAGGCTCCCGAGTAAACCATCCCTGACGGGACTCAGATCCTACATAGGAGTCAAACGGAATCACTTCGCCAGCATTACGCTTGGCCTCCTCAGCGGACAGTTTCAGCGTATTGACGCAGCGTAAAACCTCCTTTCTCGCCTGCTTGATCGTTTTTCCCGACTCGGCAACAATCAGACTGGCAAACGCCTCCTTGTCGCTCTCAACCAAAGCAGCGGTTTTTTCCAGTATGCGAGCACGTTCGTGCCTTGGAAGTTCTTTGGCAATCAGCGCACCAAGCTTCGCCGTATCAATGATCGCAGTGGCAAATGAAGCGGGTATGTCCGTCACCTCTCCAACTGCAGCGCCATCATACGGACTCAAAACTGTTATGGTTTTATAATCAACAGCGAGCGAAAGACTCAAGCTATTCATGATCACTTACCTATCTTAGTTTTGTTCTTGTGAATGCTGACGATATCCGAGAGTAAGGCGAATGCTGTTTCAAACCGACCTGCACCCGCTCCGACAACCGTTACCGGGCCCAGAACATTTGTATTAAATGTAATTGCATTCGTTGCACCACTCACACCGGCCAGTGCGTCCCCCTGAGGCAACAATTGAGGACTAACAGATGCAGTGATGGAGCCATTGCTCATTTTTTCCGCGCTGCCAATTAGTTTCCACCGGGCATTGGCTTTCGTTGCTTCGGCGATATCTTTTGACGTGATCCCCGAGATGCCTTTGCAAAGGACATCGCTCGGAGTCAACTTCGCCCCCAGAAGCTCATTCGCCAAAATGACTACTTTAAGACGAACATCATGCCCTTCCACGTCTGCAGTGGGGTCAGCTTCTGCGTAACCGAGTTCCTGAGCCTTGGCGACTGCATCAGAGAAGTCGAGACCTTCTTCCATGCTAGAAAGTACGAAATTGGACGTACCATTCAAGATGCCCTTAAACCCGCTGATTTCCGAGCCGGCCAGCGACTCTTTAGCCAGACGAATGACGGGGGTGCCGCTCATTACCGAGCCTTCAAACTCGAATTGGGCACCGGTGCTTCTGGCCAATGCTTTCAGGCTTTCAGCGTGCAACGCCACCGGCCCTTTGTTGGTGGTGACCACACTGATACCTTTTTCCAGAGCCCAGCGACAGAAAGTCGTAGCTGGCTCTCCGTCTACAGGGTTGGTGAACGTCGCCTCGGCGATAAGATCGGCCCCCGAGAAACGGATAACCGTCTCATTTGCAGGCTCAGCACTGCCCGCTGGCAATGTTCTAAACCCCCCTTTTACAGCAGCAACTGCGGCCAATTCGTGGGCATCCAACCCGTTCTTGTTGATGATGGAGCCAAAGTAAAGATCACTGACACCAACAATTTTTAGCTTAAAACCAAATTCATTAGCCCAGTGCTCGTTCTTATCTGCAATGAGCTGCGTCAACGCACGGTTTACACCACCAAAACCAAGCAAAGCAATTTTATATTCAGTCACGACATGGGCCTCATTGTTATGTTTTCGGTACTGAAATACTAAACTGCAGCAGTGCTCATACGAATATGGCAAACCGATCATTGTTGCGAGCAAAATGCTCGCAGGAGAGAGCGTTTTGATTTCCTAGCAACCTACTTCGTGCAAGACAATACAAAAGACGTAACCGTATTCAGAACTCCTGGCAACGTGGATATGTCGCTCCAGACCCGATGAATACAATCCGAACTTGCCGCTTCAACTGTCACTACGATATCCAGGTCACCACTCATTACATTGCAGGACACGACCTCAGGCATTGAGACAATTGAACGCACTACTTCAGCACCACGCATTCGGTCTTTTCGATACACAAAAATAAGAGCATTAATTGGCGCAACCTCGGAAGGTGGCCCACCTTTGATTATGGTATAACCCCTGATATATCCGTCCCGCTCCAACCGTTCAATCCTGAGCCTGACAGCATTCCTAGACAAATTAACTTTCATGGCAATGTCGTTATGCGCAAGTCGAGCATTACGAGTAAGCTCTTCCAGTATTTTTTCATCCGTCTTATCTAAAACGCGCTTCATCTCTAACTCCAGGATTATAGCGAGCGAGACTTCGTGTCTTGGGATATCGTCTTGATGAGTTCCGTAAGGATGCCAACATCATTGGAAATTGAAATGCATTCGTCATTAGAGAAGGGGTGAGCACTCACCACACTCATTGGAGATTGAACATCGGCTTCAGCCAGAACTGAGGCAGAGCTTGAAGGATGCGTCGTGGCCAAGCAGATCATTGGTGTCAGTAAGCTACGCCTGTTAATTCGCGCAGCTCGTAATCCAATCGCGGTATTAGGACTGATCAAGTAACCACTTTTAACAAAGACTTCATGAATACAGGAAAATGCCTCTGCATCCTCTACCGCCAAAGAATCAAATAGCTTTCGCGCCTCTAACCACTCATCCTGTTCCAGTTGAATTTGGCCATCCGTCTCTAGTAGCTCCATATTTCTAGCCACTTTATCACTGCACCTATTGAGAATGCTCCATTGCAGCCGCTCGAAATTAGAGGCTAACGACACATTCATGCAAGGCGTGTTGGTAATACGAATCTCATTACGCCTATAGAGGTTAGACTGAAGAAAGTCATGCAAACCCGCGTTGGTATTCGTTGCTACAATTAGCTGCCTGATGGGCAACCCCATTTCCCTTGCAATATAGCCTGCATAGAG
Source organism: Pseudomonas sp. GW821-FHT12A04 (assembly GCF_058807755.1). NCBI lineage: Bacteria > Pseudomonadati > Pseudomonadota > Gammaproteobacteria > Pseudomonadales > Pseudomonadaceae > Pseudomonas > Pseudomonas sp. GW821-FHT12A04. The sequence goes on from NZ_JBXAQZ010000016.1 coordinate 75,726, forward strand.
AGCACCAAAATTTCCGGTAGGCACACTGAACGCCACCTCTCTTTTAGGCGCACCTAATTGAAGCGACGAGTAGAAGTAGAAGGACAGATGCGCCAGCACCCTCACCCAATTCACCGAATTGAAAGATATTAATTGTTGACCTGTTTCGTTAATGCCTCTGTGAAATTTTTCGCACAGCTGATGACAATCGGCGTAATCACCCTCAACCAAGATATTTACAACATTTTCTTCGGCAGCGCCTAATAAGCGACGCCGATGTTCATCTGTTATTCCTCTGGAAGGATGCAGAACAATCACAGTCACACCTTCCATGCCATTGAAGGCTTTGATGGCCGCGACACCGGTGTCTCCACCAGTGCAGCCAACGACAAGCGCTTTCTTTCCGGACCTTAGTAAAGAGTATTCAACCAGACGAGACATCAATTGGAGACCGAAGTCTTGATAGACCCCTGCCGGACCATGGAATAGTTCTAATACCCACTCATTGGTAGCCGTCTGATAGAGCGGCGCAACGGCGTTACTTTTAAAACCGTAAAATGTCTCCTCAAGAATTCGAGACAGTTCATTTTGAGGGATATAGTCACCTAGGAACGGCTCGATCACATGACGTGCCAGTTCGTGAAATGGTAGCCATTCAAGCTTCAGGAGATCATCGCTTTTGAAGCGAGGAACCTTGCTAGGAACGAAAAGCCCACCATCCGGTGCGTACGCCCCCATGAGGACCTCGCTGAACTCGAATTCTTTACCAGGCGTCCGTGTGCTGACGTACTTCATGATTTGAGACACCCTCTCGCCTTTTCTGAGCCTTCCACCCGTAAGGCGGCGCCCTGCTGAAATTCAGTGCTGCAGTGAGCCTTTCCTGTGAAATGTGAGGCCTTCTTCTGAAGCGTTGAGCGAGATCATCGTCATCTGCAAACGCAGATGGTGAGGGGTCGCACATCACCCGCGCCAGGCCAATCACCCATCACTCAGCTACCACACGGCCACTTTCGTCGCTTGCCGTTCAAGCTACCAACTATTGACTAAAAAAGTCAATATAGTGACTATCCCATCTATCCGACCGTGCACGGCTATCCCCCTGCGGGAAGGAGCCCTATCCGCATTCCCATCAGAAGGTCCAGGGCAGCCAGAAAATTAGAAATCCAGGAGAACGCCATGAGTGCCACGAACCTTCTTCATTCGCTTTACAAATACAAGGCATGGTCTGAGGAGGAACTGTTCAAGTGCTTGAAAGCCCCCGCGGCAAAAAAATTTCCAACCGAAATGGAGGAAGCACTCTACTGGCTAGCCCATATCAATATTGTTGACCAACTGTTCATTGCCAGACTGCAGGGAAAACCGGATGAATTTGACTCCATCCTGACCGAACAGAAACAAGACCTAGGTCGACTGGAAGAGTGCTTTTCTTCAGCGAATCAATGGTTTGTGAACTACACCCAGTCGATCACTGCAATCGAACTGTCTGATCCGGTTGAGTTTATTTTCAAGGATGGAAAACCAGGCAACATGACGAAAGAGCAGGTTCTTGTACACGTGCTATCACACGGATTGCAGCATCGAGGAAGTGTGGCGACTATCTTGCCTCGTGAGCTCCTGCTGGATCACAAGGACCATTTCACAACGTTTTTGAAGCTCTAGGCACTGATGGGCCGGCCCATGTATGGCGATGATACGTAATAGGAAATCTTTCGATGTTCTGCATACCCGATCAAGCACCAGTTGCCCCCAATATGACGAGCGCTGGATGCATAAAAGGAACCTGAGACAATTCCGCTCAAATGTCGAACGAGGCTTCGGTGTGATTCAAACTGAGTAAGCCGGCCTGCCGGCCCGAAGCAGCGATCTCAAAAAAATGCCTCAGCAAGCCACCTTCTGCTGAGGCGTCCTCACTGCAAAGAAAATTCATAAGTGCCTACGATTTTTATGAGGAGCGTGTCACGAATTAAAATGCTCCTTTATTTCAGTAGGCGCCTTTTTGTAAGTGGGAAGGAAGATGCTAAATGTCTTTATTATCAGCGCACTCAAGCATGGCTAATCCAATTCCTCGCTCATTACGCGAGACCAAAGCATCGCCAGCACCTCGGATATCACGGGCTTCCTCATCCTGACCGAGCTTGAATTTCCCCACCAGCCTCGTGATTTCGATCTCGACCCCTACAATTTTTTTCAGCATGGCATCTATGTACTCCTTGGGACTATCGGTCATTTTCCAAGGTGTGGGCTGAGTTGCTTCATGAGACTTGGTCAGCTTTGCTACGACACGACGCACGTACTGTGCATCATCGTGAAACGTCACACGACCAAATGCGTGCACGACCCGGTAGTTCCAAGTGGGGACTTGCTGATGGAAATCCTGTTTGCTCGGATACCATTGCGGCGATATATACGCATCTTGAGCTCGAAATATCACCAACACCTCACTGCCCTGGGCGACTTCATGCCATAGGGGGTTATTCCGCGCCACATGCGCCTGCAGCACCCCAAGCGCTCCGCTGCGGAGTACAAGTTCAAAAGGTAAGTGATTGGCGTCAATCCCATCACCCGAACAAGTGACAAGTGACCCAAGCGGATTTCGCATAATGACTTCTTGCAAAACGCCAACACGAGACTCTTCAAACTGAGGGGGGATGTACATTTACTTTGCTCCTATAACTGATCTGCTCGCTCAACATTAGGGCCACTGCGCCGGTCAAAGCCGACTAAACATCGGCCCTACCGCGCCTGCTGAGCTGTATCATTGTAAAGATGCAGCTTGGCGTTTCGGATGCATTCGCAGCACTTACTGCTCAGCTCAGTTCGAGCTCGTCGATCACCGCAGCAATTTGCTGACGCCCTGCTCCACTGATGGTTCTGAGTGGCAATGGCAAGCTCGGAGAGTGGGTGAATCCACGAAGCTCGGCCGCCGTTGCAACAACGCGCAAGCTTCCCCCAAATTGTGTAAAGAGGGCCCATAGAGGCTTCAAAGATTCGGAAAGGCGAGTCGCTTCTTTGGCGTTACCCGACAACGCAGCACGCGTGATTGCCAGGGCTGTTTTCGGGAACAAGCCCCCAATGACGGAGTACCAGACCTGACAGCCTGCGTTCAATCCAGTAGCAGCAAATACATCCCCGCTTACCCCGATCGTTACGTGCTCCGGAATCAGTGCCCGAAGGCGATCGACTCGTGCCTTGGCCTGATCTGGTGCTTCAGGAACGCCAGGGATCTTGATCGAGTGCACATTCGGCAGGTGGGCAATGCGCCCGTGAAGCTCATCAGTAAATTCGAAATGGGTGGTGCCGGGGTTGTCATAGACGCATAGCGGGACGGAGATATTGGCGGTGACCGTTTCGTACAGGGAAAAAACATCTTCAGCTGTTAGCTTCTGATAGGAAACGGGTGGCAGCAACAATGCCTTGACTCCCACCTTCTGCGCATCCTCTGCCAGCAACAGCACATCACGCGTCCGCAGCGACCCAATACTTACCATGACGGGAACATTCCCGGCTGCCTCTACTGCCAACTGCGTAACTCGTGAGCGTTCAATCCGAGAAAGGTACGCATAGCTTCCTGTAGATCCGAGCGCACCGATAGAATCCACTTTTGCAGCCACCAGTTGCTCCACAAGGCGAGCAAATGCTCCTTCATCCACACCCTGCTCATTCATTGGCGTCAAAGGAAATGCACTAAGACCGGTAAACATAGTTCAGGACTCCATTGTGTGATTCTGCAATTAGATCACCACAGGATGGACGGACTCCGAAGCATACATCGCTCAATAATCGACACCATGCGCCATGGAGATTTCTTCGATTCAGCTGCAGGCTTTTTCAAGGTGATGTGGGGGGGGGCATGAATGCCACCGATAAAAAGGCTGCGTGCGAGGCGAGATTGGACATAACCCCGTATGCATCCACACAAGCAGCCCGTACCCTCTCGCTTATGTACTAATTGGCACCTGGACCGATAAGCACACTCTCAATCTGAGCGCCTGGCATCATCAGTTGCAGGCCTTCTATCAGCTTGTCACCCGCTTCAGTCAATGCCTCGAGCGGCATTGTCGGCAGACTTTCCAGAATGAACCACATGTGCTTCGCGTCTGCACTGAGCCGTGTTCTGACACCCTGTCGCCAATTCCAACGACGGCAAGTCACCCCTTTATCGTCCCGCCAAACAACCTCGCCAGAATCAGGATATTCGTGGGCTGGAGCGCCTTCTTTCATGGTGTCGAAAGGTTCCGATCCATCAGCAACAGCGAGTCGCGGCGAGCCCACATAGGCTTCGACGTTCTCACCGCCGACCGGAACTGCGTATTCAATGCTGATGGCGTTATAGAGATCAACCACTGGATCGATACTCGGCAGACTGCCGTCACGCAGGGCCCGTTTGCGAAGAGCTTCAGCTGAGCAAGGGGTGCGCTGCGGCTTGGCACCGAATTTTCGGAAGAGATCCGCCCAAGCGGTCAGGTGAGCGTCTGCCCACAGTGCACCACCCGCCGTGACTGATTGACAGGCTCGAGCCAAAGCGTCCTTGCCAATATCTGGATTGGCGATTGGTGCAGCTTCGACCACAATGCTGAGCGCTCTGAACTCAGGTGCCAAATTGATTACGTCTTGGTCGATTGACGGCAGTACGGACAGCATCAGAGAATCCCTTTAATCCTAAATTTCACTTCATACTAGCGACCAATGACCAAAATAGTCAATATACCGACCAACACCGGGGCCGACGTTCAAACCGTTAGCGAGGCAGTTTCCCGTAGGCTCAAACAGGAACGGAAGAAGCGGAAAATCACTCTCGACGAGCTTTCCCGTCGCTCCGGTGTCAGCAAGGGCATGGTGGTCGAGATAGAGAAATGCACGGCTAACCCAAGCATCGCGATCCTGTGCAAAATCGCTGCTGCTTTGGGCCTTTCAGTTGCTGATGTCGTAAACGTGTCCGACGCCCCATCTGCCCACCTCATCGAGAGCAAGGATATTCCCACACTCTGGACAGGAAACATGGGAGGGACGGCTCGGCTCCTGGCTGGAACCAGTGGTCCGAACATGATTGAGCTTTGGCGCTGGGAAATGTTTCCCGGCGAAAACTTTGCCTCCTCAGGGCACCCTCACGGCACAACTGAGCTACTTCACGTGGAGAAAGGGACACTCCACTTCATAGTAGGAGATACCGAACTGAGCGTTTCTGCGGGTTGCTCAGCCGTAGCAAAAACAGATGTACCTCATGTCTACTCGAATAAAGGCAAATCAAAACTGATATTCACCATGTCTGTAACGGAGATCCACCAATCCGGGCGTGAAATTTAACGTTCAGACAGCATCGCGCTGAAGCTTACAGAGGAGTCCGCCGGGTTGGCTCTTATGGTCGGCCATCATCGCCCCGTCATAGGGCTCCTAATAACGGAGCCGCTGACTGGCATAGAACTTCGTTAAGGGGCTTTTAATGTCATTTGATTACCACCATCTCTTCCTCGTATTCACGGCCTATATTGTTGGAGCGGCGAGTCCTGGACCGAGCAACATGCGAATAATGGGCGTCGCGATGCACCAAGGCAGGCAGCCTGCGCTCCTGCTAGCGGCAGGTGTGATCAGTGGTTCGATTTTCTGGGGATCGATGGCAGCCACGGGCGTCTCAGCCGTCCTGGCGCAGTATGCGCAGGCGCTGGGTGTCTTAAAAACGGTTGGCGGTGCTTACCTGCTCTTCCTTGCCATCAAAGCAGGCCGCTCTGCTCTAACGTCCAATGAGCGACTCGAGAAAGAGATAGCTGCCGCGCCAAAAGTCTCGGGCTTCAGTCTTTATCAGCGCGGCTTGTTCATGCATCTCACAAACCCTAAGGCGCTGCTCGGCTGGATCGCTACCATGACCCTTGGCTTGGGTCCGCACGCTTCGCCAAAAACGGTCGGGATTATTCTGGCCGGTTGCGCCGTGCTTAGCGTCACTATCTTCTGTGGCTATGCGATCATCTTCTCCACCGCGCCCATGATTTGGGGATATCGCCGAGCACGCCGATGGATCGAAGGTACCCTTGCGCTAGTTTTCGGAGCGGCTGGAGTAAAGCTGATGTTCTCCCACTCCTAGCCCGGATCTGGGCTGTTTATGCATGTAGAGTCTATTGATTGTGTAAGCCACTTGACCGCGCCTTGGGTAACGTTCAGACCCAGCGCCGACTGGCTGAAACTGCGATTCCGTGCGACTTCTTCAAAGACTCGCAGCATGTTGAGCGAGGGCATTTGACGCATGAAAGGATGACTCCGCACCAGCCTCAGTTGTTACGTGGAGCAGGTTTATTGTTTTTCTTGGGGTAGTGATTGTTCTGTAGGGTCTATCTGACTATCAGTGGATGGGCTGATGCACGTGTTGTTTGGACTGACGAATTCGCGAGCGGGCTCGCTCCCACAGATTATGCGCTAAACCTGTGGGAGCGAGCCCGCTCGCGAAAAGGACATTAGGGCTGTTGCCAAAAAATCCGGATCAGAAGTAATACCCGATGTTCATGTACAACTGGTTTTCCCACTGGTTACTACCACCAGCCCCCAGACTCTGGGTGAGGCTGCCGCCACCGATGACCGGATCATTCTTGCCGTACAACCATTCCGTGGCGATCCATAGTTTGCTGAGGGAGAACGAGGTGCCGAAAATCATCCGTTGCGAGGTCTTGAAATCGTCCGCAGATTTATCGAAGGCGCTGTAGTTGGCGTACAGCTTCACACCGCTGATCTGATCGAACAGATACTTGCCGCTGACGTCATAGCTTACATCCGCCACGTACAAGTTGCCGCGACTGGCGACGTTGAAGGTGGCGTCGTAACTGCCGAAAGTCACCAGTTCATCGGTGCCGGGGTTGCGCGGGGACATCTGCTGTCGCGCGGCTTGCAGTTGTACGCCCCATGGGCCGTTCTTGCCGATGTAGTGCACCGCCATGGCATTGCGCCGGCCATCGTTGTTGGTGTCGCGGTTCTCCAGGGACGAGGTCAGGCCGGAGATCCCGACTTCGGACTTCCACGGTCCCAGGTCCAGCGCCTTGGCCACCCGAAGGACCACTGTGTTGCGTTCCTGGTTGTTGCTACCGTCGATGACATAGCTGTCCGCTTCGGAGACCACGGTGGAGTAGGTTTCACCATTGCTAGTGCCTTTACCCTGCCAAGCGGGGCGCAGGTAGTAACCGGCCTGAATATTCCAGTCGCCGCTTTGCTGGATGTACTTGGCGCCGACTTCTTCCACGTCTTCCAGTCCTATGACGCTGCCCAGGGTTTGGTAGAACGTGCTGCCGAAGTACGGCTGCAAACCGAACGGCAGCTGGTTCAGGCCGACTTGAACCTGCTGGTCGGGGTTGAACTTGTAGCCGATCCACGCCAATTCGGCGAACTGGACGTCACCGACATTCTCTGTGTACTCGTAAGGGTAGGCTCGACCGTAGAAACGGTATTGGGCCTCGCCGATCCAGGTATCTGAGTTGTACTTGGCGCTGAGGATCGCGGTGTCGAAGTTGAACTTCTGGATGTCGCGATCCGGGTCATAGTCCCAACGCGCCCGGACGGCACCGCCGAGATCGAGGTTGTCGGTGACCTGGATCGCCATCGCAGGGGTGGAAAGGGCCCCCAACAGCGCCAGCGGGGTCAATGAGCGCAAGGCCCGGGTGGTGTTCAAGTTCATGGTCGCTCCGTCTCTTATTTATTTTATTGTTGGCAACACTCATCCCGGCCACGGCAAAAGCGCGGTCTGGATGAAAGGGGTAGGGCCCACCAGAACGAAGGCTGCAAACAGCGTCCAAGTGAGGGCCGGGAGGGTCAGCCGCCGGCGGCCAGCCGGGTCTGGGTGTAGCTATGCCGAGCCTGCACACCGCACCTCTTCACCAAGGCTGGGAGGTGCCTGACAAGCCGCGGTCATTCACACTCCCGCGTCAGCTGCGTTGCAGTTCTTCAACCACAGCGGCACAAGCACGGAAGGTATTCAACGTCCACTCTGCATTGATAAAGTCCGGCCAACTGGAAAGCTTTACGATTGTCACTTCAGAAGCCGGATCCCAATAGATACTCTGCCCAAATACTCCGCGCGCCGAATAGGTACCCTGTTCACTGTCCAGCACCCAGCACTGATTGCTATAGGCGGCGTCAGGAAAGTGTTTGACATAGAAGCCATAGAGGACTTCAAAAGCCGGTGTGGAACCACGGCCGCATGCACGCACAAACTCCTCTGGAACAATCTGTTGACCGTTGAAATGTCCACCCTGCAGATACATCTGGGCAAAGCGCGCCAGATCACGCAGCGTGGCGCTCATCCCGCCATCGGCCAATGCAGTTCCAACGCAATCGAGGGTGATATTCGCGTCTTGCTCTGCCCCCAGTCTTGACCAGATCTCCCGGCTCAATAAAACAGGGAGCCGCTCGCCGCAGGCCCGCTCACAGACCCAGGCCAGCACGTCGGTATCCACTGAGCGATACTCAAAGAACTGGCCATGTTCACGGTCCTTACTCAGCGACTTCAACAAACCATAAATGCTGTCAGGTGACTCCCGCTCTCCCCGTTCACGCCAACCCGAGGCGATATCCAACTGGATGAATTCAGCATCCGGATCGGTGTAGTCCTCTCTGAATCTCACTCCCGTGCGCATATCCAGCAGATCCTGTACCCGGGCGTCGCCATAGCCGCTTGCCAAAAGCTCGGGCACATAGTCACTGACACGCGCTTGGGGATCGATTTGGCCCTGGCCGATCAACCTGCCGACCAGGCTACCGACGACGGTCTTGGATACCGATTGCAACAGATGCAACGTGTGCGGCTGCATACCGTTGAAATACTGCTCCGAAACCACCTTGCCTTGATGAAGCACCAAAAAACCATCGGTGTAGCTATCGGTCAGGAAGGTCGCCAGATCGGTTTGTCCGCCGTCGACCCGCTGGAAACGTACGTCGTCCAGTGAGCGTTCGTTGCGCTCGAGTTCAGTGACCGGTCCAGGACTGCGATGAATAGCGGCCACCGGAAACAACTGGCTCATGTGCTGGAACGACCAGCGGTTATAGGGCGGACTGTCCCAATTATGCAGGCCAACTTGCTTTTCCCGGGACGGCGGATAGCCCTGCATCAAACTTAGGTCCTGATAACCAATGCCGGGAGCGGTCATATCTTTTTTATTGTACATAGGGGTTCAGCTCTCATCGTTCAGAGGGTGGTGGCAAGAAAAGCGGTGGCGGTTATCCTGGGTCTCGGCCGGCACTTCTCGGCGGCAGCGCTCACTGGCCTGCGGGCAACGGGGCGCGAAGTGGCATCCGGCAGGCCGGTTCAAGGGGCTGGGGATCTCGCCACTCAGGATTTGCAACTCGTCACGGCGCTCCGGGTCGATGGAGGGCACGGAATTGAGCAGCGCACGCGTGTAGGGATGACGCGGTCGGCCAAACACCTGCTCCACAGGCCCGGCCTCGACGATGCGCCCCAAGTACATCACCAGTACTTGCTGCGCCAGATACTCGACCGTCGCAAGGTCGTGGCTGATAAACAGGTAGCTCAGGCCATTGTCGTTCTGCAGCGTCTTGAGCAGTTGCAGCACTTGGGCCTGGACCGAAACGTCGAGCGCCGCCGTAGGCTCATCGAGGATCAGCAGTTTCGACTCCAGCGCCAGGGCCCGAGCGATAGCGATGCGCTGCAACTGACCACCGGAGAATTCATGGGGATAGCGCTCCATGTGCTCCTCGCCCATCCCCACATTTCCCAACAGCGTGAGAATGCGCGCGTGCAAGGCGCTACCGCGCAGACCAAAGGCAACCTTCAGCGGCTCGGCAACAATCGCCTTGATCGTCATTTTCGGGTTCAGCGAGGCGTACGGGTTCTGGAACACCATACTCAAGCTCCTGCCCCGCGCCCTGGCATCAGTGGGCAGCGGCCGACCTTCAACCAGAATTTGCCCACTATCGGCTGGCAGCAGACCGAGCAAGGTCGCGGCCACCGTACTTTTGCCACAACCGGATTCCCCCACCAGCGCGACCGTCTCACCGACCTGCACCTCCAGGCTGATGTGGTCAATGGCCGTCACCAGGCCATCGCGGCTGGCGTAGGTCTTGTGCAACTGATTGACGCTCAACAGTGCGGGCTGCTTGTTGTTATTCATAGCCGTTTACCTTTCACAGAAGCCTCACACCTTGACCAATATGTTGTGGCAAGCTGCCCAGTGCTCCTTGCCGATGACAACCCTCGGCGCAGCGTGATTGCAGCGTCCGGTGGCGCGTTCACAACGTGGGTTGAAGGCACAGCCAGCCGGGGGAGCCGCCATGTTCGGCACCTGCCCTGGGATGAAGCCCAGGGCTTGGGGTCCCTGCCCCAACTTGGGCACGGTGCCCATCAACTTAAGGGTGTAGGGGTGTGCAGGTCGCTTGAACACCTCGCCCACTGGACCGCTCTCCACCACTTCGCCGGCATACATCACCGCCACCCGGTCACAGAGCGAAGCCACTACCCCCAGGTTATGGGTGATAAACAGAATCGCCAGGTCCTGCTCCCGTGCCAGCTTGCGCAGCAGAGCGATGATCTGCGCCTGCACGGTGACGTCCAGCGCCGTGGTCGGCTCATCGGCGATCAGCAGTTTCGGCCGACAGGCCAGCGCCATGGCAATCACCACTCGCTGCAACTGACCGCCAGACATCTGGTGCGGGTACTTGGCTAGCGCCAGAGGGGGGTCGGGCATGCTCACCGCTTCCAACGAGCTCAGCGCCTCGGCGCGGATTTGTGCCTTACTCAGTTGCCGATGGCAGCCGATGACGTCGAACATCTGCCGCCCGATGGTGAAGAACGGGTTGAGCGCCTTCATCGGATTCTGGAAGATCATCGCCGCACCACCGCCACGCAAAGCCGCCAGCTGCGATGCCGAGGCGCCGTTGACCTGTTGTCCGGCGACCCTGACACTGCCTTCCAGCCGAGCGGCTTCAGGCATCAATCCAAGGCAAGACATGGCCGTCATAGACTTGCCCGAGCCCGACTCCCCCACCAACCCGAGGATCTCACCGCGCCTTACCTTAAGGTCGATGCCGCGTACGGCCTTTACGGTCTTGAACAAACCAGGGAAAGACACCGTCAGCCCTTCCACTTCCAGCACCAGGTCTTGAGCTGCGTCGTTATTCGAAGCGGCGAGACGCTCGAAAGCAGAATATTGCAAGGATTCGTCGATCATCAGCGCGTCCCCTTCTTTGGATCGAGCACATCGCGCAGCCCGTCACCCACCAGGTTGACGGCCAGCACCAGGACAAAAATTGCCACTCCGGGAAACAGCACCGTCCAGGGATTCTCAAGTAACTGCGAGCGCGACGCCGCGGCCATCAGCCCCCATTCGATCATGGGCGGCTTGGCCCCCAGCCCGATAAAGCTCAGCGAGGCAGCGGCGAGAATGGTGTAACCAAAGTCCATGGAGCCCTGCACGATCACAGGCGTGGTGGCATTGGGCAGTACATGGCGAAGCAAAATACGGCAGTGACTGACACCCATGGAACGGGCGGCATGGATATAGGTTTCTGACCGAACCCGTACTACCGCACCGCGCATGATCCTCGCGTACCAGGGAAACCAGGAGACAGCGAGCGCTAACATGGCGTTGGCCAATCCCGATCCCAGCGCAGCGGTGATAGCGATCGGCAACAACAGCGGCGGAAAGGCCAGGAACACATCTGATAAACGCATCAGCAGCGTATCGACTCGACCACCGAAGTAACCGGAAACAAGCCCAATCGGAATCCCGATCAGCATCGCAATCAGAGTCACGCTCACTCCGATGATCAGCGACGTGCGTGCGCCATAAAGCACCCGTGAAAGAATGTCGCGACCAAACTCGTCGGTGCCCATCCAGTGTGCCCAGTTGGGTGCCAGCAATTTCTGGGAAAAGACAATCTTGTTCGGCTCATAAGGTGCAAGCCAAGGGGCGAAGACTGCCGCCAGGATGATCAGCAGCAATAACAGCGCGCCGAATACAAACAACTTGTTGTCGCTGGCAAACGCCAGGGCCTTGATACGCCATGATGGGGCTCGCGAGGGCATGGACAGGGATACGTCTTGGATACTCATTGGACTCGCAACCTCGGATCAACAAGGTGATACAAGAGATCAACGATCAGGTTGATCGACAGATACGTCGTGGCCAGCACCAAGGTGGCGCCCATCACAGCGGGGAAATCATTCTGGGCAATCGAAAACACCACGAAGCCGCCCAGGCCAGGCCAATCGAAAATGAACTCAACAACTACCGCACCACCGAGCAGGTAACCGAAGGTCAGGCCCACCACTGTCAGGAGCGGAATCATTGTCGCCTTCAGGGCATAGGCGTAATGGATACGCCACTTGGGTACACCGTAAGAAACGGCCGTACGGATGTACTCCTCGGATAGCACCTCCACCATCATGTTTCGGGTGATCCGGGTGACAGTGGCCAAGGTCACGATGACCAGGGTGAGCACGGGTAGCGTCAGGTGTTTGATGGCGCTCCACAGTGCTACGAAATTACCGGCCAGCAGCGTGTCAATCAGGTAAAAGCCTGTTACACGCTCAAAAGGGCTATCGAGAAGAATGGAAGCATCGATACGTCCTTGTAGTGGCAGCCAGTTGAGCTTGCCGTAGAACAGTAACTGCAAGCCCATGGCCAGGATGAAAACTGGAAACGCCGTCCCGGCGATGGACCCCGCTCGTGCCGCATTGTCGACCACTGAGTTTTGCCGCGCCGCTGAGATGACACCGATCGGCACCCCTAGCACCACCACCCAGAACATTGCCAGGAATGTCAGTTCAAAAGTCGCACCAACCCGCCTGACCACTTCCTCCACCACCGGCCGCCCGGTGCGCAGACTAGTGCCAAAATCACCTCGGAGAAGATCACCGATGTAATTGAAGTATTGGATCGGCAGAGGCTTATCCAACCCCAGTTTTTCCCGTGCGACGGCAATCTGCTCCACCGTGGGGTGGTTTCCCAGCATCATTTCTACCGGGGAACCCGGAAGAGCTCGGCTCAGAACGAAGGTGATGGTCAACACTCCCAAAAGAATGAAGAACATCACTATCAATCGCTGAGCTATATACTTCGCCATTTGGAATACCCCTTGTGGCTAAAAAACTTGACCCTGACTTCTTACGCCCTACTAAAAACCCCCAAAAGCGAATTAACCCTTGAGGGAATAACCAGGCAAATTAACTAACTGCCTGGTTATCGATTTACATGGCAAATCAGGTATTACACGTACCACTTCATCAAAGACGACTCAGCATTCAGCGATTCAGGTTGTAGTAGAGAATCGCCTCATAAGCAGGATTCAGGCTCTTTTCCATACCCTTGATGTCTTTGCGGGAGACACGTATCTGCTGCACGTCGGCGTACCAGATCGCAGGAGCGTCCTTGGCCAGTATCTGCTGGGCCTGCACGTACTTTTCAGTGGACTTGGCCCGATCACTGCCCTCTAACGCCGACGCCTCTTCGATCAACTGATCAAAGTTTGGGTTGCTGTAGTGAGACAGATTGAATAGCGTGGTTTTTTCTGTATGGAACTCACTGAAAAGCCAATCGCTGGGTGTCGGATACGTCGGCCACCAAGCCATAGACTGCATGTTGGGAGCGGTATCCAGCTTCTTTGCCTTATCCCAGATCACACCCCACTCGCCGGGGAGTAACTCCACCTCAACGCCAACCTGAGAAGCCGTGGCCTGGAATAGTTCAGCAGCGTTTGCATAGATGCCACTGATGTACTGCATCGAGACCTTCCAGTCCTGCTTAGGTACACCGGAGGCTTCCAACAATTGTCGGGCTTTATCCAGATCGTAAGAGGCCATAGGCACGCTGGCATGCCCCCAGATACTGGTGGGCAAAGGCCCCTTGGGAACGCTGCCGTAGCCATGCAAAATATCTTTGGTGACACTTTCATAGTCCCAGAGGTACTGCAGCGCCTGACGAAATGCCAGGTTGTTCGTAGGGTACTTCTGGGTATTGATCAAAAATTGAAAGTTCTTCCACGAAGGCGCGGTGCTCACCTTGATGGAGGGGTTCTCTCCCAACACCTTGAGCTGATCAAGAGGGATATCCCAAGCGACACCGGCCTCGCCATTTTTGATCATCTGGGTACGAGTGGCAGCTTCGGACACGACCTTCACGATGACCCGATCAAATTGCCCTTCTTTCCAACCTCCCCAGTAGCCATCGAATCGCTCAAGCACCACTTGCTGGCCCTGTTCGACCTGCCCAAGTTTGTAGGGACCGGTACCGATGGCGTTGGGGGCCATCATCCAGTCATGACCTTTCTCTACCGCCGCCGGGGCAATTATGTAAGCGGCATACTGACCTGCCGCGATCAGATTGGCCGGAGTAGGACTCTTAAACTTGAGCACTACCGTATCGTCAGCGAGGGCCTCGACGGCGTCCAGACCGTTCCATACAAATGCAGCGCCCTGCTTCAGCTCCTTGACGTAATCAATGGACTTTTTGACCGCTGCGGCATTAAAGGCCGAACCGTCATGAAATTTAACGCCGTGCCGCAGCTTGAAGGTCCAGGTTTTGCCGTTGTCGCTGCTTTCCCAGGACGTGGCAAGCCCGGGGGAAAACTCCTCAGCACTGCCTGGCGCGTTATACACCACTAGTGTCTCGTAGATATTGCCCAGTACCCGCACTTCCTCCGAAAAGGCGGAGGCTGGATCCCAATCCTTGAAAGAGGCTCGATCAGCGACAACCAAGGTATTGTTTGCCGCATACACCAAACCACTGGTCAATGGCGCAGTAATGGACAGCGCCATCAACCCCGCCATCAATGTTCTTTTGAATTTCATAGGTGTTCCTCTTATTTTTATGGCGGGCGCAGCGGATCACTTGTAGAAACAGGCACTCATTCAACCGGAATGAATAATGTGATTGGCCGTTAACGAAACTGACATTTGAGTGGTGTATGGCATTATCGATCTGCCGCACGGCCAGCTCAATTTCGCGAGCACGAAGAAAAAAACGCCAAGTGACGCCCCAAAGCGTCACCTAGCGTCAAGTTTAAAAAAAGATTAAAACAGCGGAGGGACGAGGTTGAACTCACCTTCTGATGGATGTACCAGCAGCCGCGACCTCACCTCGTCGGGAATCTCAGGGGCATCAATCGGAAAACAGCTGCAACTGGTGAGAGCGTTACGCAGGTCGATCGATTCGCCTAGGTGCTCAAATACAATATGGGCACCAAAAGGACGGCGGAAATTGTCACCCGACACGCCGAGTACCAAGCCGTTGAGAAAACGGAAACGACTGCGGTACGAGGGATAAAGCGCTGACCAGATATAGCCCCGGGACGAGAGGTACTCGCGCTCGACGATGTAAATCAGATCCGATGAGGCAAAGCAGAACCCACGATATTTATTGATGCCGAAACTATTCAGTTGGTCATCGCCCAGCCTCATCCGCTCGTAGGTTTTACTCAGGATCTTTTCGCCGGAGCGGGTCAAGCGGGTAATCGACTTGATCACCTCCCCCGGCGCGGCAGGCGACATCAAATAGACAAAGTAGTAACCCTGGTACTTCGACAACTCCTGCGCGGAGCTCGGGAAAAAATCGGCTGGTACCGCACTGTCCGGCTCTCGCGCCGTGCGTTGCCTGTTGAGCAGAGCGCGGAAGGATTCATGCTCGGAGAATATTTCCTCCTCATCCACCCCAAAAAAAGTGCAGATCTTGCGCAGGGTAAAGGACGAGGGAGTCGCTTGCGCCCCCAAGTATTTGTTGAACTGCTGGCGGTTGATATCAAGGGAGCGGCACACCTTAGCCACCGACTTATAATATCCGCAGAGAAGGCGCAAGTTTTGACTGAAGTCTTGCATCGACTGGGATGAACTGGAACTGACCATAAAGAGTATTCCTAACGCCAGAATTGACAACATGCTGAACTAATCGTCGCTTGGGGTCACGGCTTCAAAAGCTCCGTGCAAGACAGTGCCTCAAAGTGGCGCAGAAGCTCGGTATTGCCAACCCGTGATCGACGCGAGCATTGAGCCCGACCATAGCGACTAGGTGAGGAAATATTCAACAAATACAGAAGCTTATCCAGCGATTCCTGACCCATCGGCAGAATTCACATCGGCTGCATATTTGTAATTCGCGCCTATTGTTACCCAAGGTGTCACCGCTGTGGTCTTCATTAACACCACCGGCGGCGAGGCCGGGGCAGGCACCAACGAAAAAGCCCCGAATAATCAGGGCTCTAACATATATATGTCGTGGCATTTCCGTGAATACTACAACGGGCTTGCCTGTAAGCCATTTAGCAGCCCCGCTACCTGCTCTCACAGGAGAGTCCGCGATACGACGCCAAACCTATCAAAGTCGAGCCGTACCCGTACTCAATGCCCCTGCGCCAGCCACCGCTGCGTATCCTCCAACGCCTTGCTGAAACAGTTGATGATAAGGTCGACTTCTTCCGCTGTAGTGACCAGGGGTGGGCAGAACGCAATGCTGTCGCCAATGTTGCGGACAATCATGCCGTGCTCTTGGCAGCGAGCATTGAAATAACTACCGACTCGGCGAAGCGGCTCGAACCGGGTTTTCTCCGATTTATCTGCGACCAGCTCAACGGCGGCAATGAAGCCGACACCTCGGATTTCCCCAATTAACGGGTGGTCAGCATATTGCGAAAGGCCAGCTCGCAGTCGCGCGCCCATTTCGGCCGCGTGTTCTACCAGGTGCCGCTCTTCAATCAACTTGATGTTCTCCAGCGCCACTGCCGCAGCCACTGGGTGCCCGCTCGCGGTGAAGCCGTGTCCAAAGGTCCCGATGGTCGAACTTTGCCCCGCGATCTCCTGATAAATCCGTTCGTTGATCAACACTGCTGCAAGCGGTTGATATGACGAGGTCAACTGTTTAGACAGCACCATAATGTCTGGCTCGATGCCGAACGTAGTCGAGCCAAACATGTTGCCAGTGCGGCCAAATCCACAGACGACCTCGTCTGCTACCAACAAAATGTCGTACTTGCGGCAAACCGCCTGGATCTTTTGCCAATAGCCGCGCGGAGGAACAATAACCCCACCGGCCGCCATCAAAGGTTCGCCGATGAACGCAGCAACTGTATCGGGCCCTTCGCGTTGGATGAGAGTTTCGAGCCCTTTTGCAAGACGATCCGAAAATACCTCCTCCGACTCGCCGGGTTCGCCGAAACGATAGTGATGCGGGCACATTGCATGCGCTATGTCCATCATCGGCAGGTCGAAAGCACGATGATTATTCGGCAAGCCAGTTAGGCTCGCCGCAGCGATAGTCACGCCATGGTAGGCTCCAATGCGGGATATCACCTTTTTCTTCAGCGGCAGGCCACGGGCGTTATTGTAGTAACGAACCATTTTCACCACCGTGTCGTTGGCCTCAGAACCGGAGTTGGTAAAGAAAACCTTGCTCATCGGCACCGGCGCCAGCGAGATGAGCTTCTCCGCGAGATCCACGGCAGGCTGATGCGTTTTGTGAGTAAAGGTGTGGTAGAAAGGTAGCTTACGCATCTGCGTCATGGCTGCCTCGACCAGTCGCACCTCGCTGAAGCCAAGTGCCGCACTCCACAGGCCCGACATGGCTTCGATATAGCGACGCCCCTCGGTGTCATAGACGAAAACCCCATCCCCGCGCTCAATTGCCAATGGACCGACACCTTCGTGCATCCGCGCATCGGTATAGCTATGAAGGTGATGGGCTATATCCCTCGCGTATAGTGTGTCAGTGGCATTGGACATCGGTGTCTCCAAGAAAGAAAGTGACGACCCCCGCTCACCTTAATAGCAACTTGGCGGGGTCTGGATTTAAGTTTTGGCTGGGAAATTAGTCCGGAACATAGTCGTTCCAGACTAGCTTGCGGCACTTGGTTATATCGCGGTTATGGCATGAGAATCGCTGTGCTCTAACGTGCTTTCTCCTTCGCTGTTTTTGATATTCAGCCCGCACCCACTCATTTGAGAGCTGAGTTTGATACAGTTTCTCCTGCTCAGACAGGCACTTTATTACTTCCTCAGTGGTGACTTCATGTCACCACTCCATAGCTAGTACGGAGGCATTCCTCCCCATGAGCTTCGTACATTCCGAACGGATCGTTATCCAGAGCAAATCGCCATAAACGGTAAGTCTTTGCCACTAACAGCGAAACTAGCGGACAGCGCCCCCCCCAAGTCGATTGTCGAAGGTCATTCGCCAGTCATTCGTAACGGGGTAGTTTGTGATGGGCGCGTGCATAGCATGTTGGTGAATGAGCGCGGTTGCGACAACAACTGGGAGATACTTGTGTGAATGGAGGAAACTTTGACGAGCCAGCGTCAATGGCAGGAGGAACATGCGCGCATGTGTTGAGCGGAAGATCAGTTTGAGGCTATTCGACCTGGATCTACTCAAGCATCAAACCGAACTTTTACCTGACGGCTAAATTATTCTTCAGCGCAATCGTGTTGACTTATCACACCAGCTGACTGGCCACCCGTCGTCTCCGCGATAGACTGCTGCATCCAAGCGCGGAAACGCGCCAATGTCACTTCATTCCAACGCTCACGCGGTCCAACTAAATAATAGCCTCCGAGCCGAACATCGGTACCAAGCAACTCGACCAGTCGCCCGGTGCGCAGATCATCGGCGGCAATTAGGCGTGTCGCGAGTGCGATTCCCTGCCCTGTTAGGGCCGCGTCGACCGTAAGATTGGCTGACCAGAGCCGCGGCCCGTTCAACACTACTTCATGCCCATATCCAGCCTGATGGAACCATTGTCGCCATTGATCGCGGCTTTCCTCATGTATCAACGGCTGACTCACAAGATCGTCAAGAGAGCGGATGGGTGCGTTCTTGCTAATCCAGTCCGGGCTAGCGACCGGGAAAATCCGCGGCCTTTCCAGCAAAATCCAGCGCACATTCCCCTTCGGCTCATCCAAATAACGGATATCGACATCGGCGTCGTAATGCGCGAAATCGGGCTCTAGATCGGTCGCGCGCATAACGAAATCAATACCGGGCAGCGCAAGTTGGAGTTGGTTAAAACGCGGCGCCAGCCAGCGCGTCGCGAGACCAGGGACACACCAGATTCGTAAAACCGAGCGGCTTACCGCCGGACGCAATTCCGCCGTCGACTTGGCGATCATGTCGAAAGCCATTCCCACAGTCTCGGCAAAAAGCCTGCCTTCCGTAGTCAGCCGAATGCCTCGTGGTCCAGCATCCACAAGTCGCGTGCCAAGCCAGGATTCAAGATTTCGCACATGGCGGGAAACGACCGTATGGCCGACATTGAGATCATCCGCAGCCTTACG
This sequence comes from Pseudomonas sp. GW821-FHT12A04, assembly GCF_058807755.1. Taxonomy (NCBI): domain Bacteria; kingdom Pseudomonadati; phylum Pseudomonadota; class Gammaproteobacteria; order Pseudomonadales; family Pseudomonadaceae; genus Pseudomonas; species Pseudomonas sp. GW821-FHT12A04. The sequence goes on from NZ_JBXAQZ010000016.1 coordinate 94,948, forward strand.
CATCGAGCCGAGCCGGCTCACTGCCTCAAAGGCGCGGACCATCGAAAGCGGCGGTAGACGTCCGCGCTTGGCGCCACTTTCTAGCTCCTCTTCTGGCGATTTGGTTTTGCGCAAGCGTGCCTCCTTGAAAGTTAGTGTTTCCACAAGTTTAAACGTCATAATGCCGAAAACCCCTCCTGCGCGAAATGAAATCCGGGGCTCGTTCCCGAAGAGACGCACAGAGGTCTATGACAAAGCGCCTATCGCTGACGGATCCTCAAGCCCGCTGAACCGCAGCTTCAGGTCGCTCGGCGTTCTACGCCTATTCCACGAACTATCCGATCGATACCGAGCACGGCGTCATCGTGGATGTGGAACCCACACCGGCTGATCGAACCATAAGTCGAGAGCACCAAGAAGATGATCGATCGGGTCGAAGCGCAGTTCGACATCAAGCCGGAACGCCTCATTGGCGACATCGCTTACGGTACTGCGCAGATGCTGGCTTGGGTGGTGGAGGAAAAAGACATCGAGCCGAATGTGCCAGTGTGGGACAAAACTGATCGCAAGAACGATAGCTTTTCGAGTTACGATTTTCACTGGAATGAAGAGGCCGAGGAATACCGCTGCCATGCCGGCAACTTATTACGCAGCGAATGGCGAGCCTCCAAGAACGAGCGTTTGCACCTCACCAAAGCCAACACCATCATCTTCCGATCCTGGCAGACCGACTGCGTAGCTTGTCCGATGAAAGCCAAGTGTTGTTTCCCAAGCTCGCAGCTTCCATGAAGCCGCTCGTGATGTGGATCGGCGCATCGCAGCGAGGGCGTAATACGTGCGTTCTCGCCACGAACGTAAGAGGTTCGAAATGATGTTTGTCCACCCTCTAGCGCATACTGATACTGGATCGCCTGAAACTACGTGGCATGAGTGGCGCGACCGATGAGTTCACGCTGGCGCTACGGTGCAGAGCCTACGACGGCCGGCAAAATTGACATCTCACGGGCCACCAGTCACAGGATAGATGCGCCTGCACTAAGCCAAAAACCTCAAATTATCCCAATAACAAAGCAACAAAGGTCAACGAAGTGCCGAGAAACCACTCAATGTGGTGAGTAGGTTCTCCGGTGGTGGTCGTGCTTGAGTTCAGGCGAGATGAAAATCCGACTTTTTTCAACAGAATCAGCCGAACGCAGCCCTTTGCCATTGCTCTATTTGGAGGGCTCGGCTGACGGCCGGATATAAGTGGGTGAACGACGGAGGATGCCGTAACCAGACCTAAAGGCGTTGAGTTTGCGTCCGTGCGATACTCACCGAGCTGTTACGAGCGATAGCCTTTGCGCAATTTACAATGGTTCGCTGCACCGAAACAGCACCGGACCAAAAACTGAAATTGGTTGTTTTGGCGTGCGGTGATTGATCCTTAGAATCCGCAGGCAATTGGGTGCTACATACTATTTGTCAAAAATTTGGCTCTACGAGTCATAGGTTCCCGTCATCGACAGGGCCTCCAAACAAACGGCAAACCGGCCTCGCCTGTAATTGACTGAACGTCAGCCAATCCTCATACGCCTTCACCGGACACAACCGTTTCAAGCCTGTTGCCGCTCACAGAGATCTGACCCAGTAAAGGCAGGGTCAAAATCGCATCAGTGCCAACACCAAGATGCTCAATGTGATCGAGGCGCTCAAGCCGGAGTTTACAATGCGCGTAAGTCAACTGCCTGTTCAATGATCGGCGCTGCCCCCTGCACTACGTCAAAACCTGTTGCAACCGCGTCTCGTGCAGCGAACTATCTCCATGTAGAGCTGTCTCCATAATTGGATCCAATTGAGGTTTGGAATCTGGCTCGCTCGGAGAGGCCTAGAAGGATTGCCCGCGCCAGCGATTCTAGGACGAATTTAGCAGGAGGCTTTTACCATGGTCTCGATCAGAAGCTCCTATCACCCTATCGATGCCGCGATCCTCTGGTGCAACCTCGCCGACCATCAAGGCGAAATTCTGCAGGTAGATCTTTCTCACCCCGGTAGTCTGCTCAAGCATTTTCCGCAATGGCCCTTTCTCCATGCCTACGCCGAACGCATCTACGACGCCATCGTCTGTGGCGAGTTATCAGCGACCTACCTTGGACGACCCATTACCTCTATCGATCAGGTTGAACGTGTCTATTGGTCCATCCGCCATTCTGATCTGCGGGTTTGGTTTGCGCGCAACTGCCCGGAAGAAAAGCCAGCGTTCCTGTTTTCCCAGAATATCGACCATTCCGAATGCGTCAGCGTGACCGCACATCTGGCCCTGCAAGCGGAGCGAGACGCCGGCGCCCGCGAGATTGAAAAACTACGTCAGGAGCACTCGGCAATTGTCGATGAGGCGAAGGCTCACGCCCTCAACCATCACAAGCTATCAGCACAGCTTGGCACATTTGAGGTCCCCTCCGAGGCATCCGCTTTCGTGCACTACACAATCATCGGCGCACTGCTGGAGGTCGCGCTGGGCAAGTCCAAAAGCGGCCGCCTGCAGTCGATCTATAAAAACCAGGCTGCGGTTGTCGAGGCCATTACTACACAATTCCCTGGTGTCCCTGGACTGAGCAAACGCACCCTTGATCGGAAATTTGCCGAAGCTCGCCGTAATTTGGCCAAAGCCCTACAGGCCTAAAACCGAATTGCCAGGCAATGGGTGCCATTGCCTGGCAATGATTTCTCTTCTCTGCCGGGCTTCACTGACTGTCACATCCCACCACGCGCCACATGGCGCTATGGAGTGACACCATGCAACCTATCAGCCCTGTCCCGCTGTTTGCCGAACGCCACATCATGCGTCGTGAAGAGGTCGAACAAAAAACCGGATTTAAACGCTCACACATCTACAACTTGATGAAAGCCGGACTGTTCCCGAAATGCCACCGCATCGGCACGCGTGCCGTCGGTTGGGACTCACTGGAGATTGAGCAATGGGTACAGGATCGCTTGTCGACAGGGGTCTAGCGGCATGAAAGTTCTTTCGTTGATCTCGACCAAGGGTGGCGCCGGCAAGACCACCGTCGCCGCCAATATTGGTGGATTGCTCGCCGACTCAGGATTGCGGGTGCTGCTGCTGGACCTGGACAGCCAACCGACGCTGTCCAGCTACTATGCTTTACGCGAAACTCGTGAGGCCGGCAGTTACGAACTCATCTCGCAGCGGCTCACGGCTCCCGAGCAGGTGATCAGCGCCACCGCGATTCAACACCTTGACTTGATCGTGTCCAACGACCGCGCCGGGCATATCAGCACCTTGCTGTTGCATGCGGCCGATGGTCGCCTGCGACTGCGCAATCTGCTGCCAGACTTTCAGGATCGTTACGATGTGCTCATCGTCGATACCCAAGGCGCGCGCAGCGTGGTGGTGGAGATGGCTTTCCTCGCTTCCGATTGCGCCCTGTGCCCAGTCCCGCCAGAAATGCTGGCAGCGCGCGAGCTGCGCCGCGGTACGCTCGGGCTTTTTGAGGAGCTGGAGCCGTACCGCTACCTAGGTGTCGCGTTGCCGTCGGTGAAGCTGTTGCTCAATCAGGTCAACACCAATCGCCGCGATACCCGCTTGATCATGGAGAGCCTCCAAGATTTGTTTAAGGCCGATCCTCATGTCAGCCTCTGCGCGACAGTAATTCCTGATCGAGTGGCTTACCTCAATGCGGCCTCACTGGGGTTGCCCGTGCACCGCGTCGATTTTACACCACCCCCCGGTAGCCATAGCCCTTGCGCCGCTGAGGTCATGCGCGCGCTGGCTCTGGAGTTGTTTCCGGAGTGGATCGATCAGCTGAGCGCCCCGACAGGTGGAAACGTGCCTAGTCAAACGTCAGCGGCCGACCGTCGCATTATTCGTCGCGACTGATCGGAGGATGTAATGAAGCCGCCGACCTCCGAAGAAATCACACGTCAACTGCAGCAGGCCCATTTCCCGCAGAAGTCGGACCGTGAGGTCACGGCCGCTCCCGTCGGCGACACACCGATGGTCGTCAGCCTCGAGCAACTGCGTCCCTACGAGCTCAATCCGCGGGTCATTCGCAATCCGCTGTATGACGAGCTCAAAGCCTCGATCCGCGAACGCGGTTTGGACCAACCACCCTCCATCACCCGTCGGCCGAATGAGCAGCACTTCATCATCCGCAACGGCGGCAACACCCGTTTGAGCATCCTCGGTGAACTCTGGCAGGAAACCCGCGAAGAGCATTTCTTTCGTATCCACTGCCTGTTCCGTCCCTGGCAATCCGAGTCACATGCCTTGCTTGGGCACTTGGCCGAAAGCGATTTGCACGGTCAGCTCACGTTCATCGAGAGGGCCCTCGCGGTAGCGAAACTCAAGGACATGTTTCAGGAGCCTAGTGCCCCCCTGAGCCAACGCGAGCTCTCCGCGCGCTTGAGCCAAGGTGGATACCCTGTCTCGCAATCGCATATCAGCCGTATGTTCGATGCGCTCGAGCATCTGCTACCTGCCATTCCGCAGGTCCTTTATGCAGGTCTCGGCAAACCCGTCATCGAGCGGCTGATCACGCTGCGGCGCCGAGCGGAGTCGACCTGGAACCAGTATTTCGGTGATGCCCAACAATTCGCGATGCTGTGGTTAGAGGTGTTGTCGACATTCGAAGGTGAAAAACCCGAGCTGGATTGGAGTGAGCTGCAGGACGAACTGATCGCCAAAATGGCCATGATCCTGAACCAGACGCCCCGCCTGCTGGCCCTTGAAATGCACCAAGAGCAGCGTGTGTCGCCTGACGCAGCAAACAATGCTCAGCCTGTGCCTCAACGCTTGGAAAACGATCCTCCACGTCCGTCATCAGAAATCGTGGACGCCTCAGAAACATTTAGCGAATTGTCTAAGCCCGACCAACGGCGAAGTGGCGACGCCCCTTCGACGGCGCAAGAGCCCCGCCTCTCCCACATTCGCCAGGCGCTGAGTGACAAACAGCCGGCTGTGAAGCAGCAGCATGGCATCGATGACGTTCAGTCACCGGTGAGCCCGGTTTCACCACGCGTTACGTCACAGAATGACATCAACGGCTTGCGCGAAACCTGCGCCACGCTGGCGACCGATCTAGCCAAATATGCCGACGCCAGTGCAATGGTCAGGCCGCAAGCTGACGGCCTGGGCTTCACGCTGTCACTGGAATACGGCGAACTGCTCAGCCCACGATATACCGGCATTCAGCTTTTGCTCTCGGCCCTGCTGCGTTTACAAGATGACGTGGCCTGGGAACAACGTCAGCAGTTGCCGGCCGCGCTTTTTGGTCAGCTGCTGATCGGTGCCTATGACCTGCCATTTGCCGAACGCCCCTCCCTGACGGTTGGCCTGGAGCGGCTCCCCGATGATCAGCTGGAGCATCTATTCTCGCTGATCCGCCACGCCCGGCGGTTGATCGATCTGACGCTGTCGTCCACTCGCTAACGTGAGGAACTGCCTCATGACCACCACCTTTAATTTGTTGAACCATGCCATGTTGAATCAGGTGCTGCACGAGCTGCGCCATGGGCGTCTACAGCGGTGCAAAGCCTTGGGGCTGGCCGATGAAGACATCGAGGTCCTGCAGTCGCTACCACCGACCACCTTATCCCACCTGGCGCACTCGTCCATCGCCTGGGTGGAGGTCAAAGTCGACACGGCTGTGCTCCGACGCCTCATCGCTCAGGCCGAACGGGATGAACAAAACGAGCGGTTGATCAATCGGGCGCTCAAGTTGGGGGCGAGCTCCAGCATCATGTACCGCTGCTTTGGCCTGGACCATTCGGAAACTGCGCTGCGTCGTCGCGTGCTTAAAATCGAGACTCACCGCGGTCGGCCGATTCAGCTTAGCGAAGCGCAAGAGCATGCCGTGTGGAACCGCTGGAGCCAACTGCGGAAAAACGATCCGGATAACGATCCGTTGGACGCGATGATGATGCTGGCGGAGGAACAACACATCAGCCTGACCCTGATCTGGCAACAGATCGAACTGTACGGAGGTACGCCATGCTGAACTTCTATCAGGTCGACTGGCAGGATGTGGTGCGCCAGTGCTACGACGCGCTGCGGCGTCGTATGGAGTGGCAGGCGGCACAGGCGCAAATGGCTGCCTCCGCTAAGGAGGCACCGCTACGGACCATTTACTTTGGCGACAATGATCCGTTGCCCCAAGCGTTGCTGCTTGATCGCCGGCTAACGCCGCTGGAACGCAACACCTGGCAGGTGTTGCGCTGGCTGATCACTGAACGTCAGGTAAAAACGCCCCGCTACCAGGACCTGCAGCCCTACCTCGCCACCAGCCCCTGCGGCATGCAGGCGTCGCGCGAGACCATCGCTCGGGCGCTTAACGTACTCCGTACCACCCGCTGGCTCAGCCTGGTCGATCGATCCCGCGATGCCCAGGGCTGCCTGCGCGGTTGCGTCTATGTGCTGCACGGCGACCCGTTGACGCCCGCCGAACAGCTTGAGCTCGACGCCGGCTACGCAGCGTTGCTCCAGCAGAACCTCAGCCACGCCACCAAGGGCGTGCGTGATGTGGCGCAGCATGTGATTGAGGAAATTCACGCAGATCCACAAGTGGCGACGGTCGATAAAGAAAAACTCGCCGCTGCTGCTTTACCAGCTCAGCAACAATGCCTGCCTCTAACCCGCGAGGGGGCGGACAATGCCGAAGTTGGACAAAGCCACCAGGTTCGGACCGAAGACGCATCGTCCACGGATTCCGAACCCTGCGAAAACGCACCGATTTCGGCTGTGGTTCGGAATGCCGACGCCGGCCGTACAGTACAGAAAGACCAAAGCAAAAAAAGTACGGTACTGGCGCAGGTGGAGTTCGGCCAAGTCCGATGGCCGGAAGACCTACCACTAAGCCCAACCGAACGTCGCATGGCCTCCCAGGCGATGCGCCAGCTCGAACCTGAACAGCAACAAGCAGTGATCAATGAAGCGGCGGTGCGGTGCGCCCGCGGCGAGATCCGCAAACCGGTTGCCTACCTGATGGGCTTGATCAAGCGCGCATGCCAAGGCGAATTTACTTTGTGGGCGGCTCGTGCCGAGACGACTATGCTAGTGAACACGCCCCACCGCGCCCCGAAAGCGGAACCACCCTGCGAGCGCCCACGACGCAGCGGCGAACGCACGGCCTCTCCACTCGCCTTGGCGTGCCTGGAGGAACTGAAGCAACGCTGTCGCGGCATAGGCGCAATGTCTTAATACTGGACGCTAGCGGAATCAATGCCGGTGCCATCAAATCCAGGGAAATCCACTGCCTGTAAATACGAGCTGACCACCTTCGCGTTGATCCGCGCCGCGCCTCACTGAACAGCCCATTGTCTGCGTCATTCCGACGGCGAGGTACTGGCGATGGTCGATCACTATCAGCTCAACCTGGGTTCTCTGCGCAGCAGCATCACCCTCACTCTGCACACCCATCATGCCGCGCGGCTGTGGCAAGGCCGCATGGCCCGCGAAGGTGTGCACCCTATCATGGGCATGGCCGGCTACATCAGCGTCACCAACCTGCTCAAGCACGCGAGCAGCCAGGACGACCCATTCGCCGACTGGTTCATGCTCCAGCTGGAAGACAAACTGCTGCAGGCCAAGGCCGAAATGCTCACATTGACCAGCCAGATTAGCCAGGTGGAACGCGACCTGCCCACTCAAGTCGATGTCGGCGACAACCTCAACATCCATCCCGTCACTCTGCCGCTGTTCATCGGCAGCCAACTCGGCTTTCTCGCGGTCTACCTGCTGACCGACTACGACACCTTGGTACGCCGTGTGCTGCTCGCCCATCACACCGCCTTGATCGGCCGCAGCGACATGGAGGTCTGGATCGATCGTGGCGCCCATCTGCTGCGCAGCCTGTTCGGTTTGGCGCAGCGTTACCGCCTGGCCGGGGTCAGCCGGGATGACATGGCCGCCAATAACGCCCGTGCCCGCGAGGCGATCGACAAGTTCGGCACCCCACCGCGAAACATTCTCGAGGGCAGCCGCCGCTCCCAATTTGCCCCACCCATTGCACGCGGTTCCACGGCCCCGATTCGCGATGAGCCAGATCAGGCAGAGACAGAGGCTCAGCCCGCGCAGGAGATTGCATCCGAAGGGGGTAAAGCATGACCTTGGCCGAAGCGATCGTCCGGCGTTTGTCAGCGGATGCCTATCGCGAGTTCGAACAAGGTGCCTCCCTAAAAGGCCTTTTAAAACCTTTTAAGGGTAAGGGGGAACTGCAGCAATTCGCCGAGACGATCCTGCGCCTGCGCACCCGGGTCGCCGGATTGATGGGGGTGATGCTGACCATCATGGCGCAGCCACCCTTCTCGCTCCTGGACCTGCGATTGGTCGTCCAACACAGCGCCTCCGGAACCGATTTCCTGCGCTGGCGCAGCCCGGACTTCCTGCGCATGGGGGTACAGGTGTGGCAGCAGGCGATGGCACTTCCGCATCTGGCGCCTTCGCTGCGGGAGGCGCTGTACCAGTTGGAGGTCAACCGCGTCACCCTGAACCTGCAGATGAGTAGCCTGCAGTCGCTGTATCGCCAGGCCGAAACCGGCGTCAGCAAGCTGCACGCCGCCGAGACCATCTTCGATCTATCCCGTTCCCCCACCGAGGAGTAGCAAGCATGAGCACGTTCTTTGTTGGTGAAGGCAACATCGGCAGCGCCCCGGAGTTCCAGGAGTTCAACAACCCCCCGGATGAACCGCGACGCCTGTTGCGGCTGAATGTCTATTTCGACAATCCGGTACCGCGCGAGGGCGGCTACGAGGATCGCGGCGGCTACTGGGCCCCCGTCGAGCTCTGGCACCGGGACGCCGAGCACTGGAGCACCCTGTACCAGAAAGGCATGCGTATCCTGGTCGAGGGCCGGACGGTCAAGGATGAATGGGAGGACAGCGAGGACAATGCGCGGGTGACGTTCAAGGTAGAGGCCCGACGCATTGGCATCCTGCCCCACCGTCTGGCCTCGGTGTCCATGCGCGAAAAGGCCAATGAGAGCAGCGGCTCCGGACGCAAGGGGGCTAGCAAGAAGACTCCACGCAAGACCGGTTAACCGAGTGGTCCTCAGAGGAATACGGCCTGCAGCGAGATACCCCTGAGGGCTCGCTGCCCGTTCGGCGCGCAACGCTGGATACTCCAGGTGGTTTAATGCCGCCGGGCCTCTCCCCGTTCATCAGCATCCAGCAACTGCGCCACCTCAGCCAAGTACTGGTCCAGCGCAAGGAATGCCCGCCAGTGCGCCTGGCTCTCCTGAACCCATGCGATCAACCTCGCGCGCGCCCTCAAATTGCCTGGTTCCAGGTGGGTCGCCATGAACAACTCATAGGCCTTGATCGCTAACGCATCTGCCTCACGCTCGTTAGATCCGTCCAAGTCGTAAGCTCCGTTTTGACGGGCGGGTTATCACACTTAATTTAGGTGATACGCCTCATAGGGTTGCTAGTCAACCTTCTGAGGCGTTCATATATTTGGGTTGCTGGTCAACCATATGGGTCGAATTGGAGAGCGCCCCCGTTGCCAGTCAAAGAGCCTAGCCCACAACACATCGGTCGCGAGTTGGCGAAATATCGCCGCGCACGTGGTTTGACCCAAGAGCAAGTTGGTGAGCGTCTGGACATCGGCGCCGAGGCCGTCTCGCGCTTTGAACGTGGCGTGGTCGAACTGACCGTCAACAAGCTGCTGCAATTGGCCGATATGTACGGCTGTCCCGCCGATGAGCTGCTGCTAGCCATCAGTCCTCGCCCCCAGGACCAGGGCCAGGGCCAGAGGATTGCATCGCTGATCAAGGAGCTTGGTGAAGCAGATAAAAAATTTGCCTTGGAGTTTCTGCAAACGCTGGCCACTCACCTCGCGCAAAGGAAGTAACCTTTAACCTCCATTGAACCGCCGATATGACCTCGGCGCATTCAGGTTTTCGCTGGCTCTCCCATGCCACACCGCCACCCTATCGGTACCTCACCGAGAGGGCCGACGTATGCGGCTGTTTATTTGCGAAAAACCATCTCAAGCCCGCGATATCGCCCGCGTGCTGCAGGCCACCCGGCGTCACGACGGCTGTTTCCAAGGCCAGGGGGTCACCGTCACCTGGTGCGTGGGCCATCTGCTGGAGACAGCACCACCGGAGGCTTATGGTAATTACAAACGTTGGTCGCTGGAGGACCTGCCGATCATCCCTGGCCACTGGCAGTTGGTGGTCAAACCCAAAGTCGCTAGCCAGCTGAAGGTCATCCAGCAACTGCTGCGTTCCTGCTCCGAGGTGATCATCGCCACGGACGCCGACCGTGAAGGCGAGATGATCGCCCGGGAAATCCTTGAGCGCTGTCAGTACCAAGGACCGACTCTGCGCCTGTGGCTCTCCGCCCTCGACGATGCCTCAATTCGCCGTGCATTGGGCACGCTGCGCCCGGGTGAACAGACCTTGCCGCTGTACCACTGCGCCTTGGCACGCTCACGCGCGGACTGGCTGGTGGGTATTAACCTCAGCCGGCTCTTCACCCTGCTCGGGCGCCGCGCCGGCTTCGACGGCCTGCTGCCGGTGGGGCGTGTGCAAACGCCGACGCTGCGCCTGGTAGTCCAGAGAGATCGGGCGATAGCGGGCTTTGAGCCTCAGCCGTTCTGGACCGTCGATGCGCAGCTGGAGGCCGGCGGCACTCTCTTTCAGGCGCGCTGGCAACCACCGACTGCAGCCTGTGACGAAGCCGGTCACTGCATTGACGAAGCGGTCGCACAGAGCGCGGCGCTACGCTTGTGCCAGCAGGAGACTGCCCAGATCCGCCGTATCGAGGTCGAGCGCGTGCGTGAAGGCCCTCCGCTGTCGTTCGATCTGGGCACGCTGCAGGAGATCTGCTCGGCCAAGCTTGGCCTCGGTGCCCAGGAAACCTTGGTGGTGGCCCAAGCCCTGTATGAAACCCACAAGGCAACGACCTACCCACGCACCGACTGCGGCTACCTGCCGGAAAGCATGCTGGATGAGGTGCCGCGCGTACTCCACGCCCTGGCGGCGGCCGCACCGTCACTCGGACAATGGCTGAAGGAGGCTGACCCCAGCCGACGCTCGCGGGCCTGGAACAGCAGCAAGATCACCGCCCACCACGGCATCATCCCCACTGCTGTGACGCTAGACCTGACCCAGCTCTCTGAGCGCGAGCGAGCGGTTTACACGCTGATTCGCGCCCGTTACCTCGCACAATTTCTGCCCGACCATGAGTACCTGAAAACCCAGGTGGTGTTGCACAGTTACGAAGATCAGTTGCTGGCGCGCGGCAAGCAAATCCTGGCACGCGGCTGGAAGGCGGTGATCGACGAGGCCGATGGCAACGAACCTGTAGAGCAAACCCAACGCTTGCCCACACTGCGCGAATCGGCAGCGGTGGCATTGACCGACACCACGATCAACGCGCAGCGCACGCAGCCCCCCAAGCCCTACACGGAAGGCACACTGGTCAAAGCCATGAAAACCATCGCCAACCAGGTGGAGGACTCACGACTCAAACAGAAACTCAAGGACAGCTGCGGCCTCGGGACCGAGGCCACCCGAGCGGCGATCATCCAGGGCCTGATCGATCACGGGTACCTGACCAAGAAAAAACGCAGCCTGGTCGCCTCGGCGGCGGCACACACCTTGATCGAGGCCGTGCCAGCGGAGGTCGCCGATCCGGCGCTGACCGCACTCTGGGAGCAGGCGCTTGATCGTATTGAGACGGGACAGCTGAGCGTCGAAACCTTTCTCGCCAGGCAGGCGGAATGGCTGACCCGGCTGGTGCGTGGCCACGCCTCGCTCACCTTGCAGCCACCAGCTACCAAAGGCCCGCGCTGTCCCGTGTGCCGCAGCGCCATGCGCCAACGCAAAGGCCGCACCGGCAGCTTCTGGTCGTGCACCCGCTATCCGGAGTGCAAGGGCACCAAGCCGGTCGCCAAACCCAAGTGCACCAAGCAGCCAGGCGCCTTCTGAGCGGGCATGTGTGACTTGACGGCGTACGGCAGCACTGGTGTAGTGATCAGGTCCGTCGCCGCTTGGCGTACCCAGACCGATTCGCTCCGGGCAGCTCGGTCAGACTCGAAGAGTTCGGAGCCACATTTCACTTTTTCTTCAGATTTCTCCCCAGCGTTTCAGGTCCCCAAGGTGGATGACCCGTGCGGCTTGTGTCAGGTCTCAGGGGTCATCCGCTTCGGCGACGATGCTCAGCACCGGTGCCCGCCGGCGAAACACTGGGCACCTTTTGTGCGCGGATGCGCGCCAGTTGATTTCGGCCCAGGCCACGACAAGGGTCGGTTGATCCAGGTGGATCGACAGCGGAGGTTTTGCGATGGACTCCGGTGTCACGTTACCGGGTCAAGGGTGGTCTAGCTCTTCCTAGCCTGATGACCGTCGGGCTATTTTTTCGTCACCCAGAATCCACTGAGTGCCACCCACTTCCGCCCGCCCAAGCCGCCCCCAATCCACTGTTGACGGGCGGTTGGCGCCGTTTTATAGATGAACTGCACACCGCTGTCGCTGACAGCGTTCAGGTAGCCGGAACCTTCAAGGCTACGCCCGCTTCGGGTGGTTCTCCCTCAGTGCGATCAGCGCTCGGCAGCTCGCACGATCACCTGTCGGTGATGAGCGCCCTTCTACCGACCACGCTTTCTTTGCACCTCCCCCTTGCGGAACTCACCAGCCGCCAGGGCCGGTGGATATCCGCGCTTCTGCTGAACAGGAGTTCCACCATGACGACTGCAAGCAATAATGCTCCCACCACTTACTTCAACCTGCACACCCAAGGCATTGGTTACTTGAACCGCGTTCGCGAAGTCCCTGTACGTCGCGGGCAACCGTTCATGGCCTGTGACATTGCCGCCTTGCACGGGGCCTCGGACGACGTCGAGTACACCCGCTTCGACTGCAAGGTCGCCAGCGGTGAAGCCGAACGGCTGATCCGTGAACACCTGGAAGACGTGCGTGCTGAACGTAAGGTCCTGATCGCGTTTCGCATTGGCGACCTTTGGGTTGACCCCTTTCTTTACGAAAAAGGCGAGCGTAAAGGCCAACCCGGTGCCAGCCTCAAAGGCCGGCTGATCTTCATCGAGTGGATCAAGGTCGATGGCCAGTTCAGCTACCGAGCACCTGCTCGCACCGACTCCCCTGCCGCTATCGACGCTGCAGCGGAATCGGACCAAGCCGACACCGTCGTCGAACAGCACCAACCCGCCTCTGCCCCCGCGCGCAATTCCACCGCAGCAGGTCAGCCTGCCTGAGGCACATTGACCGCCACCAACAGGCGCTCCCACGCGCCTGTTATCCACCCACGTCGGAGGCCGTCATGGAAAGTTTCTGGCTCTGCGAGGAATGCCTGCAAGCGGTCGCGTATGACGATTTCAGCGCTCTTTCGCTGTACTACAGCGAGGCTGAAATCGAGCAACGTATCGTGCACCTGCGCACCGAACTGCAGGCCCTGATGCCACTGAGCGCCGATTTCGATCCGCAGACCGGCGCCGGCATCGAGTCCTTTTCCACCCGAGCGTGCGAGGGATGCCAAAGCCCGCTACACGGTGCGCGTCATCGCTTCACGCGTCTGTGAATCATGCACTTCACCAGCCTGGGGCAGTCCCCCAGGGGGCGCTCCATCTCCCACGAGAAATTGCCCATGAACACTGCCCTGAACCTGGTCGACGCGCTCGACCCGGCATTGGCCCAACGCGCCCATGAGGATGCACTGATCACCGAAGCCCTGCAGTTGCTGGATCAACGTTACTTCCAGCGCGGCGAACTGCTGTTGACCCCCTCCGACGCTGCAGCCTACCTGAAACTGCGGCTCGCCCCTTACCAACACGAGGTGTTCGCGCTGCTTTGCCTGGACTCACGCCATCGCGTGCTGAGCTTTGACGAACTGTTCACCGGCAGCATCGACGGCGCCTCCGTCTATCCACGCGAGGTCGTGATCAAGGCGCTGGAGCACAACGCCGCCGCCGTGATCTTCAGTCATAACCACCCTTCCGGTTGCCCGGAACCGAGCTCCGCCGACCGGGTGCTCACAGGACGCCTGACCGAGGCCTTGGCCCTGGTTGAGGTGCGCGTCCTGGACCACACCATCATCGGCGAAGGCACCCCGCTTTCGCTCGCCGAAAATGACTGGATCTGACAGCCCATCCCTGCCCAGGAGGTCACCGCCAGTTCGGGGTGGCCTCTGCGCCTCTGGAGAACCATCATGCCCCCATCCTTTCGCAATCCCTTCCTTCGCGGTTTCCGCGACCTGAGCTACGAACGCGTCGTCCAAATCAGCTAGGCCGACAATTGTCCACCCTGCTACCGCCCTCTGCACCGGGCGCAAATCCAACTGCCCAATGAGGCCATCAATTTCCAACCCTGCCTGTTTGATGACAACTGCGCGGTCATCACCGACGGCCGAAGCGTGCCCAGATTTTTCCGCATGCGCTGCCCGGACGCCGGCCTGGGGAGTAGCGTGATCTACCAGACCATCGGCCATCACCTTGGATGCCCGATGCATCTTGGTGACCTCCCCAGCGAAGAGGCAGCACGGACCCTGATCGAATTGTTGTCCTTTTCCACGTGACACTACAGCCGCAGTTGGGAGATCAGCTCTGCCCACCTGCCAACGACGGAATTCGAGTACCTGCAAGAGCGAGCTTGGCACCCTTCACCGACAGGCTTCTTCGAGTGCTTCGAACTCAGCAGCAGCCATGCCGTGGGGTGCAAGCTGTACTCGACCCCCTGGAGCATGGAGGCCGAAGGGCACTGCGGCTGCAGCGCCAGCGAAGTCAGCACCCGCATGCGCGATGACGATGTCCCGCCCGTGTTGTACAGCTGTTGCTGCTGGCAGGTCACGCCGACACCCGCTTGCTGATCTTTGACCCCGACGCAGCGCCACTCCCGGAGTTGCCCGTATTCACTGAAGACTGACCCAAGGCGCCCCACAGGGCGCCTTTTTCATGAGTGCTTCACGGTAATCCGGAAGGCCAGATTCGGTTTTTCGGTAGGAGCGCGGCTCGCACTTTCACCAAGGTATCGTCAACTTCTGTCGAGACCCGGACATGCATACCCCCACACTCTCCACCCTCGGACTGATGATCGCGTTGGCCGGCTGCAACACGTCGCCACCGGCGCCCGCCCCAGCAGCGCCATCAATATCGCCGGCCTCACTGCAGAAGCAGAAACCCACGCTACCTTTATGGGTCCGCCAGGACCGATACACCCTGGCTAATACACAGCCGACCCTGGAGCAGCGCCAACCGTTGTATCAGCTCATCAACGTGCAGATCGCTCCTGCTCTGCACGCGAATGTCGGTGAGGCACTGCGACACGTGCTGCAACGGTCGGGCTACTCACTCTGCCCCGACAGCGCAGCGGTGGATCGGTTGTTCAGCCGCCCCCTGCCCGCCGTGCACCACCAACTCGGACCGATTTCGCTGCTGGACGCCTTGACCATCATCGGCGGACCGGCCTGGAGGATCAACATCGACCCGGTCGACCGGACCGTCTGCTATACCCTTCGCTCGCCACAGCCCCAACCGCCACTCTCGACATCGGAGATCGCGCCATGAAAGTCCACCGCTTTCAGGCTCTGTTGATCGGCGGCCTGTGCCTGGGCGCCGCCGTGCTTGCTGGCGAAACGTACAACCAACACCAGCAATTGGCCGAACTCCAGGCCGCAGCCCGCAGTGCCCCTGCCGACCCGGCTCCCGCGTTGCGGCGCGACGTCGATGCGCTCGGCAATACCCTCGCGACACTGCAACCGCAGGTGGCGGCGCTGGGAGACGCGCAAGGTCAGCACGCTTCGGCGCAGACGACGCTCAGCCAGCAGTTGGATGAGATGGCCGCGTCGCTTAAGGCCGTTCAAGCGGCACCGAGTGGGGCAAGCAGCGCCGACTTCAGTGCACTGGAACAGAGGCTTGGCAGGACAGAAATTGCGCTTGAGACCCTGTCGGCACGAGCCTCCGTGCCAGCGGCCGACACACGACCGGCGGCGCCCGTGGGCCAGAAAGCCAAGGCCAAAGCCCCGGCGCCTCCGTTGACGCTGCTGGGTATCGAGACCCGAGGCGTGGTGAGGTTCGTTGCTACCCTGCCCACCGGTGCCCACTCGCTGTCGACCGTGCACCTGCTGCAGCCCGGCGACAGCCTGAACGGTTGGCAGCTGCGCACGATCCGCGAGGACGAGGTCGTGTTCCACGTCCCCGGCCATGGCGATCGCACACTGCCCCTGCCGTGAAGAGGTGCTTATGCTTCGACTCTCCGTCCTCTCGCTGATCCTGCTCCCCACCTGCCTGCTGGCAGAGCCAAGATGGAGTGCACCGAACATGCTCGGCTCAGACCAGCAGTACAGCGAGCAGGCGCCGCTGGATCGGCAGCCTTCGGTCGCGAAGCAGGCCAAAGTTTGGGGGCTAACGGATGACGAATGGACCAAGTTCGAGCAACTGCAGGCCGGGCCCCGCCACTACTGGTCGCCGCAGCTCGACCCTCTCACCACCCTGGGCGTGGAGGCCGACTCTGAGCAGGAGCGGCAACGCTACGCCGAACTGCAGGTTCGCCTCGAAGCCAAACGCGCAGAACGCGAGCTGGCTTACCAGAAAGCCTACACCGCCGCCTGGGCACGACTGTTCCCCGGAATACTGCCGGTACAGGGTCTGGCCGATGAGTCCGCTATGGCAAGCAACACCCGCTATGCCCTGTTCGTGGAAGAACGCTGCCCGGCCTGCGCGAGCAATACCCAGCAGTGGCTCCGTGCCGGTGCCCGCCTGGACGTGTACCTGGTGGGCAGCCAGGGTGACGACGCGAATCTCCGAAACTGGGCGCATGACGCAGGCATTACTCCAGCCCAGGTTAGCAGCGGCCAGGTCACCCTAAACCACGACCGCGGCCGATGGTTCGCCCTAGGCGCCACCCGACCGTTGCCGGTGCGCTTTCAGCAGGTGGATGGAAAATGGCAGCGCATCGACTGATCCTCGCGCTGGCCTTGACCGGCGCGACCGTGGTCCAGGCGGACGCTCTACCTCCGCCCGCGTACCAGTTGGCCGCCGCGCGGGCCGGCATCCCCGCCTCGGTGCTGTTCGCCATCGCCCTGCAGGAGAGCGGCACCCCGCTACACGGTCGTCTCATGCCCTGGCCTTGGACCTTAAATGTCGCGGGCACACCGCAGCGTTTTGCCAGTCGCGATGAGGCCTGTGCTGCGCTCAGGCTAGAACTCACACGTCATGACCCCAAGCGCATCGATGTCGGTCTGGGACAGACCAACCTGGGCTACCACCCGGACCGCTACCCCAGCGCCTGCAATGCACTCGATCCACGGGCAAACTTGGCCGTCACCGCCGAGCTGCTGCGTGCGTACTATGCCGATGTGGGTGACTGGGTCGTGGCTGCTGGTCGCTATCACCGTCCAGCCGGCGGCGCGCCCGCGGCGCGCTACCGCACACAGTTCAGTCGGCACTGGCAGCGCATCCAAGCGATCGCGTTCCTTCGCGGAGGGTCACAGCCATGAGCTTCTCGCGCTTGGTGGCACTGGCCATCTGTACGTGGCTGTCGCTAACCGTGATCGCGTCTCCCACCAAGCCCCTCGATCCACGCGCGCTGAATTGGATGCTGCCGGTGCACAGCGCGCGCCTCACGCTGGGAGCAGTGCCGCCTAGAAAGTTGGACCTGCCAGGCATAACGCCGCTGTTCCTGGTCGGGCAGGATCCAGCCTCCCTGGCCTGGTTGTCGCAGCATGCGCAGGCCCTGCAGGACCTGGGCGCCAGCGGGCTAGCTGTCGAGGTCGCCGACGCCCAGACGTTGCGCCGCATCCAGGCAGCAGCCCCTGGACTGAACATCTGGCCGGTGAGTGGCGACGACATCGCCGAGCGGCTGGAGCTGGAACACTACCCAGTGCTCATCACGCCCACCGGCTTGGAACAGTGAGGGAGGATCATGGGCGAACATGCGATGGAATCCCTGCTGCGCCCTGCAGTGGAGCTGTACACAGTGGGCATCTGCGCCGGTGCCGGCGTCCTGTGCCTGCACTCGCCCTGGGCGGTGGCGCTGTCGCCCGATGTGGGTATGGTCATGGCCCTGGCCTACATCGCCCTCGGACTCAAACGGCTTAACGAGGCCCGGATCGTTCTGCGCTATCGGCGCAACATTCGTCGCCTGCCGCGCTACTCGCTGACCAGTCGACAGATTCCGGTGAGCCGCAAGCGTCTGTTCATGGGGCGTGGCTTTCGCTGGAGTCGCCTGCATACCCAGCGCCTGCTCGAGGCTCAGGACCCGGCTCTGGCCTGCTATGTGAACCAGTCGGTTGCCTATCAGTGGGCCAGGCGCCTGGAATGTCTGCTGGAAAAGGCGCCTTCAGGGCTCTCGCTGTTGCCCCGCCTCACCGCCTGGGACAATCCACTCAATCCGGTACGCCCGCTGCCACCGGTTGGGGGCTCGCCGCTGCTGCACGGCGTCGAGCCGAGTGAGCAGGAAGCCACCTTGCCGCTGAGTGAGCGTGTTGGGCACACCTTGGTACTGGGCACCACCCGGGTCGGCAAGACGCGCCTGGCGGAGGTCTATATTACCCAGGACATCCACCGTCCAACCCAAGAGGTGGTGATTGTCTTCGACCCCAAGGGCGACGCCGACCTCCTTAAGCGCATGTACGTGGAGGCACTGCGCGCCGGCCGCGAGCACGAATTCTACGTCTTTCACCTCGGGTGGCCGGAAATCTCCGCACGCTACAACGCCATCGGCCGCTTCGGTCGCATCTCGGAAGTTGCTACCCGTATCGCCGGACAGTTAAGCGGCGAAGGCAACTCCGCAGCGTTTCGCGAGTTCGCTTGGCGTTTTGTGAACATCATTGCCCGGGCTCTGATCGAACTGGGCCGGCGTCCGGACTACCTGCAGATCCAGCGCCATGTGGTGAACATCGACGCACTGTTCATCGAATACGCCCAACATTTTTTCGCCCACCACGACGCGCAGGCCTGGGAAGCGATCGTGCAAATCGAGGGTCGCCTCAACGAGAAGAATGTGCCGCGGCATATGATCGGCCGGGAAAAGCGCGTGGTCGCCATCGAGCAGTACCTGGCTGCAAAGCGCATCTTTGACCCGGTGATGGATGGTCTGCGCTCGGCCGTGCGTTATGACCGCACCTACTTCGACAAGATCGTCGCCTCCCTGCTGCCCCTGTTGGAAAAGCTCACCAGTGGCAAGACGGCACAACTGCTGGCCCCCAACTACGCCGACCTGGACGATCCGCGGCCGATCTTCGATTGGCTGCAGATCATCCGCAAACGCGGCATCGTCTATGTCGGCCTGGATGCTCTGTCTGACGCCGAAGTCGCCGCAGCCGTCGGTAATTCAATGTTCGCCGACCTGGTCTCCGTCGCGGGCCATATCTACAAGCACGGTATCGACCACGGCCTGCCGGACTCCTCCAGCGCGGCGAACAAGGTGCCGATAAACCTGCACGCCGACGAGTTTAACGAGCTGATGGGCGATGAATTTATCCCGTTGATCAATAAGGGCGGTGGTGCCGGTATACAGGTTACTGCCTACACCCAGACCTTGAGTGACATTGAGGCGCGCATCGGCAGCCGGGCCAAAGCCGGCCAGGTCATCGGCAACTTCAACACTCTGCAAATGCTCCGTGTACGGGAAACCGCGACCGCGGAACTGCTGACCAATCAACTGCCGAAGGTCAACGTGCAGACACGGACTTTGGTCTCTGGCGCGACGGACACTGCGGATCCCGAGGCCCGTACGGACTTCACGTCCTCCTCTCAGGACCGTGTCACCACCGCCGCGGTGCCGCTGATCGAACCCGCACACATCATCGCCCTACCCAAGGGACAGATGTTTTCATTCCAGGAAGGCGGCCAACTGTGGAAGGTGCGCATGCCGCTGCCCACACCGGCCAGCGACGATGCGATGCCGGCGGATCTACAGACCCTGGCCGCGTGCATGCGCGACTCGTACAACGCCAACGCGGGTAATTGGTGGACCAGCGCAGGAGGTGCGCCGACAGTCGACTTCGATCCCGAGATGCCACCGCCTGGGCGTAGACATGCATCGTAAGCGCCTCGGCAGCAACCGAACACTGCGGAGCCCATATGCCTACTCCTCAGACCAGCCCACCGCCTGCAC
Source organism: Pseudomonas sp. GW821-FHT12A04 (assembly GCF_058807755.1). Lineage (NCBI taxonomy): Bacteria > Pseudomonadati > Pseudomonadota > Gammaproteobacteria > Pseudomonadales > Pseudomonadaceae > Pseudomonas > Pseudomonas sp. GW821-FHT12A04. Next base: position 114,993 of record NZ_JBXAQZ010000016.1, read on the forward strand.
CACCACGTCCGGGACTCATATTCGGCACGGTCGAGCTGTGCCTACGGCTACTCGGACTGCTGTTCACTTCGCTGCTGTTCTCCGTCGTGCTGGAGTTCGTGGGTCTGTTGTGGTTCTGGCCGGAACAGGGCTGGCATCACAGCCATGCCATGTGGCTGAGTGAGCTGGGCTGGTTGAGCGGCCACTTCAAGAATTCCCTGCTCGTGCAAGAACCGGCGCAAGCGACTGCTAAGGTTCTTCAGCACCTCAACGAATGGGTCGTGGTCCGCTCCGGATGGGTACAATCCGACGCCCAACTGAAGCTACTCAGTCGAGAGGCGACACTGCAGGGGCAGTTTGCCCAAGCCTACGTTGTGCTCCAGGACTACTTGCTGGCAGCCTTGTTCACGGTCTTCACTTTCGTGGTTCGCCTAGCCGTCCTCACCTTGGCCACGCCCCTGTTCCTGCTTGCCGTGATCACCGGTGCTGTCGATGGCTTGATGCGCCGCGACCTTCGCAAGTTCGGGGCGGACCGGGAAAGCAGCTTTGTCTACCACCGAGCGAAGCGGACATTGCTGCCACTGATGGTCAGCCCCTGGGTTATCTATCTTTCGCTGCCATGGTCGCTCAATCCGAACTGGGTGCTGCTCCCATGCGCTACGCTACTCGGCTGCATGGTCGCCATTACAGCTGCGACTTTCAAAAAATATCTCTGATCACTCACCTTTTACCTCTAAAAGCTGGCGAAATAGTGCATTTGAGGTTTGCAGTGTCCAGCGCACAGTTACGCACAGAAAAATTCGCATTCCGGTCAATTAGCTGGCCTGTTTATTATCTCCTGCGGACTGGTTTTCCTCGAAACCTATCTATCAAGCCCCCTGTAAATCGATAGCCCAACAATCCATTAAGGTCATGTCAACACCTGCCTAATACATCAAGGTGAATGCCAGATTCTCGGCTGGATTTCGCCATGATCTCTTCACGCTATTCGCTGCTGCTTGCTTGCTTTGTGACGCTATCTGCCGCTGCACAGGATGCTCGCGAGCGTTCGGACCTAGGCCTTATGCAGCGGCAAATCACTGTCATCGAGCAGTTAGCCGACCGCGCGCGCATTAGCCAGGTCGATGTCGAAACGTCTCGGTATCACTTCGACTACCCGAGGTTCGTAGCAGACCTCGAGCATATGCGCCGTGGCATCAGCAAGTACCTGTTGCCCTCCCGAGCGCAGCCGACCGATCTAGTCGAGCTGACCAGTGACTATCGCGCTGACGCGCCTCACCCGAGTTCTCCCGATGAGCATGACTGACGCGCAACTTACCGCGTACTCCGCAGTGGCTGGGTTTACCCCCCAACTCAGTTCGGTGCTGTGGCGCTCCTCGGTTCTGGTGCTGGCGTTGCTCTGGTGCACCTGGGCGCTGTGGACCGGCTACCGCGGCTGGGCGGCCGGCAACACTAATTTCGGCGCGCTTGGCGGCAGCACTTTGCGCCTCGCCCTCGTCTTGATCGTGCTGATGTTTTTCATGCTGTCGTAAATCAGGAGACCTTGCCATGAACTTCTCCCGTAGTTGCCACCGCCCGCTCGCCCTGCTGCGGGATTGCTGTTCGAAAGCCCTGCTCGGCGGCCTGGTTCTGCTGAGTTCGACGCTCGCCTGGGCTGACTTGCCGACCATGGAAGCACCCTCCCGCGGCGAAGGTTCGGGGCTGATCGATACCATCAAGAACTACGCCTACGACGGCGGCATTCTGCTTGGGCTGCTGATCGCCACTCTTGCGTTCCTGGGCGTGGCCTGGCATTCGCTTACCGTCTACGCCGACGTGCAGAACCAGCGCAAAACCTGGAAAGACCTCGGTGCAGTGGTCGGTGTCGGCGCACTGCTGGTGGTCGTGATCCTGTGGTTTCTGACCAAAGCCGCCACGATTCTGTGAGGTCACCATGTCCGCCCCCCCTACCACCCTGCCTGACGGCACGTTGACCTTCCTGCCGGAGCGCCTCAACCGTGACCCGGCCGTCCTCCGTGGCCTCACCAACGACGAGATGTGGGTCGCGCTGATCATCGGCGCCACGCTGGGCGTGATCCTCGGTGCGCCGCTGGCGGTAGCCACCGCCTCCATCGCCACCCTCCCCACCTGCATGTTCCTGTGCATGACGTTGGTATTGCTCGGCGGCGGCAAACTGCTGCGCCGGGCCAAGCGTGCCCGCCCCGAAACCTGGCTGTACCGGCGCTTGCAGTGGCAACTGGCGGTGAACTGGGGCATCGGTACCAGCCAACTGATCCTGCATTCCGGCCCCTGGACCGTCCGGCGTACGCGCCGGCATGTGAGGGCCGCCACATGAGCCGCTTCCGCAATAAGGTGGACGCGCAGCTGGCGCATATCCTCAGCCTGCGTCTGGTCGTGGCGATCCTGGCGTTATTGTGCACGGGGTTCTGGTACGGCTGGCAGACTGCACCCTCTGAGCTGACCATACACGTGCCGCCCGACCTGCGCTCCGGCAGTACACGAAAGTGGTGGGACGTACCGCCCGAAAACATTTATGCCTTCGCCCTGTACATCTTCGGCCAGCTCAACCGCTGGCCCACCGACGGCGAGATCGACTATCACCGCGCGATTTTCGCCCTGCAGCCCTACCTCACCCCGGCGTGCAAATCCTTCTTCGACGGCGACTTCGAGTACCGCAAGGCAGCAGGCGAACTGCGCGGCCGAGTGCGCGGTGTGTACGAGGTGCTGGGCCGTGGCTACAGCGACGATCCGAACCTGCGAGTGAAGCAGCTGGATAAGCACAGCTGGCTGGTCAAGCTCGACCTCAATGCCGACGAATACTACGCCGCCGAGCCGGTGAAACGTGTGGTGGTGCGCTATCCGCTGCGGGTGGTGCGCTTCGACGTCGACCCCGAACACAACAAGTGGGGCCTGGCTCTGGACTGCTACGAAGGCACACCGCAGAAGCTGACGCTGCCTGGAGGTGCATCATGATGCGTGTCTTGATCCTGATACTGGTGACCGCCGCCGGCTGGTGCGCAGCCGCGGGCGCCGTCGAGGTCAAGTACTGGGACCGCCTGCCGTTGGCCGTCCCGCTTACGGTGGGTCAGGAGCGCATCCTGATGCTGGATGAGGATGTCCGGGTCGGGCTGCCAAGTGCGATCGCCAGCAAGTTGCGCGTACAGTCCAGTGGTGGGACGGTCTACCTGCGCGCCGCGGAAGCCCTTCCCCCTACCCGACTGCAACTGCAGTCGGTGAAGTCTGGGGACATCATCCTGATCGACATAGAAGCACTCGATGGCAGTGAGTCGCTGGAGCCAGTCAAGATCGTCGCCCAGGCCCAGACGCCGGATGTGGAAACCGCGCAGGGTTCAGCACCTGCAGCGACCCCGGTACCAGTGGTGCTCACCCGCTATGCGGCGCAGAACCTGTATGCGCCTCTGCGTACGGTGGCGCCACTGCCGGGTGTGCGTCGGCTACCAATGAGCGACTCCACCGCCTTCAGCACATTGCTGCCTACCGAACGGGTTTCGATCAAGGGGCTCGCGGCTTGGCGACTGGGTGACTACTGGGTGACTGCAGTGAAGATCGTGAATCGCGGACCCGGCAAGGTCTCGCTGGACCCGCGACATCTGCAGGCCACGCTGTACGCGGCGACGTTCCAGCACGCGCATCTCGGTCACGCCGGCACACCCGAAGACACCACCGTGGCCTACCTCGTCACCCGCGGTGGCGACCTGAAGCACGCGTTGCTGCTGCCCCCGCCAACGCCGGAGGCTGCCAATCATGAAAGCTAACAGCCTGCTGAAGTGGCTGGTACCCGGCGTCCTGTTGGGCATCGCGCTGATCATTCTCAGATCCTGGATAGCTGCGCCGGACGGCCAGTCTACCAATGCCCCAGAAAAGGCGGCGCTCAGCCCGGAACAGGCAAAAGCCCTGGGCATCGCTGGCGACACCCCGCGCGACACCGTGGCCACACTGATCGGACAGGTCAAGGCCATGCGCAGCGAGATGCAGACTCTGAAGAAAGGCAACGATGCGCTGCAGACCGAAAACACCCGGCTACGCACACGCGAAGGCAATATCGACAGCCGCATCCAGAGCACGTTGAGCAGTGTTACCCAGCAGGCCTCCGAACAACGGCAGCAGTCTAACGATGCCCGGCAGAAGGCCGAGCAGCAGCACCGCGAGACCCAGGGACTGTTGTCCAGGCTCAAGGACCAGCTCACCGGCAAGCCGGCAGCGAAGTCGGATGTGCCGGTGGGCTTTGGCCTTGAGCCGGGTGACGAGCAGCAATTTTCAGGCGCTCAGCCACCGGCTGACGCGGTGCAGTGGATTGAATCGTCGAACGCGCGCGCCAGCCAAGAAGACACCACGAAAGCCGGTGGTCCGCTGACGACACTCACCTCGAAATTCAAGGACCTGCACGGTCTGGACAACAACGCGATCGACCGTAGCCAGGATCACTTGCGTGCCGTTGCCAAGGGCGAGCGCGACTTGAAAAGCGACCACGACCGCACCGAAGAGACCAGGTCCGTCTACACCGTCCCCGAAAACTCGACCTTAATGGGTTCCATCGCCATGACCGCCCTGATTGGCCGGGTGCCGGTGGATGGCACGGTGAACGACCCCTATCCGTTCAAGGTGCTGGTGGGACCAGACAACCTCACCGCCAACGGCATCGACCTGCCCGAAGTGGTCGGTGCGGTCATGAGCGGCACCGCCGCGGGCGACTGGACGTTGTCTTGTGTGCGCGGCCAGGTCGAGTCGATCACGTTTGTCTTCAGTGACGGCACCGTCCGCACGGTGCCGCAGCCGCAAAAAGTCGTCAGCCGTAATCGCAGTAGCGCCCAGACATCGGACACCGAGAAGATCCACGGTGGCTTGGGCTACATCTCCGACCCCTACGGCATCCCGTGCATCTCCGGCGAACGCCGCTCCAACGCCCAGCAGTACCTGGGGAGCCAGAGCCTGATCACTGCGGCCGGTGCCGGCTTCGCCGCGGCCCTGGGCAGTGAGCAGACCAATACCTCATTCATCAACTCGGCCAGCGGCAACCTGGGCCTGACCCAGAACAGCGGCAACAGCGCGTTGAACTCGGTCATCAGCGGTGGCATTGGCGACATCCGTGACTGGATCAACAAGCTCTACGGTGAAGCCTTTGCGGCCATTTACGTCCCACCCGGGGCCAAGGTGGCCTTGCACCTGGACCATGAAATCAGCATCGACTACGAACCCAAAGGCCGGAGAGTGAATCATGAAAACCCATCCATTTCGGTACTGGATCTGGATTAGCCTGCTGCTCAGCCTGCACCTGGCCGGTTGCTCCACCAGCAAAGATGAAATGCTGCCTCATGGCGATCAAACCATGCTGGACATCTGGAACGGCAGTGGCTCGGTCGGCACTCAGCAACAGCTGCAGGAAGCCCGCGGCGAACTGCGCAGGCCGGTGCTCGATCCGGAGCGGCTGATCAGCGATCAGAGTGCTTACACGCGCACGGCCGCCAACGAGATCCGCAACCAGTTCCCGCGCCTGCCCAACCCCGACCTGGTGATGTACGTCTACCCGCACCTGACCGGCACCCAGCAGACGCCGGTGCCTGGCTACTCGACCGTGTTCCCGCTGTACGAGAAGGTCCAGTACGCGCTGCCCGGCGAGCGCCTGGAAGACCTGTGATGGTCGATGACACGAGTCGCGAGCCCTCGCGTTGGAAGCCCTGGCGCGCAGCGCAACATCGGCGCGCCACCCTTGCCGATGAGGCTGCCCAGTACGCTAACAATCCCAGTTTCACCGACCACTTGCCCTGGGTCGAATACCTCGAGGACGAGCAGTGTTTTCTCCTCGATGACAATCGCTCGGTGGGCGCCGTGTTTGAGCTGCAGCCGATCGGCACTGAGGGCCGTGAGCCCGAGTGGCTGATGGCGGCGCGCGACGCCCTGGAAGACGCACTGCAGGACAGCTTCGACGAGCTCGACCAGGCGCCCTGGGTGGTGCAGTTCTTCTGCCAGGACGACAGTGACTTTTCCCCGTACCTCGAACGCCTGGAGCACTACATCGCGCCGCGGGCACGAGGCACGCCGTTCACCGAGGCCTTTCTCGCGTCGATGCAACGTCACCTCGACGCCATCGCCAAACCGGGCGGACTGTTCGACGACCATATCGTCTCTCACCTGCCCTGGCGCGGCAGCAATCGGCGGATTCGGCTAGTGGTCTATCGCTGGCTGGGGGATCAAGGTGACGACGATACGCAGAGCCCGGCTCAACTGTTGAGCCGGACGTGTGACCGTCTGGTGGCCTCGTTGCAGGCCTGCGGGGTCAGCCCGCGGCGTCTGACCGGGCTCGACTTCTACACCTGGTTGTTGCCCTGGTTCAACCCGGCCCCTGCCCTCACCGGCGAATCACCCGCAGCGTTTTATCGTCAAGTGCCCTACCCCGAGGAGGATGACGGCGATGGACTGCCGCTGCCGTTCGACCACAATTTTGCCGAGCGACTGTTCTTTCAGGAGCCACGCTCGGATAGCGACCAGGGCCTGTGGTACTTCGATCAGCAACCGCATGCCGTGATGGTGGTCGACAAGCTGCGCAGACCGCCCCATATCGGTCAGCTGACCGGCGAAACGCGTAAGGGCGAGGCATTGAACGCCTTGTTCGATCAGTTACCCGAGCAGGCCGTCATGTGTTTGACCTTGGTCATCACGCCTCAGGATGTGCTCGAGGAGCAGCTCAACCGATTGGCGCGCAAAGCCATCGGCGAGAACCTCGCCTCGACCCAAACCCGCCAGGACGTGGAAGAGGCCCGCGCACTGATCGGCCGACAGCACAAGCTGTACCGCGGCACCTTGGCGCTGTACCTGCGCGGTGCCGATGAACAGCAACTGCGCCAGTGCTCGACCCAGGCCGCCAACGTGCTGCTCGGCGCCGGCCTGCAGCCGGTGCGCGAGGGCGACGAAGTCGCGGCGTGCAACAGCTACCTGCGCTGGTTGCCCATGGCCTACAACCCGGCTCGAGACACGCGCAACTGGTACACCCGACTACTGTTTGCTCAGCATGTCGCCAACTTGCTGCCCCTGTGGGGACGCAGCATCGGCACCGGCAATCCGGGCCTCACTTTTTTCAACCGTGGTGGTGCGCCGCTGTCGTTCGACCCGCTGTCGCGTTTCGACCGTTCCATGAATGGCCACCTGCTGTTATTCGGACCGACCGGCGCCGGCAAGTCGGCCACCTTGGTTTCGATATTGATGCAGGTCATGGCCGTGTATCGACCGCGGCTGTTCATTGTCGAAGCGGGTAATTCCTTCGGTTTGCAGGGCGACTACTTCGCCACCCTTGGGCTGTCCGTCAACAAGGTTCAGCTCAAACCCGGCAGTGGCTTGAGTTTGGCGCCTTTCGCCGATGCTCGCCGTCTGATCGAACAGCCAGATCAGGTGGCCAGCCTGTCGACCGAGGACCTGGATGAAACCGTGACGGACAGTGATGAGCAACGCGACGTGCTGGGCGAGCTGGAAATCACTGCCCGCCTGATGATCACCGGCGGCGAAGCCAAGGAAGAAGCGCGGTTGACTCGGGCAGACCGCAGCCTGATTCGCGAGTGCATCTTGGATGCCGCCAGACACTGCGCGGCCACCGAACAGCAGGTCATGACACGCCACGTTCGCGACGCGCTACGCCAGGTCGCCAGCGATACCCATCTGCCCGACAAGCGCCGCGAGCGGGCGCAGGAAATGGCCGAGTCCATCGACCTGTTCTGTCAGGGTTTCGAGGGCGCTCTCTTCGACCGGCCAGGCACGCCCTGGCCAGAAAGCGATGTGACGATCGTCGACCTCGCCACCTATGCCCGTGAGAGCTACGAGGCGCAGATGTCGATCAGCTACATCAGCCTGATGAACACGGTGAACAACCTCGCCGAACGCGACCAGTACCTGGGTCGTCCGATCATCATGGTCACCGACGAAGGCCACATCATCACCAAGAACCCGCTACTGGCACCCTTTGTGGTCAAGGGCACCAAGATGTGGCGCAAGCTCGGCGCGTGGTTCTGGATGGCGACGCAGAACCTGGCCGACTTCCCCGATGCAGCGCGAACCATGCTCAACATGATCGAGTGGTGGATCTGCCTGAACATGCCGCCGGCAGAAATCGAAGAGATCGCCCGCTTCAAAAAGCTCACACCCGCTCAGAAGGCCCTGCTGCTTTCCGCAAGCAAGGCCTCGGGCAAATACACCGAGGGCGTGGTCCTGTCGAAGAACCTGGAGACGTTGTTTCGCGCGGTGCCGCCGAGCCTGTACCTCGCCCTGGCCATGACCGAGCCGGAGGAAAAGGCCCAGCGCTGGCGACTGATGGAACAGCACCAACAGTCCGAGCTGGACGCTGCCCTCCAGGTCGCGGCGGAGATCGATCGGTTGCGCGGCATGTCGTGAACAGCCGAGCGCCGGCGACTTTCAAACGCCTTTCAATCAACAAAAAGTCGGCATGAGTACAGTTGCACTCCTTCGGTGATTTTGCACAATTCGCGGCCCCCGACCCGGCGACTGAAGAAACCGATCACTCCGGCCTCGGTTTGTCCGCCGTCCTATTCGGTCGGATCCCGGATGCTGAAGCTTGGCGCACGGATGCACACCGCTGCCACATGTCGAGCGCTGCCCATGATCGTGACCGCCACCACCCGATGCAGATCGCCAAAGTCCAGGAAGATTGGCCGTGGCCGAGCCTTCACCGCGGCTGTACTGCTCGTCGCGGCCGAGCAGTGCGTGGCACTGACTACCCCCGCGATCACCGCCTCCGTCACTTCGCTGCAGTGCCTGGAGTACCGGATCGTCGGAATCTGCTTCTGGCTGCTCTGTACACCGTTTGGTTGCACGGTGAAGACCTCGCCCAAGGTCCGCCACTTTATTCCCGAGTTGGTGGTATCGAGCTATTCCGACACCGGCGGCAATCCCTGGGGCGAGGTGTCCGCACTGTCGATGCCCACACCGGCGTCACAAGGGGGAGGCAACCTGATCACGCCTTCGAAGCAGCGCGATAATCTGCCCCGGTTCAAGAATGTCGACGGCATCGGGCATCCCGGCGGTTCGGCGTTGACAGCCCTTGCGCATGGCTTCGGCTATGCGTGCCCCAGTGGGGCGACGCCCCTTGCGCCATACTACCTCAGCACGCTTGACCCGCTGGCCTGGCGTCAGGCCGTTCCCGAATCCATCTACCCACAAGCGCTCATTCCGGGCATGCGCGAGATTGGCAGCCAGGCACTTGGGAACATGTGGGGCAGTGTCTATCCGCGGCACGGATTTCTGGTGCAGCCTGACGACTTTAAAGCATCCGCCGTCATGGCCCAGCGTGCCAGCGACTTCATCACCCGCGTCGGCCAGCCGCATGTCTACCTGCCGCTGCAGCCGATGCCATCTCCCGGCTATTGGCCGCCGCAGCCGGTGATGGAGAACAACACCAACAACCACCGCTGGCAATTGCTCGCCCCAGTGATCCAGACCACCTGCGCCATCTTCCCCAGCCCGACGATCCAGAGCGCCGACGGCGCCTATGCCTGGTCGCTTTGGCGCCCTTACCGCTGCTGCCAGCGGAAGGGTCAGACCTTCCTGTTCAGCATCGACTTTGATGGAGGCCAATGATGAATACCCTCTCGCTCGGGTTGCTGTGCGCCCTCGTAAGTGCCGTCGGCCATGCCGCAGAAAACGGCTACCACCTTGGTGACCAGGCCCAGGTCCTGGATGACCGCGTGATGTACACCATTGGCGGCGGATCGGCGACGGGGTCCCCCTCCTCGCTCTACCGCCCCAATGGCTTTGGCGTGGGCATGTCCTGGCGCGCGAACATGATGTGCGGAAACATGAACCTCTCCAACACCCTGCAGAATCAGCTCAATGGCGCCACCCAAGGCTTCCAGCAGATCATGGGCAATGTGATCGAGAATGCCACACAGGCCGTGATGTCTCTGCCGGCGATGATCATTCAGCGCGCCAATCCCGGTCTGTATGAGCTGCTGAGCAACGGCGTACTGCAGGGGCGCATCGACTTTGACCGCTCAAAGCTCACCTGCCAGGCGATGGCGGCCAAAATGGCCGACAAGGTGGACCAGGCCGGTTGGGGCGCACTGGCGCAGAACCAGGAAATGCAGAAAAACCTCGAGCAGTCCGACGGTGATGCTGTGATGGCGGTGAAGGACACCGAATCGAACAACGGCAACAACGGCGTCAGCTGGGTCGGTGGGCAGAAAGCCGGTGGTAACGGTCAGCAACCCATCCGGGTGACCTCGGACGTCGTCAAGGCAGGTTACAACCTGCTGCACAACCGAACCGTCGAGGACACGTCGGCCATCGGCACCGGTTGCCAGAAAGGTGCCATTTGCCAGGCCTGGGCGAGCCCCGAGGAGGCCTCCGAATGGGGCACCCGAGTGCTTGGTGAAACCGAGGTGGCGACCTGCGACGACTGCGAGACGCTACGCGTTACCGCCGGGACAGGCCTATCGCCGCTGATCCAGGAAACCTACACAGAACATCTGGAGGGCCTGCAACAAATGTTGTTGGGCGCCGAGCAACCGACGCCGGAGAATCTCGACAAAGTCTCCAGTCCCTTGCTGCAGGTCTCCCGCGGAGTCATCGAAGGCCTGCGCGACGATCCCGACCAGAACCTGCTGGCGCGGCGCCTGGCCAGCGAGACCGCCCTGTCGAGCGTGATCTACAAAGCGATGCTGCTCCAGCGCACACTCCTGGCCGGCAGTCATGAACCTAATGTCGCGTCTGCGCAGCCCGCTACCCATGCCCTCAACGGCAACGTCGAAACACTGGAGCGCGAGATACGCCTGCTGCAAACAGAGCTGCAGGTGCGTCAGTCGCTGGCCACCAACACGGCCAGCCTGATCCTCGATCGCCATGCTGGCGGCGCCGACGCCTCCCGCAGCATCGATCAGCGTGATCCGGAGCCGGACCGACTGCACCGCGCCGACCAGGGGAGGAGCACACCATGACCCTGTTTTCGTTGAAGTCGACGCTCACCCATGTGCTGCTAATCATCAGTGTAACGACCTTGATGCTCCTCTTTGCCTGGATGGCGCTGCAGCTGACAGGTGCCCAGATTGATGGGTTCGGGCAGGCGCGCCCCACTACGCCCTACCTCGCTTGCTGGCGCGCCCTGCTGTATGCCCTGATCCTTGCAGTCTGGACTGCGACGTTGCGCTTGCGACCGGCACCTGTTGACCAGCAACGACTCAAACGCCTGGGATTGATCGGCCTCGGCTCGATCATTCTGGTCGAACTGTCTCGTGTGTGAGGTGCAATCATGAGCATGAGCACTAACAGCTACCTCGAGTACTATCTGTCGCTGCTGGCATGGATCATCAACAACGGCATCTGGAATACACTGGCGGACACCGGGCTGTTCGCCGCGCCCTTTGGTGCGATCATCCTGCAGGAATGGCTGTCCGCTCGCCAACAGGGAGCTGACGAGGGCAACAAAGGTCTACTGTCGATCCCTCGCGTCGAGAATCGGCTATGGATGAGTTACGTGGTCATCCTGTTCGGCTGCATGCCGTTCTTTCCGCTGAACCTTTCCTCCGTGACCTTCGACGATACGTCGAGCCGACGCTGCGGGGTTTCCATGGCCGGGCCCGCTGACACGGCCTGGGGCACGACCTTCAACACCATTGGCGAGAAATCAGCGAACGTGCCGGTGTGGTGGTTCCTCGTGCATGCCATGAGCAAGGGCATCACCGCCGCCGCCACCGCATCGATTCCGTGTGCGCCCGACATCCGTGCGATGCGCATGGAGATCGACAGCTCGCGTATCAACGACCAGGTGCTGCTGCAGGAGGTCGCCGACTTCACCCGGGAATGTTACGGCTACTCACGCTCGCGGTTGTTCAGCAATCGCCCTGAACTGGACGAGTCGCAGAGCTACGATGCGTCCTGGATTGGCTCGACCTACCTGCTCGATACACCGGGCTACTACGATACCGATCGCTCGCGAACGCCCAGGGTCGATTGGCCGTACGACGATACCCGGGATACCTCCCTGCCCCAACTCGACAACGGCGGCGGTTACCCCACCTGCAAGCAGTGGTGGAGCGATGGCACGATCGGGTTGCGTGATCGCTTGGTGGCCGAGGTCGATCCATCGCTGATGTCGAGTCTGCGAGGCTGGCTGACGGGACGTACGAGCACCGAGATCGAAGACGCCACCCTTCGCGAATTGGTGAGCCCGCGGCAGCAATCGTTGAACATGGCGCCGGGACAGGTGTTCCAGGATTACGGCAGCAGCGCCCGTGGCGGCTCATTGACGCAAGGACTCAACAACCTGGCCACGAACACCGGGCTGGCCCTGGGCTCGTTCAGCAATTTCCCGGCGATGAATGCGTTGCGCGCCGCACTACCGATGATCCAGGCCTTTCTGATCATGGGCACGATCATCAGCCTGCCACTGGTGCTGCTAATCAGCACCTATCAGCTCAAGGCGCTGATGACGGTGACGTTCGCGCTGTTCACCCTGCACATGCTTACGTTCTGGTGGGAGCTCGCACGCTGGATCGACTCAAGCATGCTGGAGACGCTGTACAACCAGGTGTCTGCCACGGACCAGACGCTCTTGTCGTTGCCGACGGCAGGGTTCATGGACGGGACGGTAACCTCGCAGGTCATCGAGTACGTGATGGGTGCAATGTTTGTAGTGCTACCAATGATTTTTATCGGCGCGATGAGTTGGGCGGGATATAACGTGGGGAGCGGTATCCAAACGCTTCTTACTAGAGGAACAGAGGCTGCTCAGACACAAGCAGGAAGGGGTTCTTCACAGCTCATGGCTGGTGTCCAGAAACTAAAATAGGACGTTATCTGAGCGACCCGTGTTCGTCATACAGCTCTGGATATTTGTGTTGATGTTGAGGGTGGCTCACCTCATGCACACCAGGCTCCTCATCTTCAGATGCAGTTATGGACATTGCCGCAATGGTCCACAGAGCAACCATCCCGATCGCCAAGGTAAGCGCGACTGATGCAACCGCAAAAACGAATATCAACTTAAAAATATGCACGCCGATGTGGCGAAACTTGAGCGGCACGGAAGCCAACATGCTGGACTGCAAAACTGTCGTTTCGAGTGAGCGGACCAACCGACCCAAACGCACAGCGGCACGGACTAAATACTTGCCGACAGGGGTACGGCTCGGAGTAGAAGACGCTGGAACAGTCATTTAATGCCTCCCTTTTCTTCTCTGCACTCGCGGCCAAGGATCCACCGAGAGTTTGGATCCAAGCCTTAGCTTACTCCTGTCCCGTTGATTTCCATGACCGTTGATCACCTGGGCTGCGCTGATAATGGCGAGTGGAGCTGTATGGATCTGAGCTGCCCATTCAAACGAAAAACGTCGTTGACGTTATGCCGATCCGCTTGATACACCAACTGGGCAATCGCTGGTTTTCCAGCACCCCAGGTAGCCATAACCTTCGAGGCTACGTCACGCTCGTGATGGTTATCCCCAAATGCGATTCGCGTTCGGCAGCTCGCATGGTCACCGTTCCCACGGTGATGAACGCTTTCTAATCCCTCAGACTCCCAAAGCCTGCGTCTTCGATACAACCCTTCTCAATCCATTCCAGTGCTGGGAAATTCCCCCGCACGGGTGGCATTCCTCCGCACTATCTGGAGGATCTCATCATGCTGCGCTTCACAGGTTCTGAACTCCACGCCGTGTTGGTCGAGGCCGGTATCAAAGGTTGCCGTGTGCTCTTGGTCAAGGACCACGGTGTCTACCTCATGTCCGAGTTCGGCGAGAACAAACCGGATGGAGGTGGCCGTAAAAACGTGTCCTACGCCACCGGCTGCAACCCTGACGTCGACGATTTCGATTCCTGGTGGAATCGCGCACGAGATGAATTGGGTGGCGATGATTTTGCCGAGTACTTCGACATCGACGATCCGGTCCTGGCAAGTCTTCGCGGGACAGCTGGGTCGCTGGTGGTGGAGGCAACCTCCACGCACCTGTACCTAGCCGCCGAGGTTGACCCGACGGGAAAATCTTGAACGCAAATGCGAGTTCAGCGTTTCCAGAGTGGCTCCGTAGCCGGGCCTCTTTGGAGCGCCTCTCGTATCAATTCATACCCGGTTGGAGTGCGCCGTTGATCTGGAACTTGAGCCAAATAGTCTTCCTTGGAACGCCCTGGAATGCCGCGCTTTCCTGGTGTCTGGACTGGAGATTGACCCCACGTCCGAGCGGGTTTTAATACACAGACACTCCATGTCTCACTGAGTGACAAGCCCGCGGAAGATCCTCAACTGAGGTATCGCGGGATCAGCTACCCGGAGGTTTTAATGTCCAGGAAGAAGCTCTTCTCTCCCGCCGTGGTGCTGAGCCCAGGCGTATGGCGACATGTCATTAACCCTGCCACAGGCAACGACCCCGTTGGACAGTCAGCCCAGCGTTTGGCAGCCCTACTGAACAGCGCCCTGACTTCAGCGCCTCGCACCTTGCAGTGTCCAATCGAGCTGCAGTTCGATCCCCCACAACGCGACGACTCATCAGCAGTCGAACACTCAACGCTGTTACAGCTGGATCACATCACACCGCGCAGTGGACCAGCTTTTCTGCTCATCCGGCTGCCAAGTGAGATCGCTGTAGACATCGCGGCCATCTGACATCGTCAGCACATCCCCTGCCTCCTCTACCCCACCGGGAACCCTTCCCGGCCGGGCAGCGTTCCCCCTTCACAACCGGAGAACGCCATGTCCGATATCTACCTGGACGTCACCAACAAGATCGTCAGCGCCCTGAGTCAAGGGGTTATCCCCTGGATCAAACCCTGGACAACCACAGGCTCGAGTGCTAACGGCCCTTTCCCGATCAACGCCATCACCCGGCGGCCCTACGCCGGCATCAACATTCCGCTGCTGTGGGCCGAGGCGCGCCTGCGTGGTTTCCGCGAGGATCGCTGGCTCACGTTCAACCAGGCGCGCAAAGCCGGTGGCCATATTCGCAAGGGTGAGCAATCAACCCTCGCGGTGCTGTACAAACCAATGAGCAAGGAGGCGCACGACGAGGACGGTCAGGTCGTTCGTGATGAACAGGGCAACATCAAGATGATGCAGTTCGCGCTGTTGAGGACGCATTGCCTGTTCAACATCGAGCAGACTGAAGGCTTGCCTGATGAAGAGCACAAACCCGATGAGCATGACACCCCGTCCGCCTTCGTCGATCATGCCCCTGCCGAGCAACTACTGGTCGCCAGTGGGGCGCGGATTGAGCATCGCTACGGCGATCGCGCGTTCTATCAGCCGGTGCAGGATCTCATCCAACTGCCTACCAAGGCACAGTTCGAGGACGTCGGCAGCTACTACGCAACGGCCCTTCATGAGCTGACGCACTGGTCGGGTCACCACTCGCGCCTCAACCGCGACGGGATCACTGGCGGGCACGCGTTTGGTTCCGCGGCGTACGCCTTCGAGGAACTGGTAGCGGAAATGGGCGCAGCGTTTCTCTGTGCGCTGACCGGTACCCAGGGTGAATTACGTCACGAGGAATACCTGGCGTCCTGGCTGAAGATACTCAAGGAGGATAAGCGTGCGATCTTCCGCGCCAGCGGCCAGGCACGTGAAGCCTCCGAGTACCTACTGGCGCTGCAGTCCGATCAGGCCACTGAAACGACTGAACGGTTAACGGCGTGACTTCACTCAAGCATCAAAAAGGCCCCATCTGGGGCCTTTGTTTTGCCTGCAACGCCGGTCATCCGCCGCTACAACTGGACGACTGATTACTGCAACCAGCTCTCGACGGTGTCGGAGCCGTGCTCCTGCTTCCACTGCTTGAGGACTTTGTGGTTGCCGCCCTTGGTTTCCACGACCTCACCGCTGTGCGGGTTTTTGTAGCGCTTGATCTCACGAGGCTTGCGCTGGACGCTGGTGGAGGCGCCGGCGGTACTTACGCTCACCCCTTTGGACGGATCAAGAATGGTGATCACCTGCCGCAGGTTCATGCCGTACTCTTCCAGCAAGGCCTTGAGCTTTTGTTCAAACTCGATTTCCTGCTTCAGCCCGGAATCGTTTTTCATCGCATCCAGCTATTGAAGTTGCGCGGCCAGCTGCGCTTCCAGCGCTTTGAATTCGGCAAGCTTAGACATGGGCTCTTCCTAGTATGAGACAAGTGTGGGAATAGTATCTGAGACCCGCAGTTTAGCCGAGGTTTTGATCCTCACTGCGGCTCGTCTGGTGTCCAGCTTTAACAGATCTGCCTGACTTTTCACTCTGCCAAGTATTGGCACAGGTGGCCTACAAGTTGCCGAGGTGCAGGGCTATTCCCAATTTTGAACAAGATATCGCGCTGACCACGTGGCAGCTTTTTCGCGCAGCGCTTCGCGGCTGAGCGAATGGCAACTTCAGTTCCATGAATCCGGTCGACCAGCAGCACGATCAACACTGCATCGGTAAGCGTCATCAGCGCCCCTGCTCCGAAAAATGATGCCGGCCAGTCTAACCCCTGTAAAAGGGACCGGCTATCCCGATCGACCGACTAACTCGACGCTCCCGCCTTCGGATTTTCGCGTTCGCGAAAAGGACAAAGGCAGTAAAGGATAACGGCGCCAATGGAAGGGATTGCAAGGGTAAGAGGCTTATCCGAAAAGGCAAAAGGACCTCCCAGATACAAAGCAGGTATTGCGATGATGCGCTGGTGGCTCAAACATAAAAAAGGCAACGCCGCCAGCCCCGCGCCAGCACTTGTCGCCGAAGGTTACTTCTTGCCTGAGTCATCAGAATCGCTCCTTGCCGCCGATCACCGGAAGCGGCTGCTCGAGCGCATCTGGCAATACACCGCCCTTTCCCAACCTCAGTTCGATCAGCTCTATCTCGATCCAATCCACCGCTACGCCAAGTATGTACAGCAACTACCTGCCAGCGAAAGCCATCATCATGCCTATCCGGGAGGCATGCTGGACCACGGTTTGGAGCTGATGGCCTGCAGCCTGAAACTGCGCCAGTCGTACCTGCTACCCAGCGGCGCCGCGCCCGAAGACCAGGCCGCGCAGACCGACGCCTGGAGCGCCGCCATCGCCTATGGCGCCCTGCTCCATGACATCGGCAAGATTGCCGTCGACCTGCAGGTGGAGTACCAAGATGGTGACCTCTGGCATCCGTGGCACGGCCCCCTGAACAAGCCCTACCGCTTCCGCTACGTGACAGGGCGCGACTACCAGCTACATGCTGCGGCTGCTGGGCTGCTCTACACCCAAATACTGACGCCGCGCCTGCTCGACTGGCTCAGCGGTTACCCAACTCTATGGGGCAACCTGCTGTCGTTGCTGGCCAACCACTATGAATACGCCGCGACGCTGGGGGAGCTGGTGCTGCAAGCTGACCGGGTATCTACCGCGCAGAACATCGGAGCCAATCCCACCAAGGCACTACAGGCGCCCACTCGTTCGCTCCAGTATCACCTGCTGACCGGCTTACGCCATCTTGTGAAGAACGGGTTCAAACTCAACCAGCCCGGGGCTGCTGGCTGGCTCACCGAAAATCATCTGTGGCTAGTCAGCAAGACCGCAACCGACAAACTTCGCGCGTACCTCCTGGCCCAGGCAGTAAATGGCATCCCCTCCTCCAATATTGCCATGTTCGATGAACTGCAATCGCACGGGTTGGTAGACACCACGCCAGAAGGCAAAGCGGTATGGAGCGCCACCGTGTCAGATCAAGGATGGCAGCATCGCTTCACATTGTTGCGTCTCCAACCGAGCCTGATCTGGGCCGATGAAAGCCGGCCCCGATGCTTTGAAGGGACAGTTGAGCTCGTTGCTGACAATACCGTGCCGAGCGGTGAAGCTATCGAGTCGGCCTTGGATCGGCCACAAGCAACTTCGGCCAAGGAAACGCCAGAGCCCTTACCTCCGAACCATGACTTCGACTATCTCGATGACTTGATGGATATGTTGCAAGAGACGGTTGAGCACGAGGATGAATCGAGCGCTCAAGGACTGAAATCCTCAACTGCTTCACCCCGCGAGGCACCAGGGCTGGCCTTTGTCGACTGGCTAAGCGAGGGGATCCAAAGCCATCGCCTGCTCGTCAACGACTGTAAGGCAAAGATTCACACAGTCGACGGCACGTTCTACCTGGTCACACCCGGCATCTTCCAGCTCTACGTTTCGGAGCACCCTGAGCTATCTGCAGGGGACGACAAGACCGATGCTTGGCGGCGCACCCAACGTCACTTTGAGCACTTAGGCGTACATCACAAACGACCAAACGGGCAGAACATATGGACTTGCACAGTGCAGGGTCCCCGCCGGAGGGCTTCCCTCAATGGCTACATGTTGCAAAATGCTGAAACTCTTCTGAGCCCTGTCCCTACTGACAATCCTTTCCTCAATCTTACTTATTAGCATCGCAAGGGCAGCCCAATGCGCGCGTGGAGTGCCAGCAAAACAGATCGCTGTCCCGAAAACGGCCGTGTCGATTTTTGGAAAAGGTCGAGTGATTGGGGACTTCATCTTCAAGGCTCAACCGGCAGAACCAGCGATACGCCAGTTTCAAATGGGCTTCTTCGCACAGCCGCCGCTCTGAGCGAATACCGTAGCAATAACCCACGATCAGCATGCGGATCATCAGTTCGGGATCGATCGACGGACGCCCAATCGGGCTGTAAAAATCGGCGAGGTAATGGCGCAAGTCGCTCAGATCGAGACACCGTTCAATGCTACGCAGAAGGTGAGTTGCGGGGATGTGGTCTTCAAGGTTGAACGAGTAAAACAGCCGTTCCTGCCCACTCGATAACTGTCCCATCAGGCTGGGCTTCCCTGCTGTCCGATGCGCGGATTTTGCCGCTGGCCAGACAGGGGAGCTACTTTTTCAACAGAATCGGTCGATTGCAGTCCTTCGCGACAGGCAAAAAACGGCCATATCCGGTCGCTCGTAACTGATCACAGTCAACCCGTAGCAGGCAGCCGGCCAGCTTTGGAATAAATCCGCTCTCTTGCTCGCGGACGGGAGTTATCCATCTTGAGTCAACGCAGATCCGCTTCCTCATCCACTGTAGGCGCCAATTGCTTTCTAGTGTGTTAAGTCGAGGTACCGAACAACCCACCGCCGCAACAGTGACAGCACCGGACAAGGCAATTACAATTTGATTAACATCCAGCGACTTGAGCGATTGAATACCCCATGGAAAGCAAGACTGCGCGCCTCACTGTGCTCATTGATCCCGTCAAGAAAAAAGCTTTCGAGGAACTCTGTGCAGCACAAGACCTGACGCCTTCGCAGGTGGTCCGCCAACTGATTCGTGACTACCTGGACACTCACGGCGCCAGCTATTCGACCAACAGCAAGCATGCCACCAGCACCAAGTCATAACTAAGAGGGGCAGTAGTCTCTAGAGGGTCGACGTACCCTCTACGTGACTGACAGCTTTAGCCAACGCAGTGTTGAAGTCGGCGTGGTAATGCTCCGGACCAATTTCTTGCAGGATACCCACCCTATCGAGCTTGTTGAGCACTTTCGTGTTCGCTTCGCAGAGCTTCACCACGATATGCCGCTTGTGCAGCTGCTGAATAACCTCCTCCAACACTTGCAAGCCCGTGATATCCATAAACGGTACGCGCTTCAGACGGATAATCAGCAGGTTTGGGTCAGTGTGGGTCTGTGCTATCACACGCTCGAAGGTCTCGGCCGCAGCAAAAAACAATGGCCCTTCAATCGTATAAATCAAAAGCCCTGGCGGTAGGCGAGTATGGCCATTGGTCATCAGCTCTTCTTCAAGCTCGTGCTCCACGACCTGTTGCACTTCCACCGATGAGGCCATGCGACGCAAGAAGTGCAGCATCGCAAGAATGACGCCGATATTCACGGCGATCACCAAGTCACTGAACACAGTGAGGCTGAAAGTGATGAGCAGGATGGATACGTCTGCGCGTGGGGCTCGTTGGACCATGCGTTTGAAGTGCTTCAACTCGCTCATGTTGTATGCGACCACGAAAAGAATGGCAGCCAGGGCGCAAAGTGGGATGTTTGAGGCTAGAGGTGCCAGGAACAGAACAATAAGCACCAAGGTGACCGCATGCGTAATGCCAGCCAGCGGGCTCGTACCGCCGTTACGGATATTGGTTGCAGTACGGGCAATGGCCCCGGTAGCTGCAAAGCCGCCAAACAATGGTGTGACCAGGTTGGCGACCCCCTGACCGATCAGCTCCTGATTGGAATCGTGCTTGGTGCCCGCCATGCCATCGGCCACCATCGCCGACAGCAGCGATTCGATTGCTCCAAGCATGGCGATAGTGAACGCCGGACCAATCAAATCGATAATGCGGGACGGCGTAATTTCAGGCAGGCTCAACGCTGGCAAGCCTTGAGGTATACCACCGAATGCACTGCCAATCGTGGCTACCCCCTCGAAATGAAAGGTTGACTGTATTGCTGTAGCGACCGCCATTGCGACTAGCGGGCCAGGCACCCGTTTGAGACCGGGAACTCTGGACGCGGTGATGACCAGGAAAAGGCTAAGTACCGCTAGCAGGGTGGTGGCCATGTGAAGATCCGGCAGGGCCTGTAGCAGATGCCAGAGCTTTTCATGGAAATGCTCTCCACTGATCGTCGGCAAACCGAAAAAGTCTTTCCACTGCCCGACCCAGATGATCACACCGATGCCCGCGGTGAATCCGACAATCACCGGGTCGGGGATAAACTTGATGATCGCACCGAGCCGTGCCATCCCCAGCAATAACAAGATGGCCCCCGCCATCATCGTGGCGATTTGCAGACCGTCAACGCCATGCTTGGCCGTGACCCCCGCCAGAATCACGATGAACGCACCTGTCGGCCCGGCAATCTGCAAGCGGCTTCCCCCAAAGAGTGAAACCAGCAAACCACCGATGATTGCGGTGTAAATGCCTTGCTCAGGTTTGACGCCAGATGCAATGGCAAACGCCATTGCCAGAGGGAGCGCCACGACCCCGACGATCACGCCAGACACCATATTGCGAAGCCAGTGTCCTCGCCCCAACAACCCTGCCTTCCATGCCTCACCTATCGCAATCATGGCTAGCCCCTCAGTGGATGCATGTGCATAATATTAACATACAGTGATAATTGAAATGCCCTAGATCCACTGCCTCGAGCGGCTGGAGATGTTTATAGTGAGAGCTCAGATGGAGCTGGGCGGGCATACACTGCAAATAGAGAATTTTGAGAGCGCGCGTAGCGTGGTGACAGACATGAATCGTAAAACTGTGCAAACCAAACATGCCGAAGGCGTGACCTTCGACACCCATGTGATCGCAAACCCGACCAACCCCAAGGAGTGGATAGTGTTCTTCAAGAAGGACGCTGGCAGGAGTTATTTCTTGGTTGATGACAACGAGGAGGTCGAGTCTTTTGGGCATCTGGATGACTTGATCGCCGAGCTTCGAGACCTGGGCCTCAAGACCGCTGAAATCCACTTTTAGCCCTTGGATCACGCCTTGGAGACATGATCATGTCAGTGAAGATTGACCCAGTTACCGAGATGTCACTGACCCAGTCTGATTCCTCGCGAACCAATACCTGTGCTGGATTTGTGCGGATGTGAAAATGGGTCATTCTTGCGTCGCCACTTGGGGCAATTCGGCATCGGCGCCAACATTTTTACACACTCTGGGCCAATTGCTGCCTGTCGAGAACAATCGCAATTGGCCGTTCATGAATGCTTCAACGTACATGCAAACAGGCGGCGATTCAGGCTTCGCCCCCCTTGCTGAGAGCACGCTGCAACTGCGGCTTGAGCAGGAAGTGTCCGAGCGCTGGAACCAATATCAAGGCACCTGCCATGTTCCAGATGAACATGAACCCAAGCAGGATACCCATGTCTGCCTGAAACTTGATCGGAGACAGCACCCAGGTCAGAACCGCAATCCCCAGCGTGATCCCCGTCATCACCACCACCTTCCCCGTGGAAAGCAGGGACAGGTAGTAAGCATCGGACAGACTTGAGCCATTGCGCAGGTTGGCGAGCGTGACGCTGAGAATGTACAGCGCGTAATCCACACCGATGCCCACCCCCAACGCGATCACCGGCAGTGTCGCCACCTTGACCCCGATGTTCAGCCCCACCATCAAGGCCTCGCACAAAATCGAGGTCAGCATCAGCGGCAGCACTGTACACACCACTGCGCGCCAGGACCTGAAGGTAATGAAACACAGGGCGATAACGGCGGCGTACACCATGAACAGCATCTGCACGTTCGACCGTTTCACGACGATGTTGGTGGCCGCCTCGATCCCGGCATTGCCTGCCGCGTTTAGGAACTGGATTTGATCGGTATTGTGGGTCGCCGCGAATCGCTCGACAGTCTGCACCACGCTGGTGAGGGTGTCCGCCTTATGGTCCTTGAGGTAGACATACACTGTCAGCAAATCGCAGTTCTGGTTGAACAGCTCGCGCGGGGCGCGGGTGATGATCGCATTCAACAACCCTTGGTTCCTGGGTATCTCGTACCACGTCATGCTGCCTTCATTCATGCCCGCGGCAGCCTGCTTGCTCAGTGCCGCCAATGAGGTTGTGGACACCACCCCGGGCAGTTGTTGAAGCTGAGCCTCCAGCGCATCGACCGCCACCAGGGTCTGGTAATTGGCACAGAAGTACTGCGGGGTTTTCACCATCACCACGTACTTGTCGCTACTGGCGGAAAAGTTGCTGACCATGAAGCGGTTGTCGCTGTTGTAGCGCGACTCCGCTCGCAGCTCCGGTGCCCCGGGATTCAGGTCACCGATCTTCACGTGCAGGCTGACGGCGAAACCGGCTACCCCCAGAATCACTGCGATGATGATTGCACCGCTGGCCCATTTGCGTTCGGTGAATCGATCTAGAAACGCCCAGAACGGGTGTCGGGCATGTTGCGCGTCCAGCTGCGAGAACTTGTCGTTGGCCGCTTCACGCAACGCCGCCGCTTTGCTGACGCCGGTATACGACAACAGGATGGGCAACAGAATCAGGTTAGTGAAAATCAGGGTCAACACGCCCAGTGTCGCGGCGACGGCCAGGTCCTGGATCACCGGAATCCTGATGATCATCAGCACCGCGAAACCTACGGCGTCGGCCACCAGCGCCATCAACCCGGTCAGGAACAGCCGGCGAAAGGTGAAGCGCGCCGCCACCAACTTGTCGGCACCGCGTCCGATGTCCTGCATGATGCCGTTCATTTTTTGCGCGCCATGGCTCAGGCCGATGGCAAACACCAGGAACGGCACCAGGATCGAGTACGGGTCCAGATCAAAGCCCAGGGTCGGCAGCAATCCCAACAACCAGACTACAGCGATGATCGAGCACAGCAACACCAACAGCGTGCTGCGAATGCAGCGGGTGTACCAGAACAACACGATGCCGCAGATCACCAGCGTTGCGGCGAAGAACAGCTGCATCTGCCGCATGCCATCGATCAGATCGCCCACCACCTTGGCGAAACCGGTGATGTGGATCTTGATGTTGTCGGTTTCGTACTTGGCTCGAATCTGTTCGAGCTGGCTGGAAAGTGCGTTGTAGTCGAGCGGCTGCCCCTCATCGGACGCCGTTTCCTGAAGCGGCAACAGGACAATGCTGGACTTGAAGTTGGCGGCGACCAGACGGCCGATTTCGCCCGAGCGTTCGACGTTCTGTCGCACCTGTTCCAGGCTGCCGGCAGAGCCATCGTAGTTGTCAGGGACGACCGGGCCGCCATCGAAGCCCTCTTCCGTCACGCCAATCCAGCGGGTCGCCGGCGTCCACAGGGACTTCATGTATGAGCGGTCGACGCCGGGGAGCAAAAAAACCTCGTCGTTGATTTTCTTGACCGTCTCCAGGTACGCAGCATCAAAGATGCTGCCCTGTCTGACCTCGATCGCAATCCGCAAGGTATTGCCACCCTCCCCCAGCTGGCCGCGATTCTGCAGGTAGTTCTGCACATACGGGTGATCGGTCGGGATCATCTTTTCGAAGGCGGCGTTGAGCTTGAGACCCAGTGCCTGGTAGCCGAGCAACAAACTGAGCAAGACACAAATGCCCAGAATGATGCGCCGGTGATTGAACAACAGCCGTTCAACCAGCGTGCCGGAAGCAGGGTCGAAGGTGCTGGTATCAGGGACGGTGTGAGGCTCGGCAGTATGGGTAAAACTGTTCATTGATCGTGCTCCGACGATTGCACTGCAACTGCGGACGACAACATGCCCCGTGCACTGCTGATGATCAGGTCGCCATTGGCGGCTTGCGCCATGCCGGTGAAGTAACCGGGCTGCGGCACAGGAAGCACTGACGCTGTACTGGCGCCGTCGGTGAACCGCAGCACTCGGCCTGATTCGTCGGTGAGCAGTACCGAGCCATCGTCAAGCCGCAGGCCGCTGGTCAGGGTGATAGGTTGCAAGGTGTCCAGGCGCTGCCAGGTCTGGCCGCGATCCCTGGATTCGAAAGCCTTGCCGCGCAGACCGAACGCCACTATCGAGCCGCTGCCGGTCGCCTGCAGTCCAAAGGTCGTGCCCTCATAAGGGGACGCCAGCGACTCGAAGGACTGGCCCTCGTCACTGGAGCGCAGCAGCGTGCCCTGTTCGCCGGCGATGAACAGGTCCGGTCCTGCCCGCTCGATGCTGTAGAGGTGCAAGCCGTTGGGGTTATCGATTCGGGAACGGATCGATTGCCAGCTGAGTCCGCCATCGTGGGTGGCAAACGCCAGGCCGTAAGCGCCTGTCACCAGCCCGTTTCTGGCGTCGAGAAACAGCAGGTCAAGCAACGGTTTGTCGGGGCCATCGTCCACCAGTTGTTGTGCTTGCGAAAGCCGTTCGCGGGCTTTTTCCGCATCGCCAGGGTTCTCCAGGGCCTGCCTGGCCTCCTGCAGTTCGATCTCGGCCGCCTGCACGCCATCCAGCTGTTTGCTCCAGCTCAGCCCGCCATCCTGGCTGTGCAGGATCACACCGGCATGGCCGACCGCCCAGCCTTGGCGATCATCGATGAAACGTACTTTGACCAGGGTCATGCTGACCGGAGAACTGACTTGCCTCCAGGTGCTGCCATTGTCATCCGAGACGATGATGAAGCCTCTTTCGCCCACGGCGACAAGTCGTTGCCCTGCCCGCGCAACGCTCAGCATCACGGACTGCACCGCCATGGCGCTGGTGATCGAGGGTTGCAGCGGCAAGCCGTCGCTGGGTGCCGCCATTGCCGGACCAGCCAGCGTCGTCACGATCGACACGCTCAGCGTCAACGCCTTGAACAGATGCCGGTGAAAAAACCCGGGAGTATGAATACGCATTTTCGAGCCTCGATGATGCGGTTCAATGAACGCCGCGTCAGTGCCACGGCGTCCATTGAACACAAAGTTGAACAAGTAGTTGCGAGGCTCAGCGCACCGATCCGGATGCTACCGAGTTACCGGTGAAGAAGTTCTCGGGCTTGCGCGGTATGACGCTGTAGGTTTCGCCGTTGAGACCCTGAACGACGCTGTAGGTCTTGGCTTGCAGGTTGTAGATCACCACGGGCTTGACCACCACCGCCGGAATGGAAGGCACTACGAATGGCAGCACCTGGGACACGCGCCACAGCTTGCCTTCGGCGTCATAGCCGTCGACCAGCGACACCGTCCAGCTGTCTTCATCGATGAAGAATTTGCGCTTGGGCACGGCATGGCGTTTGCCCGGGGCGACCGTAGCCTCCAGCTCCCAGACGCGATGCAACTCCCAGCGCACCTTGTCCGGATTGATGTGGTTGGCGACAAAGGCATCTTCGCGTTTTTCGGCGTTGAATTTGTTGTCGTTGTACGGGATGTACATCTCTTTCTTGCCGACCAGCTTCCAGTCATAACGATCCGGATGACCGATGAAGCCATGCACCTCATCGAAGTAGTTGGCACCGGACGCGACGAAGTCCGGGGTGTCATAACCCACGGTCGGGGCGCGGCGCACTCGACGCTGGCCGACCAGATACTGCCAGGCTTCCCGAGGTTCCTGGGCGTTGATACTGTCGTGTGTCACCAGGGATTCGCCGGCCTTGAACGGGGGTTCGTTGGTCAGGAAACGCAGCAGCGCATACTGCCCGTTCCATTTGTCCACTGCGCCGTCTTTGAAGTAGTACGGGTATTGCCAGTTCTCGACGCCACGGCTGGCCAAGGTGCGAGTGCCGTCGGCATTGCCAATGATGTTGGTGTAGCCCATCTGGATGGATTCGGCCTCGACACGCAGCAGGAAATTCCAGATGACCTCATTCCCGGTTTTCGGAATCGGGAACGGAATGCCGCCATAACAGCCCTCCACCGACAGTCCGTTACTGGTGGTCTTGCACCGAGTCGCGTTAGCGAAGGTATTCTGATAAACGCTGTCGGGGGCCGCGGCGGTTCGATGGGTCGGGTACACATCAAGGTGGAAGGTCTCGGGATATTTGGCCAGCAAGGCCTTGGTCCCTTCACTCAACTTGTCCGCGTACTGCGCCGCGTTCTTCGCAGTGATCTGCAACAGCGTTTTTTCACCTGGGAACGGATCGACCGGCACATCGCCGAATTTGGCCCCGGCCACGTCCTTGGTCAGCCCGCCTGTCCAGGCCGGAATCGAGCCATCGGCATTGCCGGCTTTTTCTGCCCCAAGGGGGGTCAAGCTGGTCTTGAGCTTCGCCGCCTCGTCAGGACTCACCGCCGCAAATGCGCTGTTGGCGCACAGGGAGATCGACAGGGTGGAAAGCAACAGCAGTTTAATTTTTGTCATTATCAGAGCCCGCCTGTTCTTTGCTTAAAAAGTTCGCTGGATCGAGAACGCCACGAAGTCCCGGTCCTTCATGTTTTGCTGGTAGGTGTACGAATTGGAGGCGTCGATGATCGGTCCGGTCTCACCGAAAAAGTTGGTGTAGGTCAGCGAGGCGTACCACTGTTTCTTGTAATCTGCCTTGAGGCCCAGGGTCAGGTCCCCACCGTGTTCAGGGCCGAACGCCTGGGGCGTGACCGAAGAGCGCCCGGAGGGGTTGTAGCCGACGGTGATCGGGGCCTGGATGTCGATGCCAGGAAAGACCTGGAAGTATTGCGGTTCGAAAGTGAAGCGCAGGGCAAAGGCATCGCGCGTGCTGTTGGGCTCCAGCTGATCGGCATTTTTGGTCACGCTCAGTCGCCGGTTGAACGCCAGCTCACCGATCAACGATGCACCATCCCACAGCGCCGAGCCGCCGTAGACATTGACCATCGACACCTGGGCATGCCACGACCGGCCAATGGGATAGGCCGGGTTTGAATCGTTGTCGGAACCCAAGCCCGTAATGATCGTGCCGCCGACGCCGGCCAACGGCGTATCAACCCGAATCGAGGTTTCACCGGCAATGTTGGCTTCGCCGACCAGGGTGCTGAAACTCGCGCCGAAGACCTTGACGTCCTCGGGATACACGTTGACGAAGGTGTCATCGGCACCGGGGACCAGCGCGGCGGGCCGGAAGTAGAACACCGGGGTCTTTTCGTGATACTTGGCGGCGTACAGGCCGAACTCCCAGTCCTCGACAGCGAATTTCAGCTGTGCACCAAACTGCCCTGAATCCTTGGCATCGATGTCTTTGCCGTGGCGCAGCTCGCCGGTAGGGAAGAACACCCGCTCCCCGCCTTCGCCGACAAAATCCGCACCGCTGAAATAGCTGCCAGCCGCAGGAAGTCGCGTCTTGTTCCACTTGAACTGGTAGTAGGCGCCGATGCTGACCGTATCGTTGAGCTGCCAGTTGCCGGAGACCTGCTGGGTGGGCATCAGGATTTCCTTGAACTGCGAGCTGGGTACGGATTGAAGCTTCACCAGGTCGACAGTGGACTGCGCATTGGCAATACCATTGGCTCCGTAGAACAGGCTTTCACCATAGATCTGGGTGAACTGCCCCAACCGCCCAGACAACGAAGTGCTGCCGATTTCCCGGGAGCCATAGACAAAGGCATCGAGGACTTCAGTGTGCTGTTCGTGGATGCGCCGGGTGTCGCTGGTGAACTCGTCGTACTCGACACTCAACGAGTTGGCGGTGCCGGGCGAGTCGTTGTCGTTATCGTGGCTGTAGACATCGTCGTACCAGGAGGCCGCGCTGAGACGGGCACCAACGTCCTTGTACTTGATGTCGAATTCGGACAAGACATCCAGCCGATTGGAGATCAGCCCGCGGTCAAAATTTCGATCACCGTCGTCCAGGTTGGGATTGCTGTTGTTTGTTCCTGGGCCGACCGCGACTTTGTGATCGAGTTTGTTCACGCGCCACGCGTTGCTGTACTTGATGGTGTTGTCCCAAGTCGCCGAAAGATCGGGGTTCCCCGTGTCGATCTGAAAGGCCTGCGATGGCGTTGAAAGGCTCAGTAGTACCGTGGCGCCGACTGCACAGGCGAGGCTCGAAACCGGCAATGGGCAGAGCCACTGGTTGGCTGTTTTCATGAAGATGTTCCTGTTTTTTTGTTTTTGTAAAAGGTCATCCACTCGCAGCGTTTGGCTGCGAATACCACGGGAGTTGCGAGGTTTCTTCCCTATGCGTTCCGGTCAGCTTCAAGAGCCAAACCATTTATGCGTAAATATGCTTTATTGCATTTAAAATGACTTTGTGCACAAAACGTAATCCTGCACAAATTCAATGTCAAGCAGATTCGGGAACCTATTTCGGATGATTGCGGCAGGCGGGCGGTCCATGGAGGCCGCAAAGGCGCGAGCATTGAAATCGATGGAGAGAAGGCGTTAGGAGGCAAAGGCCCGGTCTAGAGCGCCGGAAAAGTCTGCCCTTCAACTTTTCCCTTGCGGCGCAAGAAAATTTGTGCGCAAGGCGACATTCATCCTTTGCACCAAACAACTTTTTGCGCATAAAATCCGTTTAGTGCAAATTCCAGGATGACCGACCATGATCCCCTCCCCCAACAGTCCGCTGATCGAAGTCGCATTGACGAAGATGAAAAAGGCGATTGTTTGTTGCGAGCTGGCCCCCGGCGAAAAACTCAAAGTCGCCGAACTATCCAAAACCTACGGGCTCAGCAGTTCCCCTATCCGTGAGGCGCTAAATCGACTGACGCAGGACGGCGTCGTCGAAGCCAGCGACAACAAGGGGTTCAGGGTTGCTCCGATTTCCACCACGGACTTTCGCGACATCACACGTATGCGCTGTCTACTGGAATGCGAGGCGTTGGGCGATGCCATCGAATACGGCGATGACGCGTGGGAGGCCGATGTGCTCGGCGCGTTTCACCGCTTGAATCTGATTGAGAAAAAGCTGGGAACTGGCGTGCTCGTACTCGACGATGAGTGGTCTAATCGGCACAAGGCTTTCCACTTCGCGTTGTTTGCGGCCTGCCCATCACAATTGATGCTGAAGATGATTGACTCGCTCTTCGACCGGGCCGAGCGCTACAGACGCTTCTCTGCCAAACAGCGAATCCGCCAACGGC
The DNA here is from genome assembly GCF_058807755.1 of Pseudomonas sp. GW821-FHT12A04. Taxonomy (NCBI): domain Bacteria; kingdom Pseudomonadati; phylum Pseudomonadota; class Gammaproteobacteria; order Pseudomonadales; family Pseudomonadaceae; genus Pseudomonas; species Pseudomonas sp. GW821-FHT12A04. The sequence continues at coordinate 144,294 of NZ_JBXAQZ010000016.1, forward strand.
ATAAGGGCAATGAGCATCAGGACCTGATGGATGCGGCGCTTGCACGCGATGCAGACAAGGCGGTGACGCTGCTGCGCAACCACATCCAGGACACCCTGGAGCGAACCATCGAAGCGATAGAGCGCCAACAAGCCACGCTTCAATAACGCGATTGCAAAAAAGTCCTTCACCCTGCAACTGCTTTCGTGGACAGTGCAAGGCGAAGGACTTTTGTCTGTTACTGGCTCTGTACCTGCGCAAACCTGATCATCGGGTCGCTGGTGCCACCCTCGCTTCGGGCAGCCTGTTCGGGCGTCTTGCACCACAGCGCCAGCTCCATTGCTTCCAGCAGCTCCATCGCCCAGGCAACGGTGACCGCCCCGCCATACACATAGTGATCCGGCCGCACGATGACGACATTACAGCCTCGACGCTCAAGCCATTGCGCCAGCAATCCGTCGACCTCCTGGTAATCATCGGCGGTGCGTGGACCTGACTGTTCAGGACCGACCAATCGCACGACATGGATGGGCAGGCCTTTAAGCGATTGACTGCTGTGCAGGCACCTCAGTAACGCGCTGGCATCAAACCCTGGAGCAATGACCACCCGGAAGGACTGGCCGGTGAACTCATCCAGTAGCGCCTTCTTGCCGGCATGGTTCATGACCATCGGTTGCGGGAACAACTCACCGGCAGGCGCGACCTGGGAGACAAACCCCTGGGTCAATCCTGGAATCAACGATTGCCTGATCGTACCTGCGGGGTTCTCGGTCATTTGCTGGATCATCCGCGTGTCGCGGATCGCAGCTTTTTCGCTATCGCGTTCGCAGATCACCACACCGAACTCTTTGGCCGCCAAAGTAGTTTGGCGGACATGAGGAACCCGTTCGGCCTGGTAGGTGTGCAGGAATGCCGGCGCTGCCAGCCCTCCTTTCACCAGCGCGAGTTTCCAGACCAGGTTCAGTGCATCGCGAATCCCCTGGCACATGCCCTGCGCGAGAAACGGTGGCGTCATGTGCGCCGCGTCCCCAAGGAAGAACACCCGTTCGCACTGCCACTGCTCCAGGATCAGGGCGTGGAATCGATAAGCGGATGCTCGCCATAACTGATAATCGCCTTCAGGCAACCAGCGGGAGATGAGCTTCCTGATCGCTTCGGGCTGGGAAATTTCCGTCGGCTGTTCGTCGGGATTGATCATGAATTCCCAGCGCCGATGCTGCCCTGGCCCGACGACAAAGGTACAAGGCCGGGCCAGTTCACAAAACTGCACGTTAGTCTTCGGTAGATGCTCGCCCGCCCCTTCGTTGAGGATCACATCGACCACAAGCCACGGCTCATCGAAAGCCAGATCCTCCATCTTTAACCCTAGCCGGGTGCGGATCGGGCTGGTGCCGCCATCACAGGCCAGCACATAGTCTGCCGTGACCGTACGCTCGGTCCCGTCCTTGGCCAGAATGCGTACCTCAGCTTGCGAGCTCTTGGAATCGACCGACAGAACTTCTGAACCGAGCTCCACAGTGACGGACTTCAAATCGGCAATCCTGCCGCGCAGTGCACGCTCGACGGGGGGTTGCGAGAACACATAATTGGGTGCCCAGCCCAGCGCAAAAGGAGGCTTGGCGGCATCAATGCGCTTGATCAGCCGAGAACCCGTGGTGTGGTACTCCGAGGGACGATAAGGCATGACGTGTTCGGCAATCTTATCGGCCAGGCCAATGTTGCCAAAGACACGCATCACTTCATGATCAAAACCCATGGCCCTGGGGTTGGTGTACACCGTTTCGGACTTGTCCACGACATGGGCCTTGAGGCCCCACATGCCAGCCAGGTTTGCGCACAGGGCACCCACCGGACCCATTCCAACAATGATGACATCGTAGTCCATCGTCTACTCCGCTTTTTGTTTTATCCAGTGCGGCGCAGGGTTGATGAACAGGCCTGCGCGCGCCCATCAACCCTTCACAGATCAGCACATTGTCAACCGATTCGAACCCGCTGCTCTTCGATCTTCGCCCGAATGGAATTCATCCATTGCTCCCGAGTCTGAAAGCCCGGGCGGCGCTTACACATGGCTTCGGTCTGGGCCAGGATGACCTCGCTCGGCAGTTCGAGATCAAGGGGTTCCTTGCAGGGTTGTGCGGTGTAGAACGGTGCATCGACATACATTTCGATGGGGTTGCCTTCAGGGTCTTTGAAGTACATCGACCAGGCATTGCCGTGGTCCACTTGTGCGATCCCTTCAATGCCGCTTTTTTTGGCGAACTGGTAATAGGTTTTCAGGTCATCCAGCGAATTGAGCAGAAACGACAACTGATTGATCGGGTTGAAGGGCAGGTCGATGGGTTTACCATCGAAGAGCACGACCTGGTGATGCAACTCGGGATTCTGCGTCATGAAAAACAGCCGATGGCCCGTTGAGGCGACACCTTTGTCACTGACGATGAAACCCAAGGTGCGGCAGTAGAAATCGACCATACGATCGAGGTCTGCGCAAAACACGCCGGAATGGGTGAAATTGATGGTCGGTAAAGCGGGCATTTGGAACCTCCAGATTCTTATGATTGTGCAGAGGACGACGCTTAGGCTTCGTCGATAACGCCGTTCGATAGCGTGCCGATCTCGGTAATAACCACTTCGAAAACGTCACCGGGTTTGAGAAAGATCGGCGGATTGCGCTTGAAGCCGATCCCGCTCGGCGTACCGGTTGCCAGGATGTCGCCCGGGTTCCATGACAGTGCTTTCGACACATAGGAAATCAGATGCGGAATGTCGAAGGCCAACTCTGAAAGACTGCCCTCCTGTAACTGCTCGCCATTGAGTACTCCCCTGACTACCAGCTTACGGTAATCGGAAATTTCCGAGGCCGGAATGAGCCATGGGCCCAACGCCCCGGTTTTCCTGAACGTCTTGCCCATGCCGTATTGGTGCGTATGGAATTGCCAGTCGCGAACGCTGGCGTCGTTGAAGCAGGTGTACCCGGCGACATGGTTCATCGCGTCGGCCGGATCGATATGTGCGCCCCCCTTGCCGATCACCACCGCCAGTTCGGCTTCGAAATCGAACTGCTCTGACACCTGCGGCCGTACCAATGGTTCGCCATGGGGCAGCAACGTTTCGGCGAAGCGCTGGAAAATCACCGGGAACTCCCCGACCTTTCTGCCGGCCTCCTCTGCGTGGGCTACGTAGTTGATGCCCACGCAAATCACTTTGCCGGGATTGGGTATGACCGCTTCCAGCTGGACGCTTGAAAAGGGGTAATCGGGTTGAGCGGCTTCTACTATCTTGCGCGCCTCCTGCAACAGGGCAGGTTCGGCCAGGAAGGAAGCGAGATCCGCAGCTTGCGCAAATCGACCGGTCAGCTCGACCACCCCATCCCCGGACACGGCGCCGTAATGCGCCTTTCCCTCTTTGCGGTACGAAATAAGCTTCATCTTGTTCTCCTGTTTTTTATGCACAAAAACTAATTCCTTGCACCATACATCATTAAATGCATAATGCGGAAGACCGGTACAAAAAAATAACGAGCTGTATGAAGCTCTCGGTTCTGGAGATAACGGTATGTCGCTGGTGATGGTTCGCAAGATCAAGCTGGACGTCGAAGAGGTATTCCACGAAGGCGGGCCGCGCTCGTCGGTCCCCCTCAGGATAGCGGTCGCCACCGCCGTGGTCGCCAACCCTTATGCAGGTCGGTTTGTCGAGGATCTGCTGCCGTTCATGCAGGAATTAAGGGGGCTGGGCGCGCAACTGTCCGAGCAACTGATCCACGCGCTGGGCGGCGCCGGACATGTACAGGCTTATGGCAAGGGCGCCATCGTCGGCGAAGACGGCGAGTTGGAACATGGGGCGGTCTGGCATGAAGCCGGGGGCTGGGCCATGCGCGAAGCGCTCGGCAATCCGAAGGCGATCGTGCCGGCGGCAAAGACCATCGGCGGCCCCGGTTGCCGGGTGATGATCCCGCTCGGACACGTCCAGGCCGCCTATGTTCGTAGCCATTTCGGCGTGGCGGAAATGACCGTATGGGATGGCCCTCGTCGTAGCGAGATCGCTTTTGGTTTGGCCATGGCCACCGGCGGGAGGATTCATGCACGACTCGGTGGCCTGGCCGCCGCCGACGTGAAGGGCGAAGACGGGTTGCGTTGAATGCCGAAGATTTGAAGCTTTGCACCACTACAAAAACAATATGTGTGTTGGAGAACATCATGACAGCAAAAACTATGCGCGCCGCACGTCTGTATGAAGGCGGTAAACCCATGGTCATCGAGCAAGTGGCCGTACCCGCAATTCGTCCGGCCGAAGTATTGGTTAACGTCAAGGCCTGCGGGATCGTGCCGAACCTGCACAACATCCTCACCAACTGGGTCAAATGGTTCCCGCAGAACCCGCTGCCGAAGCTCCCGGCGATTTTCGGGCTGGACCCCGCAGGTGTCGTCGAAGCCGTCGGCGCCCAGGTCTACGACTTCAAGGTCGGTGACCGGGTTTACGTCAACCCTGGCCGACACTGTGGTTCATGCCGGGCCTGCCGCGCAGGCAACACCATTGCCTGTACCGCCTATACGTTCAATGGCTATTTCGGCTTCACCCCCAAAAGCCCGCGCATGTTCGAAGACTACCCCTATGGTGGCCTTTGCGAGTACATCCCCGCACCGCAATACAGCCTGGTCAAACTGCCGGACAACATCAGTTTTGAAACCGCCGCACGCCTGGGTTACATGGGCACCGCCTACAAGGCCTTGCTCAAGGCCAACGTCGGCCCGGGCAGCACGGTGCTGATCAACGGGATCAGCGGCACACTCGGCCTGGGCGCCGTCGCGCTCGCGCTGGCCATGGGCGTTCGAAAGATTCTCGGCACCGCCAGAAACCAGGACCTGTTCCAGAAGGTGAAAGACCTGGCCGCCCCAGGCCGGATTGAAATCCATACCTTGGGTACGATTCCCACCAATGAATGGGCCTATGAAGTCACCCATGGCGAGGGTGTCGATGTGGTCATTGATGCCCTGGGCCCTGGCGCCCCCCATGAGAGCCTGACCCAGGCGCTGAAATCCCTTCATCGCGGCGGGCACCTGGTGAACGTCGGCGCCATCGCCGGCGAAGTCCCCATCGATCTGCACTGGATCATGGACAACGACATCCAGATCAGCGGATCGGCCTGGTTCACCACCGGCCAAGGCCAGGCTATGGCGGACATGGTTGAATCCGGAGTGCTCGATCTCTCGTTCTTCGAAAACACGGCTTTCCGCCTGGAGGACGTCAACAGCGCCATAACGGGTATCGAAAACCGTCATGGCGGCTTCAGCAACTACGTCATCTGCCCTTGATCAACTCCGGCGAGGGAAGCGGTTCGCCCTCCCCTCGCCGGCGCCCTGACTGCTCGTTGAGTACTCCACATGAAGATAAGAAGAATCGTGACCGGCCACGACGAACGGGGCAACTCGGTGTTCGTTTCAGATGACTTTGCCCCAAGGGCACAATCCTTTGCCTCGATACCGGGACACGCAATGGCGCAGCTGTGGACGACTCCCGCCCAGCCGACACTGCTTGAAAACGAACGCGACCCGACGCTTGATCATGCGTCACTGATTCCCCCTCAGGGAGGCACCAGCATCGCCATGTTCGATTTCCCACCCGACACCGTCATGCACAATCCCGTCGACGGCGCCCAAGCTTTTGACGAGTTGGGTGCCGCACTGCCCGGCCTGATCGAAACGTTCGAACCGGACAACCTCGGCATGCACACCACCGCCACGATCGACTACGGAATCATTCTGGAAGGTGAGATGTGGCTGGAGCTGGATAACGGTCAGAGCCGGCTCGTCAAAGCAGGCGACATCGTCATTCAAAACGGCACACGGCACGCGTGGCGCAACAAAAGCAAGCGGATTGCCCGCGCACTGTTTGTAATGATCGGTGCACCGCTCTCAGGGAAACAAACCGGGTAGCTTTGCTGATTATTCATCGCTCTGGTTCGAGGATTTTTATGACCACCGTCGCTTATCGACTACTCGGTATTTCAGGCAGCCTGCGTTCACAGTCCACCAATACAGCGGTGCTCAAGACGCTCTCCACTCGATTGGATGATCGGGCAAGCATGAGCCTTTTCCCCCTGAACGAAATCCCCCTGTACAACAGTGATCTGGAAGAAGAGTCGTTGCCAGCCTCGGTGGTCATGCTGAAAGAGCAGATATCAAAGGCTGATGGCTTGATCATCTGCTCACCTGAATACAACTACGGCACCTCTGGCGTGCTGAAAAACGCGCTGGATTGGGCCTCGCGCCCAGGCTTCCATTCACCACTGAAAAACAAACCGGTGCTGATCATGACGTCCTCGCCTGGCGTACTCGGCGGCGTACGCGCACAAGCACAGCTTCGAGAGACCCTGTCGGCCACCTTGTCCAGGGTCGTTTGTAGCCCGCAGATTGTCATTGCGGGAGTCAATCAGAAGATTCATGACGGCCGCTTCGTCGATGAAACAACGATCGAGTTCATGCTGACAGCTGTCGATCATCTGGTAACCGAAATCAGGATGTTGGCGAGCGGTCCAGTCTCATAAAAGTGCCCGACAGGCTTTCCTCTACAAACTATCGATGAGGTGACATTGCCATGAGCCAATCCATGAGCATGAATCAATTCAAAGACATTTTCGGCGAGTCGATTGGCTTTCCTCACCGCTACCCTCTGTGCTCTGTGATTGACTACCCGGTTTGAGCGTCCCGAAGGGATGCTCAACAGTCCGTTTTCGGACGCGCATCATTTCCGGTGCCCAACCGAATCTGCATTTCCTCCATACGGCTTCATGCTCCCAACGTCGTATTCGTCATTCCGTCCTCGGCGGGCACTACCTTTCAGCGCGTATCCCTAACATTTCTAACTTGCGTAATCTAGAGTGACTTCTCCATTTCTTTCAATACGTCCTGTAAACGTCTGAAGCCTGGAACCAAAACCTCCACAAGTTGATCGGCCTTTTCGGTCGCGCACCAGATTCCTCTGCGGTAAAACAGTTCATCGTTGAATCTTTCCCGAAGCCTGGCGAGAGTGTTGCTTACTGCAGGCTGCTTAACGCCTAAGCAAGCTGCAGCCCGGCTCACTCCCCCTTCCCTATGCACCACCAAAAAAGTAATCAAACTGTGGATATCGGCATCTAGCAGCGTCTTTTCATCAAAATACATGACAACCCTCAGATTCATAACGCGTGAAAAATGTTTTGAACCGCAGGCTAAAGCTGCGCGGAATGAGACTTTCAAAAAGCTCGGAAAAGCTTACGCTTGCAAAATGACGGAGCATACTTTCTTCGTCACGCCAATATCCAGTAATGAGAATAGAGTTCGATACGTGCTGCAGCGAGGACATTGTGTACCCCAGACACCCATCGTGCGTCTTTAAGACATCGAGAATCATCTCCACATTATCGATCAACGCAATCTCTACGGGCGCAGCAAAACAGACTTCCAACGTACTTATATTTCCAAGCGTCATGACTATTACTCCGACACCTAAGGGAATGGTTCCTCTTTAATCAGTGCGAAACCGACGGAGGGAAACCTTACTCACAGACGGACAAGCGAGGACTTAGCTCAGCTAATACAGCGCGAACATCAACTTCACTCTTAATCACTGATTGAGATGCATAAATCGTCGCCCGCCGCACCTTTAAAGACGATGGGCTTCCCACCCTCCTCCGAGAGCTTTATAGAGCTGCACTTCGCTATTAATCTGCCCTAATTGATCATTGAGTAGTTGCTGCTGGGAAGCGAACAGCTCCCTTTGCGCATCGAGTACGGTCAAGTAGCTATCTATCCCTTGATCGTAACGTTGCTGTGCCAGTTGAAAATAGGCCTTGTAGTTGTCCACCAGCAGTGCCTGAGCGGAGAGCTGTTCACCATAGGTGCCTCGTGCAGCAAGGCCATCGGCGACTTCACGGAATGCGGTTTGAATGCTTTTCTCGTAGCTTGCGACGCTGACCTCCTTTTGAATCTCGGCGTAGTCAAGGTTCGCCCGCAAGCGGCCAGCGTTGAAGATCGGCACGCTGATCTGGGGTACGAAGCTCCAGCTCTCGGAACCACTGTTGAACAGACCATCCAAGTCACTGCTGGAGGTGCCGGCCGATGCTGTCAGGCTGATGCGCGGAAAAAAAGCTGCGCGCGCGGCGCCGATGTTGGCGTTTGCCGCTAACAGTTGATGTTCCGCCGCTCGGATATCAGGTCGATTGAGCAGAAGATCCGCCGGAAGCCCTGCCGGAACCTCAGCGATCGTACTGATGGTCAAGGGCGCACTCTTGGATCGATCCGTCGGCACTGGACTTCCCAAGAGCAGCTGTAGGGCGTTGGCGTCTTCTGCAATGCGCCTGGTGTATAGCGCCTTTTGGGCCGCGGCCTGATTGACCAGTGTCCGCGCCTGTCGAACATCCAATTCGGAGCCCGTTCCCGCACCGGCAGTTGCTTCAATCATGTCCAAACTTTCGACATAACTTACCAGGGTGGCCTCAGTTAACTCCAGCAGGGCCTGATCGGTGCGCCAGAGAAAATAGGTGGTAGCAACATCGCCTATCAAGGTGATGTGAACGCTGCGTTGGGCTTCCTCAGTTGCGAGGTACTGCTCAAGCGCTTGAGTTGACAGGCTTCGAATGCGGCCGAATAGATCGAGCTCGTATGCGGTGACGAATCCGACCTGATACTGGCTCTCGATGCCAGACTCACCGGTGGACGAAAGATCGTCTGGTAACCTTCGACGATCCCCCGATGCAGACGCGTCGAGTGTGGGAAACTGTTCTGCTCGCCGGATGCGATACAGCGCCCGATAGGCTTCAACATTCTTCGCCGCGATCCGAAGATCTCGGTTGTTCTCCAACGCAGTGTTCAGAAGACGCACCAGCGCGGGATCTTTAAAGAATTGCGCCACCACCGGAAGGGTGGCCACTTGGCCTTGGAGGTTCTGGTTTGCATCGTAAGCCCGTCCTTGTGGCCAACTCGCTTCGACTGGTGGTGCAGGACGATGATAATCAGGTATCAAACTGCACCCACTAAGCATTAAAAAGGCGGCTATCGGCAGAGACTTAAGCTTCATGCTTTTCTCCTTCGACAGCTTTCGGATTGGGTTTCATGAAACCCTCGAACAACTTGATAACCACAACGAAGAACAGTGGCACGAAGAACACAGCGAGGACCGTGGCGGTAATCATGCCGCCGACGACACCGGTAGCGATGGAATGCTGACTACCCGAACCTGCACCCGAAGAGATCGCCATTGGCAATACACCAAAGGTAAATGCCAGGGAGGTCATCAGAATCGGTCGCAGTCGCAGCTTCGACGCTTCAATTGCTGCTTTGACGAGGGGATAGCCCTGCTTCTCATAGAGCTCTTTCGCAAACTCGACGATCAAAATCGCGTTCTTGGCAGACAAGCCCACAGTAGTCATCAGGCCGATCTGGAAATATACATCCGCGGTAAGGTCTCGCCACAGCGTTGCCACCACTGCGCCCAAGATGCCCAGCGGAACGACAAGCATGACGGACACAGGCACTGACCAGCTCTCGTACAGAGCGGCCAAACAGAGGAACACAATCATCACCGTGAGCGCATAAAGCATCGGTGCCTGATCGCCAGTTTGAATTTCCTCATAGGACAGGCCGGTGTAGTTCACACCAATACCATTGGGCAGTTGCTGCATGATCTCGGCGATCGCGATCATTGCATCACCGGTACTGTAACCAGGTGCAGGCTCACCCAGAATGTTCACCGAGGAGATACCACCGTAACGCTCAAGTTTCGGTGAGCCATGAACCCACTCGCCCTTGGCGAAGGCCGAGAACGGCACCATCTGGTTCAGGCTGTTGCGCACGTACCACTTTTCAAAATCCTCAGGGGAAATCCGCGAGATGTCCTCACCTTGGATGTAAACGCGTTTCACACGACCACGATCAATAAAGTCGTTGACGTACATCGACCCCCACGCAGCGGACATAGTTTCGTTAATGGCGGCGATGCTCACCTGCAATGCACGGGCTTTTTCGTCATCAATCTTTACCTGGAACTGGGGTTCATCATCCTTACCATTGGGACGGACAGCCTGAAGCTTCGGATGTTGGCTGGCCAACTGCAGGAACTGATCACGCGCAGCCATCAACGCCTCATGGCCGAGTCCCAAGTTGTCTTGCAGGTAGAGGTTGAAACCCATGGCGTTGCCCATCTCCAGAATGGCTGGAGGAACAAACGACATGACACTGGCATCCTTGATCCCGGCAAAATACTGGTTGGCCCTTTTAGCGATGCTGAACACATCATGGCCAACCTCGTGACGGACGGACCAATCCTTCAAGGTGATCAAAGCCAAACCGGAGTTCTGGCCACGGCCGGCGAAGTTGAAGCCATTTACGGTGAGTACGTGTTCGACCGATTCGCCTTCCTCGTTCAGCAGGTAGTTGCGCACATCATCAAGCACGGCCTCTGTCCGTTCAGCAGAGGAGTTCGGCGGCATACGCACTTCGACCATCATCAACCCCTGGTCCTCGTTAGGCAGAAATGCCTTGGGGATCTGGGTGAACAAATAGCCCGTACCCGCAGTGATCAATGCGAAAGCGAGCAGATACCGACCACGGTGCTTGAGCATCGCGCCAATGCCGCGTTCAAAGCGCCGTGTGCCGCGATCAAAAGTGCGGTTGAACCAACCAAAGAATCCTTTTTTCTCATGATGGGCATCACCGTGAGGCGCTTTCAAAATGGTGACGCACAAGGCTGGTGTGAAGATCATCGCAACGAGAATCGACAAGCCCATGCACACCACGATGGTGACGGCAAACTGCTTATAGATGATGCCCGCCGAGCCGCCGAAGAACGCCATTGGAATGAAGACCGCCGACAGGACCATGCCGATACCGACTAGAGCACCGGAAATCTGATCCATGGACTTACGAGTAGCCTCTAGCGGAGATAACCCCTCCTCGTCCATGAGACGCTCGACGTTCTCTACAACGACGATAGCATCGTCGACGAGCAGACCGATCGCAAGGACCATTGCGTACATTGTCAACACGTTGATGCTGATCCCAAAATACGGCAGCAATGCGAACGTCGCCAACAGCACAACGGGAACAGCCAGGGTTGGAATCAACGTAGCTCGGAAGCTTTGCAAAAACAGGTACATCACCAGGAAAACAAGCACGATAGCTTCGATGATGGTGTGTACTACCGAGTCAATCGAGGCGTTTACAACAGGTGTCGTATCGTACGGATAGACGACTTCAACTCCATCGGGCATATAGGCCTTCTGCTTCTCCATCAATGCTTTGACAGCATCCACGGTCTCAAGCAAGTTGCCGCCGGTGGACAAACGTAACGCCAAACTCGCAGTCGGTAGCTCTTTGTATTTGGCAGATATCGCGAAGCTGTCAGCACCCAATTCGGCCCGCCCGACATCTTTCACACGCACCTGAGAGCCGTCTGGGTTTACCTTGACCAGCACTTCTTCGAACTGTGCAGGAGTCGTCATGCGCGTTTTACCGAGCACAGTGGCGTTGAGCTGGACTCCAGAGCGTGTCGGGAGCCCACCCAATTGGCCAGACGAGACCTGAACATTCTGCTCGCGGATGGCGGCAGCTACGTCACTTGGGGTCAGCTGGTAACTGTTGAGCTTGCCAGGATCGAGCCAGATACGCATCGCGTAGGGGGAACCAAATAGCTGGAAGTCACCAACACCTGGAATACGGGATATTGGATCTTGTAGTTGCGAGGCAATCAGGTTGCCCAAGTCGAAGTTATCCAGCTTGCCCGTACGATCTACCAAGCTGAGAACCAAGAAGAAGTTCATTTGGTATTTCACCACGCGCAGTCCTTGGCGCTGCACTTCTTCAGGAAGTCGTGGCGTTGCCAGCTGCAGCTTGTTCTGCACTTGGACTTGGGCGATGTCTGGGTTGGTACCCTGCTCGAAGGTGACGATGATGGTCATGCTGCCATCGGACCCACTTTCAGCAGACATGTAGCGGAACCCGTCCATACCACTGAGCTGCTGCTCAATTACCTGAACGACGGTGTCCTGCACGGTTTGAGCGGAAGCACCAGGATAGCTGACCTGAATAGAAACCGCGGGTGCAGCGATGTTAGGGTACTGGCTGATCGGCATTTTCACCAAAGACAGCGTCCCGGCAAGCATCGCAACTATCGCGAGCACCCACGCAAAAATTGGCCTATCGATAAAAAAACGAGACATGAGCGGCCCCCTCAGTTAGCCGAGGCTTTGGATTTAATGGCGAATTCAGCTGCCAGATTGACGTTGTTGGCTTCCACAGCGGTGACCGTGGTGCCACTTCGCACGCGCTGAACACCCTCGGTTATGACTTTTTCACCATCTTCCACACCGTTACCAATTAACCAGGCGTTTCCTACCGAACGAAGGGTTTCCACTTCGCGAAGTTCCACACTGTTGTCAGCCTTCACAACCCACACACTCGCAACTCCGCGGGTATCTCGATTGACTGCCTGTTGCGGCACCAAGATCGCAGCCTCTTGAACACCTTCTTTCAACAGCGCATGTACAAACATGCCGGGCAAAAGCTTGCGGTCTGGATTCGGGAATTCAGCGCGCAACGTGACGGATCCGGTAGTCGGATCAACGCTGACTTCGGAGAACTTGAGCACACCTGAAAGCGGGTACGCGCTGCCGTCATCAAGCGTCAGGCTGACCTGTGCTTGGTTCTCTCCGGAACTCTGCAAGCGTCCTGACTCCAGCGCTTTTTGTAGCCCCAGAAGCTTGGTGATCGGCTGGTTCACATCCACATAAATCGGATCAAGCTGAGTAACAGTGGCCAATGACTGGGCCTGGCCGTTGGTTGCCAGTGCTCCTTCTGTCACGGTGGAGCGACCGATACGACCGGAAATAGGCGACAACACTTTGGTGTACTGGACGTTGATTCGAGCAACTTGATAGTCGGCTTCAGCCTGCTTGGAGGCAGCCAGTGCATCGTCGTACTGCTGCTGACTGACTGCTTTGCTCTTCAACAGCGTTTCGTAACGCCGAGCCAGATTTGCCGCTGTAGTGCGGTTTGCCTCCGCGCGCTGCAGTTGCGCTTCATAAGTGCGAGGGTCGATTTGGTACAGCTGCTGACCTTGTTTGACCTCGGCTCCCTCCGTGAACAATCGTTTCTGAAGAATCCCCGAAACCTGCGGGCGTACCTCTGCCACTCGGTTGGCCGAAGTACGTCCAGGTAAATCAGTTGTCAGGGTCAATGCTTGGGAACGAACTGTGTATACCCCTACTTCAGGAGGCACGGCGGTGCTTACTCCTTCCTCCTTCTTCCCACAGCCAGAAATCAGCATGAGGGCGGTCAGGGGAAGAATGTGTATCGCACGCAAAGGACTTTGGTGTTTCACCGGCTTGGCTCCATCTCGCTGCCTCAGGGTCGAGGCGTTTGATCACTGAATCATGATGCGGGATAGTGTACCACCTGGCGATACCCATCGTGCAAGCGGGCCACGATGATTGGTGGCCAAAGGCTTTCTACGGCGATCGGGTCTGATAGGTTACTGGCGTGATAGCGAGCGCGGCACTAAAGTGGCGGCCAGATCAATGATTACGTGGCAGTTTTGCTGTAGCGAGGAAAGATATGAATCAAACAGACGAGAGTGGTGGAAAATCTGGAGGTATTCAGGTTATTGCCCGGGCAGCCTCCATCATGCGGGCACTTGGCAACCATCCTCAGGGTTTGAGTTTGGCCGCGATCGCCCAGTTAGTTAGCCTGCCCCGCTCAACCGTGCAGCGCATCATTAACGCTTTGGAAGAAGAGTTTCTGGTTGAAGCATTAGGCCCCAGCGGGGGATTCAAGCTAGGACCTGCACTTGGACAACTCATTAACCAAGCGCAGACGGACATCATTTCGCTGGTTAAGCCGTACCTGCAATCTTTGGCCGAAGAGCTGCAGGAGTCGGTCTGCCTAGCGTCATTGGCGGGCGATAAAATTTACGTCCTGGACCGGATCGTGGCGGAACGGGAGTTGCGCGTCGTGTTCCCCATCGGGATCAACGTTCCTGCGACGTCTACCGCCGCCGGTAAGGCGCTGTTGGCAACACTTCCAGAAGAGGCATTGCATACGTTGCTGGTCGACCCCTTACCAGTTTTCACCGCCAATACATTGGACCGAAAGGCACTCGACAAGCAGTTGACGCAGGTACAAGCAGGAGGAGTGGCAACGGATAGAGATGAACACATTGAGGGGGTCTGCTCGTTCGCCGTACCGCTCGATACCTATCTTGGGTATTTTTCCATTGCGATCGTACTGCCAAGCTCCCGGGCAACCTCGAGAGCGAAGATTCTGCAGTCCGCATTGCGGGACAGCAAACAAAAAATTGAGCGCGCCATCGGACGTGCTTCCAAGAAAGCTTCTTAAAGCAAACAAATGGCTAGAAGACCGCTGCAGAGACCGCGAAGACACGTCAGCGCATTCTCAGTCGTTTATCTCAGCTATCTGCTAGGCGGTATAGAGCTTGGACATGGGGTTCGTTAGCCCGGCACGTTGCAGATTTCGGCGGCTTTGGGAGCTGGCCAGCGCGGTCGCAGCGACCCAGTCCCGTCCGCTTTCAGGACATAGATTTTCAGACGCCCGTTAGGCGTCTGCGCCGTCAGCTGACCCAAGATCTAGCCGCACCACCTAATGCTTCACCGAGCCACGTTAAATAACTTCGTTATTTGGATAGCGGCGACACCAACTGGATAGCCACGCTTGAAGCCGAGCGGATAATTGGGGCAGTGACCGATGTGCTAGTCACACCTCAATGGCTTTCAAAAGCCCCACAGCCCTTACAACGAAAAAAAGAGGGTTTGCTTCATGCTAGGTACGATGATGGCTGCTCGCCTCCACGAAGTTGGTGGCAAATTTACCGTGGATGAAATTCCGCTTCCTGAAGTTGGAGAACATGACGTCTTAATCAGAACTGCCGCCTGTGGCGTGATTCCCAATCTGCGCAACGTCGTCTCGAGCTTTCCGGAGTGGTATCCGTTTCTTCCCCTCCCAGAGCTGCCTGCTGTGTTCGGGTTAGACGCCGCCGGCACCGTTGTGTCGGTTGGTCGTTCCGTAAAGGATTTCAAGGAAGGTGACCGAGTCTACGTGAATCCCGGACTGAGCTGTGGCGGCTGCAAGCAGTGCCTAGCCGGTGTTCCGACTCGGTGCGCTAGCTACACATTCATGGGCTATTTTGGGTTCAGTCCATCCTCGATAGAAGTATTTCGCGAGTACCGTCACGCAGGGTATGCCCAATACCTTCGAGCACCTGCACGTAACCTGGTCATCTTGGCTGAGGACCTGCCATTTGCGACTGCCACGCGCCTTGGATATCTCGGCACTGCCTATTCCGCGCTGAAAAAATTGGAGCTAACGCCAGGCAAGAGCTTGCTGGTACTGGGTGCCTCGGGGACTTTGGGCATTGGTGCGACCATTGCCGCACTCGCGATGGGGGTGACGGACATCATCGTTGCAGCACGCGATCGTGCGGCACTTGATCGGCTCTACCAGCTAGACCCCAAACGCATCCGCCCTCTTGAGATCACGAGCAATGATTTAAACTCCGCCATCCGCGCACTGGCACCGCTCGGTGTGGATGCGATTGTGGATACGCTTGGCGCTAAGGCACCAGCTGAGCTTTCTGTTTCGGCCATGAACGCCGCGACGTCGGGCGGAAAAATCGTACAGATCGGCGGTGTGAGCGGGCCTATTCCTATCGATCCTCACCCCTTTATGTGTACCCAGCTGCAGTATATTGGTTCCCTTTGGTTCACCACCGCTGAAGCGCAGGAGCTCATGGCTTTAATCAGGGCGGGATTGCTAGACATCAACCAATGGGCACCACGACCATACGCGTTGGATCAGCTCAACCAAGCCCTTGAAGACATTCAAGACAATGCCAGCGGCTTTCTGAACTATCACATCGTGCATGATTAACGCTTAAACATGGCGACGACACAGATCGTCGCCATGGCGTTGTTCACGTCTTTCTTTATTGCTAGGTTGCTCGCACAAATCTCTGCCGCTATCGAGGGCTCGCCCATGGCCTGGCTCAATGTTGCCCCGTTCATACCTTCTGATCAGGCCCTAGCGAATTTTAGCGTATGCGAATCCTCTGACCTCCAGGAGGCAGTGCTATGCGGAGAACGGATGTTCTGCAAAAACCGACTTAAGAAAAAAGGTACCGACTTCAGGGCTACTTTTTTTCATCGCTCGGCCGGCAAGGCTGGGGTTGCCCGGATGTCCTTTGGTGGTGAGGTAACGATTAATCCGGGAAAGCTGGATGACTTCGTACTGGTTCAGTCTGTCATCACTGGGCATGAGCACGTGGTGAGTGATCAGCTGCAACTCAACTGCACACCAGGACATGCCACGGTTTTCAATTATCACCGGCACTCCTTCTTCAATCATTTCACTGGCACTGACAAGCTGCTCATCCGCGTTGACCGAGAGCTTCTGGAAACCACGCTTCAAAGCCAGCTGGGTCGGAGCACCAAGCAAGACATTTACTTTCAGCCGCACCTATCCACAGATACATTAGCTGGCCAAAGCTGGCTTCAGACGTTGGCTTGGGCCTACACCCAGCTTTCGAACAGACCAGATATCTCACCGCATTTAGCAAGCCAAATTGGCGAGATGCTGGCTTCCACTCTGCTCGAATCTCACGAAAGCAACTACAGCCAGGCGCTACGTGAGACGGCTGAAAAGCAGGTGCTACCTGCGGTTATTCGAGTGGTGGAAGATTATCTCGAAGAGCATGCCCATGAACCAATCTCGATCGCGCAGATTGCAGCGCACACAGGCGTGAGTGCTCGGTCGATCCAACTGAGCTTCCAACGATTTCGCGGACTATCGCCCATGCAATTGTTGAAGGAGATTCGTCTGCGCCGCGTTCGCGTGGAGCTTGAAACCAAGCAGCTTGCGGGTACCCAAGTATCGTCCACGGCATTGAACTGGGGGTTTACCCATCTTGGTAGGTTTTCCACTGATTACAAGCAACGGTTCGGAGAATCACCGTCAATGACGCTCAAGCGGCGATGGGGTTGAAAACACCTAGGCACCAATCGATACCTAGGTGTGCAGCTATGGCGTCTTGGCTAATTAGACAGCCAATGCGCGCTCCCGGAGTTCATTGTTGAGGATGCGGTCGTTTTCGCTGTAGTCAACGGGGCAGTCGATTACATGCACGCCGGGGTTGGCGATGCAGTGGTCCAACAGTGGCAGCAAAGAATCAACACTCTCCACACGGTAGCCATTGGCGCCATAAGCTCTGGCGTATTTGACGAAGTCCGGGTTTCCGTAGTCCAGGCCGAAATCGGTGAAGCCCATGTTGGCCTGCTTCCAGCGAATCATGCCGTAACCATCGTCCCGCAGGATTACCACAGTGATGTGCATGTTCAGACGAACCGCGGTTTCCAGTTCTTGGCTGTTCATCATGAAGCCGCCGTCGCCGCATACCGAGATCACGGGGCGATCCGGATACACCAGATGCGCCGCCATGGCCGATGGCAGGCCAGCGCCCATGGTCGCCAACGCGTTGTCCAGCAGCACGGTGTTTGGCTTGTGCGCTTTGTAGTTACGGGCGAACCAGATCTTGTAGATTCCGTTGTCCAGCGCCACGATGCCTTCGGACGGAAGTACACGACGGATGTCGGCAACGAGGCGCTGCGGATAGACCGGGAAGCGGTTATCGTCGGCGCCTTCGATGATCTGTGCTTCATTGGCTTCGCGGATAGCCATCAGGCGGGTGAAATCCCAGTGGCTGGTGTCGTTCAGCGCTTCGCTGATCTGCCACACGGCGTTGGCAATGTCGCCGATCACTTCAACCTGCGGGAAGTACACAGCATCCACTTCGGCCGAGCGGAAGCTGACGTGAATCACTTCAGTACCACCGCGGGCCATGAAGAACGGCGGTTTCTCGATCACGTCGTGGCCGATATTGATGATAAGGTCGGCAGCCTCGATAGCGCCATGTACGAAGTCTCCGGACGAGAGCGCAGCGTTGCCCAGGAAGCGCGGGTGGCGTTCGTCGACCACACCTTTACCCATCTGAGTGGTGATGAACGGTATTCCGGTCTTGTCGATCAGCTGCTTGAGGACCTTGGCGGTTATCTTGCGGTTGGCGCCGGCGCCGATCACCAGGATGGGGTTGCGAGCGTTCTGTAGCTTCTCAACGGCGGCTTCGATCGCTTTGTGCTCGGCCAATGGGCGACGATGCAGGCTTGGAGGAATCGGCAGCGAGTCTGTCTGCTCGGCGGCGATGTCTTCCGGCAGCTCCAGGTGCACCGCGCCCGGCTTCTCTTCCTCAGCCAGACGGAAGGCTTCGCGCATACGGGCCGGGATGTTGTCGGCCGAGGCGAACTGATGAGTGTACTTGGTGATGGGGGCCATCATGCCGCACACGTCGATGATCTGGAAGCGGCCCTGTTTGGACTTCTTGATCGGCTTCTGGCCGGTAATCATCAACATCGGCATGCCACCCAGGTAGGCGTAAGCACTGGCGGTCACCAAATTGGTCGCGCCGGGGCCCAAGGTCGACAGGCTGACGCCGGTCTTGCCGGTTAGCCGGCCATAGGTGGCGGCCATGAAGCCCGCGGACTGCTCGTGGCGGGTCAGTACCAGCTTGATCTTCGACTTACGCAGGGATTCCAGCAGATCGAGATTTTCCTCTCCCGGAATGCCGAACACATACTCGACACCTTCGTTTTCCAGGCATTGGACAACAACATCGGCGGCCTTAGCCATAGTTCATCCTCATCACACTAAAGGCATTTGGAGCTCATGAATAAGGCTCAGCAGCGGGTGCGCCACTTTACCCACAGGCTCTCAATTGTTGATTTCTGGTAATAGTGTTCAAAGCGCATGGAGCCATGAGGCGTCCATCGCTATCGGGAGCAAATAAACAGAAGGCCCGGCATCGAGCCGGGCCTTTGAGGCAACGCTTAACCGAGGACGCTTTGGAGCGCCTTCTGCAGCTGCGAGGCAGCTTCGTCGGCAGCCCAAACAGCATCGCTTTGCCGCCAGGCGACATAGCCATCAGGTCGAACGAGAACCGCGCCGGCTTCATGAATTTCTCGAACTGCTTGCCAATCGCAGTAAAGGTCCGCGGTACCTTTTGCGCCTGTGACAACTGTTTTGAGGAACGGCTGGTTCAAGCGCTCAGCTGCAGTCACCCATGCCTGTCCGGCAAGGCCCGTGATAAGGGTCATTTGCCCCTTACCTACTACATCCAGCGTAGAGATGCGGTGACCGGTCTCGTCAACCAACCAGGCGTGTGGAAGCTTGGCACCAGGGCGAGTTGTAGCCTGCAGGTAAAGCTCTTTGTCTCGGGACCAAACCTCAACCCCGTCCCCTGGATCAGCTTTGATAGCGGAAGACTCATAACGCTGGTTCAGCTCGACACCTTGAGCGTTGAATTCGCGACTCTTGATTTCCAGCGCCTTCTGCAGGTTCATACGAACCTCTACACCAGCAGGACTCGGGTCGCGCATGCGATCAAGAAGCTTGGCAGTCGTGTCCACGCCGTTGCCGAAGTTGAAGCACTCTTTCAGTAGTGCATAGTCCTTACGGGACTGGTTGGCACGAGCCACGATCTGCTTGCCTACAGGAGCGCGTTCGGCGGTGTAGCTTTCCAGCAGATTTGGGTCTGCGAAGCCTTTGACGACGTAAGCCAACTTCCAAGCGAGGTTGAATCCATCCTGCATGCAGGTGTTGGAGCCCAGGCCACTGGATGGTGGATGACGGTGGACTGCGTCGCCGGCGCAGAACACCCGACCACGGGAGTATTCGGTGGCATGTGCCTGGTTTACATACCAAGTCGACATGCGCTCAATCTGGACTTCCAAATCGGGGTCGCCCACCAGTAGGCGGATCTTGTTCAATACAACTTCTGGCGACAGGTCTGGGGCGCCATTGGCTATGTCGAAACCCCAGCCCGCAATCCACTGATCCCACGGGCGGATAGCGCGCAGCAGGCCCATTCCGATCTCACCGAAGCCA
Source organism: Pseudomonas sp. GW821-FHT12A04 (assembly GCF_058807755.1). NCBI lineage: Bacteria > Pseudomonadati > Pseudomonadota > Gammaproteobacteria > Pseudomonadales > Pseudomonadaceae > Pseudomonas > Pseudomonas sp. GW821-FHT12A04. The sequence continues at coordinate 164,252 of NZ_JBXAQZ010000016.1, forward strand.
GCCTCTGGAGTAGCGATCCACTGCAGGATGCTAGGGCGGTGTTCAACATACTTGCTCAGGTCTGCATTGAAGATGACGTAAGCGGTTCCAGCCCTGGCCATCTCGCCTTCGATCGGCAGGTCGATCTCTTTGGCAACTTTGGAGTTGGCTCCATCAGCTCCCACCAGGTACTTCGCTCGAAGTTCGTATTCGATACCAGTCAGAACGTCTTTCATGCAAGCAGTCACGCCTTCAGCATCTTGCTTATGGCTCAAGTATTCGGTGTTGAAGCTCACTTGAGCGCCGCGGGCCGCTGCATGCTTAAGGAGGATCGATTCCATCTCTGGTTGGATGAGATCAAGCATGGTGCATGGACTGCCTTGAACGTAATCGCCCTTGCGTTTGTCGCCGGTACCCCAGGTACGCATACGTGCGATTTCTTCACCCGCCAGGCTAGTGGTGAATAGCGTATCGCCCATCTGATCCCAAGGGGTGGCCGCTCTCACAACCTCCTCTTCCAACCCAAGATCACGTACAACCTCCATGGCGCGTTGGTTCGTGATATGGGCTCGCGGCGAGTTAGCCAGCCAGTTAAACATGGTGACCATTTTGACTCGCACACCGTAGGTGGCCAGCGCCAAGGCAGTAGTTGCACCGGCTGGGCCAGTGCCGATCACCAATACATCGGTGTCGAAGCTAGTGGAGGTAGTCATTTCTTATTCTCCAGGCATTACATGTTGATGCTCTGAACTTGCACGCAAGCCCCGAACACGTCCGACAGATCCCAAAATAAGCCAGCACGAACAGCGCCGGCATAGCGTTCGAGACATTGAAAAATTAGGGAATGGCGGGCATTACTTGGACCCGCGGCTCGGGCGAGCAGAACGAATGAGGGGTATGGGAATCATGGTACCTCCTGATCTTGTATTTTTTTTCAGGCCATTAGAGTGTCTGATTACAGCTGGTTAGCTGGCGGGCGAGATCACTTACTTGATACTTGCATGCTAGCATGCAAGAACGACTATCGCAATCGTCCCGAAATGCCTTTCGTCATGGCAAAAAAAGCCACGTGTTGAGTCCGTGGCTAAAGTGGAGCGCGTAGAGTGTGGGGCTATGCTAGGTTCACCAAAGGGCCAAGGTGTAATCGATGTTCACACGAAGCTCGTTGTCATCACGTTGCGTAGCACCCGGACCAAAGTCATTTCGGTACCAAGCGTGCCTCACTCTGAATGCAACGTCTTTGAAGGTTCCACTTTGTACTACATAGGATAGCTCCATGTCTTTTTCTGACTCTTTGAGCTTGTCGCCACCAAGCTTCGGCAGGTCAATGTTGTCCCCGCTTACGTACCGCAACATGCCCTTCAGGCCAGGGACGCCGAGTCCTACAAAGTCATAGTCGTATTTGACCTGCCAGCTTCTCTCTTTAGGGTTTAGGAACTCCGAACTCAGAGTGCCTTCCGTGATCACCAGGGGCTCAGTACCAAACAGATAGGGCATAGCGGTATCGCCGGTCAGCTGCATATAACCAGCGCCAAGACGATGAACCCCGAGCTGGTAGGTAAGCATCAAGGCGGTATTGCGGTTGTCTACCTTCCCGGCCTTTGCGGATCCGTTATCTTTGGAGTCATAGAAGCGGAAATCGGAGGTGAGCCGACCCGGGCCCAGTTCACGAGTGTCCACGAAGCCGAGGTAGTTCTTGTCGTAGATGTCTTCGAGCTGTGCGTAGTAGTACTTGAGGGTGAGGCTCTTCGACCAGGTGTAATCTCCGCCAAGGAAATAGAACGCGTCTGACTCCGCTGCCCCGTTGAACCGTCCGTTCGGAGCGGACACTCGCATCTTTTGGTAGTCAGTCGAATCCCGGAGGTTGATTCGGTCCAACCACCCCGCGTGCAGTGACAGATCGGTGATCTCTTGCGAGCGCAGGTAAGTGCCGCGGAAGGTTTGGGGTAGCAGCCGTGTTGGGCTTGCGAATGCGATCGGCAGGAACGTGCTCACAGTGCCGTACTGCAGCTCGGTTTTGGAAACCTTGACCTTCGCTGTTAGCCCTAGCTCGGAGTAATCCTTGGCGGGTTCCTTCGTGGAGGCAGAGAACGGCAACAGGCCTGTGCCAACGCGGTCAGGTGAAGAATCCAGGCGCAACCCCATCATGGCTTGAGCATCCAATCCAAAGCCGACCACCCCCTCGGTGAATCCCGAATTGAAGTTGACGATGAAGCCTTGGGCCCACTCTCGCGCTGCAGATTGCGGTGTCTGGTTGATGTAGTTGCGATCGAAGTAGTAGTTGCGCAGCGTTACCTTAGCGTTCGAATCTTCCGCGAATCCGGCCGCCTGGAGTGAAGCAGCATGTGCAGCCAGCAGCCCTGCGAATGCAATCTTTTTTGATTTGCTCATGTTCTTTCTTCTTTCTTGTTTTTGTGTTGACGCAATGCCGATCAAGCCACCGAGGTATTCAACTCAGGGCGTTTCTTCAGCGACGAGAGATAAAGCAGCGAGATTGCCGCCAGAACGATGCCAGGCGCCGAGGCCAACATCACACCGCTTGCGCCGGCCCCCAGTACCATCATTTTTCCAACGACAAGTGGGCCGGTCATGGCTCCAATGCGACCGACTGCAAGGGCTGCTCCGGTTCCGGTAGCTCGGCCATTGGCGGGATAGAACTGAGGAGCAAGCGCATAAAGCACGCACTGGCCGCCAGTTGTGAAGATGCCGGCCAAGAATCCCGCACCGATCATGGTGGGAAATGAGGTCGCCACAGTGAGGCACGCCAAGGAGATCAGAATGCCGCCATATACCAGCGCTGACATGACCCAGATAGGCAGACGGTCCATAGCAACGCCGAGCATCAGTGTGCCCACAGCCGCGCCAAGCTGCATGGCCAATACGACGACGCTTGCCTCACTTGGCTTGAAACCCTGGCCAATCAATATGCTTGGCAACCAATTGATCAAGATGTAGGTGACCATCAGTGTGAAGAAGAAGCTGACCCACAACAGCAGAGTTTTCTTCAGTGCACCGCCTTCAACCAAAATGGCTTTGGTGGAGGGAACCTCGATCGTTGATGTAGCTGAAATCGCTTGCTTGTACACGTCCGGAAGGAAAAGAAGCAGCAACGGCACGATGATCAAAGGCACAACGCCACCGACGTAGAAAACGAGCTTCCAGCCGGCTCCGAAATCAAACAGACCAATGGCTGCCGCCAACGCGGCTCCCAGGGGTACTCCGCAATACATCAGGCTGACTGCAGTACCTCGCATGCGCTCACCCGCTGCTTCAGAGGCAAGAGCAATCAGGTTGGGCAACGATGCGCCTAAGCCCACACCCGTCAGGAGCCGCGCGAACAGCAATGCACTAAAGCTCCAGGCAACCGTCGTTACAAGAGAGAAGATGCCGAACAGTGCAACCGATACGATAAGCACTTTTTTACGGCCATAGCGATCAGCAAGGCGACCGCCTACGAAAGCTCCTGGGAGCATGCCAAGCACGCCGACACTAAAGACCCAGCCCATTTCCAGCTTATCCAAGCTGTAGTCGGCAGAAATGCCGTGAGCCGCAATCCCTGGAGCTTGGAGATCCAAGCCTTCCATCAGTGCAACGAGGAAGCAAAGTGCGATGGTGATGAAAAGTTTGGTCTTATCTGTTTTGCCAGTCATAGCGCCCCCCTCCGAAGCTCTACAAAGATCTTCGGAAACATGTAATTGTGGTTTTAGTAACGCCAGTGATGTGGTGCTACATCAGCTCAATGGCTACTCATAAATGGGCGAGTAAATGAGTTGATCACTGGGTGTTCGGAGGTGCTGCAAGTAGGAATTCTGCGAGGCATTCATGTAGGTGATCTCTCTTATTGTTTTGTCATAGACCCCTCCCTTTCAGGAGGGGGATTGCTGCAGACAGCTTGCGTGGAACTGTCTGCGAACCTCAGCGTTTCAGCAGATCCAGTGCAACGTCCACAATCATGTCTTCCTGGCCACCGACCATGCGGCGTTTGCCCAGTTCGATGAGAATGTCTGCGGCCTTGATGCCGTAGCGAGCAGCAGCCACTTCTGCATGGCGAAGGAAGCTCGAATACACGCCGGCATATCCAAGAGCGAGGGTCTCTCGGTCAACACGTACCGGGCGATCCTGAAGTGGGCGTACCAGGTCATCTGCTGCGTCCATCAGGGCGTACAGATCGGTACCGTGGTTCCAGCCCAATTTGTCTGCGGCTGCAATGAACACTTCTAACGGTGCGTTACCAGCACCGGCCCCCATACCGGAAAGGCTGGCATCGATGCGGTCGCAGCCTTCCTCGACGGCGACGATCGAGTTAGCCACACCGAGGCTCAGGTTGTGGTGAGCATGGATACCGGTGTGAGTGATTGGATCGAGCACGGCCTTCACCGCACGGAAGCGAGCACGAATGTCATCCATGTTCATCGCGCCACCGGAGTCGACGACGTAGATGCAGGTGGCCCCGTAGCTTTCCATCAGTTTTGCCTGCTGGGCGAGCCCTTCTGGCGTTTGCATATGGCTCATCATGAGAAAGCCAACCGTGTCCATACCAAGTTCACGGGCGTATTCGATGTGCTGCTTGGAGACGTCTGCCTCGGTGCAATGGGTTGCGACCCGGACGACTCGAGCACCCGCGGTGTAAGCAGCTTTAAGGTCGTGCAGAGTGCCGATGCCCGGGAGCAGCAACGTTGCGATCTTGGCGTGCTTCACAACGTCGGCAGCAGCTTCGATCCACTCGATATCGGTGTGTGCACCAAAGCCGTAGTTGAAGCTGGACCCTTGGAGGCCGTCCCCATGGGCCACCTCGATCGAGTCAACCTTGGCGGTATCCAGTGCACGAGCGATCGCCTGGACCTGATCGAGTGAGTACTGGTGACGAATAGCGTGCATACCATCACGCAGGGTCACGTCGGAGATGTAGAGCTTTTTACCGTTCATATCTGCACTCCTCAGGCCTGGCTCATCGACTGTGCCATGCGCTCGGCGGTAGCCAGCGCAGCAGAAGTCATGATGTCGAGATTGCCTGCATACGCCGGCAAGTAATGGGCAGCACCCTCGACCTCAAGGAAAACAGAGGTCTTCAGGCCACTGAATTTGCCCTGGCCGGGGATGTTCAGCGGGGCAGATTCAGGGATTACTTCAAACTGCACTTTCTGCTTGAGGCGGTAGCCAGGAACATACGCATTCACCGCAGCGACCATTTCCTCAATGGAGGCCTCGACGTGGTCCTGGTCAGCTGCTTCAGACAGCACGTAGACGGTGTCGCGCATCATCAGTGAAGGCTCAGCCGGGTTCATGATGATGATGGCTTTACCTTTGGCTGCGCCGCCGATCACTTCGATGGCCTTCGAAGTGGTTTCGGTGAATTCGTCAATGTTTGCCCGAGTGCCAGGTCCTGCCGATTTGGAGGCAATCGAAGCGACGATCTCTGCGTAATGCACTTTGGCAACACGCGATACTGCAGCGACCATGGGAATGGTTGCTTGCCCACCGCACGTGACCATATTCAGGTTCTGCGCGTTGACGTGCTCTTCGAGGTTCACAACCGGCACGCAGTAGGGGCCGATAGCTGCCGGAGTAAGATCGATCACGCGGATGCCCGGCTTGCACTCTCGCAGCATGGCGTCGTTTTTGACGTGAGCACCGGCACTGGTTGCATCGAAGACGAAATCGATGTCAGCGAACTCTGGCATTTTGACCAGGCCAGCGACACCTTCGTGGGTCGTAGCAACGCCCATCCGTCCAGCACGGGCCAAGCCATCCGAGGCAGGATCGATACCAACCATCACTGCCATTTCCAGGTGTTTGGCATTGCGCAGGATTTTGATCATCAAGTCGGTGCCGATGTTTCCGGAGCCAACGATGGCGACTTTGCGTTTTGTAGTCATTTCTAGATCTCCATCACTCGATACTGAACGACACACCGACGCGGCCAAAGCCGTCGATTTCGGCTTCAAAATGATCACCTGGGCTTACGCCAACCATCGGACCCAAGGCACCCGTGAGGATGATGTCGCCTGCTTTGAGAGGCTCACCAAACTCAGCCATCTTGCGAGCGAGCCAAACGGCTGCATTCAGCGGGTTGCCCAAGCACTCAGCTCCGCTTCCGGAGCTGACGACCTCACCATTTTTGGAAAGCCGCATCGTTGCGCCTCGCAGGTCAAGCCCATCAATGGGCTGTGCAGGACCACCGAGGACAAAGCACCCGCTGGATGCGTTGTCAGCCACGGTGTCGGCAAACTTGATGTTCCAGCCCTCGATGCGGCTGCCGACAATTTCAAGCGCTGGCAGAACCCAACCAGTGGCGGCGATCACATCTGCAAAGGTTGTGGATGCGCTTGGCAGGTCGCGCTCCAGGACCAAGGCGATTTCTGCCTCGATCTTAGGTTGCAGAACACGCTGGAACGGAACCACCTCGTTGTCGCCATATGCCATGTCGGCAAACAGGCAACCGAAATCCGGTTGGTCGACGCCCAGCTGGGCTTGGACCTTGGGGTTGGTTAAACCGATCTTGCGGCCAACGAGGCGTTGTCCGCTGGCGATGGCGTAGGCTTGGTTCAAACGCTGAATCGCATAGGCACTTTCCACGTTTGTGGCGCCAATGACGTCACGCAGGGGTCCAACAGGCTCGCCCTTTCCTTCAGCTCTGCGCAGATCAGCCGCCAAGCGCTCTAGGGTCTCTTGTGTGATGTTCATGCTTGACCTCGATCAGTGGGTGAGGAAGTCGAGAACCATGCGGTTGAACGTGTCCGCGTGTTCCCATTGGGCCCAGTGGCCGCATTTGTTGAAGACATGCAGTTGAGAGTTGGGAATGCCGGCAACCAGACGTAGACCGGTGTCCATTGGGACAAAGCGGTCATTGCGACCCCAAACTACGAGGGTCTCCGCCTGAATCTCGCCGAGGCGGTGGCCGAAGTCAGGGAATTGCTTGAGGTTCGCAGCGAGACTCGCGGTGAAGTTTTCGAGATGGTCTTTACGAGCCAGCATGTTGTCCAGGCGAGCTTGGAATAGCTCCTCGGTGAGGTCGCTGGTGTCGTAGACGAAGATGTTCATCATCTTCTTGAGGTTTTCGATCGTTGGCTCGCGGTACAGGCCATTGAGCAATTTGATGCCTTCGGTTGGCATCGACACGAATGGGCTGACGCCACCGGTGCCACCCCCCATGAGCACGAGCTTGCCTACGCGCTCAGGCCAGGTCAGGCTGAAGGCCACGGCAGTATGGCCGCCCATGGAGTTGCCGAGCAGGTGCACCTTGTCCAGGTCCAGCTTGTCTACCAACCCTTTCAGTACACGGGCATTGAGATCGGATCGAGAGCCGGTGCTGACGATCGAATCACTTTTGCTCCAGCCTGGGCAGTCCATGAGGATGACCCGGAAACCAGCCTCTACCAGAGGCTCGATGTTGCGATTGAAGTTGGCCCAGCCACTGGCACCAGGACCAGAGCCATGCAGCATCACAACCGTTTCTCTGCCTTCACCGCAGTCGTTGTAATGGATGTTCAGATCCAGCTCGCCGTCTTGGATGCGAACGAATTTGCTGGTGTCTTTTTCAGTAATTGCAGTCACGATTGAATCTCCGTGAAGTGTGTTAGCGCTGAGAGTGCGCACTGATAGAACCGAAGCCTGCGATCCACTCTGGGATCGGTCGGTAGTAACGGTCGGTCGCGGTGTAATCGCCGTGAGCAGCGAGAGCTGAAAACGCTGCGACCCAAGCCTTGACCTCATGCGTGGATTTACCGGCCAACTCGGAAAGATGAGCGTTGGAGAGGTGATCCAGGTCGCTCAGCAGGTCTTGCTCAACAACGTCGAGGAAGTACTGATCCCATTTAGGATTCAGCGGATGCAGGGTGTTCTGGTCTTCGACGAAACGCTCAGCCGCGATAACGACTCGTTGAGTGCGGGCGCTGCGCTCGTCTTCTGGCAGATTGCGGCCACTGCCCATGAGTCGATCAGCCATCCGGGCATCGACTTTGGCAAGCTCTGGAACTGGCGGTTGGTGTGAAAGGCCACCTGATCCCAGGAACAGCACTCGTTTGTTCTGGCTGCGGGTGAATCGACCGACCGCTTCACCCATCAACCTGACCCGTTCGAAGGTGGGCAGAGGAGGAGCCACGCAATTCACGAAAATCGGCAAGACCGGATACTTGTCCAAGCCGCCAAGGAGGAATTCGAGCGGTTGAGCGAAGCCGTGGTCGACCTGCATGCGATATGAGACTGGCATGTCGATGCCAGTACTCAGGAGCGATTCAGCACAAGCTTCAGCGATCATCTTGGGGACAGACAGCGGGCCGGCGAGCGAGCCGAAATCGCCAATGGCTTCAGCCGCCATGCCCAGGCAGAAAGGGGGCATCACATCGTAGAAAAAGCCGTTGTAATGGTCGGGAGCGAACAGCACCACAAGTTCAGGATCAAAGGCGGCGATGCGTGTACGGGCAGCTCGAATCACGTCATTTACTTCATCAAGCACGCTCTGGGGAGGATCGAAATGCCCAATGAGGGGGGTGTGCGATAGGCAATGCAGGTAAGCGTTCATCGATACGAAACCTTTACGTCAATGCCCCAGTGCAGGCCGCCTCGCCCTGGGACGGCATGAACGCTTCCCGCAATGCCAAACGGCAGGGGGGGCAACGCCATGCAGGTAGATTTGTTTTTGTCCGCCTAATCATCATGCACGCTAGAATGCTAGCATGCAAGCTTGACGACTCCCGTTCATCGTAGGGCTGCTCCCCCACGAGCGATCCCCGCGTTAGAGCGGACCTGTACAGATGACGAGGCGATCTACGCAAAAATCTGGTTTACTAGCCGAAATGCTAGTATGTAAGACCATTAGCCTGATGTTGAACCGCGCAGACAGCCCTAGGAAGACCACACCGATGCAAGTGGCAAATAAAAAGACCGCTATTTATCAGCATATTTTGGAACGCTTACTCAACTGCAGATATGCGTTCGGTGAAAAAATTCTGGTAAAAGAAATTAGCGAAGAAACTGGTATTAGTCGTCAGCCGATCATGACCGCACTCAACAGCCTGCAGGAAAGGGGCTTTGTCGTGATTACTGCCCAAGTTGGATGTGAGGTTGTGCACCCTTCACGTTTAGAAGTAGATGACTTCTATCAGATGTTTGCGAACAATGAGGCGCTTATTGCAGGGCTTGCTGCTGAACGTGGCTCTCCTGATGAGGTGCTACGTATGTCGGAGATCAACGATAAAATTAGAAGCATCAATCCGGCTCATAGCGATGCCGCCGACAGTTATCGAACTCTAAACGTCGAATTCCACCGATTGCTGCATTCAATGGCGAGATCGCCAATCCTCTCGGCTCGCCAGATAGCAAACTTTGAACTGTCCGACTTCTTCATTGTACAGACTTGTGGCTTCCAAGTTCACCTGGGCGCCGCTACTGATGAACACAATGAAATTCTTGCAGCGCTGAAGACCAGAAACAAAAAGGCCGCAGCCGATGCGGCTGCGAGCCATATTCACAGTGTGGCGAGGGATGTTGTGTCTAAGATGCCAGAGGACGCAAAGCTAGCCTCATAGTGGAAAGCAGAACTCTAGCCATACCGAATCGCCCTTCGGGCCGTTCTTGACAGAGGTCTCACGCATCCACTTGAGCACCACCCCGGACTTCTGATCAAACGCGTAGAAGATTTGAGGGCCGACAGCAATTTTACTCAGGCGGTTCCCATCGTCGAGATCACCATGGTCATAGCGATCATCAGTGACCTGCTTGGTGTAGTACCCCACTAGGCCAAGCTGAATCTTAGGATTCGACTGCAACCTATAGCCAAGAAGATAGTCGACGTTGAAGACGTTACCCGAGCGATAGTCAGTGTCGTCGTTCTTCGCGTTGATAGTGAAGGTAGGTGCAATCGATACCTCCCAATTAGGGTGGGGAAACCAGGTCAGGTCGAACTCCTGTGTGTAGCTCGCGTTACCTGTCGGGCTGTTCGCCAGCTTATTGCCGTCATAGTTCCCCAATGGCACAAAGGCACTGAACCCCGTGAGCAGGTGCAAGTTTTCAGAAGGTGAGTAACCGACATAGAGGGGCGTCAGGTACAACTGCCTGAAGCCAGAGTCTGTATCGCTATTGCCGAAAGCCTCAACCTTAATCTTGTTTGCCGAGCCGATGACTCCGCTACTGAGGGTGATGCCACTATCGAATTTCACGTCCCATGTGTGCACTACTCGAATAGCTTGAACAAAGTTTTCCAAGCTGAAGCCGGGGACAGAAGAGTTACCACGGTTGTCTTTGAAGCTATCCGCCTTGTAGTAAGCGGTATAACTATACAAAGTTGTTTCACCTGGAGGTGGTAAGATCGCCGGAAGAACAGTCTGTACACCTAGTGGCCAAACTGTATCCCCATTTTCAGTAGCGTAACACAGCGTAGAAGCGAGCAAAGAGCATCCAAACGCGCTGGCAACGCCAGCGCGTGTTACATAACTTTTCATTGTTATTATCCTATGTAATTTTTTACAGCTGGACGTGGGCACCAATCAGGACAAATGTAACCAGCGCAGGTTCGGTCCCAGGGTTTCGCCAAGCGTGGATATTTCCTTGCTGCACCACGATGTCTCCGCTCGCCAATTCCCTGGTCTGGCCGTCGTCCAATTCGAGAACGAGAGGACCTTTGACCACAATGCCGTAGTCGACTGTCGGAGAGGCGTGCATACCTGGTCGCTCAGGGTCGAAGCATTCATACAGCCCAAGCAGACGGCGTTGCTGCTCAACATGAGCCTCCTCGGGATTGAAATCCGAGGATTGAAAGATCGAGTCAGGCGGAAAGCTGACCGCTAGACATTTGGTTTCTCCAGGCTGGGGCAGCAATGAAGAAGTGGCCCGAACTGGGTCGTCAAATGTTTCAGGAAGACTCGGAGACGGCGCCGTTTGCCAGATTAAAGAAGTGGCGAATCCTGGAATCTGCTCGTACTCATAGATATGAGGTGCCAAGCCATCGGCTAGAAATACCGATTTCCCTTTATGCGTACCTGCTACTACTCGTCTCACTTTCATATTCGGTCTCCGGATGGAGCGCCGCACTTGTGGAGCGGCACTGCTGATCAGATAAGGCTGGGATCGATTACAACGTTGGTGAATCCGCCTTTGCGGTCTTCCATAGCATCCATCGCCTCATTGACCTGTTCGATGGAGAACACCTCCTGATCAAACACCGACAGATCAAGGGTACCGGCCGCGGCCATTTCGGCCATGTCCTGACCTTCTGCCACAGTGAACCAAAGCGAACCGATCACGCTGATCTGAAAGCACATAAGCTTGAACATTGGCACCGGCAGGTCTTCAGACATCCCACCGATATCAACCATGCGGCCACCGCGACGTAGGGCACCGATCGCTTCAACGGATAGTTCATGAGGTGCGCCTGGACCAACCGCATCAATGAATACGTCAGCACCGAGCTCATCGGTGTGCTTACGGACCCAGTCACCCAGCGGCTCATCACCGACGGAAAGCGTGAAAACGCGATCTGGTGCAATAGCACGAACGCGCTCCAACAGTTGGCGGTTGCGAGCCATTGCAAAGATTTTTGTCGCGCCCATCGCCAGGGCAAGAAGGACAGCCCCCAGTCCCAGTGTGCCGGTGGCTCCACTGATCAAAACAGACTGGCCAGAGCACACGCCTGCTTTTCGCAGAGCCGAATAGGCTGTGCCGAGATACCCAAACCGGCACCCCTGCTCGAAGGAGATAGCTTCAGGAAGCTTCACCAGGCCCGACGCAGGCGCGGTCATGTATTGGCACAATCCGCCGTACGGATAGTCTTCAAAGATTTCCTGGGAGCCCGGACCAAAACCAAAATAGCCTTGGAAGGTGAACGCGGTGCAGTTGATGTGCTGGCTACGCAGACAGGCATGGCAAGACCCGCAGCTACGGCCTGGGTTTACATAAACACGGTCTCCGACCTTAATGCCGTGTACGCCGGCACCTACTTCCTTAACTATACCCGCGGCATCAAGACCATAAACGGCCGGCAGTTTTGGAAGCGGAAGGTAGGGGAACCAAGTGGAATAGCTCTCGATGACATTGCGAAGGTTAGGTACCAAATTACAAGCCTTCACCTCTACAACCACGTCGTGTGCACGTGGCTTCGGCACCTCGATCGAGTCGAGCTGGAAGGTTCTGCCGACTTTATGCAAACGGGCAGCTTTCATCATGCTCATTTCTATTTTCCTTATTTTCATAGGGCCATTGGCCGTGGGCACACAGCAGAGGAAACGCCTCAACTCGCGGACGCGAAAGAGTTCTATCTGCTTGAGAGAATGAGAGTCGGAGAAGGCTTGCACTGGTGGCAGCCTCTGGAGAAACGCGTCACGTATCGACGTGTCAGGGGAGTAGAAGAATCTTTGCACGCAATGCTGACCATGGTGGGCACCGCTAGTTTGTTGTTATGAGCTCATCATGCATTACTAGAATGCTAGCATGCAAGTAAAATCAAGACAAACGGATACGGTGCATGGCTATCGTCCAGGACCTGCTGTTGGCGCTGATGCGATATTGACCCAGGGGGCCGGAAATAATTGACCCTACCGATACTTAGTAAACGATGTCTTTGCGCGGGATCTCAGAGACCGAATTTAGGTCAGTCAAAATCAGCAGCCGGAACTCATTAACCCACCGAGTACTCAGCAGACAATGGTCATGCGTGGGATTTCAGAACCGCCATATGGGTCAGTCAAAATCAGCAGCCTGGGTCAAAGTCATGTCAGCGCCAACACACGCGGCATTGCTGTGATGTCTCGCTTGAGTGGCATACAAGATGCGCCTTAAAAAGGTCCGCTATTGGCCGATTTCTGTCTGTCACGAGGGGCAAAAAAAACGATAGCTGCCCGTCAGGAATATCTTCTGGCCGATATAACCAATCATCTAGATGGCTAGCGGTTGGCGCCTCTCGTTTCCCCTAGGGTCCTCGCGGCATCCTGTGTAGGTAGAAGACCAAGCACCCGTGCGTAATTTCGACTGAATTGCGTTGCGCCTTCATAGCCGACTTGGCTGCAGCCATGACGCTCCTGGCATTAGTCACCATCGCCTGGAGCAGGCGGACACTCTTCCCTACCATCCGACCAGCGGACAGTCGAAAATCTCAGTGGGGCAAAAAGTGGGGCAAAAATCAGCACCTCGCAAAAACGATAACCCATAAAAAATTCCAGTCGCTGCTAAGTGACTGGATTTCTTAAAAATTAATGGTCGGGACGGAGTGATTCGAACACTCGACCCCTAGCACCCCATGCTAGTGCGCTACCGGACTGCGCTACGCCCCGACTAGGCGTGAAACCCATCCCTCATCTCGAGGAACGCTCAAGAATATATCGCAAGCTTTTGAAAACTGGAAGTATTTAAAAGCGAGAATTTATTTCTTGAGTACCACCAGAACATCTTCGAGCTCGGCGATCATCTGGCGGATCATTTGCTTGTATTGGGTGGTGTCGTCTTTGGCTTCATCACCGGACAAACGCAGGCGCGCTCCGCCGATGGTGAACCCCTGATCGTAAAGGAGCGCACGGATCTGCCGGATCATCAGCACGTCCTGGCGCTGATAATACCGGCGGTTTCCGCGGCGTTTGACAGGGTTGAGTTGAGGAAACTCCTGCTCCCAGTAGCGCAGCACGTGTGGTTTTACCGCACACAGCTCGCTGACTTCACCAATGGTGAAGTAGCGTTTGCCCGGGATGACGGGGAGCTCGTCGTTATGACTTGGTTCCAGCATAAGCCTCAACTCGGGCCTTCAACTTCTGCCCTGGACGAAAGGTGACCACACGGCGAGCCGTGATCGGGATTTCTTCCCCCGTTTTCGGATTGCGGCCAGGCCGCTGGCGTTTGTCCCGAAGGTCGAAATTGCCGAAACCGGACAATTTGACTTGTTCGTTGTCTTCGAGAGCGTGCCTGATTTCTTCAAAAAACAGTTCGACCAATTCCTTGGCCTCCCGTTTGTTCAGGCCCAGCTCTTCATACAGACGTTCCGCCATCTCAGCTTTCGTCAGAGCCCCCATACGTCACTTCCTTAACGTGGCGTTCAACCTTTGTTCGAGCGAGGTGAGGATGTTTTGCGTTGCGGTATTCACCTCATCGTCATTAAGAGTGCGCGATGGATGCTGCCAGGTCAAGCCGACTGCGAGGCTTTTTCTATCAGGATCAATGCCTTTACCCTGATACACGTCAAATAGCCTGAGGTCTGTCAGCCATTCGCCTGCATTTTCACGGATTACGTCCAGTACAGCCGTGGCTGCAACGTCTTTGTGCGCAATCAGTGCAAGGTCACGACGCACTTCAGGAAAGCGCGATAACTCGTGGAATTTTGGCATTTTGCCCGACGCCACTTCCGCCAGAACCAACTCGAAGACGAAGACCGGACGGTCGAGACCGAGGGTTTTCGACAATTCAGGGTGGATAGCTCCAATGAAGCCGACCAGACGACCGTCACGTTCGATGCGCGCGGTTTGACCCGGGTGCAGCGCTGGGTGCTTGCCCGGCACGAAAGTGAACGAATCCAGAGCACCGGCAAAACCCAGCACCGCTTCCACGTCTGCCTTGACGTCGAAGAAGTCGACGGTATCGCGACCCTGCGCCCAGCCTTCCGGCAGGCGACTACCGCAAACGACACCCGCCAACATCGGCTCTTGTTTCAGACCTTCAAGCTGGCCAACGAAACGCAGGCCGCTTTCGAACAGACGCACGCGATCCTGCTGACGGTTCAGGTTGTGCTGAAGCGCCTTGACCAGACCCGGCCACAGCGACGAACGCATGGCAGCCATGTCATTGGAGATCGGATTGGCCAGCAGCAACGGCTCCACACCCGGATTAAACAGTTCGAACTGTTTCGGATCGACGAAGCTATAGGTAATTGCTTCCTGATATCCACGGGCAACCAGCAGGCGGCGCAGTTCAGGCAGGTCGCTACGGGCTTCTGCCTTGGCTTGCGGCGCCAGACGCGCTTGCGGATAACGAACCGGCAAACGGTTGTAGCCATACAGGCGTGCCAGTTCTTCGATCAGGTCTACTTCCAGGCTGATATCGAAGCGATGGCTTGGAACTTCTACACGCCACTGCCCTGCCCCATCGGCAGTAATGGTCAGGCCCAAGGCGTTGAGCAGACGCTCCACCTCAGCCGAATCCATTTCCATACCCAGCATCTGGGTAATACGCTGCGCACGCAGGGTGATCGGAGCAATTTTCGGCAGGTGCTGTTCGCTGACGGTCTCGATGATCGGACCCGCTTCACCACCGGTGATTTCCAGCAGCAAACCAGTCGCGCGCTCCATGGCTTCGCGGGCCAGCTGCCAGTCTACGCCACGCTCATAGCGATGGGATGCATCGGTGTGCAGGCCATAGGAACGGGCCTTGCCTGCAACGGCGATCTGGTCGAAGAAGGCGCTTTCCAGGAACACATCACGTGTGGTCGCGGAAACACCGCTGTGCTCGCCACCCATGACGCCGGCAATTGCCAGTGCGCGGGAGTGGTCGGCAATCACCAGCGTATCGCTACGCAGGCTGACTTCCTGGCCGTCGAGCAGCACCAGCTTCTCGCCCTCTTCAGCCATGCGCACACGGATGCCACCGTTGATTTCGGCGAGATCGAAGGCGTGCAGCGGCTGACCCAGTTCCAGCATCACATAGTTGGTGATGTCGACGGCAGCGTCGATGCTGCGCACGTCGGCACGACGCAGACGCTCGACCATCCACAGAGGCGTTGCTTTGGACAGGTCGACGTTACGGATCACACGCCCCAGGTAACGCGGGCACGCGGCGGGCGCCAGCACTTCTACCGAGCGCACTTCGTCGTGGGCGGCAGGAACCGAAGCCACCACCGGACGGACCACCGCAGCGGCGTACAGGGCACCCACTTCACGGGCCAGACCGGCCAGGGACAGGCAGTCACCACGGTTCGGGGTCAGATCGACCTCGATGCTGGCGTCTTCCAGGTCCAGGTAAACGCGGAAATCCTCGCCCACCGGCGCATCGGCCGGCAGCTCCATCAGGCCGTCATTGCCTTCACCAACCTGCAGCTCGGTTTGCGAGCACAGCATGCCGTTGGACTCGACGCCACGCAGCTTGGCTTTCTTGATCTTGAAGTCGCCTGGCAGCTCGGCGCCGATCATGGCGAAAGGAATCTTCAGGCCCGGGCGCACGTTTGGCGCACCGCAAACAACCTGGAAGGTTTCCGAACCGTTGCTGACCTGGCACACGCGCAGTTTGTCGGCGTCCGGGTGCTGCTCGGTGCTCAGCACCTCGCCAACGACCACGCCACTGAAAACACCGGCGGCCGGCGTAACGCTATCGACCTCAAGACCGGCCATCGACAGACGAGCAACCAGCTCGTCGCGACTTACCTGCGGGCTAACCCAGCCACGCAGCCATTGTTCACTGAATTTCATCCTGCTCTCCTAAGAATTCGTTACGACTAGCGAAATTGCGCGAGGAACCGCAAGTCGTTGTCGAAGAACAGACGCAAGTCGTTCACGCCGTAACGCAGCATGGCCAGACGCTCTACGCCCATGCCGAAGGCAAAGCCCGAGAACTCTTCCGGGTCGATCCCGGACATGCGCAGCACGTTCGGGTGAACCATGCCGCAACCCATCACTTCCAGCCAGCCGGTCTGCTTGCAGACGCGGCAGCCTTTACCGCTGCACATCACGCATTCCATGTCGACTTCAGCGGACGGCTCGGTGAACGGGAAGTACGAAGGACGGAAACGCACCGCCAGTTCCTTTTCGAAGAACACCCGCAGGAACTCTTCGATGGTGCCTTTGAGGTCGGCGAAGTTGATGTCGCGATCGATCAGCAGGCCTTCGACCTGGTGGAACATCGGCGAGTGGGTGATATCGGAGTCGCTGCGGTATACACGGCCTGGGCAGACGATGCGGATCGGCGGCTGTTTCGACTCCATGGTGCGGACCTGTACCGGCGAGGTATGGGTGCGCAACAACATGTTCGCATTGAAATAGAAGGTGTCATGCATCGACCGGGCCGGGTGGTGGCCGGGGATGTTGAGCGCTTCGAAGTTGTGATAGTCGTCTTCGACCTCAGGGCCTTCGGCGATGCCGTAGCCAATACGGGTGAAGAACTGTTCGACGCGTTCCAGAGTACGGGTAACCGGATGCAGACCACCGGAGGTCTGACCACGGCCAGGCAGGGTCACGTCAATGGACTCGGCGGAGAGTTTGGCAGCCAGATCGGCTTCTTCAAACAATGCCTTGCGCGCATTAAGGACCTCTGTGACACGCTCCTTGGCAACGTTGATCAGCGCACCGACCTGCGGACGCTCTTCTGCCGGCAAATTCCCCAGGGTCTTCATCACCTGAGTCAATTCACCCTTCTTGCCAAGGTAGTGAACCCGGATTTGCTCCAGGGCATTGATATCTTCAGCGCTTTGCACAGCCTCTAGAGCTTGAGAGACGAGCGCATCCAGGTTTTCCATGTACAGACTCCAGATACAAAATAGGGGAAGAGCTTGAAGGCTCTTCCCCTATTTATGACGTTTAACACCTGACCCCACAGATGCGAGGCCGGGTGACTGTCGGGGGTACTTAAGCCAAGGTGGCTTTAGCTTTCTCGACAATCGCAGCAAACGCCGCTTTTTCGTTCACTGCCAGATCAGCCAGAACCTTACGGTCGATCTCGATGGACGCTTTTTTCAGGCCGGCGATGAAACGGCTGTAGGACAGACCGTTGATACGAGCACCAGCGTTGATACGAGCGATCCACAGAGCGCGGAACTGACGTTTTTTCTGACGACGGTCACGGTAGGCGTATTGGCCTGCCTTGATTACCGCTTGCTTGGCAACACGGAATACGCGGGAGCGTGCGCCGTAGTAGCCTTTAGCAAGTTTCAGAATTTTTTTGTGACGCTTACGGGCAATGACGCCACGCTTTACACGAGCCATGAGTTACTTCCTCTATTCTTGACTAAAATTAACGAAGGCGCAGCATGCGCTCGACTTTTGCCACGTCAGACGGATGCAGCAAGCTGCTACCGCGCAGTTGACGCTTACGCTTGGTCGACATTTTGGTCAGGATGTGGCTCTTGAAAGCGTGCTTGTGCTTGATACCGTTAGCAGTTTTCAGAAACCGCTTAGCAGCACCACTTTTGGTCTTCATTTTTGGCATGTTCGGATACTCCGCATTCAGTTGATAAACATAATCAGAAGGCCTGCCGTGCCCTGTTGATTACTTCTTCTTTTTCGGGGCGATGACCATGATCAGCTGGCGTCCTTCCATCTTAGGATGCTGTTCGACCGAACCGTACTCGAGCAAGTCACCTTCAACTCGCTTGAGGAGTTCCATCCCCAGCTCCTGGTGGGCCATCTCACGGCCGCGGAATCGCAAGGATACCTTGGCCCTGTCCCCGTCACTCAGGAAACGTACCAGGTTGCGCAGTTTTACCTGGTAATCCCCTTCCTCCGTCCCTGGACGAAACTTGATTTCTTTAACCTGAATCTGCTTCTGGTTTTTCTTGGCCGCAGCAATCTGCTTCTTCTTTTCGAAGATCGATTTGCCGTAGTCCATCAGTTTGCAAACAGGTGGTACTGCATCGGCGGAAATCTCCACCAGATCCAGCTTGGCCTCTTCAGCCTTAAGAAGCGCGTCTTCAATTGACACAATCCCGAGCTGTTCACCTTCAGCCCCAATTAACCGAACCTCGCGTGCCGAGATATTCTCGTTGATCGGGGCTTTCGGTGCAGTTCGTTTATCTTGTCTCATTTCACGCTTAATAATAATTACTCCGAATCTTGGCGACCACGCCGGGAAACCGCTTGCGCGAGGAACTCAGCGAACTGGGCGACGGGCATCGAGCCCAGGTCAGCACCTTCACGAGTACGCACAGCGACAGTCTGCATCTCGACTTCCCGATCTCCGATAACCAAGAGATAAGGAACCTTGAGCAAAGTATGCTCGCGGATTTTAAAGCCGATTTTTTCATTTCTCAAGTCAGACTTGGCACGAAATCCGCTTTCGTTGAGGGTTTTTTCAACCTCGGCGGCGAAATCAGCCTGTTTGTCAGTGATATTCATCACCACTGCCTGGGTCGGAGCAAGCCACGCCGGGAATGCACCCTCGTAGTGCTCGATCAGGATTCCGACGAAACGCTCGAAGGACCCCAGGATCGCCCGGTGCAACATCACCGGGTGCTTGCGACTGTTGTCTTCGGAGACGAATTCGGCTCCCAGACGGACCGGCAGGTTAAAATCGAGCTGCAGGGTACCACACTGCCAGACGCGACCGAGACAATCTTTCAACGAGAATTCGATCTTCGGACCGTAGAACGCACCCTCGCCCGGCTGCAGATCGTACGGCAGGCCCGCGCTATCAAGGGCTGCGGCCAGCGCAGCTTCGGCGCGATCCCAAAGCTCGTCGGACCCGACGCGTTTTTCCGGACGAGTGGACAGCTTCATCTCGACATCTTTAAAGCCGAAATCGGCGTAGACATCCATGGTCAGCTTGATAAACGCGGCGGACTCGGCCTGCATCTGCTCTTCGGTGCAGAAGATGTGGGCGTCGTCCTGAGTGAATGCGCGCACGCGCATGATGCCGTGTAAGGCACCCGATGGCTCGTTACGGTGGCACGCACCAAACTCTGCCAGGCGCATTGGCAGTTCGCGGTAGCTTTTCAGGCCCTGGTTGAACACTTGCACGTGGCAAGGGCAGTTCATTGGCTTGATCGCGTAGTCGCGATTTTCCGACTGGGTGGTGAACATGTTGTCGGCGTAGTTGGCCCAGTGCCCGGATTTCTCCCACAGGCTGCGGTCAACGACTTGCGGCGTCTTGATTTCCAGGTAGCCATTGTCGCGCTGAACCTTGCGCATGTACTGCTCGAGCACCTGGTACAAAGTCCAGCCGTTCGGATGCCAGAACACCATGCCCGGCGACTCTTCCTGGGTGTGGAACAGGCCCAGGCGCTTGCCGATCTTGCGATGGTCGCGCTTTTCGGCTTCTTCGATGCGCTGGATGTAAGCCGCCAGCTGCTTCTTGTCCGCCCATGCGGTGCCGTAGACGCGCTGCAATTGCTCGTTCTTGGCATCGCCGCGCCAGTAGGCACCGGACAGCTTGGTCAGCTTGAAGGATTTCAGGAAGCGGGTGTTCGGCACGTGCGGACCGCGGCACATGTCGACGTATTCTTCGTGATAGTACAGGCCCATGGCCTGCTCGTTCGGCATGTCTTCGACCAGGCGCAACTTGTAGTCTTCGCCACGGGCCTTGAACACTTCGATCACTTCGGCGCGCGGAGTGACTTTCTTGATCACGTCGTAATCTTTCTCGATCAGCTGCTGCATGCGCTGTTCGATGGCCGCCAGGTCGTCCGGGGTGAAAGGACGTTCGAAGGCGATGTCGTAATAGAAACCTTCATCGATGACCGGACCGATGACCATTTTGGCGGTCGGGTACAACTGCTTGACCGCGTGGCCAACCAGGTGGGCGCAAGAGTGGCGAATGATCTCCAGCCCCTCTTCATCCTTTGGCGTGATGATTTGCAGCGACGCGTCGCTGTCGATGATGTCGCTGGCGTCGACCAGCTTGCCATCGACCTTGCCGGCAACGGTGGCCTTGGCCAGGCCTGCACCGATGGATGCGGCGACCTCGGCTACGGAAACCGGGTGATCGAATGAACGTTGACTGCCGTCGGGAAGAGTAATAGTTGGCATGGCGCCTCCTCTCCTAGTGGTGACCCCTACCAAAGGTCACGTGGGTTGGGATGAGCCAGTACAAGATCCGGTCCAGGCCGTTCAATGACGAACGCCTGCCTTACAGCGGCAGGAGCCTTGCGGCCAACCGGGAAACCGAACCAGAGTGACTGGGATTCAAATCAGGGTTAATCGTGCATCTGCCGCCACCGGGACTGAAGGTCCGTCGGAGCCTGCAAACGCCCGAGCCACGCATGCTAGCACAGATGAACGGTTGCCACGGTGCGCAGGTTTTGCAGCAGGGTAAATTGGCTGTTTTTATGCCAGAGTGCTGAACTTGAAGCGCACTATCGCCCTCAGATAACAAGATATCTGACCCACAAGGAGTATCTCAGCATGCGTCTGAATCGTTTATTCGCCGTAGTCGCCCCCGTCATTCTCCTCCTGCCACTGGCCGCCCATGCAGAATGGCCAAAAGGCGAACGACAGAAATACATGGATCAGTGCGTTCCTGCCGCTGCCGAGAAGATTGGTACGCCGGCAGCAAAATCCCACTGCGCCTGCGGTGCCGATGCCATCAAATCGTACCCTGCCGCCGACATTCAGGCCCTGATGAACAACACGGCCAGCGACACATTGAAGCAGCAGGCACTGAGCAAAATTGCAGCCTGTAAGGCCACCAAAACAGAGCAAAAATAAGCCCGCCCCCACGCTTTCAGCCCCTGAAATACTGTTAAAAAGCCGCTGAAACAGGACCTTTCGTACAATTTATTCAGGTTTTTCAGCTTTTTTTATTGCCTTAACTTTCGGCCGAAAGCCTTATAGAACGGGGCTTTCAGCCGCTAAAGGACACAAAGAAAAAACGTCTGATTGGCAAACAGTGCGTCCGGGGGGCTCCCAAACCGAACATTTCGACTATGATACTCGGGTGTGCCCAGTTGGCCTGAGCAGCACAGTACTACTGAAAATATATGTTTCTTGGAGATACACCATGTCTAATCGCCAAACCGGCACCGTTAAATGGTTCAACGATGAAAAAGGCTTCGGCTTCATCACTCCTCAAGGTGGCGGTGACGACCTGTTCGTACACTTCAAAGCTATCGAAAGCGACGGTTTCAAAAGCCTGAAAGAAGGCCAGACTGTTTCCTTCGTGGCTGAGAAAGGCCAAAAGGGTATGCAAGCTGCTCAAGTTCGCCCAGAGTAATTTCCAGGCGCACTAAAAAAACCCCGTCCATGTGACGGGGTTTTTTATGGGTGAAACAAAAGTCGAACGATCAGCCGCAGTTGACGCGGGTCACTACCCGGCTGGCATCGGTGTTCAGGTTCAGGCGATCGGAACGGTACTCCAGCGTCACCATATCGGTTGGCAGCAGGAACCGTGCACTTTGCGCCCCGGCACGGGTACGCGCCTGCTCGAGCAGCTGCGGCGATGCCTGTTTGCCGATGGTGAACTCGGCAGCCTTTGCCTCACAGCGACTGTGACCCGTGTCAGTCGTCGCAACATCCGTTGTTGCCGACTCCGTAGAGGGAGTGCTGCAACCGGCCAGCGTGGCAACGGCCAACAAAGTACCCAATGACGCGAGCTTCCAAGGCATGAAGCCTCCTTATTCAATGATTAAGCTGAGATCGTGCGACAACCAGACTGGCGTTTGGTTTCACAGGGAGCACTGGCACCCTGCCCATGATCCGGACGAGCCGCGATTCTGCCTGAGCGTCGCCCTGCCCTTAATCACTGAATCGTGACTGAATATGAACGACGCTCAATAGACGTCGATGTAGTCGTAAGGAGGATTGGGCCAGTTCTCTTTCAAGGCATTGAAGATTTGCATGACCCAGACTTCATCGCTGGCCGCGACCCGCCCGACATAACCGGAGCCCTTGGCCCAGGTTTCGAGCCGGAACAACAACCCGTCGATATCGGTACCGCCCACGACACCCGAGGAGATGTAGGCAATGCCCCCCTTGGTGACCCGCAACTGGGTGTGCTCATCGTCACTGGCGCCAGCCAGCAACTGACGCACCGCCTCGAGGGTCAGGCCATCCGGGGAGTTCAAATCGATCTGCACAGCGCGTTCCTTGAATATTCGTCAGAGACCAAGTGTCGCACAGCCCTCCCTTCATGCCTAAGTCGACGTGTCAAAAGCCTCGCAAAATGGTTAACTCGGTACTCAGACTTCCCCGACCTCCCGAGTGCCATCATGACCACCGTAAGCATCGACGCTGCCATCAAGGCCAAGTGGCAAGACGGCCACAGCTCCTACAGCCCAAGCAGCACGGAAGAGCTCGCCATTATCGGTATCGACCTTCTGGTCAGGGACCTTGGAACCGAAGCCGCCCAATCGTTCATCGAACAGATTTTCGAGAAACACCTATCGGACCAAAAGACCGAAGCGATTAGTACGAGGGAGTAAAACCCGCAGACAAGCACCTGCGGGAGATGATGCTTACTTCAGGCGAGCCAGGCGCTCGGTCAGCAGATCGAAGAAGCCCTGGGCGTCGCCGCTTTCTACCCAGAAGGCGTTCTTTGGCGCTTTCAAGCCGTCATACCAGTCGACGATGGTTTGTCCAAAGGTCGGTCCTTCGCGGCTGTCGACCATCACGTTGACCGAACGACCTCTGAACAATTGCGGCTTGAGCAGATAAGCGACAACCGTGGCGTCATGCACCGGGCCGCCCGGAAGGCCGTAGTGTTCCATGTCGCCCTTGATGTACTCATTGAGAATACTGCCCACCAGACGACTGGCGTTGTTGTTCAGCGCGGCAATCTGGTTCAGGCGCGCTTCGCTGGTAAGGATCTTGTGGGTCACATCCAGCGGCAGGTAGGTCAGCTTCACGCCACTGTTGAGCACCACTTCGGCCGCTTGCGGATCAGCGAACAGGTTGAACTCGGCCACCGGCGTGATGTTGCCGCCGTTGAAGTGCGCACCGCCCATGACCACCACTTCCTTGATCCCCTGAACGATACCCGGCTCCAGGATCAACGCCAGGGCCAGGTTGGTCTGCGGGCCAAGCATGGCGATGGTAATGCTGTGGGGCTCGGCAGATTTCAAGGTATCGATCAGATAGGTGATGGCGCTGCCCTTGGCCAGCCCCTTCCTGGGCTCATGCACGTCAATGCCCGACAACCCTTCCTTGCCATGAATGTCCTCGGCGTAGATGGGTGTGCGCATCAGGGGTCTGGGCGCCCCCGCATAGACCGGCACCTCTTCGCGCCCCGCCCACTCCCGGGCCAGCCGCGCATTGCGTGAGGTCTTGTCCAGGCGAACGTTGCCGGCAACGGTGGTCAATGCCCGGACATTCAGTTCGTCCGGCGACGCCAGGGCGAACAACAGGGCAACGACGTCGTCAGCCCCCGGATCGGTGTCGATGATCAGGTCGATCTTTGGTGCCGCCTGGGCGTTGGTTGCGGTCGTCAGGGTCAAAAGCAGCAGGCTCCGGAGCAGTGGGTGCAGTTACTGAGCATAGCGATGCGGGGCGCACGCCTTGTGCCAGGGACATCAAAACGCGGCCAGCCAGTCAAAACGTAACCCCGGCGACCAGCACAATGTTGCAGTACGGCTGGCATTCGCCTGTACGAACAATCGCCCTGGCTTGTCGGCTCAGGACCTTGAATTGTTCATGGGTGAGCAACTCACGCCGACCCAAGGCGCCTTCGCCGTTCAGGTCTTCCAGCGCGACCAGGGCCGACGGCTTTTTATCGAAGACTTCCTGAGCCAGCACATGGCTTTCGACCTGCATTTCACTGAGCACGACCTTCAAGGTGCTGACAAAGTCCGGAATGCCATGGGTCAGGGCCAGGTCGATCAATTCAACGCCCGGAGGAACCGGCAGCCCCGCATCCCCGATGACGACCCTGTCGCCATGTCCCAATGAAGCGATCAGTCGCGACAGCGCAATGTTGAGCAGGGGTGTCTTTTTCATGGGGTTTTAAACGCCTGTACATCGCTCAAGGCGGGAATTGAAGGCTGCGCGCCGGCACGGGTGACCGACAGCGCCGCGGCCACCTGTCCGAAGCGGATCGCCTGCGCCTCATCGTTACCCGCCGCCAGTGCCGCAGCGAAACCGCCGACGAACGTATCGCCGGCCGCCGTGGTATCCACAGCCTTTACCACGGGCGCGGGGAAATGTTCGAAGCGTTGGCCATCGGCAAACAGCGAACCTTGCGCACCGAGAGTGATGATCACCTTGCCGGCGCCCAGGGCAATCAGGTGGGTTGCCGCGGCTTGTGCGGTGTCCAGGGAGTCCACTGACAGACCGCTCAGGGCCGACGCTTCGCTTTCGTTGGGAATCAGGTAATCGATGGACGCGTACCAGTCCGATGGCAGCGGACGGCTGGCCGGAGCCGGGTTGAGGATGACTGTCTTGCCCAGCTCGCGGCCGCGCTTGAGCGCATGGCCAACAGACGCATCGGGCACTTCCAGCTGACAGATGAGCACGTCCGCCGCACGGATCACCGAATCAAAACGGTCAATGGTTTCTGCGGTCAATGCACCGTTGGCACCGGGGACGATCACGATGGAGTTCTGACTGCTGTCGTCGACCACAATCAACGCCACGCCGCTGGAACCGTCAACGGTGCTCACCGCCCGGCAATCGATCTGCTCGGCCAACAGCGCCCCGCGCAGTGCCTCACCATAAGCGTCATTGCCCACGCAGCCGATCATCGACACCTGGGCTCCCAGCCGCGCCGCAGCCACGGCCTGATTGGCACCCTTGCCACCGGAGACGGTGGTAAACGATTGACCAATCAGCGTTTCACCGCCCTTGGGCAAGCGCGGGGCCCGGGTCACCAGGTCCATGTTCAAACTGCCAATTACCACTACTTTTGCTGACATACATTGCTACTCATCGATTCTGTTTCGGCGGCGCTTTTGATTCAGCGGCTTTCTGTTTTCAACGGCCTTTTGTTTCAACGGAATTGGGCAAACACGCCGGCCAGCGGCGCCGTCGATTCACGCATGACGATACTCGGCGTCACGATCCGCTGATCGGTCGCCAGACCCGGCGTGGCGATTCGGCGTAAAAGCACTTCGGCAGCCATTTCGCCGAGCTGCAGGATCGATTGCCCGACCGTGGTGAGCGACGGGTAGACATACCGACTCATCTGGATATCGTCGAAGCCGATCACCGACAACTCGCTCGGTACGCGAATATTGCGCTCGGCGGCGGCCCTCAGCACACCGATGCCGATCATGTCGTTGGCCGCAAAAACGGCGGTAGGCGGATTGCTTTCCAGCAGAATCGCGGCAGCGCTGTAACCGCCGGTGCTGGTGAAATCGCTTTCCAGCATGCGCCCGGGAGAGACTTCGACGCCCGCCTCCTTCAAGGCCCTGCGATAACCCGCCAGACGCATCTGCGCCACACTGGTGCTTTGCGGCCCGCTGATCGTGGCGATATCCCGGTGCCCCAACTCCAACAGGTGCCGGGTCGCCAGATACGCGCCGTATTCATGGTCGATGCGCACCAGGTCCGCATCGACACCGTCCAGTCCGCGGTCGACGATCACCATGGGCGTGCGGACGCCTTTCAGGCCTTGTGCCAGGCCACTGTCGCCGCCGGCCGAGGCGACGATCAGGCCGTCGATGCGTTTTTCCAGCAGCACACGCAGGTAGCTGCGCTGCTTGTCCGGATTGTCGTCGGAGTTGCACAGGATGACGCAGTAGCCGTTTCGCTCGCAGTAATCCTCGATACCCCGGGCCAGTTCGGCGAAATACGGGTTGAGACTGTTGGGCACCAACAGGCCGATGGTCGCCGTGGTCTTGGCCTTGAGCGAACGGGCCACGGCGCTGGGGACGTAGTCGAGGGTCTGGATCGCCGCCTCGACCTTGATCCGCACCTCTTCACTGACCGGGCGGGTCTTGTTCACCACATGGGAAACCGTGGTGTAGGAAATGCCGGCAAGGGCTGCCACATCTTTGATAGTCGCCATGACTCAGGTCCGCCGGCTTGCGCGTTGACTGCGATAAGTATCCAGCACCACCGCCACCACGATCACCGCACCGGTAATGATGCGCTTGGTCGGTTCGGTTGCCCCGATCTGCGCCAGCCCCGCGGCCAGCACGGAAATAATCAGGACGCCAAAAAACGTGCTGATCACCGAGCCGCGCCCGCCCATCAGGCTGGTCCCGCCGATCACAACGGCCGCGATCACCTGCAATTCAAGACCGGAGCCAGCATTCGGGTCGGCGGCTTCCAGGCGAGAAATCTGGAACAACGCGGCAACGCCGGCCAGCAACCCCATCAGGCTGAAGACCAGGATTTTGTAAGGCTTTGGATTGATCCCCGCCAGCCGCACGGCCTCTTCGTTGGTGCCGATACCGATCAGGTAGCGACCGAAGACCGTGCGGGTCAACACGGCCTGGGCGACGAAAATGATCAGCAACGCAATGATGAACGACGGCGAAATGCCGAAGGCAATCGGATTGGACAGCCAGGCGAACGCATCGCCGATGTAGGCCGTACGCGAACCGGTCATCTGGTACGCCACACCGCGAGCCATTTCCAGCACGCCCAGGGACACGATGAATGATGGTATCCGCCACGCCACAGTGATCGAACCGGTGATGGTACCGGCGAGCGCCGCGACGGCCATGCCCAGCAGGGCCGCCGGCAGCACGCCCCAGCCCCACCCAAGAATCGCCACGCTCACGGTCGAGGCCGCCAGCGCCAGCACCGAGCCTACCGACAGGTCGATGCCACCGATGATCAAAACAAAGGTCATGCCGACCGCCAGCACCATCAGGTCCGGAATCTGGTTGGCCAAGGTGCTGAAAGTATCGTACGACAGGAAGTGACTGCTCAGCACCGAGAACAGAACGATCATCGCCAACAAGGCACCCGCCAGCCCCAGATAGGTGCCCAGGCCGTAGAAGTTGCCACTGCGTTTTCCGGCGTAAGAAGCGGTATTCATGGAAGATCCCTAGGCGCGGCTTCAACGAGCTGCGCATCACGTTTTTGGTAGCCGGCGAAAGCAGCGGCGAGCAACTCATCCTGGGTCCAGCTGTCGCGATCGAAGGTATCGATCAGGCTTCCTGCCGACAGCACGCCGATCCGGTCGCAGATCAGCATCAGCTCGCGCAAGTCGCTGGAGACCACCACCAGAGCCTTGCCCTGGCGGGTCAACTCACCGAGCAGGTTGTAGATATCGAACTTGGCGCCGACGTCGATGCCGCGGGTCGGCTCGTCGAACAGCAACACCGAGCAATCGCGCTCCAGCCAACGGCCGATGACGACTTTCTGCTGATTGCCGCCGGACAGCTCGGACACCAGTTGTGCCGGACCGGAACTGCGAATGCGCATGGCGTCGATCTGACGCTGGGCCAGGGCGCTTTCGCCATCGTTGTCGACAAAGCCCGCGCTGGAGATGAAGGGCATGTTGCCCAAGGCGATATTGGCGCCGATCGACTGCGTCAACAAAAGGCCTTCGCCCTTGCGATCTTCAGTGATCAACGCGATGCCATGCCCGACCGCATCCACTGGCGAACGCACATTGATGACCTGCGCCGGCGCCCCCAGGGCAATCGTGCCGCTGTCGGCGATATCCGCACCGAAGATCAGACGCAGCAATTCAGTGCGCCCCGCGCCGATCAAACCGGAAATCCCGAAAATCTCTCCGGCACGGACTTCGAACGACACGTCGCGAACCTTGTCGGACCGGCTCAGGCCCTTGACCGTCAACACCGGAGCGCCGATCTTGCGCGCCCCCATATCGATATGTTCGCCAAGCTCGCGGCCGACCATCAGCGTGACCAATTGCTCGCTGTTGTAGTTGGCCATCGGCTCGACACAGACCAGGTTGCCGTCGCGCAGCACGGCAATGCGTTGCGTGACCCGCGCCAACTCTTCGAGACGATGGGAGATGTAGATGATCGATACGCCGCGAGCCTGCAGGCGGGTGATCTGCTCGAACAGCATTTCGACTTCACGGGCAGTGAGCATCGCGGTCGGCTCGTCGAGAATCAGCACATGACAATCGCCAATCAGGTTGCGGGCGATCTCCACCATTTGCTGGTGGCCGATGCCCAGCTCGCCGACCAGGGTGTCCGGGTCAATGGCGTCTAGCCCGACATGAGCCATGGCCTCGATGGCGGCCTTGCGCAACTGCTTGCGACTGATCCAGCCGCCCTTGCTGGGCAAGTTGTCGAGAAACAGGTTTTCCGCCACCGACAGGGTCGGCAGCAGATTGAGTTCCTGCATGACCATGCGGATACCCAGCGCTTCAGCCTGAGCCCGGCTACCCGGACGATAGTCCTGCCCCTGATACTGCATCTGGCCGGTGGTCGGCGTGACCAACCCGCCAATAATCTTCGAAAGCGTGCTTTTGCCCGCACCGTTCTCACCGGTCAGCGCCAGCACCTCCCCGCGCATGAGCGTCAGGTCGATGCCGGCCAGGACCGGTTGGGCGTAAGTCTTGCCGATACCACTGACCGAAAGGACAGCGTTCGGAGCGCAAACTGACATAAAAACTCTCCATGCGCCCGTCCGGCTGGACGAGCGCCGTTACGTCGCCAGAAGGCTACTTGGTGACCAGTTCTACCGGCGTTTCGATCACGCCGTTGGCGCCGCCGTCGACCTTCTCGCCCTTGAGAATCTTCAATGCAGTCTCGATGCCGAACACCGCCTGTTTAGCCGCGAACTGGTCCGCAGTGGCCAGCACGCGACCATCCTTGAGCATAGGCTGGATGGCGTTGATGTTGTCGTAGCCGACCACCTGCACCTTGCCGGCCTTGCCCGCGGCGCGCACCGCAGACACCGCACCGACCGCCATGCTGTCGTTGCCGGCCAACAGGGCCTTGGTTTGCGGGTATTCGCTGAGAATCGACGCGGCTACCTTGTTGCCCTTGTCGATCTCCCAGTCTCCGGATTGCAGGGACACGACCTTGATCTGCGCCGCCTCCATCGCATCCTTGAAACCTGCAGTCCGCTGCTGGGCATTGGTGGTGGTGGACACACCTTCGATGATGCCGACTTCGTCACCGGCCTTCAGCTGTTTGGCCAGGTAGTCCCCCACCAGCCGTGCGCCCTTGCGATTGTCCGGGCCTACGAACGGAACATTGATGTTTTTGCTTTTGACGACGGCGGGGTCCAGCTGGTTGTCGATGTTGATCACGGTGATACCGGCATCGATGGCTTTCTTGATCACCGGGACCATGGCCTTGGAGTCTGCCGGCGCAATCACCAGTGCATTGACCTTGGCCAGGATCATCTGCTCGACGATACGCGTCTGGCCTGCGGTGTCGGTTTCATCCTTGATGCCGTTGGAGATGAGGTCGAATTCGCCGGAGTGATCTTTCTGGTAGGCCTTGGCGCCGTCCTCCATTGTCAGGAAGAACTCGTTGGCCAGGGATTTCATGACCAGAGCGACTTTCGGTTTTTCAGTGGTTTCAGCAAAAGCCGAAGAGACAGGCAATGCAGCGGATGCAGCAGCCAACATAGCGACAGCGAGAAGACGTCCAGCGAATGGCAGCTTCATGGGTTCACTCCGATCTTATGATTATTGTGAGCAACGCTTGCGCTGGCGTAAGCTTCACGGCCCGCCGCGATGAAAAGCCATCATTGGAGCCGCGCAAACGTTTGCGTGAACCAAACTATGCGAACCCTGCCGGTATTTGTCAACGACCTGAAAAAGCGCTTTCAGCTATGTTTGGCGAAAAACGGCATTCAGCTATGCCGTGGTATTGACCACCGATCCCGTGCCAGAACCCTTGGTCATTTCCTTGATCAGGCTCGCACTCACTTGCAAGATGGCGCCGTTGGTGTCGGCAACTTGCCCCTGTATGGCTGCTACTGCTGTGGTCTTGGCTTCCGGGGTTGGATAGGACGCTGCCTGGGCTTGTGCCAGTTGCTGCTGTTGCTCGCGCAATTGCTGCTGCAATTCCTTCAGACGCTTGAGCAAGACCTTCACCGCAACGCTGGTGTTATCGCTGGCTTCCGATTCGGCCTTTACGCCGGCACCCTCCCCCAGACCTACCGGGCCCGTCTTGACCTGGTTGCCATCGCTTTCCTTTGCACCCGGCGCTCGAGCAGCCGAATCAGCGGCTGCGTCGCTCAAGGCACGAAGGGTGGTGGCCGATTTGCCAGCGATGGTGATGCCGGCGGCATTGGGAATGCCAACAGATAACGACATGTGAACTCCTGAAGAAAAAATCCCTTGAAGGAGCATCGACCGGCTCGGGCGTTTCTTTAGTCATGACGGATGATTTGACCCGTTTAAATCCTAAACAAGACCGCGATCCGTTTCGGAGAGCCGAACGCGAAAGTTAAACATGTTCGGCATTCCGGACGCCCAGCCTCGAAACCGCTCTGGACACAAACAGCAATACCGTTACAAATCATTAACTTAGGCGTGTTTTTCGATTCAGCGTATTACTGGTACAGATCCTGCTCTTCCCCTCACACCCCCGGCGTTCAGATTCGCCCGGGGCGTATCTAGATGAACCTGCATCCGCACCGTCTCACAACTAGAAGAGAAAAATAATGACATCTGCACTCAAGACCTTCGTTCCGGGCGCCTTGGCCCTGCTGTTGCTTCTACCCACTGCCCTTCAGGCCAAAGAAGCCGAAACCCAACAAAAACTGGCCAACGTGGTGATCCTCGCCACCGGCGGTACCATTGCCGGCGCGGGGGCCAGCGCCGCCAATAGCGCAACCTATCAAGCGGCGAAAGTCGGCATTGAACAGTTGATCGCCGGCGTTCCTGAACTGAGCCAATTGGCTAACGTTCGCGGCGAACAGGTCATGCAAATCGCCTCCGAAAGCATCACCAACGAAAACCTGCTGCAACTGGGTCGCCGCGTAGCCGAGCTGGCCGATAGCAAAGACGTCGATGGCATCGTGATCACCCACGGCACCGACACCCTGGAAGAAACGGCGTACTTCCTCAACCTGGTGGAAAAAACCGAGAAGCCGATCATCGTCGTGGGTTCCATGCGCCCAGGCACCGCAATGTCCGCCGATGGCATGCTGAACCTGTACAACGCGGTGGCCGTGGCCAGCAGCAAAGACGCGCGAGGCAAAGGTGTACTGGTGACCATGAATGACGAAATCCAGTCGGGTCGCGATGTCAGCAAAATGATCAACATCAAGACCGAAGCGTTTAAAAGCGCCTGGGGTCCGCTGGGCATGGTGGTAGAAGGCAAATCCTACTGGTACCGCCTGCCGGCCAAGCGTCACACCATGGATTCCGAATTCGACATCAAGACCATCAAGAGCCTGCCTGACGTCGAGATCGCCTATTCCTATGGCAACGTCAGCGACACCGCCTACAAGGCCCTGGCTCAGTCCGGCGCCAAAGCCATCATCCACGCCGGCACCGGCAATGGCTCGGTATCGTCGCGAGTGGTGCCCGCCCTGCAAGCCCTGCGCAAGGATGGCGTGCAGATCATTCGTTCCTCCCATGTCAACGCCGGCGGTTTTGTACTGCGCAACGCCGAACAGCCTGACGATAAATACGACTGGGTCGTGGCCAACGACCTGAATCCACAAAAAGCCCGGGTCCTGGCGATGGTCGCGTTGACCAAAACCAATGACAGCAAAGAGCTGCAACGGATGTTCTGGGAATACTGATTCGCCCTCGCCCGACCGGGTCCGGTTGGGCACCCCCGTGCGCCATTCGCCAGCCTTGGCGAGTGGCTGCCGCGGATCTTACAAAAAAACTCCCTTCGCCTTACGCCAAACGGAACAAATCGCTGTCAGAGGATTTTCTTGGTTTTTAAGCAGTTGCGAAATGGCCTACAGTTAAATACTGTATGCACGTACAGCTTAATAAGGATAATTCCGTGGACACCACCTCAGCCTCTCCCGACACCTATGTACGCATGGGCCTGCGCGTTCAGAAAATCATCAACTCCCCTACCGCACAAAAAGCCAGGGCAGCGTTGATCTTCCGCCTTCCCGACGAGCCGGTGGATGAATGGGAACGCTTACTGGAAGAAATAGACGAAAACGACAACGTCACCCTCGCCTATCGCGACGATGGCGGTGTGCAGATTTTCTGGGTTGTGCCGAAGGAAGATTGAGTCGATGAGTGTCCGCTGGTTTGCTTTGCTGTTTCTGTTTTTTGTCATGGGGGCGCAGGCCGACGCGCCGCGCACTTTTACCGAAGCGAAAAAGGTCGCCTGGAAGCTCTACGCGCCCCAGTCCACCGAGTTTTACTGTGGCTGCAAGTACACCGGCAACCGGGTGAACCTTGAAGCCTGCGGTTATGTGCCACGTAAAAATGCCAAGCGCGCATCCCGCATCGAGTGGGAGCATATTGTTCCGGCCTGGCAAATCGGCCATCAACGCCAGTGCTGGCAAGAGGGCGGTCGCAAGAACTGCACCCGCTACGACCCGGTTTACCAGAAGGCCGAGGCTGATTTGCACAACCTGGTGCCCAGCATTGGCGAGGTCAATGGCGATCGCAGCAACTTCAGCTTTGGCTGGCTGCCCGAGCAGTCGGGGCAATATGGTTCCTGCCTGACCCAGGTCGACTTCAAGGCCAAGAAAGTCATGCCCCGCCCTTCCATTCGCGGCATGATCGCCCGGACCTACTTCTACATGAGCAAGCAGTATGGCTTGCGCCTGTCGAAACAGGATCGACAACTGTACGAAGCCTGGGACAAGACCTATCCGGTACAGGCCTGGGAACGCCAACGCAATCAGAGCGTGGGGTGCGTCATGGGGCGCGGCAACGAGTTCGTCGGCCCGGTAGACATGAAGGCCTGCGGCTGAATCCAGGACGGGACACTAAAACAAAAAAGGCCCCGGTGCTAAACGCCCGAGGCCTTTTTTGTTTCTTCAACGTCTGCGCTACGTTATTGAGCGGCTGGACGCTCAAGCACCAGCAATTCGATGTTCTGTTTCTTCGCGCGAGTGAGTGCCGCGCGAACTTCATCCTGTTTGGCTTCGGCTTCGGCTTTCGAATTGAATGGCCCCACCAGGATTCGGGTATTGCCATTCTCCTTGACGACACTGGACATGAAACTGTGCTCGATCAGCCAGCCACTCAGATCACTGACCGCCTGAGGGGTTTCACCTCGCACTTCAAGATCCCATTGCGGACCGGACACTGGCGCGGGTACGGCAGCCATGGCCGGCTTGGGCTTCGGCGCATCCACACGGCTGCCCTCGCCACATCCCGCCAGTGCCAATATCGCGATGATCAAAACCATTTTGCGCACGACGCTTCCCTCCAAATGCATAAAGCGGCGATTTTAACACCCATGAATACTTCACGAGTGCCGTAAAATGGGCTCAAAACAACGAGATTGATGATTGCGGCCTCTGTATAGTTACGCCTTGGGAATTAATGCCACATCTGCGCGTCAGAAAGAGGCACCCAAACCACGAGACTTCGCACTAATCTATACATACCACCGACCTCTGCACTGTCCGAATCAGGTGCCCCACAAAGCAATCAAGGAGAAGACCATGCTGATACTCACCCGCAAAGTCGGTGAAAGCATAAACATTGGTGATGACATTACGATCACCATCCTGGGCGTAAGCGGCCAGCAAGTCAGGATCGGCATCAACGCTCCGAAGGACGTTGCAGTGCATCGTGAAGAAATTTACCAGCGCATTCAGGCCGGCCTGACCGCCCCGGAAAAGCCGCAATCCTGAATCCTGTTGCAGTCAGTAGCCAGCCCGTTCAGTCCGGAATTACGGCTGGCTAAAGATTCAGCACCCCATCGCCCTGCGCTTTCACCCCCACCCAAACCCCTGGGGCCGATACTAGCGGCAAGCTCCATCCTTTTGCTGTCAGACTTTTCTGGTTTACCCCAGGGAAGGATGCGTTCACTGCGCAGTCAACCAAGCATCACGCCTCGCGCCATGCCAGTCGCTGCCACCACCATCAGCAACACCAGCAGCGCCTCGATATGACTGATCCGTGCAAACAGCTTCGCACGGCCGGTATCGATCGCCACTTTACGGGCAAGCGCTATCCGCCATTTGATCAGCGTCACCATCGGCGCAATCTCCAGCAACAAGATCAGGACGAACAGCGTCATCTTCAGATGAAACAGCGGCTGATGCAGGTAATAGTCCGCGCCCTTCTCGTACCCGCCAAAGGCTCGCATCCCGCCACTGATCAATAAAACGACAGCTGAAATACCCCAGATATTGTCCGCCATCAAAACACTGCGCACCTCTGTGGCGCCATCGGCCAAACGCCGAAAAGCCGTGCCTCGAACCAATACCGCCCAGAATCCCAAGGCAAATGCCAGAAGATGAACCGCCGCCAGAAACCATTGAGTCAGCATCGAGAAACTCCTGCCAGGTCGAAGTTGTATGAGCCTGTCAGTAGTAGCCCATGAAATGGCTGCGTGCACGCCATCCGCAGACAATGCCCGGAACACAATATGACAGACCTACTAGACTCCACTGCGCCGGTATTGAGCGTCCGTGGCAGTACCCGCCCCAACAGCAACTCACTCTCACCCCATTGAACTGAGTAAACAAAATCATGTGTAAATCATGTGATTCAAGCTCTGCTTCAAACACAACAGGCCGTCGTCGTTTTCTTCAATTTGCCGGATTGAGCGCAGGCGCCCTGCTGCTGACCGGCACACTGCCCGGTAAGATCATCCAGGCAGCTGAAAAAGCGTCAGCCCCACCCAAACCTCAAAACGTAATCAGTCCCGACATGGCGTTGAAAAGACTGATGGAGGGCAATGCACGATATGTAGGTGGCACTTCCACGACGCACGATTTCAAGGCAGAGCGAGAGGCCTTGGTGTCCGGCCAAAATCCGTTCGTGGCCGTGCTGAGTTGCTCTGACTCGAGGATCGCCCCGGAATATGCGTTCGACACCGCGCGCGGCGATCTTTTCTCCATCCGCGTCGCGGGCAACTTCGTTACGCCGGAAGGCTTGGCCAGTCTTGAATACGGGGTTGCCGTACTGGGCGCCCCGCTGATTCTCGTACTCGGGCATGAGAGTTGCGGTGCCATCGAGGCCGGTATCAAGGCGGTCAAGGATCAGACGATTTTCCCCGGTCATATCCCGAAACTGACTGACGCACTCAAGTCGGCAGTCGAGGCAGTACTCAAGCAGCCGGGGAACCTGATGGAAAACGCCACCGCGCAAAACGTCAAAAATTCGGTCAACAGCCTGAAACAGGCCTCGCCATTGCTGACTGATGCGCAGAGCAAAGGCGCGCTCAAGATCGTGGGCGGTATCTATCGCCTGGCGAGCGGCAAGGTGGAGTTGATCGTCTGATCCGAAATGCGCACGCCCCCAGCATCGGTGCATGACCCCGCATGCAAAGAGCCCAGCGCGACGGCTGGGCTCTGGTTATCTTCGGTTTTGCATCATTTTATCCGCGAGGACTCTGGCCCTCTCGATCAACAGGTTCTGCCTGTCCTCGTGAGTAGCCTCGCCCACAATCGGGGCAGTCAGATTGCTTTCGGCAATCAATGCAGCGCAGAAATATCGATCCCAGACAGTCGTGTCCACAGGTGCCTGTTTGCTCATTTGATCGGCGTTCATAGGCGGCTCCTTTTGATAAGGTCGCCTTGCTAGTTTACGCCTGAATAACAAAAAATCCGGACCATCATTCACAGGTACCCGCCATTCGTCGCCTGCCGGAACACAACGAGGAATTCGCCCGTATCCGTGGCTTGAGGCTTGCTAAGATCGCCCGTAGCAGCGCCGGAATGACAGGATTCTGACGCCGCAGCCATTCAATCAATGCTTAAGGACGCCAGCGATACGCTTGGTCAGTCACCGGGAGATGTAACGTGTCAACGCTCAACGAAATCGCAATGAACCACGCGAGAATGGCCAAGGAAAAAGCAGGAAAGTCGACCGAACTGAGCGAGCGCCACCTCCAGATCGTAGGGAGCTTCGAAGTACCTTCCATTGAAGTACAACAGAACATCCCAATGCACCTGATCGCGGGAACACAGGAAGGCCACCACGGCCTTGCAGCGACCTTTGCCCTCTGACGCCTATTGAGGCTGGCGACGATCTGAACGATTACCTGGCAATCACTGGTGGCCCGGTATCCGCTCAGCAATCGTCGCGCCCGCATCAACGTTCACATTGCCCAGCGTGAACGAGCCCGATACGTTGTGAACACCTGAAGAAATCCGGGACAACAAAAAGGGCCCACCTTTCGGTGAGCCCTTCCAGGCCGCCCGCCAGAGCGGACTTTGCCGGGTACGCGCGATGGCCAATGGGTTGAAAGCTAAAAGTTATTTCGCGACATACTTCGCACCGTGCGGGTCGTCAAGTTTTGCCTGCAATATCCCCCACTCGCGCTGAATGATCGAGTATGGAATAAAGATGCTGAGCCTCTCAGCCCCCTTTACGCCGGAGTGATTGCTCACATCGTTCAGGGTGGTTGAATAGAAACCAATATTGATGCCGACAATATGGCCGTCACTTGCAAGGACCGGCCCGCCCGACATGCCCTTGATCAGCGGGGCATCGTGGATGGCATAGAGATCACCGCTGTGTTCAGCGGCATTGACGAAAGGCGTTTCATACACCTTGCCCTTCCCGGTAGTGGTCATGAAGTAAGGACTCGCCCCAACGGCAGTTATGCTCTCGCCCACACGCGGTGCGCGCCATGACGGGTAGCGGCCGTTGGCCTTGTGCAGGATGAAGACGAGATCACAACCTGTGCTGCAGCTGTACTTCACGTTGGGGATGAACGGAGTGTGGCGAGTGGTTACGGCGTAGTCCTCGTTCCATTGCACGGCCGAGGCCATGTATAGATACGGTGCGGGAAAGCCCGAGTAGACTAAAAAATATGAATCATTCGCAGATCCCGAAAAGTCGGGTTTTACGATGCCGTTGCATCCTGCAGTTACAGCTCCTATTAAAAAGCAGGCCATGATCTTGATCATGATATATCACCGACTTAATAGGGAGAATGTGACTGTTTTTTGTTGTCAATATTTTGTCTTTTATTGGGTTGCAGTACTCCTCGCCGCTTGTTCCAGTTTGACGCTTTCTTACTTATGGCTGAGATTGTAATGGGGCGTATGAATAAATCGCGCTAAGACCAATCGCTTTTCGATCAACTTAAAAAGTTCAAATATTTGGCGCCTGAAAAACGTTAAAGACGAGAATAAAAACCAAGAGTTTCTATGGACTCCCTCGTTAATTACGCCAACGGTCATGGGAAGTAGCACCTACCTGAATCATTCGCCACGCCCTTCACCCACAAAAGCAACAAGAAGCCTGAAGGCAATCCAGTTGTCCCGCACTACAGCGGCGCCGTAACTCACTAACGAAACTCAATATATGCTGACGGATCAGCACCCACCTTTTTTTCTCACCCGTTAAGCCCGCCCATGCGGTTTTTTTTCGCCTGCTACCTACAGTGTGCGCACCTCTTGGCTACGATTTTTTTGCATGGAGGAAGCGCGATATCAGAATGTCTTACCGCCGCCCCGCTCAATCCTTCCGACGAAGACTTTATTGCCCTCGATGAAGTTGCTGCCTGGATCGACCAGCGCGGCTCTAAGTGTGTATCTGATCGCATCAATAGGTCGACGTTACAAACTTGAGTGTTTAACAAACCCCAACGCCTGTCGTCTAACAACCTGACGATTATCAAATTAACCCGCATGAAATGTGTAGTGCTTGACTTACTAACAAGCAGTGAGGAGCGTGTTATTGGCAACGAGGAAATCCTTATGAAGTTAAATAAGGACCCTTATAATTACAAAGGATTGCCCATGTGCCACAGTAGACTGCAAGTGAAATCCAAGAAGCCCACTAAAGGCAACAACTTCCTCCGTACAGTAAGAAGCCGTGGTGACTGCTTGATCATGTGCATCAATCATCACTTGAATGGCGTTTAACACATGCGTCAAGGTGATGAAGAGCATGCCGGACAACAGCGTCGACAGGGTGCTGGCCGATCTGCGCTACTGCACTACCCAGTGCGCGCGGGGCATGATTATCCCCTTCGAACGGCTCTGGCGTGAGCACCTGCGGATCGCTAAACCGGAAGCGGCCATTGTGGCTACGTGACTTCAGCAAGCGGCAGCTCAAAGTCATGTTCTGTTTTTTTTGGGGGGGGGAGGCGCGAATGCACCTTCGACGAGGCGAAGGATCATCTGCTTGAGGCTTTGGCCCAAGTAAAGAGGCCTTGCCGTTCTTATCGCCTTGCCAGGGCTTTGACTTCTCCGGCAGAGGCGGCCCCGACAAGGGGCGTGCGCTGAACACCTGCAAGGTGCGAAAGCAGTGGCAGATCCGCCACGCTGAACTACTTGGTTTTTGTCGCCTGCACCTTGTCTCGAATTGGTGCCCACCCTGACCAGTTGCTGGCCATTCAGTAATCCATCTGAAACACACCAGGCCGGGCAAGCGGTAATGACTTTACCCAGCGCAACGCCAAGTGTCCCGAACACAACCCTGAAAAAAAATAACATTGAACCTGCCGGTGAACGGAGGGCGATGAAACGCTATGCGGGCCGCGCTACGTGAGGTTGTCAGTGAATGTCTGCAGGCGCCGCGCACACCTACGACCACGTACCGGCCGGCGAGCGCCCCACTTTTCATGAGATCCGAGCCTTGTGGACATGGCTGTACGAGCGGTAGAAATTCCCACAGGAGTCCTTCCAAGCGCTGATGGGGCATGCAGACGAGAAGATGACGAAGCACTATCAGGAGGGGCACGACGAAAAGTAAATCGAGTACATGGAGGTGGGCGCCAAGTTGGCGTTTTGAGCGGGGAGTTTGCAAATCGCAGACAACAAAAAAGGGCCCACCTTTCGGTGAGCCCTTCTAGACCGCCCAGCAGAGCGGATTTTGTTTGGTAGGCGCGATTGGACTCGAACCAACGACCCCCACCATGTCAAGGTGGTGCTCTAACCAACTGAGCTACGTGCCTGCTGTGAGGCGGCATTCTACGGAATTCCGGAGGGGTGTCAACACCTTTTTTCGCGCTAACCCTATGAATATGCAAAATATTTAATTTTGCCGGTACAAAGAAGATTTTCCGGGTGCTGGCGGGCGATTTTCAACTCGGGTAGGATCAACGCACTCGTAAAATATATTAAACAGAGGCTGCCGGATGGCTAACACTCCCTACCCAGAATCCTATTACGCCGCATCGGCCAATGCGGTTCCACCGCGCCCGGCGTTGCAGGATGACGTGGAGACCGATGTCTGTGTGATTGGCGCCGGTTATACGGGGCTGTCCGCTGCCCTGTTTCTGCTGGAGAACGGCTTCAAGGTCACGGTGCTCGAGGCGGCCAGGGTGGGTTTCGGGGCGTCCGGGCGTAATGGCGGCCAGATCGTGAACAGCTATAGCCGCGATATCGATGTCATCGAGCGCACGGTCGGTCCCAAGCAGGCTCAATTGTTGGGGCAGATGGCGTTCGAGGGTGGGCGAATCATTCGTGAGCGGGTCGCCAGGTACAACATTCATTGCGACTTGAAGGACGGTGGCGTGTTCGCCGCGATGACTGCCAAGCAGATGGGTCATCTCGAATCCCAGAAGCGCCTGTGGGAGCGTTTCGGGCACACCCAGCTTGAGTTGATGGATCAACGCCGCATCCGCGAAGTGGTGGCCTGCGATCAATACGTCGGCGGGATGCTCGACATGAGTGGCGGCCACATCCATCCGCTTAACCTGGCGCTGGGTGAAGCGGCGGCGGTCGAGTCCCTGGGCGGGACGATCTATGAGCAGTCGCCGGCCATACGCATCGAGCGCGGCGCCAGCCCGATGGTGCATACGCCGCAGGGTAAGGTCCGAGCCAAATTCATCATCGTCGCCGGCAACGCTTATCTGGGCAATCTGGTGCCGGAACTGGCCGCCAAGTCGATGCCTTGCGGCACACAGGTGATTACCACCGAGCCACTGAGTGAAGAACTGGCCAAGACATTGCTGCCTCAGGATTACTGCGTCGAAGACTGCAATTACCTGCTCGACTACTACCGCCTCAGCGGCGACAAGCGTCTGATTTTCGGTGGTGGCGTGGTGTACGGCGCACGGGATCCGGCGAACATCGAAGCGATCATCCGGCCGAAGATGCTCAAGGCCTTCCCGCAGCTCAAGGACGTGAAGATCGATTACGCGTGGACGGGCAACTTCCTGCTGACCCTGTCGCGCCTGCCCCAGGTCGGACGCCTGGGCGACAACATCTACTATTCCCAGGGCTGCAGCGGCCATGGCGTGACCTACACGCACCTGGCGGGCAAGGTGCTGGCCGAAGCGCTGCGCGGCCAGGCCGAGCGTTTTGACGCCTTTGCCGACCTGCCCCACTACCCGTTCCCCGGCGGCCAGTTGCTGCGCACACCGTTTGCGGCATTGGGTGCGTGGTATTACGGATTGCGGGACAAGTTCGGGTACTAAGCGACACGCAATACATTGTGGGAGCGAGCCTGCTCGCGATATCGGTCTGGCAACCAACGAATGTGTTGGATGTTACGACCTCATCGCGAGCAAGCTCGCTCCCACAGGTTTTGGGGGTTAGAGACGATCTCGTGGGATACCGCTGCGAATCCGCAGGATGTCCGCCAGTACCGCCAGGGCAATCTCGGCTGGCGTCTTGCTGCCCAGGTTCAAGCCGATCGGCGCATGAATCCGCGCCAGTTCGGCATCGCCCAAGCCACCAATACGCCGCAACCGCTCGAAGCGCTTTTGCGAGGTCTGCATGGAGCCCATCACACCGATGTAGAACGCCTCGGTGCGAACAGCCTCCATCATTGCCAGGTCATCGATACGTGGATCATGGGTCAACGCCACCACCGCCGTGTCGCTGTGGCAACCGCCGTCAGCGATGAACACCGACGGCAGTTGACGGCGAATCTCCACGTTTTCCAGCACGACGCCTTCAAGCACTTCGTCCCGCGGGTCACACAGAATCACCTCGAACCCAAGCCCCACGGCAAACTCCGCACAGGCCTGGGCGACACTGGAATACCCCGCCAGCAGCAAGCGCTGAGCCGCGCCGACACGTACACGCACCCGATCGATTTCACGCTCGATACGCACACCCTGCTCACGATCATCGAACAGGCTGCGCGCACCGCTTTGCAGATCCACTTCGCGGATCAACCGACGTCGGCCCAACAGCGCCGACTCCAGCTCCCGCAGATGCGCTTGTACCTCGCAATCGGCATCAAGCTTCTCGACCAGTACATCCAGCACCCCGCCACAGGGCAGGCTGACGCGTGAGCGTGGATCGTCGCCTTCGCCGTAACGAACAACGCAAACTGGCTCCAGAAACGCGCCCTCGGCGACCCGCTCGAGAAAGTCTTCCTCGACACAGCCACCGGACAGCGAGCCAATCCAGTGCCCCTGCGTGTTCACCGCCAGCAGCGAACCCGGTGCGCGCGGTGCCGAGCCGTAAGTGGCCAGCACCGTACACAGCCAGATGCGCTGACCAGCCGCCGACCACTCCAGCGCCCGACGCACCACTTGCAGATCCAGATGCTGCATATCAGTGGGCCTTGTGCTCGAGCGGCGGCGCATCGGCCCGCAACTTCTGCACGTCGTTCACTGCCAGATCATTCGGCTGACCACCCCAGCCCTGACGCAGGTAGTTCAGCAGGTCCGTGAGTTGTTCGTCATTCAGCTTATCGACAAACCCTGGCATCGGTTGCATGTGTTCGAATCCGGAGAACTTCTGCTCACCGATACCGTCGTCGATCACCCGCACCAGGTTGCGCGGATCTTCCAGGCGCAGCGTGGTGTTGCCGCGCATGGCGACGGCGATGTGCGGTTTGCCCTCACCGCCCGGCGCATGGCAACCGGCGCAGACATTCAAATATTCCTGACGGCCACGCTGGGCACTCGGGCTCAGTTTGTCCAACGGCACTTCGACGAGCACTTTCGCCGCAGGCGGCTGATCGCCGAGCAGGAAAGTCGCCATCGCCGCCAGATCCGGATCGCTGAGGCCCTGGGTGCTGTTGTGGAACACCGGGAACATCTCGTTGAACATCGTGCCCTGGGCGCTCATGCCGTGTTTGAGGAACGAGCTCAGGTCCTGATGATTCCAGCCACGGGCCGCCAGGTCAGTGGCCAGCAGGCTCGGTGCCAGATAACCATTGAGAATGCCGCCGGTCATGCGTTTGTCCATCTGCATAGCACCGGGCAGGCCGCGCGGGGTGTGGCACTCGCCACAGTGCCCCAGCACGTCGACCATGTACTGACCGCGCTTCCAGGCTTCGCTTTTGCCTTCAGCCGGTTCCAGCTTCACGTCCTTGCCGTACATCATGTTCCAGCCCATCAGGCCCAGGCGCACGTTGAACGGGAAGCTCAGGCTGGTGACCGGTGCCGCGCGTTCGATCGGCTCGACGGTTTTCAGGTAGGCATGAATCGCGTCGGAATCTGCACGCGGGATCAGGTGATACGAGGTGTAGGGCATCGCCGGATACAGGTTCGCGCCATCACGGCGCTTGCCTTCGGTCAGCGCGGCGAAGAACTCGTCATCGTTGTACAGACCGATACCGTGCTCTTTGCTCGGGGTGATGTTGGTGCCGTAGATCGTGCCGAACGGCGACACGATCGGCAGGCCGCCCGCGTACGGCGCGCCACCCGGTGCGGTGTGGCACGCCATGCAGTCGGCGGCGCGGGCGAGGTACTCGCCTTG
This sequence comes from Pseudomonas sp. GW821-FHT12A04, assembly GCF_058807755.1. NCBI lineage: Bacteria > Pseudomonadati > Pseudomonadota > Gammaproteobacteria > Pseudomonadales > Pseudomonadaceae > Pseudomonas > Pseudomonas sp. GW821-FHT12A04. The sequence continues at coordinate 207,388 of NZ_JBXAQZ010000016.1, forward strand.
CTTGACCTGCGCATCATCGGCGTGAGCTGCCACCACAGGCGCAGCCAGACCAACCGCCAACGCCAGGCGGCTAAGTAGAAGCTTCATGCTTAACCCTCCTTGACCAGGCCGAGATCGGTCAGCACGTTGCGGGTGGCGCTGTAGTAGCGCACGTACCCGGTGCAACGGCAGATGTGATGACCGAGGCTGTCCTCGATGACTTTTTCCAGCTGGCTTTTGACGATGGGCTGACGCTGCAGCTTTTCCACCAGCACGGTCGCGGCATTCACGAAGCCCGGCGCGCAGTAGCTGCACTGGAAGGCGAACTCGTCGACGAAGCGCTGCTGGATCGGGTTCAGCTCGGTGACCTTGCCCTGCTCGTCGCAGGTCGCATGGCCTTCGATGGTCCGAACCTTCTTGCCTTCGAAATAGTGCGCGCCGGTGATGCAAGTGCGCACTTCTTCACTGGTGCCGTCCGGGTTGTCGACAATCACCACGCAGGCGTGGCAGATGCCCTGGCCGCAGCCCAGGCGCGAACCGGTGAGGTTCTTGTATTCGTGCAGGTAGTCGATCATCGGCAGGTCATCAGGGATGTCCACCGGGCCGACGGATTGACCGTTGAGGGTCAGTTGAAGCGGACGGTTAGCCATTGAGGGCCTCCTTGATGCGTGCAGAAGTGATAGGCAGGTCGCGGACACGTTTACCGATGGCATGGGCCACGGCGTTACCGATGGCACCGACCACCGGGATCATCACCACCTCGGCGATGCCCTTGGACGGGTCGCTCGGCGACAATGGCGGCAGGATTTCCGCAGTCTGTTTCCACACCGCGACGTGACGCGCCATCGGCAAGCGGTAACGGTTGAAGTTCCAGTCACCCTCCCCCGGCCCGCCTTCGTACAACGGCATCTCTTCCATCAGCGCATGGCCGATGCCCATGGCGATCCCGCCTTCGAGCTGACCCCTGACCAGTTCTTCCACCAGCACCCGACCGCACTCGACCCACGAGTGATGGTTGAGTACCGACACTTCGTTCGAACCCTTGTTGACCTTCACTTCCACCAGCGTCGCGACCGGGCTGTAGTAAGTCACCGCCGCGTTGTTCAGCTGGGTCGCCGGGTAGGCGATTTCCTGCCGATCCAGCAGATGGAAACCGGCGCTGTTCATCTGCGCTTTCTTCGCCTTCGGTGCACCGTCGCCGTACTTCACGGCCAGACCGTCGAGCGGCAAGCGCTCACGCACGCCGTCGATGCTGAACTCGGCCTCGGCCCAGCTCCAGCGGTTGAAACCGTGCACGGTGGCGCCACTCACCAGGCCACGCTCGTGAACGCGCTTGGCCAGCATGGCGAATGGCAGTGGCTCCATACCGTTCGCCGTGAGTTTGCCGTCGACCCAATGGGCGTCTTCGCGACGCACCACGTAAGGGTTGGCCTGACCGCCGTAAGGGCCTTGTCGCCAGATTTCCAGCGCCGCCGGCCACAGGCCGTGGTTGAACAGCACGCGCGCCGCTTCACGGGTCGCGTGGCTGAAGTAGTACGCCGAGTTGGTGGCCGACGAAGCCGAAGCGACCTTGCCGACCCAGCGCGGATTGCGCAGGAAGTTGTCCTGCTCGGCCTGGCTCATGATGTACGGGTTGCCGCCACTGACCAGCTGCAACTCTTTCCATTCGGTTTCGCCGGTCTTCACTTCGTGCGCCGGAACACCGAGGAAATCGGCCACGACCATGGCCTGAGAGGTGGACATGCCAGTGCCGATTTCGATACCGATGTGGCGCAGGCTGATGCGACCTTCGGCGGTGAATTCAATGCTGGCCATCGGCGCTTCGGAACCGGTACCGAAGTCTTTCTGGCAGATGGCGAAACCCACCCCGTACCAGTTGTCCGGATCGGCGGCTTCGCGTTGTTTCTTGATCGCCTCGCGGTTTTTCCAGACTTCGTGAACCGCGGCCTTGTCGAGAATCTCGTGCAGGCGCAAGGCACCGGCCGGGATCGCGCCCTGGGTGTTTTTCATGCCCGAGCGCAGTGCGTTCTTGCGACGCAGCTCAATCGCATCGACACCGAGGCGACCGGCGATTTCATCGACCATCATCTCGGTCGCCGCCATGCTTTGCAGGGTGCCGTAGCCACGCATCGACCCGGCTTCAACGGCGCGGGAGTGATAAGCCGTGACCTGCAGATCGTTCTGCGGCATGTAGTAGATCGACTGTGCCGCCGTAGCGCCCACCGCAGCCACCGATGGGCTGTAGTTGATTCGTCCGCCACCGTCGACGCTCATCTCGGAGCGGAAAATCTTGAAGCTGTGGTCGTTCTTGTCCACCGCCAATTGGTAGCGAATGTCGAACGGGTGACGCTTGATGCCGCTCTGGAACTGCTCATAGCGATCGTTGGCCAGGCGTACCGGTACACCCGCGCCGTACAACGCCGCGAGGGCTGCGTAGTAGACGAAAATGTTGTGGTCCTTGGAGCCGTAACCGACGGTGTAACCCGGGTGCATGTTCAGGTTGGCCAGGCCGAAACGCGACGGCGCGATCATCTTCGCGGTTTCGGTCGCGGCTTCCAGCGGACACTGGGTGGCGACGACGAAATGCAGGGTCTTGGTGGCCGGGTCGTACCAACCGTTGCCGTTGTCCGGCTCGAGGGCGGCCGGTTCGATCGACGGGGTCTTGTAGCGCTCGTCGAACACCAGCCAGTTGTCCGGCGGCGCATCGATCTGCTGCTTCATGCGCTCGGCGTAGAACAACCCGCGCTCGGTCAAGTTGCCGTGCAGGTTCGGCTGGGAGTTCCACACCGGACGACGGTTTTTCAGCATCGGGAACAGAATCGAATCCTTGAGGCTGGCGAATTCGTCTTCGTCCGCCGAGGTCGCGCCGCCGACGCGCACGTAGCGGAAGCTGCCGTACGGATCGCCTTCGTAGAACGGCACCTGGGCACCGTAACGAATCGCCTTGTCATTGAATTTGAGTTGGTTCTTGGCCTGACGGAAGCGCTCGAAGTCGTTCCAGATCAGGATCGCCACCGGGTGGCCGATGAACATCGGCACCTTGCCGGCCGGCAACAGCGGATCCGGGGCGTGCTCCTCGGGGAACACGATACCGTCCTTGACCAGGTCTTCGGCGGTGACGATGCGGTCCGGTTGCAACTCGGCACCGAGCCACGACAGGTCGATGCCTGCAAAGATGTGGTCGGCCTTGATGGTTTTGAGCAGCATGGCGTGGCCTTGCTGCTGCGGCCAGCCCGGCATGTCCTTGGCGCGGATGTCGCGGGCAAAGACCTTGCTGCCGCAGACCTTGGACAAGGCATCGTTACGGGCGCGCGCCTTGCCATTGTTGCCGAGCCACTGCTCGGACGGCACGGTCACGCTGTTTTCCATCAAGGCGGCCAGCGCCTGGCTGCTCAATGGCGTGAGCGTCACGCTCACACCCGCTACCAGCCCGCCCTGAAGGAACGAGCGCCGGGATATATCACGGTTGGACATGGATCATCCTCTGGGCGGTTATGGGGTCCGCCCTTCTGGTTATGTTCTGGAAATCTCGAGTCTTGCAGAAGCCCTTTTCGACGATGCAAAGGGCTGTTGTTGACAGTGCAAAGCTGACCGAAAGGTTAAGTTTATAGGCTTATGCCTTCGCGGAAAACTAAAAACTGACCAAGAAATCAAAAAACCGCGGCTTTTCGACGCAGCAGATCGATGAACAACCCCAACTCCCGGCTGATGTGCTCGCCCTTGCGCAACAACAACCCGAAGGGCGCCATCTGCACATCCAGTTCCACCGGCAGCGCCACCACCAGGCCCATTTTAAGATAGTCGCGCAATGCGGTTTCCGACAGGACCATGATCGCGTCGGTCAGCTGAATCAGTTGCTGCATGGAGTACACCGAACTGCATTCGATGATGTCTGCCGGCAACGGCAACGCCAGGCGCTGCAACGCCTGATCCAGACCGATGCGCGCCGGACTGGTTTCCGGTTGCAGGATCCACGGCCAACCGCTGACCAGCTCCGCCATCTCCAGTTTTTTGCGTCGCGCCAGCGGGTGGCCGGCGTGCACCACCACCAGCAAGCGTTCGTTACCCAGTTGCTCGAAGACGTAATGCTCACTGTCGGTGGCGGCATTGCGCCGGGCGATGGCCAGGTCGATGCGCCCCTGCTCCAGCAACTGGATCACCTGGTCGCTGGTGTCGCCCATGATGCGGATCCGCAGCTGCGGATTGAGCGACTTGATTTCAGCAATCGAATCCATCACCAGGCCCGGCGCCGCGCCCATGATGGTACCGATCGACAGATAGCCGTAGCCGCCCAGCTGCCGCGCCATCAGATCCTCGGCACAACGGTCGAGGCCACTGAGGGCCGACTCGGCAAAGCGAATCAGCTCCTGGCCCAACGCTGTCGGGCGCATCCCCCGCGGCAGGCGTTCGAACAGATCGCAGCCGAACATGTCTTCAATCTCATGGAGCATGCGGGTTGCCGCCGGTTGCGACATGTTCAGGCTTTGCGAAGCGCGGTGCAGGTTCTGGCTGCTGCTGAGCGTCACCAACATGTGCAGATGCTTGTAACGCAGGCGATTGAGCAGGCTGCGGGAGATGATCGGCGTGGTCATGACGGGCCTTTTTTATCAATACCCTGAAGGTATCAGTTGTGAGCTAGATTCGATTTGTAACGCATCGATCAGCGGCCGTACAGTCTTCCCCATAAGAACAAATGCCCTACCAAAGGAAAACTGCGATGAAGACTCTACCCGCGCCTCTGCTCGCCAAAATTTCCTGGCGGCTACTCCCGTTTCTCCTGCTGATGTACATCATGGCCTTCCTCGACCGCGCCAACGTCGGGTTCGCCAAACAAGCCTTTCAAGCCGACACCAATATCAGCGATGCCGCCTTCGCCTTCGGCGCCGGGGTGTTTTTCGTGGGTTACGCGTTGCTTGAAGTGCCGAGCAACCTGATCCTGCACCGCGTCGGCGCCCGCCTGTGGATGTGCCGGATCATGGTCACCTGGGGGCTGGTCTCCGCCGCCATGGTCTTCGCCCACACAGAAACCAGCTTCTACATCCTGCGCTTTCTGCTGGGCGTGGCCGAAGCCGGCTTCTTCCCCGGCGTGATCCTCTACCTCACCTACTGGTTCCCCAGCGCCGTGCGCGGCAAGGCCATGGGTTTCTTCTATTTCGGTGCACCGCTGGCGTTTATCTTTGGCAGCCCGCTGTCCGGCCTGCTGCTGGAACTGGACGGCTTCGCCGGCTTCCATGGCTGGCAGTGGCTGTTTGCCGTTGAAGGCCTGATGGCGACGGCTGTGGGCATCTGGGCCTACTGGTATCTGGACAATCGCCCGGCCGATGCCAAGTGGCTGACTGTCGAAGAACGCCAGCAAGTGCAAAGCCTGCTCGATCAGGAAGACAGCCATAAACAGAATCACGGCCGCAGCCTGCTCAACGTGATCTGCCAACCCTCGGTGCTGTACCTGTGCCTGATTTACCTGCTGATCCAGGCCAGCGTCTATGGCGTGGTGTTTTATCTGCCGAGCCAGGTCGGAGGGCTGCTGGGGACCAAGGTCGGGCTGATGGTCGGCCTGGTGACAGCGATCCCCTGGATCTGCGCATTGATCGCCGCCTACCTGATTCCCGGCTACAGCGACCGCACCGGCGAACGCCGCCGCACCGCGTGCCTGACCTTGCTCATGGCCGCCGCCGGGATCACCTGCTCGGTGACCTTCAGCAACCCGCTGCTGGGGATCATCGCCCTGTGCTTTGCCGCCTCCGGCTTCATCGCCGTGCAACCGGTGTTCTGGACCTTCCCCTCCAGCTACCTCGCCGGCAGCGCCGCCGCGGCCGGGATCGCCCTGATCAACTCGTTCGGCGCTCTCGGTGGCTTCATCGCCCCGGTGCTGAAGAACTGGGCCGAAGGCGCCTTCCACTCACCGGCAGCAGGCTTGTACGTGCTGGCCACTACCACCGTCATCGCCGCGTTGCTGGTGCTGGGCATACGCGCGCCCGGCCATAAAGCCTCGAACAAACCGGCCACCGTTTAAACCTGAGGAGTCACACCATGGGCATTCCAACCATCAAACACGTCCGCGCTTTCACTCTGCGAGGCGGCGGCGCGGATTATCACGACCAGGCCGACGGCCACTGGATCGACGATCACATTGCCACGCCGATGAGCAAATACCCCGAGTACCGTCAGAGCCGCCGCACCTTCGGCATCAACGTACTCGGCACCCTGGTGGTGGAAATCGAAGCCAGCGACGGCACCGTCGGTTTTGCCGTGACCACTGGCGGCGAGCCTGCCGCCTACATTGTCGAAAAGCACCTGGCACGCTTCCTTGAAGGCGCCCGGGTCACCGACATCGAAAAAATCTGGGACCAGATGTACCAGTCGACCCTGTATTACGGGCGTAAAGGCATCGTCATCAACACTATCTCCGGCGTCGACCTGGCGCTGTGGGACTTGCTCGGCAAGATCCGCCAGGAGCCCGTGCATCAGTTGCTCGGCGGTGCGGTGCGCGACGAGTTGCAGTTCTACGCCACCGGCGCCCGTCCGGACCTGGCGCAGAAAATGGGCTTCATCGGCGGCAAGATGCCGCTGCACCACGGCCCCGCCGAAGGTGAGGAAGGCCTGCGCAAGAACCTCGAAGAACTGGCGACCATGCGCGAGCGTGTCGGCCCGGACTTCTGGCTGATGCTCGATTGCTGGATGAGCCTGGACCTCAACTACGCCACCAAACTGGCGGTTGGCGCCCACGAATACGGCTTGAAATGGATCGAAGAAGCCCTGCCGCCGGACGACTACTGGGGCTACGCGGCCCTGCGCAACAACGTGCCCAAAGGCATGCTGGTGACCACCGGCGAACACGAAGCCACGCGCTGGGGTTTCCGCATGCTGTTGGAGATGGGCTGCTGCGACATCATCCAGCCGGATGTCGGCTGGTGCGGCGGCCTCACTGAACTGGTGAAGATCTCGGCCCTGGCCGATGCCCACAACGCGCTGGTCATCCCTCACGGCTCTTCGGTGTACAGCTACCACTTTGTCGCCACCAGGCATAACAGCCCCTTCGCCGAGTTCCTGATGATGGCACCGAAGGCCGACGAAGTGGTGCCGATGTTCCACCCGCAATTGCTCGGCGAACCGGTGCCGGTCAATGGCCGCATGCGCCTGTCCGCGCTCGACCAGCCAGGTTTCGGCGTGACCCTCAACCCCGAATGCCAACTGCATCGGCCGTATAACCGCTGAGAAAGGAGTTCGACATGAACATGCCGCACAACGCGTTCAAGGCCGCGCTGAACAGCACAGCGACCCAATATGGCATCTGGGCCGGGTTCGCCACCGGCTACGCCGCCGAGATCGTCGCCACCACCGGTTACGACTGGATGCTGATCGATGGCGAGCACGCGCCCAACACCGTGCCCGGGGTACTCGCTCAATTGCAGGCCGTGGCGCCTTACTCGACCGCGCCAGTGGTGCGCGCAGTGAATGGCGATGCCAACCTGATCAAGCAACTGCTGGACATCGGCGCACAGACGCTGATGATCCCGATGGTCGAAACCGCCGAGCAGGCACAGGCACTGGTGCGCGCCATGCGCTACCCGCCCCACGGCATTCGCGGTGTCGGCGGCGGCCTGACCCGCGCCACCCGCTGGGACGGCGTGCCGGACTACCTGAATACCGCCCACGAACAACTGTGCCTGATCGTGCAGGTGGAATCGCGCACCGGTGTGGAAAACGTCGCAGCGATTGCCGCCGTCGAGGGTGTGGATGCGGTGTTTATCGGCCCGGCGGATTTGTCGATCGGCCTGGGCCACGCCGGCAACCCCGGCCATCCGGAAGTCCAGGAGCGGATTCAATACGCCGTGAACGCCACACTGGCAGCCGGCAAGGCCTGCGGCATCCTCGCCCCCAACGAAGAAGACGCCCGCCGCTACCAGCGCTGGGGCTGCCAGTTCATTGCAGTGGCCATCGACATCAGCCTGCTGCGCCAAGGCGCCATGGCCACCCTCGCCCGCTACCGCGAACCCGCTGCCACTCAAGCGCCGTCACGCACTTACTGATCTGCCAAGGAGTCGCACCATGTCATCCGTGCCTGTTTACGAAAACTTCATCGACGGCCAGTTCGTGGCCAGCGCTGCCCACCTCGATGTGATCAACCCGGCCACCGGCGCCGTGCTGTCGAAAGTCCCGGCCTCGACCGCCGAGGACGTCGAGCGCGCCCTCGCCGCCGCCCGTGCCGCCCAGAAAGGCTGGGCGCGCAAACCGGCCAATGATCGCGCCGGTTACTTGCGCCGGATCGCTGCCAAACTGCGGGAAAACGTCGCGCACCTGGCGCGCACCATCACTCTGGAACAAGGCAAGATCAGCGGGCTGGCGGAAGTCGAAGTCAATTTCACCGCCGACTACCTCGACTACATGGCCGAATGGGCCCGGCGCATCGAAGGTGAAATCATCACCAGCGACCGCCAGAACGAAAACATCTTCCTGTTCCGCAAACCACTGGGCGTGGTGGCCGGGATCCTGCCGTGGAATTTCCCGTTCTTCCTGATTGCCCGCAAGATGGCCCCGGCCCTGCTGACCGGCAACACCATCGTCATCAAGCCCAGTGAAGAAACCCCGAACAACTGCTTCGAATTCGCCCGACTGGTGGCCGAAACCGACCTGCCGCCCGGTGTGTTCAACGTGGTCTGTGGCGACGGGAAGGTCGGCGCCGCCCTGAGTTCGCACAAGGGCGTGGACATGATCAGCTTCACCGGCAGCGTCGACACCGGCTCGCGGATAATGGCCGCCGCCGCGCCGAACATCACCAAGCTCAATCTGGAGCTGGGCGGCAAGGCTCCGGCTATTGTGTTGGCGGATGCAGACCTCGACCTGGCCGTGAGGGCGATCCGCGATTCGCGCATTATCAACAGCGGGCAGGTGTGCAACTGTGCCGAGCGGGTGTATGTCGAACGCAAGGTGGCGGATCAATTTATCGAACGCATCGCGGCAGCAATGAGCGCGACCCGCTATGGCGACCCGATTGCCCAGCCCGACGTGGAGATGGGTCCGCTGATCAACCGCCAGGGGCTGGACAGCGTCAACCGCAAAGTCCGCACCGCGCTGAGCCAGGGCGCAAGCCTGATCAGCGGCGGGCAGATGGCCGACCTGCCCAATGGCTTCCATTTCCAGCCAACGGTGCTGGCGGGTTGCCGCGCGGACATGGAGATCATGCGCGAAGAGATTTTCGGGCCGGTGCTGCCGATCCAGATAATCGACGACCTGGACGAAGCCATCGCCCTGGCCAATGACTGCGACTATGGCCTGACTTCATCGATCTACACCCGCGACCTGAGCAAAACCATGCAGGCCATGCGTGAACTGGATTTTGGCGAAACTTACGTCAATCGCGAGAACTTCGAAGCGATGCAGGGCTTCCACGCCGGCGTGCGTAAATCGGGTATTGGTGGCGCGGATGGCAAGCATGGGTTGTATGAGTACACCCATACTCATGCGGTGTATTTGCAAGGCTGATTGCCGAATACCAACAACCGAGCAGGAGCGTGCTTGCTCGCTCCTGCAGAATGGGTCGCAAAAACTTAAATCGCAGAAACAAAAAACCCCGGTCTTTCGACCAGGGTCTTTGCTATCGACTCGAAGTAACCAGTGGTTTCTTCGTAGCTCCAAGGCGTTCAGTGGGCCTCGGGGCAGATATGGCGCAGCGGACGGGACTCGAACCCGCGACCCCCGGCGTGACAGGCCGGTATTCTAACCGACTGAACTACCGC
>NZ_JBXAQZ010000017.1:0-144615 GCF_058807755.1 Pseudomonas sp. GW821-FHT12A04
AGGAGCGGGTGGTTGACCAGGTGGTCGTGGAAAACGGCGTGCGTCCGGACGAAGAAATCTACTACGCGCTGAAGGAAGGCTCGCGCAACAAAGGCCAGATCGACGTCGAAGCCTTGTTCGCGATCAAGCCGCAACCTTGCCTGGAACAGAGCGGTGACGGCTATCTGCTGTTCCGCATCGGCGACTGCGTGGCCCAGCGTAACGTGCACGCGGCGATCTACGACGCGTTGCGGCTGTGCAAGGATTTCTAACGGCTTGCACATAACCCTGTGTAGGAGCGAGCTCGCTCGCGATGAATTTGAAGGCGCCGCGTTCTTCCAGACCGCACGCGTCATCGTTAACGCCCATCGCGAGCAAGCTCGCTCCTACAGGGAGTCGAGCAAGGTATCCAGGTAGTTAAGCCCGAGGTCTTTGGGAGCTTCACCATGTTGAACACCCTTCTTCCAATCCTGTTGTTCGCCGCCCTGGGCCTTGGTGTCCTGGGCGCGTTGCGGCGGGTGGCCATGTGGCGCCGGGGCCGAGCCTCCAAGGTCGACCTGATCGGCGGCCTGTTCGCCATGCCCAAGCGCTACATGGTCGACTTGCACCATGTGGTAGCGCGGGACAAATACATTGCCAACACCCACGTCGCCACGGCTGGCGGTGCGGTGGCGTCCATCGTGCTGGCGATTCTGGTGCATGGTTTCGGCCTGCATAACCGCTTCCTCGGCTATGCGTTGCTGCTGATGTCGGCGGTGATGTTCGTTGGTGCGATCTTCGTTTACCTGCGTCGGCGCAACCCGCCGTCGCGCCTGTCGAAAGGCCCGTGGATGCGCCTGCCGAAAAGCCTGCTGGCGTTCTCGGCCTCGTTCTTCCTGTTGACCCTGCCGGTGGCGGGCATCCTGCCGGAAAATTTCGGTGGCTGGCTGTTGGCGGCGATTCTCGGGGTTGGCGTGTTGTGGGGCGTGTCGGAACTGTTCTTCGGCATGACCTGGGGCGGGCCGATGAAACACGCCTTTGCCGGTGCCTTGCACCTGGCTTGGCACCGCCGCGCCGAACGCTTTAGTGGTGGTCGTTCCACGGGGTTGAAACCGCTGGATCTTAGCGACCTGACCGCGCCACTGGGTGTGGAAAAACCCAAGGATTTCACCTGGAACCAGTTGCTCGGCTTCGACGCCTGCGTCCAGTGCGGTAAATGCGAAGCAGCGTGCCCGGCCTTCGCTGCCGGTCAGCCGCTGAACCCGAAAAAACTGATTCAGGACATGGTCGTTGGCCTGGCCGGTGGCACCGATGCCAAGTTCGCCGGCAGCCCGTACCCAGGCAAAGCCATTGGCGAACACGCGGGCAATCCGCATCAGCCGATCGTCAACGGTCTGGTAGATGCCGAGACGCTGTGGTCGTGCACCACCTGCCGCGCTTGCGTCGAGGAGTGCCCGATGATGATCGAGCACGTCGATGCCATCGTCGACATGCGCCGTCATCTGACCCTGGAAAAAGGCGCGACCCCGAACAAGGGTGCCGAAGTCCTGGAAAACCTGATCGCCACCGACAACCCTGGCGGTTTCGCGCCGGGCGGGCGGATGAACTGGGCAGCGGACCTGAACCTCAACCTGCTCAGCGAAAAGAAATCCACCGACGTGCTGTTCTGGGTCGGCGACGGCGCCTTCGACATGCGTAACCAGCGCACCCTGCGCGCCTTCGTCAAAGTGCTCAAGGCGGCGAAAATCGACTTCGCCGTGCTCGGCCTCGAAGAGCGCGACAGCGGTGACGTGGCCCGGCGCCTGGGCGACGAAGCAACCTTCCAGCTGTTGGCCAAGCGCAACATCCAGACTCTGGCCAAATACAGTTTCAACCGTATCGTCACCTGCGATCCGCACAGTTTCCACGTGCTGAAAAACGAGTACGGCGCCTTCGATGGTAACTACCTGGTGCAGCACCACAGCACCTACATGGCGGAAATCATCGATGCTGGCGCGCTCAATCTTGGCCAGCACAAAGGCGACAGCGTGACCTATCACGATCCGTGCTACCTCGGCCGTTACAACGGCGAATACGAGGCACCGCGCCAGGTTCTGCGCGCGCTCGGGATTGAAGTGAAAGAAATGCAGCGTTCCGGCTTCCGCTCCCGCTGCTGCGGCGGTGGTGGCGGCGCGCCGATCACCGACATTCCCGGCAAGCAGCGCATTCCCGACATGCGCATGGAAGATATCCGCGAAACCGGCGCCGAACTGGTGGCCGTGGGTTGTCCACAGTGCACCGCGATGCTTGAAGGCGTGGTCGAACCACGTCCGCTGATCAAGGACATCGCCGAACTGGTGGCTGATGCGTTGCTCGAAGACGCCGCGCCGGGAAAGCCTTCGGCACCGGCCAAACGTGAACCTGCGGAGGTGCATTGATGAGTGACATTATCCGCCGCGACCCTCGCGCCGAATGGATCGCCCGCAACCGTCTGCACCCGCTGCACGCGGCCATGCAGCCAGCGCAACACAGCTGGATGGGGCCTAACGGCGTCATCCGCAAGAATCCTCACGGGATCGGTTTTATCGGTCCCAATGGGATCAAACGGATCGACCGCAGTGGCGCTCAGCAGGGCGGGGCGACTAAACGCTCGGCCGCGGTTGAAGTGCAATTGCCGCTGCATCAAGTGGCTGCACCTGCGTTCTACATCAGCGTGGTGCCGGACATGGTCGGCGGCCGCTTGAGCAGCCACGACCGCGACCTGCTGGGCCTGGCTCATCAACTGGCCGGCAAGGACGGTGCTGTGCTGGCCGTGGTGTTCGGCGAACACAAGGAAACCGCTTTCGCCACGGCGGGCGTCGACCGCCTGCTGGTGCTGGAAGGCGAAGAATTCAGTGGTTATGCACCGGAACAACGGGTCCAGGGCCTGCGGGCTGTGGATAACCAGTTCAGCCCGCATCACTGGTTGCTGCCGGACAGCCGCAGTGGTGGTGGCGAACTCGGCCGACGTTTTGCCGCAGCACTGGGCGAGCGCCCGGCCACGCGGGTCTGGCAAGTCAAGGATCAGGAGTGCATCGGCCGCGCCGGTGCTGGCCTGCAAGACCTTGCCCGTCCGCTGGCGCGACTGATTCTGGCGGCTGCCGAGTGCGCCGAGCCGGTCAGCGAAACCCGTCACGAAGCGCTGCCCGTGGAGTTATCCACAACCGTGGCACGCAGCCTGTCGCGAATCGAAGATCTGGGCGCAGTGGCCGTCGATCCGGCGGCAATCCCCATGGCCGAAGCCGAGTTCATTTTCTCCGGCGGCAACGGGGTCAAGGACTGGGGACTTTTCCACAGGACCGCCGAAGCCCTCGGCGCGACCGAAGGTGCATCGCGGGTGGCGGTGGACGACGGCTTCATGGCCCGCGACCGTCAGGTCGGGGCATCCGGCACCTGGGTTACCGCACGGGTCTATGTGGCGGTGGGGATTTCCGGGGCGATCCAGCACCTGCAAGGCATTGGTGCCTGCGACAAGGTGGTGGCGATCAACCTCGACCCTGGCTGCGACATGATCAAACGGGCCGACCTGTCGGTGATTGGCGAAAGTGCCGAGATTCTTCAAGCCTTGATCGATGCGGTAGCGGCTTACCGCAACGACGCCAAGCGCGATGCGGCTTAAGGGAAGGAAAGGGTTATGAGCACGAAAATCATCAGCCTGGTGTCCATCGGCGCCCACCCGACGTCCGGTCGGCCGCGTCGCGCGGAACAGGATGCGCGGGCGGTGGAACTGGGCCTGCAATTGGCTGGGGATAACTTGCAGGTGCTGCATGCCGGCGACATCACCGAGCCTGCATTGCGTGCGTATCTGGGCATGGGCCTGGAACAACTGCACGTGCTGGAACAACCACAAGGCGCCGACGCGCTGCCGGCGCTGACCGATTATCTGCGCGATGCCGGGGCCCAGGTGGTGTTGACCGGCAGCCAGGCGGAAACCGGCGAAGGATCGGGCATGTTGCCATTCCTCCTCGCTGAAAACCTGGGCTGGCCGCTGGTGGTGGGGTTGGCGCAAGTCGAGTCCATCGATGGCGGTTCGGCGCTGGTGCTGCAAGCGTTGCCGCGTGGTCAGCGTCGTCGCTTGAAGGTTCGCTTGCCGTTCCTGGCAACTGTGGATAACGCCGCGCCCAAGCCACGGCAGAGTGCCTACGGCCCGGCCCGACGCGGCGTGCTGCAAGCACAGGACGTCGAGGTCATCGACGATGAACTGCTCGCGGTCGCCACCCTGCAGCCGGCCAAACCACGGCCCAAGCGCCTTAAGGTGATCAAGGCCAAGAGTGGCGCCGATCGCATGAAAGCCGCGACGGCCAAGGCCAGCGGTGGCGGTGGGCAAGTGCTCAAGGGCGTTACGGCGCAAGCGGGGGCAGACGCGATCCTCAAGCTGCTGATTGAGGAAGGTGTGGTCCGCTAACCCGGTTTCAGCACAGATCTCCTGTAGGAGCGAGCCTGCTCGCGATGGTGGTTAACGATGACGCGGGATGTCTGAATGACTGTGGTGTCCTCAGGTTTTTCGCGAGCAGGCTCGCTCCTACAACTTTGATCTTCGGTGAACGCTAACACTGGTCCCACCGGATGCCTGCATTACCAGAATTCACGGGGAAACAATGACAGTTGAATTTCGTTCGGCAGTCCGCGCGGATGCGCGTGAGATTGCGCGGTTGTTCCAGATTTCATCCGAAGGCGCTTCAGACTACATCTGGAGCCAGATCGCGGAGCCCGGCCAGGATCTGTTGGACGTCGGCACCATTCGGTATGCCCGGGACGACGTGGATTTCTCCTACCAGAATTGCCTGATTGCCGAGGCCGGTGGCCAGGTCATTGGCATGATGCACAGCTACGTGATGCGCCACGATCCGCTGGCGGTGCCGACGACCGACCCGGTACTGGCGCCTTACGCCGACATGGAAGTGCCCGACACGCTCTATATCTCCAGCCTTGCCCTGCACGAGGGCTGGCGCAACCGGGGCCTGGGCGTGCAGTTTCTCGCCCATGCTCAAGAACGTGCCGACCAACTGGGGCTCAATGGCCTGAGCCTGATCGACTATGCCGCCAACACTGGCGCCCGGCGCTTTTACGAGCGGCACGGATTCGAGATCATCAAAACCTGCCAGGTCACCCCTCATCCCATGATCCGCGTCACCGGTGACGCCTATCTTATGCACAGGCCCTGAGTCTGCGGGGGTTCTAACCAGCGAAGGTTATCCACAACGCCACGCGCCCTCGTCCCACGTTGACGAGGGCGATGAGCTACAGTTTTCTATGCGCTGATCAAGGGTGCGACACGCTTTAGGGAGTTTTCAGACGTTCAGCGCTGACTCATGAAATCCGGTTTTTATGACTGGCTTGAACATGAAGACTTTCGCTCTTCCGGCGCTTTTTGCATCGACCCTGTGGATATCCACCGGCTTGCTGTCTGCTGTCCCGGCAAACGTGCCCGTGGCTGATCAGGACTTTTATCAATGGCTGGAGACCGGGCAGGGGCGCGACGCGACTCTGGCGCAGCTACGGCAGCAGTGCGACAAGGTACTGGATGCCGATAAGCACCTCAGCTGTTCAGTGACGGTCCTGGCCAGAATGCTCGAAGCCAAGGCCGCCAACCAAATCCCCGAATACTATCTGGCCATCAAGGGCAAGCATGCCCGGGCGATTGCGGTCGATGCCGACCTGAATGCCCTGTTCTCCATGTTTGGCAGCGAATCACTGGCTATTCTGACGAGGGCTGGCAATTTCTCGGTCAAGGGATCTGCGCGACATGAGGTGCTGCAGCTCCATCCGTATGCCAATGACTTCTACATCGCTGAACAATCGCTGCCATTTATCGAGGTCGGAACGGCCAACGGTGTCTCGGCGCGTTTTGTACTGGACACGGGGGCGCCGCAAACCCGGGTCAACATTGAAACTGCGAAACAGTTGGGGATCAGGATGTTGCCCGATGCTCATTATCGCTACAGCACGTTTTATGGCGAAAGGGGCCTGGCCGCGAGGTTGGGAATTCTCGGGTCATTGAGAGTCGGCACCCGTGAGTTCAGGAACGTCCTGGTCTTTGTCAGCGACCGGGATAATTTGTTGGGGCTGGATCTGATCAGCAAGCTGGGGCGCTTGAAGATAACCAGGAGAACACTGGAGCTTAATCCGCCGCCTGCCCGGCGCTGTGATGCGCCAATTGTCTTGAGCCGCCTGGATCTCAACCAACGGCTGGTAGTTGCCGCACAGCTGGATCGTCGGGCAACGCAAGCCATCATCGATACGGGAAATGTCGACTACCTGACGGCCGCGTCGCCCGGCAGGCACGTCAGCGTGGCGCAGGCGCTGACACCGGGAGGCTCGAACGTTTACAACGGCGACAATAAGCACTTTCAACGCTTCACCGGCGTATTGGCCCTGCAAGGCGACACCTTGGTGGTCAGCTACAAATACTACCCGGGCTTTACCATCCCGCCGTCGTTGGTGGACGGACAATACGTGCCGTCGATATTACTCGGATGGCGCGCCTTCAAAGACTTTGAATTGAACCTGGATCTCGATTCAGGTCGCTCATGCCTCAATAGAGTCTGAACAGCTTGGACGGTTACCCACAATCCCTGTTGGTGGTTCTGTGGATAACATGTTCGCCCCTCGCTACACCCCATACAAATCAAGCCTTGCATGGTGTCGATCAAAAAACACCCAGTCTGGTTCGTGGTTTTTCCATGCATTTTCAAGGGGATATGTGCTGCTGTTGATGCAGACTTGCCCCCAATCTCTGTTGGCGCTTCTGTGGATAAGATGTTTGCTATCGGCTGCAGGCCTTATAAACAGCGGCGTGTAGGCTTTTGATCATAAAATGATCAAAAGCCCGTTTGGCGCCGTGAACCTCCGCGCAAACGCCGAGTTCCTGCGGGTTTTAGCGGTTTTCCACAGCCCTTGCGAAGTTAACCCCAAAGTCTGTTGGCGCTTCTGTGGATAAGGTGTTTGCCATCCTCTGAAAGCCTTGCAGTCCGTGACTTTCAGGCTTCTGGTTAAAAAATGACCAGTGCGCCCGTGGAAGCATGCTTCTGGATAAGTCACGTTTTTTCTTTGGTTTTTGTGAAGAGATTTTGCAGTCTTTCCACAGTTGTCCCCAATAGCTGTGGGTGGAGATGTGGATAACTTGTTTGCGGAAGGCTGGGAGGCGTGCGCAGCATAGCTCTGAACGAAATAGATCATATTTCGTACAGTTCTAAAGATAGAGGAATGTGTAGCGGGGAGAAAACCTGTTGCGAGCAAGCCCCTTGTAGGAGCGAGCTTGCTCGCGATGGTCGTGAACGATGACGCGAAAAGACAGATGGCCAGCGGTGCCCCTGGATTTTTCGCGAGCAAGCTCGCTCCTACAGGGGCATGCTTTAGCCTTGAACCGGAACACCTTTGAGGTAAGGCGCAGGCTCGGCACCCAAGTTGCTCAGCAGGCGCTCGCTGTACCAGTCCACAAAGTTCACCACACCGAACTCATAGGTCTTGGAGTACGGACCAGGCTGGTAGGCGGTGGAGTTGATGCCGCGCTGGTTTTCTTCGGCCAGGCGACGGTCCTGGTCGTTGGTGGCGTCCCAGACCTGGCGCATGCGCTCCACGTCGTAGTCCACGCCTTCGACCGCGTCCTTGTGCACGATCCACTTGGTGGTGACCATGGTTTCCTGAGCGCTGATCGGCCACACGGTGAACACGATGATGTGGTCGCCCATGCAGTGGTTCCAGGAGTGCGGCAGGTGCAGGATGCGCATCGAGCCCAGGTCAGGGTTCTTGATGCGACCCATCAGCTTGGCGCAGCCCTGCTTGCCGTCCATGGTCATCGACACGGTGCCTTTGAGCAGCGGCATGCGCACGATGCGGTTGCGCAGGCCGAAGCTGGCGTGGGCGTAAGGAATCTTCTCGGCTTCCCAGGCAGCGGCGGAGGCGGCTACGTGGTCCTTGAAGGCCTGGTCGGCGCGCGGGTCGGTGACGTCGTCCCACTCCAGCAGGGTTTTCAACAGTTCCGGGTGCGACGCGTTGCAGTGGTAGCACTCGCGGTTGTTTTCCAGCACCAGTTTCCAGTTGGCCTTTTCCATCAAGGTGGTTTGCACCGCCACCTTGGTGTTCTCCATGTCGTACGGTTCCATGTAGTGGTTGAGCGTCGACAGGAAGTCATCGATGGCCGGCGGGTTCTCCGCCAGGCTGATGAAGATGTAGCCGCCAGCGGTCTTCACGTTCACCGGCTTGAGGCCGTACTGGTTCATGTCGAAGTCGGCGCCCATTTCGGTGCCGGCGAACAGCAGGCGGCCGTCGAGTTCGTAGGTCCACTGGTGATAGTGGCAAACCAGCTTGGCGACCTTGCCCTTGTCGCTTGTGCACAGGCGCGAGCCACGGTGGCGGCAGACGTTATGGAACGCGTGCACCACGCCTTCGGCGCCACGGATCACGATGATCGGGTTCTTGCCGATCTGCAGGGTCAGGTAGTTGCCCTTGGTAGGGATCTCGCAGGTCATGCCGGCGATCAACCACTCTTTCTGAAAGATTTCCTGCATGTCGATATCAAACAGGCGCTCGTCGGAGTAAAACGGCTGCGGCAGCGAGAACGTGCGCTCGCGCTCTTGCAGCATCTGCGCGGTGGCCTTGCGTGCGGGTTCCAGCGGATCGCCCAGGCTCAGGGTAGTAGTGACGTCCATCGTGTATTTCCTCAAGGCCATCTGCGTGGCCGCGAAAGTGGCTGATCAGGGTTGCTACGCAAGGTGTAAAGAATGTGTCTTGGTATGGGGCGAGTGTGGGGCCGGCGCAGGCCAGAACCTTATCCATGGGCGACATGGTGCAATCTGTTCCCGACGCGCAAGCCCCAGTCGTTGGGGGCTGGTCGCGATAAGCATGTCAATGTCGCAGATAGGTAAATGGGTGATCTGCGCTATACGCAGAATCGCCAACATGAAGGCCGGCAGTCGGCCGTGGAGATCAGCATGTCCAATAGTTTCCTGAATCCGGTAACCACCCAGACCTGGGCCAATGGTCGGCACATCGTCCGTTGCGTCAAAGTCATCCAGGAAACCTGGGATGTGCGCACCTTCTGCTTCATGGCCGATCAGCCGATCATGTTCTTCTTCAAACCGGGGCAGTTTGTCACCCTGGAGCTGGAGATTGAAGGCCAGCCGATCATGCGTTCGTACACCATTTCCAGCTCGCCATCGGTGCCGTACAGCTTTTCGGTGACCATCAAGCGCGTACCGGGTGGCAAGGTCTCCAACTGGCTGCACGACACCCTGCACGAAGGCCAGGAGCTGGCGGTGCACGGACCGGTCGGGCTGTTCAATGCCATGGACTTCACCGCGCCAAAGGTGCTTTACCTCAGCGGCGGCGTCGGTATCACGCCGGTCATGTCCATGGCGCGCTGGTTCTACGACACCAACGGCAATGTCGACATGGTGTTTATCCACAGCGCCCGTTCGCCCAAGGACATCATTTACCACCGTGAGCTGGAACACATGGCGTCGCGGATCGACAACTTCAGCCTGCACCTGATCTGCGAGAAGCACGGTATGGGTGAGCCCTGGGCCGGTTATCGCGGTTACCTGAACCACAGAATGCTTGAATTGATGGCGCCTGACTTCCTTGAGCGCGAAGTGTTCTGCTGCGGCCCGACACCGTATATGAATGCGGTCAAGCGCTTGCTGGAAGCCGCTGGCTTCGACATGTCGCGTTATCACGAAGAATCCTTCGGTGCGACCCCGCCAGAGGCGCGCGCCGACGCCGTGGAACACGCCGAGCAAGCGGCCGAGGCACCGGAAGTCGACGTGGCGGATCTGCACCAGGTGGAGTTCACGGCGTCCGGCAAGAGCATTCGTGTGGCCCCGGGCGAGACCGTGCATGCGGCGGCGGCCAAGGTCGGCCTGATGATTCCGAAAGCGTGCGGCATGGGTATCTGCGGCACCTGCAAGGTGTTGAAGCTGGGGGGTGAAGTGGAAATGGACCACAACGGCGGGATCACCGAGGAAGACGAAGCAGAAGGGTTCATTCTTTCGTGCTGCAGTGTGCCTAAAGGCGACGTGCGCATCGAATTCTAATGGTTGCGCAATAGTCCCTGTAGGAGCGAGCCTGCTCGCGATGGACGTCAACGATAACGCTGACAACCTGCCCCCCGCGGTGTTCTCAGGTTCATCGCGAGCAGGCTCGCTCCTACAGGGGAGGGTGTTTAGTCGATAAACAAGTCGGTCATCAGCTTGTCGTTGCTGTCCGGCGCGAACCGATAGTGTTCGAACTCCGTCACACCGCTTTCCCGCAGAATCTCCTCATCAATCAGCAAACGCCCGGTCAGGCTGCGGTTTGCGCTGCTCAGAATCACATGCGCCGCATCCGCCATGATCGCAGGCAGGCGCGCATGCTTGAACGATTCCCTCGACCCCAACTGAAACTCGATGGCAGCGGTGGCGATCATCGTCTGTGGCCATAGCGAGTTGACGCTGATCCCGTAATTCCTGAATTCCTCGCTCATGCCCAGGGTCAGCATGCTCATGCCGTACTTGGTCACGGTATAAGGGCTGTATTGGGCGAACCACTTGGCGGCCAGGTTCAGCGGCGGCGAGAGGTTGAGGATATGGCCGCTGGATTTCTTCAGGTACGGCAACGCAGCCTGGCTGCACAGCAATACGGCGCGGGTGTTGATCTGGTGCATCAGGTCAAAACGCTTGAGTTCGAGGTGTTGAACCCCGGTGAGCTTGATCGCCCCGGCATTGTTGATCAGTGCATCGATGCCACCGAAATGTTCGTTGGCCTGGTCCAGGGCCTGATGCACGGCATCTTCATCGCGCACATCCACTTGCAGGGCCAGTGCCTTGCCGCCTGCGGCTTCGACTTCCTGGGCCACGCTGAAAATCGTGCCGGGTAATTTGGGGTGTGGCGACGCACTTTTCGCCGCAATCACAATGTTGGCCCCGTCGCGTGCGGCCCGCAGCGCGATCTCGCGACCAATGCCGCGGCTGGCGCCGGTGATGAACAGGGTTTTGCCTTGCAATGACATGCGTACGCTCCTGATTGTTGTTATCTGTACGGATCGACAGACAATGTAGACCAAGACTTCAGGTGCGAACGGTCAGGCTGTGGGGCTTTTTGTAGGAGCGAGCTTGCTCGCGATGGACTTGAAGGCGCTGAGTTTATCCAGAAAGCACGCGTTTTCGTTAGCGCCCATCGCGAGCAGGCTCGCTCCTACAGGGGGAGGTTAGTGAGACATCACTTCGCGAATGTCCTTCGCCAATTCACGCACGCGCTCTTGCTCGGTGTCCCACGAGCACATGAAGCGTGCGCCGCCGTTGCCGATGAAGGTGTAGAAACGCCAGCCCTTGGCGGTCAGTGCGGCGATGGCCGGTTCCGACAGTTGCAGGAACACGCCGTTGGCCTGTACCGGGAACATCAGCTCCACGCCGGGGATGTCGCTGACCAGTTCAGCCAGCAATTGCGCGCAGTGGTTGGCGTGGTTGGCGTATTTGAGCCAGGCGTCGTTTTCCAGGATCCCGACCCACGGCGCCGACAGGAAGCGCATTTTTGAAGCAAGCTGTCCGGCCTGTTTGCAGCGGTAATCGAAGTCTTCGGCCAGTTTGTGGTTGAAGAACAGAATCGCCTCGCCCACGGCCATGCCGTTCTTCGTGCCGCCGAAGCACAGCACGTCGACGCCGGCCTTCCAGGTCAGGTCAGCCGGGGTGCAGCCGAGGAAGGCGCAGGCGTTGGAGAATCGTGCGCCGTCCATGTGCAGGTTCAGGCCCAGTTCCTTGCAGGTGGCGCTGATGGCGCGGATTTCGTCCGGGGTGTAGACGCTGCCGACTTCGGTGGCCTGGGTCAGGGTCACCACACGGGGTTTCGGGTAGTGGATGTCCTGGCGCTTGAGCGCGACCTCGCGGATCGATTCCGGGGTCAACTTGCCGTTTTCAGTACGGGCGATCAGCAGTTTGGAGCCGTTGGAGAAGAATTCCGGGGCGCCGCATTCGTCGGTTTCGACGTGGGCGGTTTCCGAGCAGATCACGCTGTGGTAACTCTGGCACAACGACGACAGCGCCAGCGAGTTGGCGGCGGTGCCGTTGAAGGCAAAAAACACTTCGCAGTCGGTTTCGAACAGTTTGCGGAATCCGTCGGAGGCGCGGGCGGTCCACTCGTCGTCGCCGTATGCGCGCTGGTGGCCGTGGTTGGCCTGCTCCATGGCTGCCCAGGCTTCAGGGCAGATGCCGGAATAGTTGTCGCTGGCGAATTGTTGGCTCTTGTCGGTCATGGCCTGCTTCCGTGGTCGAGATGCCTATGGTGAAGCGTCCCGTGGTCAATGAGGGTGCGCACTGTACCCAAGATCGTCAGGTGGAGGTGCACAGGATGTCGCTGTCGGGAACATACACAGTCGAAGGGCAATTATGCACGTGACGATGCACAAGGCCATGCACTTAAAGCAGCGCGACGGGGCACTGGATCTGCTCAAGTGGCTGGCGCTTTTAAGCATGGTGCTCGATCACCTGCGATATGTCGGTTATTCCGCCGATCTGTTGTATGTGCCGGGGCGGCTGGCATTCCCTTGGTTCTGCCTGGCGATGGCGGCCAATCTGTCACGAAAGCCTGTTGTGCTGGACGGTGGGCAATGGCGCTATCTGGGCTGGTTGTTGCTGTTTAGCGCGGTGAGTGAAATTCCTTACCGGATGTATATTCACAATCCCGACACCTTGAACGTGCTGCCCACCCTTGCCCTGGGCTTGCTGGTGATTCGTGGCTGGCAGCAGCCGGTGCTTGCGTCGCGCCTGCTGGCCGTCGGCGCGTTGCTGCTGGCAGGGTTTTTCTCCCAGCGATTGATGTTCGGTTTCTTTGGCGTTCTGTTGCCGCTGGCGATGCTGCCGGTACTGCAACGGCCCTGGTATTTCGCGCTGTTGGCGGGGTTGGTATGCCTGGCGGCCAATCAGTGGCAGGTGCTGTATTACGCCACTCGCCTGGGCAATGTCGCGGCAATTCCGGCCATCGTCACGTGCCTGATTGCGCCATGGCTCGGGCTGTTCTTGTTGCGACATGCAAAGGGCGTAAAACCACCACCGATGCGGCGCTGGGCGTATGCGCTCTATCCCTTGCATTTTCTGCTGTTGCTCGCAGTGCGACAGGTTATCGCCTGACCCTGCTTTTGTGGCGAGGGGGCTTGCCCCCGTTGGGCTGCGTAGCGGCCCCAAACGCTTAAAAGGCAGTTTTTCAGATAAACCGCACCTGCTGAAACTGCGACTGCTTCGCAGCCGAACGGGGGCAAGCCCCCTCGCCACAGAGATATCCTCAGGCCAGCCTTTTCTTCCCATGTCGTAAACGCACCTTTGCGTGGCGCCCGTAGGCATTTGACGACTCCAAGCCAGTCATACCATCGCTACCAAAGGGCACTGCCGAAAAGCCAGTGCCTCACCGAGACGAATGGCGCACCGCCGCCGCTGGGAGAGACGCGATGTTCAGCAAGCAAGACCAGATCCAGGGTTACGACGATGCACTGCTGGCGGCGATGAATGCCGAGGAGCAACGCCAGGAAGATCACATCGAGCTGATCGCGTCAGAGAACTACACCAGCAAACGCGTCATGGAAGCGCAAGGCAGTGGCCTGACCAACAAATACGCCGAAGGCTATCCGGGTAAACGCTACTACGGTGGCTGCGAGCATGTGGACAAGGTTGAAGCCCTGGCCATCGAGCGCGCCAAGCAACTGTTCGGCGCCGATTACGCCAACGTCCAGCCGCACTCCGGCTCCTCGGCCAATAGCGCCGTATACCTGGCCCTGCTGCAAGCCGGCGACACCATTCTCGGCATGAGCCTGGCCCACGGCGGTCACCTGACCCACGGCGCCAAAGTGTCGTCCTCGGGCAAGTTGTACAACGCCGTGCAGTACGGCATCGACACCAACACCGGCCTGATCGATTACGACGAAGTCGAGCGCCTGGCCGTCGAGCACAAGCCGAAGATGATCGTTGCCGGCTTCTCGGCCTACTCCAAGACCCT
Organism: Pseudomonas sp. GW821-FHT12A04; assembly: GCF_058807755.1. Lineage (NCBI taxonomy): Bacteria > Pseudomonadati > Pseudomonadota > Gammaproteobacteria > Pseudomonadales > Pseudomonadaceae > Pseudomonas > Pseudomonas sp. GW821-FHT12A04. The sequence goes on from NZ_JBXAQZ010000017.1 coordinate 13,936, forward strand.
CGACTTCCCGCGCTTCCGCCAGATCGCCGACAAGGTCGGTGCACTGCTGTTCGTCGACATGGCCCACGTGGCCGGTCTGGTTGCCGCTGGTCTGTACCCGAACCCGCTGCCTTACGCCGATGTGGTCACCACCACTACCCACAAGACCCTGCGCGGTCCACGTGGCGGCCTGATCCTGGCCAAGTCCAACGAAGAAATCGAGAAGAAGCTCAACGCAGCAGTTTTCCCCGGTGCCCAGGGCGGCCCGCTGATACACGTGATCGCCGGTAAGGCGGTGTGCTTCAAGGAAGCGCTGGAGCCAGGCTTCAAGGCTTATCAGCAGCAAGTGATCGACAACGCCCAGGCCATGGCCGGCGTGTTTATCAAACGCGGCTACGATGTAGTGTCCGGCGGTACCGACAACCATCTGTTCCTGGTCAGCCTGATCCGTCAGGGCCTGACCGGCAAAGAGGCGGATGCAGCGCTCGGTCGCGCCCACATCACTGTGAACAAGAACGCTGTCCCGAACGATCCACAGTCGCCGTTCGTGACCTCTGGCCTGCGCATCGGCACCCCGGCGGTCACCACTCGCGGCTTCAAGGTGACCCAGTGCGTCACGCTGGCCGGCTGGATCTGCGACATCCTCGACAACCTCGGCGACGCCGATGTCGAGGCCAATGTCGCCGAGCAAGTGGCAGCCCTGTGCGCGGACTTCCCGGTTTATCGCTGAGTGCGGTTTTGGAGTAAATGACTATGCAACGCTACTCGGGCTTCGGCCTCTTCAAACACTCTCTCAGCCATCATGAAAACTGGCAGAAAATGTGGCGCACGCCGACCCCTAAGAAGGTCTACGACGTGGTCATCGTCGGTGGTGGCGGGCATGGTCTGGCCACGGCCTACTACCTGGCCAAGGAACACGGCATCACCAACGTGGCCGTGGTCGAGAAAGGCTGGCTGGGCGGCGGTAACACCGCGCGCAACACCACCATCGTTCGCTCCAACTACCTGTGGGACGAGTCGGCGCACCTGTACGAACACGCGATGAAACTGTGGGAAGGCCTGTCCCAGGACCTCAACTACAACGTGATGTTCTCCCAGCGTGGCGTCTACAACCTGTGCCACACCCTGCAGGACATTCGTGATTCCGAGCGTCGGGTCAGCGCCAACCGCCTCAATGGCGTGGACGGTGAACTGCTCGATGCCAAGCAGGTTGCCGACGAGATTCCGTACCTCGACTGCTCCAAGAACACTCGCTACCCGGTGATGGGCGCCACCGTCCAGCGTCGCGGCGGCGTGGCCCGTCACGATGCCGTGGCCTGGGGCTTTGCCCGGGCCGCCGACGCCCTCGGCGTGGACCTGATCCAGCAGACCGAAGTGATCGGTTTCCGCAAGGAAAACGGCGTGTGCATCGGAGTTGAAACCAACAAGGGCTTCATCGGCGCCAAGCGCGTCGGCGTCGTGACCGCCGGTAACTCCGGGCACATGGCCAAGCTCGCCGGTTTCCGCCTGCCGATCGAATCCCACCCGCTGCAAGCGCTGGTGTCCGAGCCGATCAAGCCGATTATCGACAGCGTGATCATGTCCAACGCCGTACACGGTTACATCAGCCAGTCCGACAAGGGCGACCTGGTGATCGGCGCCGGTATCGACGGCTACAACGGCTACGGCCAGCGTGGTTCGTACCCGGTGATCGAACACACCATCCAGGCCATCGTCGAGATGTTCCCGGTGCTGTCGCGGGTACGCATGAACCGTCAGTGGGGCGGCATCGTCGACACCACGCCGGATGCCTGCCCGATCATTTCGAAAACCCCGGTACCGAACATGTTCTTCAACTGCGGCTGGGGCACCGGTGGCTTCAAGGCTACACCTGGCTCGGGCAACGTATTTGCCGCAAGCCTGGCCAAGGGTGAAATGCACCCACTGGCCGCACCTTTCTCCATCGACCGTTTCCACAGCGGTGCGTTGATCGACGAACACGGCGCTGCAGCAGTCGCCCACTAACAGGAGAAATCCCTATGTTGCATATCTTCTGTCCTCACTGCGGCGAACTGCGCTCCGAAGAGGAATTCCATGCATCCGGCCAGGCGCACATCCCGCGCCCACTGGACCCGAGCAGTTGCACCGACGAGGAGTGGGGCGACTACATGTTCTTCCGCGATAACCCGCGCGGTCTGCACCACGAGCTGTGGGATCACGTCGCCGGTTGCCGTCAGTACTTCAACGTCACCCGCGACACCGTGACCTACGAGATTCTCGAAACCTACAAGATCGGCACCAAGCCACAATTCACCGACAAGACCGATAGCCCGAAAGCGGCCAGCACGGCTCTGGGAGAGAAGGTATGAGCCAGATCAATCGCCTGTCCAACGGCGGACGGATCGACCGCAACAAAGTCTTGACCTTCACCTTCAACGGCCAGAACTACAAAGGCTTCGAAGGCGATTCCCTGGCCGCTGCACTGCTGGCCAACGGCGTCGATATCATCGGTCGCAGCTTCAAGTATTCTCGTCCGCGCGGCATCTTCGCCGCCGGTGCCGAAGAGCCGAACGCGGTGCTGCAGATCGGCGCCACCGAAGCCACGCAGATCCCGAACGTGCGTGCTACGCAACAGGCGCTGTATCAAGGCCTGGTCGCCACCAGCACCAACGGCTGGCCGAGCGTGAACAACGACATGATGGGGATTCTCGGCAAGGTCGGCGGCAAGCTGATGCCGCCGGGCTTCTACTACAAAACCTTCATGTACCCGCAATCGTTCTGGATGACCTACGAGAAGTACATCCGCAAGGCTGCCGGCCTGGGCCGCTCGCCGACCGAGAACGATCCGGACACCTACGACTACATGAACCAGCACTGCGACGTGCTGATCGTCGGTGCTGGCCCTGCTGGCCTGGCGGCTGCCCTGGCGGCTGCGCGCAGCGGTGCCCGGGTGATCCTCGCCGATGAACAGGAAGAGTTCGGCGGCAGCCTGCTCGATTCCCGCGAAAGCCTCGACGGCAAGCCTGCGATGGAGTGGGTGGCCAGCGTCATCGACGAGCTGAAGAACACCCCGGACGTGCTGCTGTTGCCGCGCGCCACCGTCAACGGCTACCACGACCACAACTTCCTGACCATTCACGAGCGCCTGACCGATCACCTCGGCGACCGCGCACCGATTGGCCAGGTGCGTCAGCGCATTCACCGGGTCCGCGCCAATCGCGTGGTACTGGCAACCGGCGCTCACGAGCGTCCATTGGTCTACGGCAACAACGACGTGCCGGGCAACATGCTCGCCGGCGCCATCTCGACCTACGTGCGTCGTTACGGCGTGGCACCGGGCAAGAAGCTGGTGCTGTCGACCAACAACGACCACGCCTACCGCGTTGCCCTGGATTGGCTCGATGCCAGCCTGCAAGTGGTGGCCATCGCCGACGCCCGCAGCAATCCGCGTGGTGCGCTGGTGGAAGAAGCCCGCGCCAAAGGCATCCGCATCCTCACCGGCAGTGCCGTGATCGAGGCTCGTGGCAGCAAGCACGTGACCGCTGCCCGTGTGGCCGCCATCGATGTCAAAGCCCACACCGTGACCAGCCCTGGCGAATGGCTCGACTGCGACGTGGTCGCCAGCTCCGGTGGCTACAGCCCGGTGGTTCACTTGGCTTCACACCTGGGTGGCAAGCCGATCTGGCGTGAAGACATCCTCGGTTTCGTACCGGGCGAAGCACCGCAGAAGCGCGTGTGCGTCGGTGGCATCAACGGCGTCTACGGCCTCGGCGATTCCCTGGCCGACGGTTTTGAAGGTGGCGTTCGCGCTGCTGCCGAAGCTGGCTTCCAGTCGGTTGAAGGTGTGTTGCCAAAAGCCTTGAGCCGTCTCGAAGAGCCGACTCTGGCGCTGTTCCAGGTGCCCCATGAAAAGAACACCGCACGGGCGCCGAAGCAATTCGTCGACCTGCAAAACGACGTCACCGCCGCCGCCATCGAACTGGCGACCCGCGAGGGCTTCGAGTCGGTCGAGCACGTCAAGCGCTACACCGCACTGGGCTTCGGCACCGATCAGGGCAAGCTCGGCAACGTCAACGGCCTGGCCATCGCTGCCCGCTCGCTGAACGTGACCATCCCGCAGATGGGCACCACCATGTTCCGTCCGAACTACACGCCGGTGACTTTCGGTGCCGTGGCCGGTCGTCACTGTGGGCACATCTTCGAGCCGGTGCGTTACACCGCACTGCATCAATGGCACCTGAAAAGCGGCGCCGAGTTCGAAGACGTCGGCCAGTGGAAGCGTCCTTGGTACTTCCCGAAATCCGGTGAAGACCTGCATGCCGCGGTGAAGCGCGAATGCAAAGCCGTGCGCGACAGCGTCGGCCTGCTCGATGCTTCGACCCTGGGCAAGATCGACATCCAGGGCCCGGATGCGCGTGAGTTCCTCAACCGCGTCTACACCAACGCCTGGACCAAGCTCGATGTGGGCAAGGCCCGTTACGGCCTGATGTGCAAAGAAGACGGCATGGTCTTCGACGACGGCGTGACGGCTTGCCTGGCCGACAGCCATTTCGTCATGACCACCACCACCGGCGGCGCGGCTCGTGTGCTGCAGTGGCTGGAGCTGTACCACCAGACCGAATGGCCGGACATGAAGGTGTACTTCACCTCCGTCACCGACCACTGGGCGACCATGACCCTGTCCGGGCCGAACAGCCGCAAGCTGCTCGCTGAAGTCACCGACATCGACCTGAGCAGCGAAGCCTTCCCGTTCATGACCTGGAAAGAGGGTCTGGTCGGTGGTGTGCCGGCGCGGGTGTTCCGGATTTCGTTTACCGGTGAACTGTCGTACGAAGTCAACGTGCAAGCCGACTACGCCATGGGCGTGCTGGAAAAAATCGTCGACGCCGGCAAGAAGTACAACCTGACGCCGTACGGCACAGAAACCATGCACGTGCTGCGGGCCGAGAAGGGCTTCATCATCGTCGGTCAGGACACTGACAGCTCGATGACCCCGGACGACCTGAACATGGGCTGGTGTGTCGGTCGCACCAAACCGTTTTCGTGGATCGGCTGGCGTGGCATGAACCGTGAAGACTGCGTGCGTGATCAGCGCAAACAGCTGGTTGGCCTGAAGCCGATCGATCCGAACAAATGGCTGCCGGAAGGTGCGCAACTGGTGTTCAACACCAAGCAAGCCATCCCGATGACCATGGTGGGTCACGTGACTTCCAGTTACCTGCACAACTCCCTGGGCTATTCGTTCGCCATGGGCGTAGTCAAGGGCGGCCTGAACCGCATGGGCGAACGTGTCTTCGCGCCATTGGCGGACGGCAGCGTGATCGAGGCGGAAATCGTTTCTTCGGTGTTCTTTGATCCGAAAGGCGAACGCCAGAACGTGTAAGGGCTTCGGGTCCTGTGGGGTGTGAGCTGCCGCCATCGCGAGCAAGCTCGCTCTCACAGGAGATCGCCTAACCCCTGTGGGAGCGAGCTTGCTCGCGATGGCGATAGAACAGCCACCACAAGGGCCAGAACCAACAGAATTCAAAACAGGTGCTTTATGACCGCAGCCAATGTTTACCAACAACGCCCAACCTCCGGGGCCAAGGCCGAGTCGTCGCTGCATCACGCCGACCTCGCCAGCCTGGTGGGCAAGGGTCGCAAGAACGCCGGCGTGACCGTGCGTGAGAAAAAACTCCTCGGCCACCTGACCATCCGCGGCGATGGCCACGATGCCGCGTTTGCCGCGGGCGTGCACAAGGCCCTGGGCATCGAGTTGCCGGGCGCGCTGAGCGTCATCGTCAAAGGCGAAACCAGTCTGCAATGGATGGGGCCGGATGAGTGGCTGCTGATCGTGCCGACCGGTGAAGAACTTGCCGCCGAGCAAAAACTGCGTGCAGCACTGGGCGATTTGCACATTGCAATCGTCAACGTCAGCGGCGGCCAGCAACTCCTCGAACTGAGCGGCCCCAACGTGCGCCAGGTACTGATGAAGTCCACCAGCTACGACGTGCACCCGAACAACTTCCCGGTGGGCAAAGCCGTCGGCACGGTGTTCGCCAAGTCGCAATTGATGATCCGTCACACCGCCGAAGACACCTGGGAACTGCTGATTCGTCGCAGCTTCTCGGATTACTGGTGGTTGTGGCTGCAGGATGCTTCTGCCGAGTTCGGCCTCAGCGTTCAGGCTTGATCACCACCCGCCATGGAGGCGATCACTTGTGGGAGCGAGCTTGCTCGCGATGGACTTGAGGGCGACGCGTTGATCCAGTAAGTACGCGTTATCGTTGACGCCCATCGCGAGCAAGCTCGCTCCCACAAGATGCAGCGTCATCTTTAGATATCACAGGAGTCACCGCACCATGAGCCGCGCCCCAGACACATGGATTCTGACCGCCGACTGCCCCAGCGTCCTCGGCACCGTGGACGCGGTGACCCGCTTTCTGTTCGAGCAGGGCTGCTACGTCACCGAGCACCATTCCTTCGATGACCGACTCTCGGGCCGTTTCTTCATTCGTGTGGAATTCCGCCAGCCTGACGGTTTCGACGAGCAGTCCTTCCGCGCGGGCCTCGCCGAGCGCGGTGAAGCCTTTGGCATGATCTTCGAACTGACCGCGCCGAACTACCGGCCGAAAGTGGTGATCATGGTTTCCAAGGCCGATCACTGCCTCAACGATTTGCTCTATCGCCAGCGCATCGGCCAGTTGTCGATGGACGTGGCCGCCGTGGTCTCCAACCACCCGGACCTCAAGCCACTGGCTGACTGGCACCAGATTCCGTACTACCACTTCCCGCTGGATCCGAACGACAAGCCGTCCCAGGAACGTCAGGTCTGGCAGGTCATTGAAGAGTCCGGTGCGGAACTGGTGATCCTTGCGCGCTACATGCAAGTGCTGTCGCCGGAGCTGTGCCGCAAGCTCGATGGCAAGGCGATCAACATCCACCACTCCCTGCTGCCCGGTTTCAAGGGCGCCAAGCCCTACCACCAGGCCTACAACAAGGGCGTGAAACTGGTGGGCGCCACCGCGCATTACATCAACAACGACCTGGATGAAGGCCCGATCATTGCCCAGGGTGTGGAGGCGGTGGACCACAGCCATTATCCGGAAGACCTGATCGCCAAGGGGCGGGATATCGAAGGGCTGACTTTGGCGAGGGCGGTTGGGTATCACATCGAGAGAAGAGTGTTTTTGAACGCCAATCGTACGGTCGTTCTTTAAATCGCCATCGCGAGCAAGCTCGCTCCCACAGTGGATCGGGGGCGGACACAAGATTTGTGAACGACACAAAAACCTGTGGGAGCGAGCTTGCTCGCGATGAGGCCCTTACAAGCAACACAAATGACAACGGCAATAACCCGAGCATTTAACGCGCTGCCTGCCTGGGCAACGCGGTTCCATAAAAACAACAGCGAGGTGAAAGCATGTCTGGCAATCGTGGTGTGGTGTATCTCGGCGCTGGCAAGGTCGAAGTGCAGAGTATTGATTATCCGAAAATGCAGGACCCGCGTGGCAGGAAAATTAACCACGCCGTGATCCTGCGCGTGGTTTCCACCAACATCTGTGGTTCCGACCAGCACATGGTGCGCGGCCGTACCACCGCTCAAACCGGTCTGGTCCTGGGCCATGAGATCACCGGTGAAGTGATCGAAAAGGGCAGCGACGTCGAGAACCTGCAGATCGGCGACCTGGTGTCCGTACCGTTCAACGTGGCTTGCGGGCGCTGCCGTTCCTGCAAAGAAATGCACACAGGCGTCTGCCTGAGCGTCAACCCGGCACGTCCGGGCGGTGCTTATGGTTACGTCGACATGGGCGACTGGACCGGTGGCCAGGCCGAATACGCCATGGTGCCGTACGCCGACTTCAACCTGCTGAAACTGCCGGATCGCGACAGGGCGATGGAAAAAATCCGCGACCTGACCTGCCTCTCCGACATCCTGCCGACCGGCTATCACGGTGCCGTGACCGCTGGCGTCGGCCCGGGCAGCACCGTGTACATCGCGGGTGCCGGTCCGGTCGGTTTGGCGGCGGCTGCTTCGGCTCGTCTGTTGGGCGCGGCGGTGGTGATCATCGGTGACGTCAACACCGTTCGCCTGGCCCACGCCAAGGCTCAGGGCTTCGAGATCGCCGACTTGTCCCTGGACACGCCGCTGCATGAACAGATCGCTGCACTGCTGGGCGAGCCGGAAGTGGATTGCGCCATCGACGCCGTTGGTTTCGAAGCCCGTGGCCATGGCCATGACGGCGTGAAACACGAAGCCCCGGCCACCGTGCTCAACTCGCTGATGGGCGTGGTGCGTGTGGCAGGCAAGATCGGTATCCCCGGCCTCTACGTGACCGAAGACCCGGGCGCTGTCGACGCTGCCGCGAAAATGGGCAGCCTGAGCATCCGCTTCGGCCTGGGCTGGGCCAAGTCCCACAGCTTCCACACCGGCCAGACCCCGGTGATGAAGTACAACCGCGCGCTGATGCAGGCAATCATGTGGGACCGCATCAACATCGCCGAAGTGGTGGGCGTGCAGGTGATCAGCCTGGATCAGGCGCCGCAGGGTTATGGCGAGTTTGATGCGGGCGTGCCGAAGAAGTTTGTGATTGATCCGCATAAGATGTTTAGTGCTGCGTAAATAAATTTAGGGCGACATGTTGTCGCCCTTTTTTTTAAACGGTTTTTAATCATTATGTATATCGTAAGTATTGTTCAATAAGTTTTTCGGTGCTGCGTAGGGTGTTGTTATGCTTTATACGCTCATTGCGTATTGCATTTCGCGCGTAAATTAATTCTAAGGTGTTAGAGGGTGTAGCTTCACGATCTAAACGCCTGTCGTAGCGATATTGTTCTGCTCTACTTTCCTGGCTGGCGATGGTATTTCCAAGGTCGTTCGATTTTTTATCTAGTTCTTTGATTTTGCTTTTCATCTGCGTCTGCAGTTCTTGTAAAGTTGAAATTTTTTCGGTTGCCTCTTCTTTAGTAATATTTAATGGTTCTGTTTTTGAAGTTCCTGAGATGTTTGTCTGGTCAGTGCTTATCCTCTCGGACCCTATGCTTGTATTACGCGGCCGTTGATTACCTTGAAGGGGGAGTATAGTACTGGCTCTGGTGCTGCTGAGATCCACAACAGGTGTTTTTTTTCTCATGAGCCCAATTGCACGCAGAATTCTTTTAAACCCACTCGGGGTGTGCCCCGTCGGGTCATGGCGATTCACCGGATCCCCCACACAATACGCATACCCATTCAACCCGCCCTCCCCAAACGGACTCCAACTGTCCGGGCTGATAAACCGCATCAACACCGGGTTAAACGCCCGATAACCGTTCCCCAACAAATAACACCCCGTCACCAGATCCGGCTGTTCGCCGTTGAAGCCGAGCAGGCTGAGCAAGCCACTTTCCGCAGGGCGATGACCATAGGGTGAATAGGCGAGGGGATGTAGTCGAGCGACATCAAGTACATTCAAAACCGAACGCTGTTGATCCGTGGCGAGCAAGCGGGTTTCTGCTGTGCTGCTCTGACGCTGCTGCTGAGCCAGCAGTTTATCGTCGTGCTGCATGATCGAATGCTGCACCACACCTTGAATCTCCGTGGCTAGACGATCTTTCAGGTAAAAGCGTTGGTTGGGGGACTGCGCAGAGGGAGTGCAATCAACCAGACGATCCAGCGGGTCGTAGCGGTAACTGCAGAGCAGAGTTTCTCGATTGGGGAGCATGGCCGGGTTCCTGAATGAGTTTGTCGATCCAGGGTTTTACTGTGGCGCATTCGAACAGAACCGCCTACTGGCAGATCTGATAGTGCCGCAGGCTTCAGGGCTACTTTGTGACGAGCGGATGGTAAATGGATGGAGATCTGAGGAACATGCCCGCGTCTGCCCGGTCAAATCGGCAGCTTTGCGCCCGTAAGCCGGGCGTTTTTCATGGCACAAGAGGATGTCTGAATGAAGATTTCACGCGGTTTTGCACTGGCATCACTCCTGACCCTGACTGCCAGCCCGGTCTTCGCACAGTTCAATCTGGGCGATGCGGTCAATGCCATTGCCGGCATGAAGGGTGGTGACGAGGCCGCGACCGCCGCACCGACACCGCAGACCGCCAACCTGCTGAGCACCCTCAGTGAATTGGACATCACCCCAGAGCAAGCCGTTGGCGGTGCCGGGGCGATGCTGGGGCTGGCGAAGAACCAGTTGAGTTCGACCGACTACTCGGAACTGGCCAAAAGCGTGCCGGGCATCGACATGCTCTCGGGCGGCGGGGAGTTGGGTGCACTGGCCGGTCTGCTCGGCTCCAGCGGCAAAGCCGCAGGGCTGGACAACGCCTTGGGCAACGTCAAGGACACCAACGACCTGAACAACGCCTTCAGCGCCCTGGGTATGGACAGCGGCATGATCGGCCAGTTTGCCCCGGTGCTCCTGCAATACTTCGGTCAGCAGGGCGTCGGCGGTTCGCTGCTGAGCAGCCTGGGCAGCATCTGGGGCACCGGCACCGGTAACTGATTCAGCGGCGCCCGGCGCGTAACGCGTCGATGCGCCGGTCCTTCTCGATCCAGAGCTGGTTGACCCAGTTCTGGACCTTCTCGCGAAACGCAGGGTCGTTTTCGTAATCGCCCTGCCACAGCGCCGGGTCGAGTTCGCGAGTCTTGATGTCGATGATGACCCGCGGAACGTTGCCGCTGATCAAGTCCCAGAACCCCGGAATCGTCTGCTGCGGGTAAACCACTGTCACATCGAGAATCGCGTCGAGCTGCTCACCCATCGCCGCCAGCACAAAGGCCACCCCGCCGGCCTTGGGCTTGAGCAGGTGATTGAACGGTGACTGTTGCTGGGCACATTTAGCCGCCGTGAAGCGGGTGCCTTCGAGGTAGTTGACCACCGTCACTGGCTGGCGCTTGAACAATTCACAGGCCTGTCTGGTGATTTCCAGATCCTTGCCGGCCAGTTCCGGGTATTTCGCCAGGAACGTCTTGCTGTAGCGTTTCATGAACGGGTAATCCAGCGCCCACCACGCCAGGCCCAGGAAGGGCACCCAGATGAGCTCTTTCTTGAGGAAGAATTTGAAGAACGGCGTGCGCCGGTTCAGCGTCTGGATCAGCGCCGGGATGTCGACCCAGGATTGATGGTTGCTGATCACCAGATATGAAGTGTCGCGACGCAGATCGTCACCGCCACGGATGTCCCATTGGGTAGGGATGCAGACACGGAAGATCAGCTTGTCGATCTCGGACCAGGTCTCGGCGATCCACATCACCGACCATGAGGCGTAATCGCGAAAACGGCCGGGCAGGATCAGTTTGAGCAGGGCAAACACCATCAACGGTCCGATCAGGATCAGGGTGTTGAGCAGGAGCAGCAGGGTCACGAAACAGCCGGTGAGCAGGCGGCGCATAAGTCACTCGTGGAAGCGGTTGGGCGCGCCATGATAAGCAGCTTCGGGCGACAGGCCAAATCGGTGCTGACGAATGTTTCACTTTTGGGTCGGTAACCTTGTGGGAACGATCAAGCGCACGACGGTCTAAAATCCGACTGCTCACTCTCATGGAAACCCATTACGTGAAATCCCTCCTTGCAGTGCTCTCCCTCATCGCCCTGCCGGTCATGGCCGCCGAGCCGACCCTCTATGGTCGTTACGAATACATCGCCCTGCCGGAAATCGGCGGCGAAGTGCTAAAGGCCAAGATGGATACTGGCGCGCTGACTGCGTCGCTGTCGGCCAAGGACATCGAAACCTTCAAGCGAGACGGTGAAGACTGGGTGCGTTTCCGCCTCGCGACCAAGGATGCGAGCAACAAGGTCTACGAGCACAAGATCGCGCGCATCAGCAAGATCAAGACCCGTTCCGAAGAGGACGAGGATGAAGACGCCACCGCGCCCAGCAAGCGTCCGGTGGTCGATCTGGAATTGTGCCTGGGCAACGTCAAGCGCACGGTCGAGGTCAACCTGACTGATCGCAGCAGCTTCAACTATCCGTTGCTGATTGGGGCCAAGGCGTTGCGTGAGTTTGGCGCGGCGGTGAATCCGGCTCGGCGGTTTACGGCGGATAAGCCGGATTGTTGATTCACTTCTCACGAATCACTACAACTAATCAACCGCAAGTGCTGTCTTGCCTAGTTGGTAGCGCTACTTGAGCCCGTCCGAATGAGTTCGGTTTTCTTATTTTGATCGTTTATGTTACCGATCGATTTTACCCTCGAGTTGGGTGGGAGCACTACATGCGTCAAGGAGGGGGGAGAGGTATCAGGTGGGCGACTTTTTTCAAACCTCTCCTTAGCTTGAGCAATTAGCTCATCTGGTCTTTTACCGGTTTTTTGTATTTCCTTTTTCCAATAACGGTCTTCTCGTTTTTGTACTTTCTCGGCTGACGGTTTACCTTTTCTGAAATCTTTATCGATTTGTTTAGCTACTTTTTTATCAAACGACGTCTTTGGTTTTTCGATGAAGGCGTAATTTTCCATTTCTTTGGGGATTCTGGTTTTCTTCTTGAGGATATTAATCCGTCTCAGCGCTTTCAAAAGTCCCCAGGCGTGCCCCGTTGGATCTGCCCGATTCACGGGATCTCCGTCGCAATACCCATACGCATTCACCCCACCCTCCCCAAACGGACTCCAACTATCCGGGCTATTAAACCGCATCAACACCGGATTGAACTGCCGATAACCATTGCCCAAATGATAATGCCCGGTCAGCGGGTCCGGCCGTTCGCCGTTGAAACCCAGCAGGCTGAGCAAGCCGTTTTCGGCTGGGCGATGACCATAGGGTGTGTAGGCGATGGGTTGTGGCCGATTCTCGTCCAGGGCGTTTATTACCGAGCGCTGATGATCGGTTGCCAGCAGAATCGTTTTGCGAGAGTTCGAAGGCATTGACTGGTCTCCGTGTCAGTACCAAAAAGACGGGCTATCAGAATCAGCTTGTTTTCATCCATTGCCTACTAACAGTACTGCTAGGTACCACAGGCCTCGCCGCCAATTAACACAGCCGGATTGACGCCGATTCCCCCTTGAGTCACCGTTCGCCCACATCACTGCCGGGCTCGGACGCCATGCCTCATATCCTGATTGTCGAAGACGAAGCGGCCATTGCCGACACCCTGGTTTTCGCCCTGCAAGGCGAGGGCTTCACCACCACATGGCTGAGCCTGGGCGCGGCGGCGCTGGAGCATCAGCGCCAGACCCCGGCGGATCTGATCATTCTCGATATCGGCCTGCCGGACATCAGCGGCTTCGAAACCTGCAAGCGACTGCGGCGCTTCAGCGAAGTGCCGGTGATGTTCCTCAGCGCCCGGGATGGCGAAATCGATCGCGTCGTGGGCCTGGAAATCGGCGCCGACGATTACGTGGTCAAACCGTTCAGCCCTCGAGAAGTGGCGGCGCGGGTCCGGGCGATTCTCAAGCGCATGGTGCCCCGCACGGTGAGCGACCCGTCGGCGACGCTGTTTCGCATCGACAGTGAGCGTGTGCAAATCAGTTATCGCGGTCAACTGCTGACCCTGACCCGCCATGAATACCGTCTGCTGCAATGCCTGCTGGAGCAACCCGAGCGAGTCTTCAGCCGCGAACAGTTGCTCGATGCCCTGGGTGTGGCGACCGACGCCGGTTACGAGCGCAGCATCGACAGCCACATCAAGAGCGTGCGCGCCAAGTTGCGATTGGTGAAGGCTGATGCCGAACCGATCCAGACCCACCGCGGCCTCGGCTACAGCTACAACCCGGGACAAAGCTGATGCCGCTGGGAATCCGGATTTTCCTGGTCTACGCACTGTTCATCGGCCTGACCGGCTACTTTGTGCTCAACACGGTCATGCAGGAGATCCGCCCCGGCGTGCGCCAGTCCACCGAAGAAACCCTGGTCGATACCGCCAACCTGATGGCCGAGATCCTGCGCGACGACTTCAAGGCCGGCAGCCTCAACCAGAACCGTTGGCCGGAACTGCTCAAGGCCTATGGTGAGCGACAGCCCGGAGCGAAAATCTGGGGCTTGCCAAAGAATCAGGTCAACCACCGCATCTACGTCACCGACGCCAAGGGCTTCGTCGTGCTGGACTCCAGCGGGACGGCGGTGGGGCAGGATTACTCGCGCTGGAACGACGTCTACCTGACCCTGCGTGGCGAATACGGCGCACGCTCCACGCGCAATGACCCGAACGATCCGGCGTCTTCGGTGATGCACGTCGGCGCGCCGATTCGCGACAACGGCCAGATCATCGGCGTGGTCACTGTGGCCAAGCCCAACAGCTCGTTGCAGCCCTATGTGGATCGCACGGAACGCCGGTTGCTGGCGTACGGAGCCGGGCTGATCGGTCTCGGTCTGCTGTTCGGCGCGTTGTTGTCCTGGTGGCTGAGCCGAGCCCTGCGAAGATTGACGGCGTACGCCCAAGGCGTCAGTGAAGGCCGGCGGGTTGAAGTGCCGCATTATCGCGGCGGTGAGCTGGAGCAATTGGCCACGGCAGTGGAGCAGATGCGCACGCAGCTTGAAGGCAAGGCCTACGTCGAACGTTACGTGCACACCTTGACCCATGAGTTGAAGAGTCCGTTGGCGGCGATTCGTGGCGCGGCGGAACTGTTGCAGGGCGAAATGCCTCTGGCACAGCGGCAACGTTTCGTCGGCAATATCGACAGTGAAAGTGCGCGCATGCAGCAGTTGATCGAGCGGCTTTTGAACCTGGCGCAGGTCGAGCAACGCCAAGGGCTGGAACAGCGGGTGGCGGTGCCATTGGCGGCTTTGGTGGATGGCCTGCTGAACGCGCAATCTGCGCGAATCGAAGGTAAACAGTTTCGCGTAGAGCAAACGATTTCATCGGACCTGGTGCTGATCGGCGAGCCATTTCTGCTGCGTCAGGCGTTGGGTAATCTGCTGGACAATGCGCTGGATTTCACCCCTGTTGAAGGTGTGCTGCGATTCACCGCCGAACGGACAGGCGAGCAGGTCGAGTTCAAGCTTTTCAATCAGGCAGAGCCGATTCCCGACTACGCGCTGCCGCGTTTGAGCGAGCGTTTTTACTCGTTGCCGCGTCCCGACAGTGGGCGCAAAAGCACCGGGCTCGGGGTCAACTTTGTCGAGGAAGTGGTCAAGCTGCATGGCGGTACGATGAGTATTGGTAATGTCGACGGCGGTGTGGAGGTGAAGTTACACCTGCCTTAAGACCGAGTTACGGCCAATCGCGAGCAGGCTGAATCTCCACACAATCTCCACATTCCCCCCATGGCCCCACCACATACCGAATCCAGACTCTCCCCATCCAATACAGGGAGAGTCCCATGAACCGTAGCCTGACCCTAAAACTCGGGGCAATTGCCCTGTTGATTCTGTTGTTGCTGATTCCACTGCTGATGATCAACGGCGTGATCCAGGAGCGTCAGCAACTGCGCGACGGTGTGCTCGAAGACATTGCCCGCAGCTCCAGTTACAGCCAGCAATTGAGCGGCCCGCTGATGGTGGTGCCGTATCGTAAAGTCGTGCGCACCTGGAAGACCCACGAAAAAACCAACGAGCGTTATCAGGAGATCGGTGAAGAGCGCGGTCGTTTGTATTTTCTGCCGGAGCGCTTCGAGCTCGACGCAGACGTTCAGACCGAACTGCGTTCCCGAGGTATTTACCAGGCGCGGTTGTTCCATGCAGACAACCGCATCAGCGGCCACTTTTCCCTGCCGGTTCAATTGGGCATCAAGGAAGATTTTGCCGATTACCAGTTCGACCAGCCGTTCCTCGCTGTTGGCATCAGCGACATTCGTGGTATCGAAAACGCTTTGAAGCTTGAACTCAACGGCCAGAACCTGGACTTCATTCCGGGCAGCCAAGTGAACTGGCTGGGTGAAGGCGTCCACGTGACCCTGCCGGCGTTGGAAACAAAGCAGGCCACGGAGTTGGCCTTCGGTTTTGACCTGAAGCTGCAAGGCACCGGCCAGTTACAAATACTGCCGGTGGGCAAGACCAGCAAAGTTTCGCTGAGTGCCAACTGGCCGCATCCAAGCTTCATCGGCAACTACCTGCCTGCCCAGCGCGAGATCACTGATCAAGGTTTTACCGCCCATTGGCAAACCTCGTTTTTCTCCACCAACCTGCAAGAAACGCTGAACAGCTGCGTGTCCCGCGGTGGCTGTGAGGCGTTGTTCGGTCGCAGCTTCGGCGTGAGCTTCATCGAACCCGTGGACCAGTACCTGAAAAGCGACCGGGCGATCAAATATGCGCTGCTGTTCATCGTCCTGACCTTTGCCGGTTTCTTCCTGTTCGAAGTGCTGAAGAGCCTAGCGGTGCACCCGGTGCAATATGCGTTGGTAGGTGTGGCGCTGGCGTTCTTCTACCTGTTGTTGCTGTCGTTGTCCGAGCACATCGGCTTTGCTCTGGCGTACCTGTTGTCCGCCAGCGGTTGTGTGTTGTTGATCGGGTTCTACGTTTGCCACGTGTTGCGCAGCGTGCGCCACGGGTTGAGTTTTTCTGTGGGATTGGCGGCGTTGTATGGGCTGCTCTACGGGCTGTTGAGTGCAGAGGATTACGCGCTCTTGATGGGCTCGCTGCTGCTGTTCGGCTTGCTGGGCGTGTTTATGGTGCTGACGCGGAGGCTGGATTGGTATGGGGTTGGGCAGAAAGCGGGGAAGCCGGTGGCGTTTGACATGGGAGAAGTGGAGTGAGCCGGTCGGTGGGGTTGCGGGAGGATCAGCGAGAGGGGAGGTTGTTGGCGATGCGGATCGCGAAGTTGTTTTCCGCTTGGCAGGCAGTCAAAAAAGGTAGGGTATAGCTCGAGTCAGGGACGGATTCATTTAAATGAATCCGTCCCTATTTTTTCCTGAAACAACGAGCGAATGACTTGTTTAAATTTAAGTCAGTCGCCTTTTTTATCTCTCCACCTTTGTGGTCTATTAGGCGCGCCTAAGTAAGGAGAGAGGATTAGGTACATTGTCAGCTCCTACATTGGACTCTTCTGAGGAAATGGGGTTGGAAAGTTTTCTGGTATTTTTTAACTTGACTCTGGGGATACTAATATTATCGAAAGTATGCAAATGCCACGGACGCGATGGGAGTGCACCACTGGTGAGACTTGAGCCAGATAAACCTGAAACAGGAGTAGTAGTTGGCGCATTAGGTGAGTGTGTAGGAATATTGAATGATTTAGGCGAAGGAAGTTGAGGAGGGGAGGGTGTAGCGGGTAACTGGGGGGGCGATAAACGACGGCGAGTCAATGAATGGTATGAACTTGTCATCATGCCCCCTATCCCTGCTCCTATCGCGGCAACACCGAGCGCCATCAGCGCCAAACCACCAATAAAAGCTGCAGATCCTTCTTTTTTCACAAGAATGACGCCTCCAGCAATACTAGCTATTCCCCCAACAACCATTAAAAAACTACCAAAAGCATGCCCATTAGGGTCCACTTTATTGACTGGATCTCCCGAGCAATACGCATACGCATTCAACCCACCCTCCCCAAACGGACTCCAACTATCCGGGCTGTTAAACCGCATCAACACCGGATTGAACTGCCGATACCCATTGCCCAAATGATAATGCCCGGTTACCGGGTCCGGCCGTTCGCCGTTGAACCCGAGCAAGCTGAGTAAACTGTTCTTCGCCGGGCGATGACCGTAGGGCGTGTAGGCGAGGGGATTAGGTTGAGTCGCCTCTAGTGCGTTGAGCACGGATCGTTGTTGGTCAGTTGTCAGCAGTGTGGCGGTCACCTTGGCGTCGAGGTGACTGTGTTGCGCCAGCAGTTGGTCATCTTGCTGAAAGATGCTCCACCGAGCGGAGCCCTGAATCTCGGTGGCCAGTCGACTTTTGCAATGAAAACGCTGAATGACGGGCTGCTGCAGTGCCGTACAGCCATTCTGGCGGTCCAGCGGATCGTAATGGTAGCGGCACAGTACGGTTTCACGGGTTGAATTGGGCATCGACTGAACTCCGTTCAAGGTCCGGATAGCAGGACCTTGAGCATCGGAGCTTTTTCAGTTTTTGCCTACTAGCAGAACTGATAGTGCGTTGGTGTCACCAGGCTAAACCTTCGGCATCGTTGCAATCATCGAAGGCCGCTGGCTCACCTCGAAATACCACGCCGCAAGTTGCGGATTCGCTGTGCGCCAGTCCAGATCCGGATGGCGCAGGTCCAGGTAACCCAATGCACAGGCCACGCTGATTGCCGCCACATCGAAATGGCAGGTCAGCTCGGCAATCGCGTCCTTTTCCAGCAATGCCAGGGCGCGACGGATCTTGTCGCGCTGGCCGTCGAGCCATTCGTCCCAGTGTTTCTCCGGGGCACGCAGGGCAACTTCGTAGCGCACCAGCACGGCCGCGTCCATGATCCCGTCGGCCAGTGAAGCGAGGGTCAGGCGCCGCCAGCGGGCCGAGCCTTCGCGGGGGATCAGCGGGTTACCGACGTGCTGGTGGTCGAGGTAGTCGAGGATGACCCGGCTGTCGTGAATGATGTTGCCATCGGCCAGGCGCAGGGCCGGGATTTTGCTCAGGGGGTTGTCGTCGATCAGGGTCAGGTCCGGGTTGACCGGGGTGAGCACGCTGGTCTGTAACGCTACGCGGTTCTGTTGTCCGGTTTCGTGCAGCAGCACCATGACTTTGCGAACGAAGGGGGAAAGCGGGTTGTGGTACAGGGTCATGCTCGGGGCGGACATGGCAGCGTCTCGGTCGGTGGCAGTGTCGGGCAGCATAGCGCGTTGGGGAGATAGCTCAATATCCCTTGTGGGAGCGAGCTTGCTCGCGATGGTCGTCAACGATGACGTTGGAAGACTGACACCCCGGGGAGTTCTCGGGTGCATCGCGAGCAAGCTCGCTCCTACAGGGGGGATGTCGCTTCAGCGGCGTTGCAGGAGGCCCCGCAGGGCAACAGCGGCGGGGATGCCCAAGCCTAGCCAGCTCAGCGAATCCCACACACCATCCCCGAGCAACGCGGCAAACAACCCTGCCGCGCTGAACAAGGCGATGACGATTGGAGTGCTAAACACTTTCCAGAAGTTCGACTGCCGGGGCTTCATGCCACGCTCTCCGCTTTTTCCAGCACAGGCCTGGCAGCCTTGCGCCGCACCACCCACAGGTAGACCCCGCTGCCGAGCACGATGATGGTCAGCACATCGAGGGTCGCCCAGAGTATCTGCATCGGCATGCCACCGTAGTCACCGAAGTGCAGCGGTTGTGACATGCCCATGACGTCCATGTACCACGGGCGTTCGACCACTGCGGTGACTTGCAGGGTGCTGGCATCGATCAGAACCGGTGTCAGCAGGTGCGAGGTCAGGTGCGTGCTGCCCTTCATGAACACTGCGTAATGATGCTCACTGGAAAAGCGTGTGCCGGGGAAGGCGATGAAGTCCGGCTGCATGCCCGGTGCGACTTCCTTGGCGATGTCGAGCAAACGGTTGGCCGGCGCCAGTTGAGTCAGCGGAGGTGCATCGCGATACGGCGCGATCATCGCGGCCAGTGTGTCGTTGCGCCATGCGGCAATCAGTAGGTCTGCGCAGGCACTGACGACGCCGGTTACGCCGACCACCAGCGCCCAGGTCAACGTCACGACGCCGATCAGGTTATGCAGGTCGAGCCAGCGCAGGCGAGTGGATTTGTCCTGGCGCACGGTGGCAAATTTCAAGCGGCGCATGAACGGCAAGTACAGCACCGTGCCGGAAACGATCGCTACCACGAACGCAATTCCCATGAACGCCAGCAGCAACTTGCCCGGCAAGCCGGCGAACATGTCCACGTGCAGGCGCAACATGACCATCATGAAGCCGCCGTTGGCCGATGGCGTTTCCAGCGCTTCGCCAGTACGGGCATCGAGCATGAAGGTGTGGGACGAGTTCGGCTCGGTGCCTGCGGTTGCGGCCATGATGGTCAGCACTGCATTGGGCTCATCGTCCTCGAAGCCGAAGTACTGCATGACTTCACCGGGACGGTGTTTCTCGGCCGCGTCCACCAACTGCTGCAAATTCAGGTGCGGGGTGTCCGCCGACATTACCTTCACTTCAGGCGCATCGCCCAGCAAGTGGTCGATCTCGTGGTGAAAGATCAACGGCAGGCCGGTCAGTGCCAGCATCAGCAGAAACGCGGTGCAGATCAGGCTGGACCAGGTGTGGACGAAGGACCAGCGGCGAATTGTTTTACTTTTCATTTCATAGCCTTCAGAAAAACCAAAGCCGCCCACGAAGGACGGCCTGGTCATTGGGCGTGTCAGCTCAAAGCGTTACCACTTGTAGGTTGCACTGGCGACGACACTGCGCTGGTCGCCGTAGTAGCAGTAGTAGCTGTCGCAAGTCGAGATGTAGTCCTTGTCGAGCAGGTTGGTTGCGTTGACGGCCAGCGAAGCGCCTTTGAGGCTGTTGTCCAGGCGACCGAGGTCGTAGTGAACCACTGCGTCGAACACCGTGTAGGCGTCGGCCTTGCCTAGCCAGGTGTTGGCCTGGTCGCCATAGGTATTGCCGGTATAGCGCGCGCCGGCGCCGATGCCGAAGCCATCCAGCACGCCGTTGTGCCAGGTGTAGTCGCCCCACACCGACGCTTGCTGGTTAGGCATCAGTTGCAGGCGATTGCCCTTGTAGATGCCCTCTTGCACTTCGGATTTAGCCAGGGTGTAGGCAGCGGTGACCTTGAGGTTTTCGGTCACGTCGGAAACGGCTTCCAGCTCCAGGCCTTTGACTTTCACTTCGCCGGTCTGGCTGGTGACTGTCACGTTGCCCACGTTGTTGGTGACGGAAACGTTTTTCTGGGTCAGGTCATACACAGCCGCGGTCAGCAGGGTGTTGCTGCCCGGTGGCTGGTACTTGATCCCCAGTTCCCATTGCTTGCCTTCGGTCGGCTTGAACGACTCGGTCGGCGAGGCGACGGCATTGCTGGTCGGTTGGAACGATTCGGCGTAGGACAGATAAGGCACGAAGCCCGAGTCGAACACGTAGCTGATCGCCGCGTTGCTGCTGAAGTTCTTGTCGCGTTCGGTGTTGGTGGCATCGCCCTTGTTGAAGAACGTGGTACCGGTGTGGACCCAGTCTTCACGACCGCCGAGGGTCAGGCGCCATTGGCCGAGGGCCATCTGGTCCTGGATGTACAGGCCGGTCTGCTGGGTCTTCTGTTCGTAGTCATAGAAGGCTGTGGAGCGTGCCGGACGCTCGATCGGCAAGCCATAGACCGGGTCGTTGACGTTAATGCCCGGCGCGGTGCCGAAGATCGAGAGGTAGTTGGTGGTGTTGCGCTGATGGTCCAGACCGATCAGCAAGGTGTGACTGACGTCGCCGGTGACGAAGTCGCCCTGGAAGTTGTTGTCCACGGCGAATTGGGCGATGTCTTCGTCGACATTGGTGGTGCCACGGCCGGTGTTGCCTTGATCGTCGACGACAGACCCGTAAGAGGGGCCGTAGCTATTGACGGTCACGGCCTGGAACGACAGCTCCGACTTGGTGTAGCGCAGGTTCTGGCGGAACTGCCAGACATCGTTCAAGCGGTGTTCGAAGGCATAACCCAGTGCGTAGTAGGTGCGGTCGTAGAAGTCGTAGTTCGGGTCACCCAGGTTCTTGTGGTGGGAGATATCGCCGAACGGCATGTCGATCTTGGTGCCCTGGATCGGATAGAACTGACTGGTGATACCGGTATCGTCACGGGTGAACTGCGTGAGCAGGGTGAATTTGGTGTCTTCGTCGATGTTCCAGGTCAGGCTGGGCGCAATGTTGTAGCGCTTGTCATCGATGTGGTCGATGGGCGTGCCGCCGTCGCGCAGCACGCCGCTGAGGCTGTAAAGGAACTGGCCTTCGTCATCGATCTTGCCGGTGCTGGCGAAGTTGATCTGGCGATGATTGTCGCTGCCGTATTGCAGCTGGATCTCGCTGCTGGCTTCAGCGCTTGGGCGACGGCTGACCATGTCCAGCAGGCCGCCCGGCGGGGTCTGGCCGTACACGGAGGAGGCCGGGCCGCGCAGTAGCGCCAGGCGGTCGAGGTTCCAGGTTTCCTGTTTCGGGTTGGAGTACACACCTTTTGGCAGTGGCAGGCCGTCGAGGAATTGAGTCGGCTCGAAACCCCGCACGCGCAACCAGTCGGCGCGGGTGTCGCTGCCGAAGCTGCTGGAGGTGATACCCGGCAAGTAGCGCACGGCATCGTCGAGGGTGTGCGCGTTGCGGTCGTCCATCTGCTCGCGAGTGACGACCGAAATCGAACGCGGTGCCTCGACCAGTGCGGTGTCGGTCTTGGTGCCGGCGGCGGTGCGCTTGGCCAAGTAGCCCTGTGCCGGGCCCCAGGCGCTTTCAGTGTCTTGCACACCAATCACGCTGGTTACCGGCAGATCCATCACACCCTCGGGCACGGCCACCAGGCTATAGGTGCCCGCACTGCTCTGTTCCAGTTGCAGCCCGGTGCCACGCAGGGCTTCGCGCAGGGCGCCGGCTGCGTCGAACTGGCCTTTGACCGGCGCCGAGGTCTTGCCCGCCGCCAGGGATGGATTCAACGACAGGGCCAGACCGGCCTGGCTGGCAATCTGGTTCAGGGTGTTGGCCAGTGGAGCGGTCGGCAGGTTGTAGGCGCGGACGCTGGAAGCCTGTTCAGCGGCGACCAGTTGGCTGCTGGCCAAAGGGGTGCAAAGGGCAATGGCAACCGCCAGCAAACTGCGGCGTAACAGGGAGTCTAGCGAACGAGGCATACAGCGGCTCCTGAATGGAAACATTTCTCAATTGCCTGTGTGCCGTACGAAAATCAAAAAGTGATAGGGCTGGATGAAAATAATTTCGATTCAGTTATTCAATAAACATCGAGGAGCTTCAGGCATGCGCATTTTGTGGCGAGGGGGCTTGCCCCCGTTCGGCTGCGTAGCAGTCGTGACGTCAGCGAACACAGTCAGTCAGAAAAATGCAGGGGGCCGCTTCGCGACCCAACGGGGGCAAGCCCCCTCGCCACAGGGTTCTGTGTGCGGATTCAGGGCTTTGTTTCGGCCTTGGCCACGACCTTCACCCACCACTGCGTGTGCTGTTCGATCTGCACCGGCAGGGTCGGCAGCAGGGCGTTGAGTGCCAGGTCGGTGTCGCGCAGCGGGAAACTGCCGGTGATGCGCAGGTCGGCCACTTCCGGCGCGACCCCGACGTAACCGTTTCGATAGCGGCCGATTTCATGCACCAGGTCTTCCAGCCGTGTGTTGTCCACCACCAGCATGCCGCGAGTCCAGGCATCCGCACCTAGGTTGACGGCCAGAACCGGGCCCAGGCCGTTGTTGCGGATCAGTACCTGCTGGCCTTCGCGCAGAATCTTTTCGTCAGGGTTGGACTCAGGGTGAACCGCCACCGCCGACTGCAATACGCTCAAGCGCGTTCCGTCCTCCTCGCGCTTGACCAGAAACCGCGTACCCAGCGCACGCATGCTGCCTTCGCGGGTTTCGACGATGAACGGCCGGGGATCGCCATGGCCGGTTTCAACCAGGATTTCGCCTTCCTGAAGCACGATGCGCCGCTGCTTTTCATCGAAACGCACATCCAGCGCGCTGTGGGTATTGAGATTGATCAGCGTGCCGTCAGCCAGACGCAGGGTGCGCTGCTCGCCAACGGCGGTGCGCTGGTCGGCCAGCCAATAGTCGATCGGCAGGTAACGATCCCCGGCGAACAGGGCCAGGCCGATCACGGCAACGATACTGGCGACACCGTTGCCAAGCTTGCGCACTCGCCGACGAATGCCTTCGCGTGATTGCAGCAAGGCAGTGCGGGCCGGGCCGCTGGCCACGCTGAAACGCTGGTCGAGCATGCCCAACTGGCGCCAGGCGCGGGCATGTTCTTCATGGGCCGCGTGCCACTTGGCGAACTCTTCGCGCTCTACCGGGTTGGCGGAGTCCATGGACAGCTGCCAGGCAATCGCCGCGTCCAGCACGCTGGCCGATACCGGTTTGGAACTGACCGGGTTCATGTCGGCTCACCATACAGCGCGATATAGCACTGGCGAATGCCTTGGGCCAGGTACTGGCGCACCCGCGGCACCGACACACCGAGGCGCTCGGCGATTTCCGCGTGACCGAGGCCGTCGAGGCGGTTATAGAGGAATGCCGCCCGGGCCTTGCTGGAAAGCTTGCCAAGCAAGCGGTCGATGTTTTTCAGGTCTTCGAGGATCATTTGCTGTTCTTCCGCCGACGGTTGTTCGGCTTCGGGAATCAGCATCAACTCGGTGAGGTAGGCCTGTTCCAGCGCGGCGCGACGGAAATAATCGAACAGCAGGCCCTTGGCGATCGCCACCAGGAATGCCCGCGGCTCGCGCGGTGCTTTCAGTTCTTCACGGCCCAGCAAACGCACGAAAGTGTCCTGGCTCAGGTCTTCGGCCCGCTGCGGGCAGGCGACGTTGCGTCGAAGCCAGGCCAATAGCCAACCGCGATGGTCGCGATATAACGCACCGACGAGCTCACTTTGAGGGCTTGGGACTGACGACACGCCGCATCACCGATTGGGAAATATTAACTAACGAGAATTGTTCGCGATTGTGGCAGAGGCGAGGGAGGTAAGCAATTGGCGTTGGTCGGGTGGGGATTTGGCGAAGGCCCCCGTAGGAGCGAGCTTGCTCGCGATGAATTTGAAGGCGACGCATTTTTCCAGACAGCACGCGTCACCGTTCAAGACCATCGCGAGCAAGCTCGCTCCTACAGGGATGGCGTATGGGTCAGAAGGAAGGCGCCTGCTGCCGGCGCTTCCACTGACTCAAGCGCTGTTGCAAATTCAACGGGCTATGAATCTGCTGCTGCCGCGCACGGCTGAACAGGATCAGTGCCAGTTCGGCGGTGGCCAGGGCGTCGGCGCTGGCGTGGTGGCGCTCGAAGACTTCGAGCTTGAACCAGTCGATCCAATCGTCCAGCCCGGCCTCGCGAATGTGCGCCTGGGGGCATAGCAGTGGCGCAATATCTGCCACATCCAGAAAGGCATGCTGCAACTTGTAACCCAGATGATCCTTCAGGGCGCGCGCCAACATGTGCTGGTCGAAAGGCGCATGGAAGGCCAGCACCGGGCTGTCGCCGACAAACTCCATGAGTTCGAGCAGCGCCTCGGCCGGATCGCTGCCGGCAGCGATTGCACTGGGGCCCAAGCCGTGAATCAGCACACTGGGGCCGAGTTTGAGTTCGCCGCATTGCAAGGTTCGCTCGAACTGTCGACTGAAATCGATCGCGCCATCCTCGATCACCACGGCGCCGATGGACAGTACCCGGTCCTTGTTCATATTCAGCCCGGTCGTTTCCAGGTCGAGCACTACCCAGCGCTGCTCGCGCAGGCTGCATTCACTCAATCCGGTGACCGTCGGCAGGCGTTGAAGACGTAGTTGCAGGTCTGCGGACAAGCTCGGGCCGGCCGGGCGCAGCCATGAAAACAGGCTCATATCTGATACCGCAAGGTCAGGCTGCTTTGCAGGCGCTGTGCCTGGCGCAGGGACTCACGCAGGATGCGCCGGTCCAGATGATTGAGGCTGTCGGGATCGACCCGATTTGAGTAAGGAAAATTCTCTCGGGTCTGTAGTTGATGTTGCTGCATGCGGGTTTGCTGGATGAAGTGATAGGCCTCTTCGTACGCGGCACCGTCCAGGGGATCGATGACCTCCTTGTCGACCAACTGGCGAAAACGCTCCAGCGTGTTGTTTGTTTCGATACCGTGGGCCAGGGCCAGCAACCGGGCGCCGTCGACAAAGGGTGTCAGACCCTGAGTCTTCAGGTCCAGGGTGGCCTTCTCGCCATTTTTTCGCGCCAGTACGAACTCGCGGAAACGCCCTACGGGCGGGCGATTGCGCAACGCATTCTCAGCCATCATGCGCTGGAACAAGCGGTTGTCGCCGACCTGGTCGAGAATGCTCCGGCGCAATTGCTCACAGCCTTGCTCGCTGCCCCAGACCACGCGCAAATCGAAATAGATGCTCGAACCCAGCAGGTTCTCCGGGGTTGCCTCGCGGATAAACGCCGCAAAGCGCCGCGCCCATTCGGCCCGGGACAGGCACAGCTCAGGATTGCCAGCCATGATATTGCCCTTGCACAAGGTGAAGCCGCACAGCGCCAGGCTCTGGTTGATCTGCTGGGCAATGGGCAACAGTTTGCCGCGAATCTCGGCGGCATGGGCCGCATCCCTGGCTTCGAACAGAATGCCGTTGTCCTGATCGGTGTGCAGGGTCTGCTCGCGACGGCCTTCGCTGCCGAAACACAGCCAGCTGAACGGCACGCCGGGGTCGCCTTTTTCGGCGAGAGTCAGCTCGATCACTCGGCACACGGTGTGGTCGTTGAGCAAGGTGATGATGTGGGTGATCTGCGTCGAAGAGGCGCCGTGGGCCAGCATGCGCTCGACCAGTTGACCGATTTCGCCCCGCAGCGCCATCAGGTTTTCCACTTTCTGGGCATTGCGGATAGTGCGCGCCAGGTGCACCAGGTCGACCCGTTGCAGGGAAAACAGATCACGCTCGGAAACCACGCCGCACAAGCGCTGGTCCTTGACCAGGCAGACATGGGCGATGTGCCGCTCGGTCATGGCAATCGCCGCGTCGAATGCACTCTGATCCGGCGACAGGAAGAACGGCGCCCGGGTCATGTACCCTTCGATGGCTTCGTTGAAATCACTGCTGCCGTTGGCCACGGTCTGGCGCAGGTCGCGCAGGGTGAAAATCCCCAGTGGCGCCTTGAGTTCATCGACCACCACGATGCTGCCGACCTGTTGTTCGTGCATCAACGTCACGGCTTCGCGCAATGGCGTCTGCGGGGCGCATGTCACCGGGTGGCGCATGGCCAATTCGCCCAGTCGGGTATTGAGCGAATATTGGGTGCCCAGGGTTTCCACGGCTTTTTGCTGCACTTGCTGGTTGACCTGATCCAGCAGGCTGCTGACGCAGCGCAGGGCGAAGTTGCGGAAGGTGTCCGATAGCGAAAACAGGCGGATGAATGCCGGCTTGTTCAGTTGCAGGCAGAAGGTGTCTTCGCCGGCCAGGTGCTCGGTGCGGGTCGCCCGTTCACCCAGCAACGCCGCGAGAGGGAAACATTCGCCAGTGGTGATCTCGAAGACCGTTTCGGTGCTACCGTTTACCGTATGCGGACGCTCGCCCACGACCCGGCCTTGCTTGACGATATAGAAGTGCTCGACCGGGCCGTCAGCGGGTTTGATGATGCTATCGCCGGGGGCGTAAAAACGCATCTGACATTGCTCGACCAGATACGCCAGGTGAGCGTGTTCCATCTGATTGAAGGGCGGGAAGCGCTGGAGGAATTGCAACGTGCCCTGGATGTTCTGCAACACCGCGGTTTTCCCTGCCTGTGTGAAGGCGTCCGCTTTACTCATAACCATTACCGCAGTCTTTTTTGAATTGTTGTTGTCGGATGACCCAGACATGGTCGACCCCTGTGGCCGGAGTGCCCATTGGACGTAAGTCTAGGTAGGCGATTGGTATGCTGAAATGTCGGAAGAATCCTACGCAACTGTGCGAAAAACCTCTCCGTCCCCCTATTGGAAAAATATCCGACGAAGCGCACATTTAAGGCCTGCTTAGCGATGTCTCGTCACTGTGCTAGGGAAATGAACTGAACATGTAGAGAAAGCCATGTCCGACCACGATATTTTGAGCGACGCCGAGCGCGAAGCCTTGAGCGCCGTCATGCTGGAACCTGACCTGCCGCCACAACGGGTGCTGATCGTCGATGACGATAAAGACGCCAGGGAACTGTTGTCAGAGATCCTGGCGCTTGACGGTATTCACTGCATGACGGCGGCCAGTGGCGAAGCAGCACTCAAGATGCTGGAGGAGAAACCTTCGATCGGACTGGTGATTACCGACCTGCGCATGGGCCTCGTCGACGGCCTGGACCTGATCCGACAGGTGCGCGAGTCGGTACGGGCGGCGTTGCCGATCATCATCGTCTCGGGTGATGCCGACGTGAAAGATGCGATCGCCGCGATGCATTTGAATGTGGTGGACTTTCTGCTCAAGCCGATTGATGCCGGCAAGCTGCTGGAACTGGTCAAGCATGAACTTGGGGTGGAGCCTTAGTCCAAGCCTGTCAGCCCTGAACTACCTCTGTGGGAGATCGCGGACAGCCCAAAAAGAAAAAGCCCTGATCTTTCGATCAGGGCTTTTTCATATCCGGCGCAGACGCTCAGTTACAGGCCATTGGCAGCCTTGAACTCGCGACGACGACGGTGCAGGACCGGCTCGGTGTAGCCGTTCGGCTGCTTCGTGCCTTCGACCACCAGTTCGACCGCCGCCTGGAAGGCGATGTTGCTGTCGAAGTTCGGGGCCAGCGGACGGTAAAGCGCGTCGCCGGCGTTCTGACGGTCAACCACCGGCGCCATGCGCTTGAGGCTTTCCATCACTTGCTCTTCGGTGACGATGCCGTGACGCAGCCAGTTGGCGATGTGCTGGCTGGAAATACGCAGCGTTGCACGGTCTTCCATCAGGCCGACGTCGTTGATATCCGGCACTTTCGAACAGCCGACACCCTGGTCGATCCAGCGCACCACGTAACCGAGAATGCCCTGGCTGTTGTTGTCCAGTTCGTTCTTGATCTGTTCGGCGGTCCACTGCGGGTTGACCGCCAGCGGGATGGTCAGGATGTCGTCTACCGAAGCATGGGCACGTTTGGCCAGTTCGGCCTGACGGGCGAACACGTCAACCTTGTGGTAGTGCAGCGCGTGCAGGGCAGCAGCGGTCGGCGAGGGTACCCAGGCGGTGTTGGCACCGGCCATCGGGTGAGCGATTTTCTGTTCGAGCATCGCCGCCATCAGGTCCGGCATGGCCCACATGCCTTTACCGATCTGTGCGCGACCTTGCAGGCCGGTGCTCAGACCGATATCGACGTTGGAGTTCTCGTAGGCGCCGATCCATTTTTCCGCCTTCATGTCCGCCTTGCGCACCATCGGGCCGGCTTCCATGGAGGTGTGGATTTCATCGCCCGTGCGGTCGAGGAAACCGGTGTTGATGAACACCACACGCTCGCTCGCCGCCTTGATGCAGGCCTTGAGGTTGATCGTGGTACGACGCTCCTCGTCCATGATCCCGACTTTGAGGGTGTTGCGCGGCAAGCCCAGCACGTCTTCGATGCGACCGAACAGCTCGTTGGTGAACGCCGCTTCTTCAGGGCCGTGCATCTTCGGCTTCACGATGTAGATCGAGCCGGTGCGGGTGTTTTTGCGCGAGGTGTTGCCGTTCAGGTTGTGCATCGATGCCAGGCAAGTCACCAGGCCATCGAGAATGCCTTCAGGCACTTCGTTACCGTCTTTGTCGAGGATCGCATCGATGGTCATCAGGTGACCGACGTTACGCACGAACAGCAACGAACGACCGTGCAGGCTCAGTTCACTGCCATCGATGGCGGTGTAGGTGCGGTCGGCGTTCATGGTGCGGGTAAAGGTCTGACCGCCCTTGGCGACTTCTTCCGACAGATCGCCCTTCATCAGGCCGAGCCAGTTGCGGTAGATCACCACTTTGTCATCGGCATCGACTGCGGCAACCGAGTCTTCGCAGTCCATGATGGTGGTCAGCGCGGCTTCCATCAGGATGTCTTTGACGCCGGCCGCGTCGGTCTGGCCGACCGGGGTGCTGGCGTCGACCTGGATTTCGAAATGCAGGCCGTTGTTTTTCAGCAGGATCGCGGTCGGTGCAGCGGCATCGCCCTGGAAGCCGATCAGTTGCGCATCGTTGCGCAGGCCGGTGTTGCTGCCGCCTTTGAGGGCGACCACCAGTTTGCCGTCGACGATCTTGTAGCCGGTGGAGTCGACGTGGGAGCCGGCTGCCAGTGGCGCCGCTTCATCGAGGAAGGCGCGGGCGAAGGCGATGACCTTGTCGCCGCGAATCTTGTTGTAGCCTTTGCCTTTTTCCGCGCCGTCAGCTTCGCTGATGGCATCGGTGCCGTAGAGCGCGTCGTACAGCGAACCCCAGCGGGCGTTCGAAGCATTGAGAGCGAAGCGGGCGTTCATCACCGGCACCACGAGTTGTGGACCGGCCATGCGGGCGATTTCTTCATCGACGTTTTGCGTCGTTGCCTGGAAATCGGCCGCTTCTGGCAGCAGATAACCGATGTCTTGCAGGAAAGCTTTGTAGGCCACGGCGTCGTGCGCCTGGCCTGCACGTTCCTGGTGCCAGGCATCGATACGAGCCTGGAAATCATCGCGTTTGGCGAGTAGGGCTTTGTTCTTCGGTGCCAGGTCATGGATGACCTTGTCGGCACCGGCCCAGAACTTATCGGCGGTGAGGCCGGTACCGGGAATGGCTTCGTTGTTCACGAAGTCGAACAGGACTTTGGCGACCTGCAGGCCACCGACTTGAACGTGTTCAGTCATTGCTTGCCTCACTCTGCTCAGCTATTTCGCTTTTCAGCTCTTCAATTTAACAATGAAGCCTCTGGCCATTTAAACCACAAACCCCTCTACCAGTACATGCCCATGACAGGCGGCTGGGTTGGGACCAATCAACGGCTTGGGGCCTTGCTGACAGGGCTTTCAGGGTTGCGAACGTGCCTGCGGCAGACATCGATCCAACGTTATGTAGTGCGCGCTGCGGCATACTACATGATGAATTGCGGTTGTGAAAATTAGACTAATTACGTCGTTCTGCGACCCCGTGACGCATTGCGGTCACGTCGGGGAGCGTGATGTTCTCAAAAAACTATTGGATTGTTCCAGTTAAATATCAAAAGTTGTACACGATTTGTTGGGTCAGTCAGATCGGCGGTGCCTTCATTCGCGAGCAGGCTCGCTCCCACAAAGGCCCGCGCAACCCTTGCGGGAGCGAGCCTGCTCGCGAAGACGCCTGACCTGTCGGCGCAGGTCCAACCCTTGCCTATACTTGGTTCTCTATAACAAAAGTCATGACTGGAGGGCTGCGCCATGGACCACCTCGTACTCACTGTTTTTGCTCCGGACAAGCCCGGGCAAGTCGAGCGCATTGCCCAATGCATTGCCGAGCACGGCGGCAACTGGCTGGAAAGCCGCATGTCGCGCATGGCGGGGCAATTCGCCGGGATTCTGCGGGTGGGCGTGCCGGCCGAGGCCTACGATGAATTGGTCGCGGCCCTGCAGGGCCTGTCCGCCCAAGGCATTCGCGTGTTGGTCGCCGAAAGCAGCATCGAACAATCCTGCACCTGGAAGCCGATCGCCATGGAACTGGTGGGAAATGATCGTCCGGGGATCGTGCGTGACATCACACGCTTGTTGAGCGAGCAGGGGGTGAGTCTGGAACGGCTGGTTACCGAAGTGCGCCCGGCCCCGATGAGCAGCGAGCCGTTGTTCCATGCCGAAGCGATTCTCGCGGTCCCGCTGACGCTGTCGCTGGACGTGCTGCAATCGCGCCTGGAAACCCTGGCGGACGATCTGATGGTCGAGTTGGTGCTACGCAGTGATCCCTGATCAGGTTATCCAAGTTAAACGTGCACCGGCCTGTGGATAACCTGTAGAGACACCCCGCCAGGCCACGCCGACCGGGGTTCTTCATGATCTGATCAAAAAACCAGCAGTTTCAGCCACTTGCGCACAATCGGCGGGGATCACGCTGTGGATAACCTTGGGAAGGAATGATGCAGGCCACGGGAGACGTGGCCTGTAGGCTTTTGTGCGTTTTTTGATCAGCTGCGGCGGCGCAAACTTATCCACGCATCGACGCTGTAAACCGCCAGACCGGCCCAGATAAACATGAACGCTACCAAGGTGCTGGACGACAGGTGCTCGCCAAACAGCAGAACGGCTTGCAGCAGAACCAGGGTTGGCGCCAGGTACTGAAGAAACCCCAGTGTCGTGTAGGGCAAATGCCGTGCAGCAGCGTTGAAGCAGACCAGCGGCACCAGCGTGATCGGGCCGGCGGCGACCAACCACCAGGCCTGGGACGTGGTCCAGAATTCGGCCTGGGCGCTGCTGGCCGTCGGATTGAGCAGCAACCAGCCAAGGGCAATCGGCACCAGCATCCAGGTTTCCACCACGAGCCCCGGCAGTGCCTTGACCGGTGCCTGCTTGCGAATCAGGCCATAGAAGCCGAAGGTCAGGGCCAGCACCAACGACACCCACGGCAGACTGCCGACTTGCCAGACCTGCTGCGCCACACCCACCGCCGCCAGGCCGACGGCAATCCATTGCATGCGCCGCAGCCGTTCGCCGAGGATCAGCATGCCCAGCAACACGTTCACCAAGGGGTTGATGTAGTAACCGAGACTTGCCTCCAGCATGCGGCCGTTGTTCACCGACCAGACGTAGGTCAGCCAGTTGGCCGCGATCAGCGCGCCGCTCAGGGCCAGGATCGCCAGTCGCTTGGGGTTCTCCCGCAGCTCGCGCCACCAGCCGGGATGCTTCCAGACCATCAGCAACAAGGCGCCGAACAGCGCCGACCACAGCACCCGGTGGATGATGATTTCCACTGCGGGCACGCTGGCGATGGCTTTGAAGTAGAGGGGGAAAAGCCCCCAGATGATATAGGCACTCAGGCCCAGTATGTACCCGCGACGCGGGTTGGCGGCTTGCATGCAGAATCCTTGCTTAGGCAGCTAACAAAGAGGGGATTGTAAGGAGATTTGTCTGCGAATGTCCTGACTGAATAGGTAGGACATTTGTGAACACGGACAACCTGTGGGAGCGAGCTTGCTCGCGATAGCGGTGGATCAGCTTGTATCAATGTTGAATTTGCTGCCGTCATCGCGAGCAAGCTCGCTCCCACAGGGTTTCGGGTGGGGTTAGAAGAGTTTCAGCGGTTCTTCATTGAGCGCCGCCAACTGCTCGCGCAACGCCAGCACCTGATCCCCCCAATAACGCTCGGTGCCGAACCACGGAAAACTGCGGGGGAAGGCAGGATCGTCCCAGCGGCGGGCGAGCCAGGCGCTGTAATGCAGCAGGCGCAGGGCGCGCAACGGTTCGATCAAGGCCAGTTCACGGGGATCGAAGTCGTGGAATTCGTTGTAGCCGTCCATCAGTTCCGACAACTGGCTCAGGCAGTCCTGGCGATCGCCAGCGAGCATCATCCAGATGTCCTGTACCGCCGGCCCCATGCGGCAGTCGTCGAGGTCGACGATATGGAACATCTCGTCACGGCACATCATGTTGCCGGGGTGGCAGTCACCGTGCATGCGGATGTTCTGGTGCGGCGTGTTGCTGTAGGCATCTTCCACACGCTTGAGCAGATCGCGGGCCACTGACTCGTAGGCCGGCAGCAGGCTGCGGGGGATGAAGTTGCCGTCGAGCAATGTGGCCAGCGAGTCATGACCGAAGTTTTTTACCGCCAGCGCTTCACGGTGCTCGAACGGCCGGGTCGAGCCGACCGCATGCAGGCGCCCGAGCAACTGGCCCAGGCGATAGAGTTGGTCGAGGTTGCCCGGCTCAGGTGCTCGGCCGCCACGGCGGGGGAACAGGGTGAAACGGAAACCGTTGTGTTCGTGCAGGGTTTCACCGTTGTGGATCAACGGCGCCACGACCGGCACCTCGCAGTCGGCGAGTTCGGCGGTGAACTGGTGCTCTTCCAGAATCGCTTCGTTGCTCCAGCGTTGCGGCCGGTAGAACTTGGCGATCAGCGGCTCGGCGTCTTCGATACCGACCTGATAGACACGGTTCTCGTAGCTGTTGAGCGCCAGGATGCGCGCGTCGCTGAGAAAGCCGATGCTTTCGACGGCATCGAGCACGAGGTCTGGTGTGAGGGTTTCAAACGGGTGGGCCATGCTGACTCCTGCGCGCAGCAGGCTGCTGCGTCCGGCCAGGCATGGTAGCGCAGACGGCGGGGCTTTAGGGGGTGGGCTTGAGGTGTGCGTTGTATGTGCTGACGCCATCGCGAGCAAGCTCGCTCCCACAGGTCATGCGCCAGATATGAAATCGCGCCAATCCTGTGGGAGCGAGCCTGCTCGCGATGAGGGGTTGTCAGGCGCCGACGATCCCGCCATCTTCCCGCGAAATCGCCATCACCGAAGACCGCGGCTTGCCGTTGGGCAGGTGCTCGGGGAAGGTAGAACCGCCGTTTTCACCCGGATGCTGAATCCCGACAAACAGGGTTTTCTGGTCCGGCGAGAAGCTGATCCCCGTCACTTCACAACCTACCGGGCCAACCATGAAACGACGAATCTCGCCGGTTACCGGATCGGCACAGAGCATCTGGTTGTTGCCCATGCCGGCAAAGTCTCCGGCGTTGCTCGAATCGCCGTCGGTGAGAATCCACAAGCGTCCGGCGTTGTCGAAGCCCAGGCCGTCCGGGCTGTTGAACATGTTCTGCGGCGTGATGTTCGACGATCCGCCTTTTGGTGTGCCGGCGTGAACCCCCGGATTACCGGCGACGACGAACAGGTCCCAGGCAAAGGTTTTCGAGCCGTGATCGTCACGCTCGGTGCGCCAGCGCAGGATCTGGCCGTAGACGTTCTTCTCACGCGGGTTCGGCCCGCCCGCCGGTTGCCCGTCTTCGCCGCGTTTGGCGTTGTTGGTCAGCGTGCAGTAGACCTGGCCATCCTTGGGGCTGACCACGATCCATTCCGGGCGGTCCATGCGCGTGGCTTTCACCACACTGGCGGCGAGACGCGCGTGAATCAAAACTTCGGCCTGATCGGCAAAACCGCTGCTGGCGTCGATGCCGTTTTTGCCGTGGGTCAGTTCGATCCATTCACCCTGGCCTTTCGGGTGATCGACGTTGCCGTCGCCGGCATCGAACCGCGCCACGTACAGGGTGCCGTGGTCGAGAATGTCACGGTTGGCCTTGGGGTTCTTGTGGTCGATCTTGTCGCGGCTGACGAATTTGTAGATGAACTCACCGCGTTCATCGTCGCCCATGTACACCACGGCATGACCGTCGCCGGTTTCGGCCAGTGCGGCGTTTTCGTGCTTGAAGCGGCCCAGGGCCGTGCGTTTGACCGGCGTCGATTTCGGATCGAACGGATCGATCTCCACCACCCAGCCGTGACGGTTGAGCTCGTTGGGGTTCTTCGCCATGTCGAAGCGCTCGTCGTGCTGGTGCCAGTTGATTTCTTTGCTGGTGGCCACCACGCCGTAGCGTTTTTGCGCCGGGTCGAACTTCTGCTCGGCGTTGCTGCTGCCGAAGCAGTCGGTGAAGTTCTCTTCACAGGTCAGATAGGTGCCCCACGGCGTCTTGCCGTTGGCGCAGTTCTGGAAGGTGCCCAGGACGTTCTTGCCGTGCGGATCGGCACTGGTTTTGAGCAGGGCATGTCCGGCGGCCGGGCCGCTCAGGGTGATCGGTGCGTTGCCGTGAATGCGGCGGTTGTAGCGTGAGCCCTGGACGAACTGCCATTGGCCGTTCTTGCGCTGCACTTCAATCACCGACACACCTTCGCAGGCCAGCGCCTTGCGCACTTCTTGCGCCGATTGCGGCATGCCGCCGTGGGCGTAGAGGTAGCGGTAGTTGGTGTATTCGTTGTTGATCGCCATCAGCGCCCGGTCTTTTTCGCCCGGAAACTCGAACAGGCTCATGCCGTCGTTGTTGTCGCCGAACTGGACTTCCTGATGTTCGGCGCTGCCGTTGCCGCTCGGGTCGAACGCCGGACCGTCCTTGTGCAGGGGCTGGCCCCAGCTGATCAGCACCGAGGACTTGTAGCCCGGTGGCAGGGTGATGGTGTCGCTGGTGGCGGCGGCAATGCTGTCGAAACCCAGTAACTGGCTGTTGCCGGCGCTGACACTGGCGGCCATCACGCTGCGGCTCAGCAGGTTGCCGCCAAGGAACATCGCCGCGCCGCACAGGGCACCTGCGCTGATGAAGCCGCGACGGCTGAGGCCGACCATGGTTTCGAGGTCGGTGGACTGGTTTTCTTCTAATAGGCTCATTTCAGGCTCCCTGCGGATTTTGCAGACACCTTAAAGATGAGTCATGAACCTTTTGTTGCAGTTCTGCTTACAGTGGTGTGCCCAGCAGAACCCTGGACGGCGAAAACTCCACGCGCACCGGTTTGCCGCACGTCAGCCCCGATGCTTGCAGATGACTCGGTTCGGCCAAGGCGCATAGAGTCAGGCCGTTGGGCAGGGTGATGCGCACTTCGCTGGGACCGTCGTCGGCGTCGAGAATTTTTTCGATGATGCCGCTGAGGCAATTGTTTTCAGGCGTTTCGACAGAGTCGATTTGCAGCACGTCGAGCCAGCCGGCCTTGATCAATGCCACGACTTCAGTGCCGATTTGCAGTTCCAGGCGCTCGGTGCTGTCGTGGGTGATTTGCGCGGCGACGATCACGCCTTCGGCGACTTCGAGGCGAATCAGGTCGTTGCGTCCCTGAGGTTCGATCGCAATCACCTTGCCGTGCAACTGATTGCGCGCGCTGGTGCGCAGCATCAGGCGCCCGAGCAGATCCAGATCGCTCGCGTCTTCAGTTGCTTCCAGCACTTGGGCCTGCAAGGCTTGCAGCTTCTGATACAGGCGCAACACCCGCTCACCTTCGTTGGACAGGCGCGCACCGCCGCCGCCCTTGCCGCCGACAATCCGCTCCACCAGCGGCTTCTGCGCCAGGTTGTTCAGCTCATCGATCGCATCCCAGGCAGCCTTGTAGCTCAGGCCCGCACTTTTTGCCGCGCGGGTGATCGAGCCTTGTTCGGCGATGTGCTGCAGCAGGGCGATGCGCTGCGGACGGCGGACAATGTGCTGGGACAGCAAGGTTGGCAAAGACATGACAAGTCGCTTTGGGTGGTGACGATGGTGAGGACGTTGGTCGCTTGGGCCGCGCGAGTCAAGTCAGGGTGTCTCGCCGGGTTTGGGCGTGCGGGCCAGGCAATAGACGTCGACCCTCGCCGCCCCGGCGTCCATCAACAGGCGAGCCAGGGCCTGGGCCGTGGCTCCGGTGGTCAGTACGTCGTCGACCAGAGCCAGGTGCCGGCCTTTGACGACCGCGCCGGGTGCCAGGGCGAAAGCATTGCGCAGGTTCCTTAGGCGGGCTTCGGCGTTCAATGCCTGTTGGGCGTCGGTGTCTTGAGTGCGCAGCAGCAACCGTTCGTCGCAAGGGATATCGAGACTCGCACTCAACCAGTGAGCCAGCATCGCCGCCTGATTGAACCCGCGCTGGCGCAGGCGCCGATTGGCCAGCGGCACCGGGATCAGCGCCTGGGGTCGCAGCAGATCGTCTTCGAAGCGATGTTGCAGGTATTGAACAAGAAGTTCGGCGAGCAGGCGGCCAAACGGCCACTTGGCGTTGTGTTTGAAGCGGGTGATCAAGCTGTCTACCGGAAAGCTGTAGGTCCAGGGCGCAATCACTTGTTCGAAGGCCGGTGGCTGCTTCAGGCAATGGCCGCAGGTCAGTCCTGCGGCCGGGAGCGGCAGGGCGCAGGTCAGACAGTGATCACCGAGCCAGGGCAACTCGATTTCGCAGGCCGTGCAGACAGGAGGGATGCCGTCGGCCGTTTCATCGCACAAAAGGCATGGTTGTTTGTTTTTTAACCAGATGTAAACCGGTCCTTCGTATCGTGGTTGACAGCGCATCGCTCTTCCTTAAATATGCCGAAACATCTGTGAAGCGGCTGTGAAACTCCATTACCCAGCCGACTGCCAAAGCATAATTCAAAGGAAACGCCCATGAGCGCCAGCACCACTGCCACCCTGCGTCATGACTGGACTTTGGCCGAAGTCAAAGCACTCTTCGTTCAGCCATTCAATGACCTGTTGTTCCAGGCGCAGACGGTGCACCGTGCGCATTTCGACGCCAACCGCGTCCAGGTGTCGACCCTGCTGTCGATCAAGACCGGCGCCTGCCCGGAAGATTGCAAATATTGTCCGCAGTCCGGTCACTACAACACCGGCCTGGAAAAAGAGAAACTGATGGAGGTGCAGAAGGTCCTCGAAGAGGCCGCTCGCGCCAAGGCCATCGGTTCGACCCGCTTCTGCATGGGCGCGGCG
The DNA here is from genome assembly GCF_058807755.1 of Pseudomonas sp. GW821-FHT12A04. Taxonomy (NCBI): domain Bacteria; kingdom Pseudomonadati; phylum Pseudomonadota; class Gammaproteobacteria; order Pseudomonadales; family Pseudomonadaceae; genus Pseudomonas; species Pseudomonas sp. GW821-FHT12A04. Next base: position 51,582 of record NZ_JBXAQZ010000017.1, read on the forward strand.
TGGAAGCATCCGTCGGCCAAGGACATGCCGTACGTGTTGAAAATGGTCGAAGGCGTGAAAGCCATGGGCCTGGAAACCTGCATGACCCTCGGTCGCCTGGATCAGGAGCAGACCGAAGCGCTGGCCAAGGCCGGCCTCGACTACTACAACCACAACCTCGATACCTCGCCGGAGTTTTACGGCAGCATCATCACCACCCGCACCTACAGCGAACGCCTGCAAACTCTGGCGTACGTGCGTGATTCGGGGATGAAGATCTGCTCAGGCGGCATTCTGGGCATGGGCGAGTCGCTGGACGACCGCGCCAACCTGCTGATCCAGTTGGCCAACCTGCCTGAGCATCCGGAGTCGGTGCCGATCAACATGCTGGTGAAAGTCGCCGGTACGCCGCTGGAAAATGCCGACGACGTCGATCCGTTCGACTTCATCCGCATGCTCGCCGTCGCGCGCATCCTGATGCCGCAATCCCACGTGCGCCTGTCCGCCGGCCGCGAAGCCATGAACGAGCAGATGCAGGCCCTGGCGTTCTTCGCCGGTGCCAACTCGATTTTCTACGGCGACAAACTGCTGACCACCGCCAACCCGCAGGCCGACAAGGACATGCAACTGTTCTCGCGCCTGGGCATCCTGCCGGAAGCCCGCGAAGAGCACGCCGACGAGGTGCATCAGGCAGCTATCGAGCAGGCGCTGGTGGAGCAGAAGAGCAGCGAGCAGTTTTACAACGCGGCTGTTTGAGTCTTCCACCGACTTCTCTGGCTGGAATGCAAAACACTGTGGGAGCGAGCTTGCTCGCGATTGCGTCAGGTCCGTCGACATCAATGTTGAATGTGACGCCGCCATCGCGAGCAAGCTCGCTCCCACAGGGATCGCATTCATTTTGATTTCTGTGATCTGAACTTCGAGGCCTGCATGTCTTTCGATCTCGCCGCACGCCTTGCCGCCCGTCGTGCCGAAAACCTCTACCGACAGCGCCCGCTGCTAGAAAGCCCGCAGGGGCCGCAAGTGGTGGTCGATGGCCAGCCGTTGCTGGCGTTCTGTAACAACGACTACCTGGGCCTGGCCAATCATCCGCAAGTGATCGAAGCCTGGCGTGCCGGCGCTTCGAAGTGGGGTGTGGGCGGAGGGGCATCGCATCTGGTCATCGGCCATAGTTCCCCGCACCATGCCCTGGAAGAAGCGTTGGCCGACCTGACCGGTCGCCCGCGGGCGTTGCTGTTCACCACCGGCTACATGGCCAACCTCGGCGCAGTCACGGCGTTGGTGGGGCAGGGTGATACGGTGCTCGAAGACCGGCTCAATCATGCGTCGCTGCTCGACGCGGGGCTGTTGTCCGGCGCTCGGTTCAATCGCTACCTGCACAATGACCCGGCGAGCCTGGCCAAGCGCCTGGAAAAAGCCACCGGCAATACACTGGTGGTCACCGACGGCGTGTTCAGCATGGACGGTGATATTGCCGACTTGCCAGCGCTGGCCCGAGAAGCCAAGGCCAAAGGCGCCTGGTTGATGGTCGACGATGCCCATGGTTTTGGACCGCTGGGTGCCAACGGTGGCGGCATCGTCGAACACTTTGGCTTGAGCCAGGATGACGTTCCGGTGCTGGTCGGCACCCTCGGCAAGGCGTTCGGTACGGCGGGTGCCTTTGTGGCTGGCAGCGAAGAGCTGATCGAAAGCCTGATCCAGTTCGCCCGCCCCTACATCTACACCACCAGCCAGCCCCCCGCGCTGGCCTGCGCCACGTTGAAAAGCCTGGAACTGCTGTGCAGCGAACACTGGCGCCGCGAGCATTTGCAGACGCTGATCCGCCAGTTCCGCAAAGGTGCCGAGCAGATTGGCCTGGAACTCATGGACAGCTTCACGCCGATCCAGCCGATCATGATCGGTGACGCGGGGCGAGCGGTGCGCCTTTCGCAAATGCTGCGTGAACGCGGGTTGATGGTGACCGCGATTCGCCCGCCGACCGTACCCGCCGGCAGTGCCCGGCTGCGGGTCACGTTGACGGCTGCCCACAGTGAGGCCCAGGTACAGCTATTGTTAAACGGACTGGCCGATTGTTTTCAACAACTGAAGCCGGAGCCAAGCCATGCGTGATCGTCTGATTCTGCTGCCCGGCTGGGGCCTTGGCGTTTCACCGCTGGAGCCTCTGGCGGCGGCCTTGCGCGGTTTGGATGAGCACCTGCGCGTCGAGATCGAGCCGTTGCCGGAGCTGGAGTCGAGCGATCTTGAAGAGTGGCTCGATGAGCTTGATTCGACCTTGCCGCAAGACGTGTGGCTGGGCGGTTGGTCATTGGGCGGCATGCTCGCCTGCGAATTGGCGGCCCGGCGTGGCGATCGCTGCTGTGGTGTGTTCACCCTGGCCAGCAACGTTTCTTTTGTCGCTCATGATCAATGGACAAGCGCCATGTCCGGGGAAACCTTCGATGCGTTTCTGGCGGGATGTGAAGCCGATCCGCGCGCGACCTTGAAACGCTTTTCACTGCTTTGCGCCCAAGGCGCCGAAGACCCACGCGGATTGTCGCGGTTGTTGCTCGGCGGTGCCCCGAACACCGCTACGCCGGTGTTGCTGAGTGGTCTGCAAGTGCTCGCGCAACTGGATACACGACAGGCGCTGCATTCGTTTCGCGGTCCGCAATTGCATCTGTTCGCCGGCCTCGACGGGCTGGTGCCGGTGGAAGCGGCGGGCGAGTTGTTGGCATTGCTGCCGGATGTCGAAATCGGTCTGATTGAACAGGCCAGCCACGTGTTTCTCCTGGAGGATCCCCACGGTGTGGCGGGGGCGATCCAGGCCTTTTTGCATGAGTCCGGCGATGACTGATTTATCCCTTCCCAACCTGCCCGGCGCCTTGCCCGACAAGCGCCAGGTAGCAGCCTCATTCTCCCGCGCGGCAGCAAGCTACGACAGCGTGGCCGAGTTGCAGCGTGATGTGGGCAGCCAATTGCTCGGGCGCTTGCCGCAGGACTTCGTACCGCAGCGCTGGCTGGACCTGGGCTGTGGCACCGGGCATTTCAGTCGTGCCCTGGGTGAGCGATTTCCGGGCAGCCACGGGGTGGCGCTGGACATTGCCGAGGGCATGCTCAACCACGCCCGGCCATTGGGCGGTGCCACATACTTCGTGGCCGGCGATGCCGAGCGACTACCACTGCAGGATTCGTCTTGCGACCTGATCTTCTCCAGCCTGGCGGTGCAGTGGTGCGCAGACTTCGACTCGGTGCTCAGTGAAGCCTTTCGAGTACTGAAACCGGGCGGCATTTTCGCGTTTGCTAGTCTGTGTGTAGGGACGTTGTTTGAATTGCGCGACAGCTGGCGCGAAGTCGACGGCATGGTGCACGTCAACCGCTTCCGGGAGTTTGGTGTTTATCAACAACTGTGTGCGGCCAGCGGCTTGAGGGTGGTCAGTCTGCAAAACCTTGCGCACGTGCTGTATTACCCGGATGTGCGCAGCCTGACCCATGAACTCAAGGCGTTGGGTGCGCACAATCTCAATCCCGGGCGGCCGGGTGGCTTGACCGGCCGGGCGCGGATTTTGGGTTTGATCGAGGCTTACGAACAGTTTCGTCAGGCCCAGGGACTGCCGGCGACTTATCAAGTGGTGTACGCCGTTTTGGAGAAACCCTTATGAGCGCAGCCTATTTCATCGCCGGCACGGATACCGATGTCGGTAAAACCACGGTCGCTGCGGGGCTGCTGCATGCGGCGCGTTCGGCGGGTTTGAGCACGGCGGCGGGCAAGCCGGTCGCGTCCGGTTGCGATGTGACACCTAAAGGCCTGCGCAACGCCGATGCGCTGGCCTTGCTGGCGCAGTGTTCGCTGCCGCTGACCTATGCACAGGTCAATCCGATGGCCTTCGAGCCGGCCATTGCCCCGCATCTGGCGGCGCGAGAGGCGGGCGTGGCGCTGACGGTGCAGTCGTTGCTGGCGCCGATGCGGCAGATTCTGGGCATGCAGGCGGACTTCACCCTGATCGAAGGCGCTGGTGGCTGGCGCGTACCCCTGGCGGATCAGGACAATCTGTCGGACCTGGCCATCGCATTGAAGCTGCCGGTGATCCTGGTGGTCGGTGTACGCCTGGGGTGTATCAGCCATGCCCTGTTGACCGCCGAAGCGATTGCCCGGGACGGTTTGCAACTGGCGGGATGGGTGGCCAACATCATCGACCCGAAGACCTCGCGGCTGGAAGAAAACCTGGCTACCCTGGCCGAGCGCCTCCCGGCGCCGTGCCTGGGGCGTGTGCCTAAACTCAAGGCCGTTACGGCCGAGGCAGTGGCCGAGCACTTGCAACTGGACCTGTTGGACTGAGGCGAGTGGCTTGTGGGCTTTGCCTATGACAAGGCACTGTGCCATTAGTGTTTTTGTCGAGTGTTTTGCCGGCCACTCTGCTTCAATGGCCACTGTTGATCCTTTGAAAGGACGAGTTCTCCCATGGAAATCTCAGGAAGCCCCGCTTTTTATGCCGGTCTGAGCACTCTTCAGACAGGGCAGAACCGTGTCGATCAAGCCGCCGGGCAGATCGCCAACACGACGATCGAGCGCTCGGTCACCAGCCAGTCCTCCGAGGCGCAGGTCGATCGTCTGCGATCGGTTGATCGCAGTCGGCAATCGGACCTGGCCAGCAATGTGGTCGAAATGGCCCAAGGCAAATTTCAAGTCGAACTGGGCGCCAAAGTCGCCAAGGCATCCGACGAAGTGCTCGGAACGCTGATCGATACTTTCGCCTGATCCTCATTGAATCCGTCTCTCCAACGCCGCGTCTGTTCGCGGCGTTTTTCTGCGTAAGTCCTTCTCACTCAACTAATCTTCTCTGCAGGGTGGCTCGCTCGGTCTATGCCCGTCGTGCGGTTGCGCGCAGATGTGCCTGATCGGCGGTGACGAATGGAAAAAGATCGACGCTTGACAAGATTTGGGCGTAAACGTATGTTTCAAACAACTGTTTGATCGCAGCAACAAATCAATGCGGTCGTTCATTCCCGGTTACATCAGCAGAGGTTTATCGCTATGCCTGACTACAAGGCCCCCTTGCGTGATATTCGCTTCGTTCGTGACGAGCTGCTCGGCTACGAAGCGCACTATCAGAGCCTTCCGGCTTGTGCCGACGCAACTCCGGACATGGTTGACGCCATTCTTGAGGAAGGCGCCAAGTTTTGTGAGCAGGTACTGGCTCCGCTGAACCGCGTGGGCGATCTCGAAGGCTGCACCTGGAGCGAGTCCGGCGTTAAGACCCCGACTGGTTTCAAGGAAGCCTACAAGCAATTCGTCGAAGGTGGCTGGCCAAGCCTGGCTCACGACGTAGAGCACGGCGGCCAAGGCCTGCCAGAGTCCCTGGGTCTGGCCATCAGCGAAATGGTTGGCGAGTCCAACTGGTCGTGGGGCATGTACCCAGGCCTGTCGCACGGTGCGATGAACACCATCTCCGAGCACGGCACCCCTGAGCAGCAAGAGGCTTACCTGACCAAGCTGGTTTCCGGCGAGTGGACGGGCACCATGTGCCTGACCGAGCCGCACTGCGGCACCGACCTGGGCATGCTGCGCACCAAGGCCGAGCCTCAGGCCGACGGTTCCTACAAAGTTTCCGGCACCAAGATCTTCATCTCGGCCGGTGAACACGACATGGCCGACAACATCGTCCACATCGTGCTGGCTCGCCTGCCGGATGCACCGGCTGGCACCAAAGGCATCTCGCTGTTCATCGTTCCGAAATTCATGCCGAACGAAGACGGTTCGATCGGTGCGCGCAACGCCGTGTCCTGTGGTTCCCTGGAACACAAAATGGGCATCCACGGCAACGCTACCTGCGTAATGAACTTCGACGGCGCTACCGGTTTCCTGATTGGCCCGGCGAACAAAGGCCTGAACTGCATGTTCACCTTCATGAACACCGCACGTCTGGGTACCGCGCTGCAAGGCCTGGCCCACGCTGAAGTCGGTTTCCAGGGCGGCCTGAAATACGCTCGCGACCGTCTGCAGATGCGCTCGCTGACTGGCCCGAAAGCGCCGGACAAAGCCGCTGACCCGATCATCGTGCACCCTGACGTACGCCGCATGTTGTTGACCATGAAGGCATTCGCCGAAGGCAACCGCGCGATGGTTTACTTCACCGCCAAGCAGGTCGACATCGTCAAGTACGGCGTGGACGAAGAAGAGAAGAAGAAAGCCGACGCACTGCTGGCGTTCATGACTCCAATCGCCAAAGCCTTCATGACCGAAGTCGGTTTCGAATCGGCCAACCACGGCGTGCAGATCTACGGCGGCCACGGCTTCATCGCCGAGTGGGGCATGGAGCAGAACGTCCGCGACAGCCGTATCTCGATGCTGTACGAAGGCACCACCGGTATCCAGGCACTCGACCTGCTGGGCCGTAAAGTGCTGATGACCCAGGGCGAGGCTCTGAAAGGCTTCACCAAGATCGTCCACAAGTTCTGCCAGACCAACGAAGGCAACGAAGCGGTTCAAGAGTTCGTCGCTCCGCTGGCCGCATTGAACAAGGAATGGGGCGAGCTGACCATGAAGGTCGGTATGGCCGCCATGAAAGATCGCGAAGAAGTCGGCGCGGCCTCCGTGGACTACCTGATGTACTCCGGTTACGCCTGCCTGGCCTACTTCTGGGCCGACATGGCGCGCCTGGCTGCCGAGAAACTGGCTGCCGGCACTTCCGAAGAGGCGTTCTACACCGCCAAGCTGCAGACTGCGCGCTTCTACTTCCAGCGCATCCTGCCGCGTACCCGCACTCACGTCGTAACCATGCTGTCGGGCGCCAACAACCTGATGGACATGAAAGAAGAGAACTTCGACCTGGGCTACTAAGCCTTAGCGAAGTACTTGAAAAAGCCGCTGCTCCTTCGGGAACAGCGGCTTTTTTGCTTTAAAGGTTGGCGGTGGAAAATGTTTGCAACGCCCTTTGAAAAATACCTCAGTAATTCACTCAGTAACTCGGGCGTCCTGCCGTTACAGTAGTTGGCACATTGCCATCTATTGATTTGACGGGTCGGAGCTTTACCCTTGCCGCGCTCATCTGCTGTACGTTTCAGTCATTTCCTGCCGTCATTGCTGCTGTTGGTGGCGGGGCTTGCGGCTGCTTACATCAAGGATCTGAACGTCTTCTTCACGTCGCTGTTCAACGTGCTGCCCACCCTGGTGTTGTTGCTCGGTGGCGCCTATTGCGCGGTGTACCGACGCCAGCGTGAACTGTTTCTGATGGTCACGGTGTACATCGCCTACTTCCTGCTCGACACCCAGACCGACTATTACCGCGACAACGGCAAGGTGCGTGACGACGCCGCGGTGGTCTTTCATTTGTGTTGCCTGCTGCTGCCGCTGCTGTTTGGCGTGTTCGCGGCGTGGCAGGAACGCACCCATCTGTTCCAGGACATGGTGGCGCGCTTCGCGGTCTTGCTGGCGGTCGGCAGCGTGGCGCTGGGGCTTGAGCAAAGTTATCCACACGCGCTGCTGATCTGGCTGTCGGAGATTCGCTGGCCTGCCTTGCATGGCGCCTGGATGAGCCTGATCCAGTTGTCCTATCCGGTGTTCATCGCTGCGTTCCTGTTGCTGGCCTGGCAATACTGGCGCAACCCGCGACCGCTGCATGCCGCGCAATGGGTGGGGCTGCTCGGGTTGTTCTGGATGTTGCCGAAAACCTTCATCCTGCCGTTCACGCTGAACATCATGTGCAGCCAGGTGATGCTGATGATCGCAGCCGCCGTTGCCCACGAGGCCTATCAAATGGCGTTCCGCGACGAACTGACCGGGCTGCCGGGCCGTCGCGCGTTGAATGAACGCATGCAACGGTTGGGGCGCAACTACGTGTTGGCCATGAGCGACGTCGACCACTTCAAGAAATTCAACGACACCCACGGCCACGACGTCGGCGACCAGGTGCTGCGACTGGTGGCCAGCAAGCTGTCGAAAATCGGCGGTGGCGGTAAGGCGTATCGCTATGGCGGCGAGGAATTTGCCCTGGTGTTTGCAGGCAAGACCCTCGAAGAGTGCATGCCGCACCTGGAAGTCATCCGCGAGTCCATCGCCACTTACAACATTCAGCTGCGCAATCAGGAAAACCGCCCGCAGGACGATAGTCAGGGGCGCCAGCGGCGTGCCGGTTCCGGTGCGTCGAGTGTGTCGGTGACGGTCAGTATCGGCGTTGCCGAACGGATCGAACAACGCACCCCCGAAGAGGTGCTCAAGTCCGCTGACCAGGCGCTCTACAGCGCCAAGGGCGCCGGGCGCAACTGCGTGATGGCGTTCGGGCAGAACCGCCGTGGCGCCGTGCGCATGGACGCCGCTACGGTTGAGTGATGATGGCGCATTCAGCGAGCGCAAAGTGATTGTGAGGTGTGGTCGGCAGCAGTAGGTTGGAGAAATCTGCCGACGGAGAATGACCATGCCCGAGTACAAAGCTCCCTTGCGCGACATGCGCTTTCTGATCGACCACGTCTTCGACTTTCACAGCAACTACGCCGCGCTGGGGGCCACCGATGCCAGCCCGGACATGGTCAATGCGATCCTCGAAGAAGGGGCGAAGTTCTGCGAAAACGTACTGTCGCCGCTGAACCGCAGTGGCGATGAAGAAGGCTGCCATTTCGACAATGGCGTGGTCACGACGCCCGCGGGCTTCAAGCAGGCATTCGCCCAATATGTCGAGGGCGGCTGGCATGGCCTGGCGGCGGATCCGGTTTACGGCGGTCAAGGGTTGCCGATCTCTCTGGGTCTGGTGATCAGCGAGATGGTGGCTTCCAGCAACACCTCATGGGGCATGTACCCCGGACTGACCCACGGTGCGATGTCGGCGATCCACGCCCATGGAACCGAGGCGCAAAAGCAGACCTATTTGAAGAAGCTCACCGCTGGCCAATGGACCGGCACCATGTGCCTGACCGAAGCCCATTGCGGCACCGACCTGGGCATCATCAAGACCCGCGCCGTGCCTGCGGCCGATGGCAGCTACGCGATCTCCGGCAGCAAGATCTTCATCTCCGCCGGCGAGCACGACATGAGCGCCAACATCATTCACCTGGTGCTGGCCAAATTGCCGGACGCACCGGCCGGAACCAAAGGCATTTCACTGTTCATCGTGCCCAAGTACCTGCCCGATGCGACGGGGGAAGCGGGCGAGCGCAACGGCGTGTCCTGCGGCTCGATCGAACACAAAATGGGCATCAAAGCCTCGGCCACCTGCGTGCTGAACTTCGACGAGGCCAAGGGCTTCCTGATCGGCGAGCCGAACAAGGGCCTCAACTGCATGTTCACCATGATGAACCACGCGCGACTGGGCACCGGCATGCAAGGGCTGTGTCTGGGGGAGGCGAGCTTCCAGGGCGCGATCAAATACGCCAACGACCGTTTGCAGATGCGCTCGCTGACCGGCCCGAAAGCGCCGGAAAAGGCCGCTGACCCGATCATCGTGCACCCTGATGTGCGGCGGATGTTGTTGACCATGAAAGCCTTCAACGAGGGCAACCGCGCGCTGACCTACTTCACCGCACAGTTGCTCGACGTTGCACACCTGAGCCCGGACGAAACGGCGCGCCGGGATGCCGAAGACTTGCTGGCGTTCCTCACTCCCATCTGCAAAGCCTTCATGACCGACACCGGGCTGGAGGTGACCAACCATGGCTTGCAGGTGTTTGGCGGTCACGGGTTCATTCGTGAGTGGGGAATGGAGCAACTGGTACGCGACTGCCGGATCGCGCCGATCTATGAGGGCACCAACGGCATTCAGGCGCTGGACCTGCTCGGGCGCAAGGTACTCGGCAGCCAGGGCAAACTGCTGCGTGGCTTCACCAAAATCGTCCACAAGTTCTGCGCGGCGAACGCCGAACATCCACAACTGGCCGGGTATGTGGCGCAGCTCAATCAACTGAACCAGCAGTGGGGTGAATTGACCACCAGGGTCGGTATGGCGGCGATGAAAAACCCGGACGAAGTCGGTGCTGCGTCGGTGGATTACCTGATGTACAGCGGTTACATCATCCTCGGCTACCTGTGGTTGCGCATGGCGCTGGTGGCTCAGGCGCAGCTCGATGCGGGCAGCGGTGATGGTGACTTTTGCCGGGCCAAACTGGCGACCAACGAGTTTTACTTCAAGCGTCTGTTGCCACGCACTGCCGCTCATCGGGCGGCCGTCGAAGCAGGTAGCGATTGCCTGATGCAACTGCCGGCGCAGATGTTTGCGCTCTGACATCGCCCTCTGCTCGCGATGGTCGTCAACGAAAACGCGTAAAACCCGATGCCCGCGGCGTCTTCGGGTTTTTCGCGAGCGAGCTCGCTCCTACAGTTTCATCCGTTCACTCCCGCCTACGGCAATGACTAAAAATAACAAAACGGTCATGAGTTGACCCTATGTGTCGCAAAAGTTGTTGAGGTACACTCCGACCCAACGAAAACACTCTTCCTGTGAATCACCTGTATAGATCTTGCGAGGTTTGCCATGGCTGACTACAAAGCGCCCCTGCGCGATATGCGCTTCGTCCTCAATGAAGTGTTCGACGTCGCCAAACTCTGGGCCGAACTGCCTGCACTGGCCGAAACCGTCGATGCAGAAACCGTCGAAGCCATCCTGGAAGAAGCCGGCAAAGTCACCAGCAAAAGCATCGCACCGCTGAGCCGTGCCGCTGACGAAGAAGGTTGCCATTGGGCGGACGGTGCCGTCACCACGCCGGCCGGTTTCCCGCAGGCCTATCAGACCTACGCGGAAGGCGGCTGGGTCGGTGTCGGTGGTGATCCGTCCTATGGCGGCATGGGCATGCCCAAAGCCGTTTCGGCCCAGGTCGAGGAAATGGTCAACTCCGCCAGCCTGTCGTTCGGCCTGTACCCGATGCTGACCGCCGGTGCTTGCCTGTCGATCAACGCCCACGCCAGCGAAGAACTGAAAGCCGCGTACCTGCCGAACATGTACGCCGGCATCTGGGCCGGTTCCATGTGCCTGACAGAGCCGCACGCCGGTACCGACCTGGGGATCATCCGCACCAAGGCCGAGCCTCAGGCTGACGGTTCCTACAAGGTCAGCGGCACCAAGATCTTCATCACCGGTGGCGAACACGACCTGACCGAAAACATCATCCACCTGGTGCTGGCCAAGCTGCCGGATGCGCCGGCGGGGCCGAAAGGCATTTCGCTGTTCCTGGTACCGAAGTTCATGGTCAATGCCGATGGCAGCCTGGGCGCACGCAACCCGGCCAACTGCGGTTCGATCGAACACAAGATGGGCATCCAGGCGTCCGCCACCTGCGTGATGAACTTTGATGAAGCCGTGGGTTACCTGGTCGGCGAGCCGAACAAAGGCCTGGCGGCGATGTTCACCATGATGAACTACGAGCGTCTGGGCGTTGGTATCCAGGGCCTGGCCACGGGCGAGCGCTCGTACCAGAACGCCGTGGAATACGCCCGCGACCGTCTGCAAAGCCGTTCGCCGACCGGCGCGCAGAACAAGGACAAAGTGGCTGACCCGATCATCGTCCACCCGGACGTGCGACGCATGCTGCTGACCATGAAAGCCTCGAACGAAGGTGGCCGTGCATTCTCCACCTACGTGGCGATGCAACTGGACACCGCCAAGTTCAGCGAAGACGCCGCCACCCGCAAGCGTGCGGAAGACCTGGTGGCGTTGCTGACCCCGGTGGCCAAAGCGTTCCTGACCGACCTTGGCCTGGAAACCACCGTACACGGCCAGCAGATCTTCGGCGGCCACGGCTATATCCGTGAGTGGGGCCAGGAGCAACTGGTGCGTGACGTGCGCATCACCCAGATCTACGAAGGCACCAACGGCATCCAGGCGCTGGACCTGGTCGGGCGCAAGATCGTCGGTAGCGGCGGGGCGTTCTACAACCTGTTCGCCGACGAGATTCGCCACTTCACGGCGACCGCCAGCGCGGACCTCGCCGAGTTCACCAAGCCGCTGAACGACGCCGTGACCTCCCTCGATGAACTGACTGCGTGGTTGCTGGACCGGGCGAAGAGCAATCCGAACGAAATCGGCGCGGCGTCGGTCGAGTATCTGCAGGTGTTCGGCTACGTGGCCTACGCCTACATGTGGGCCCTGATGGCCAAGGCGGCATTCGGCAAGGAAGCGCAGGACGATTTCTACGCCAGCAAACTGGGCACGGCGCGCTTCTATTTTGCCCGCCTGCTGCCGCGCATTCACTCGTTGAGCGCGTCGGTGAAGGCCGGTAGCGAATCGTTGTTCCTGCTGGATGCGGGACAATTCTGATGAAGTAACGTTATGTAAGCATTCTCTTACATAACGTGCTGCTGTTCTCCCATAGATGCAAATTGGATCCACGGCTAATCTACTTCTCATGGACGTAGCGCAGGAAGCGCAAAGCAACAACAGGGACACGTAGGATTCTGCCAGGACGGCGGAGTGAAATGGATGTCAGGGAAACAGTCTGCAAAGCCCCGCTTCGGCGGGGTTTTCTTTTGCCTGAAGAAAAGTTTTCAGCTTGGCCCATCCAGAGCCTGCGCGCTGTTCAAGCGCCCGTCCGGGCCATTTATCACTTCTTCCAGCAATGTCCGCAGCAATGCCAGCGAGGCCTGCTGCCGTTGCACATCCCGACACACCAAACCGACTTTCAGCGGCACTCGCGGTTCGCTCAGGGGTTTCCACAGCAGTTCGTGGTTGCCATGGGTCTTTTGCGAGCGACCGGGCAGTACCGTCGCCAGGCGCGTGTGGGGCAGGCTGTCGAGGATGCCGGCCATGTTGTTCAATTCGGCTTGCACCTGTGGGCGACGTCCGAGGCTTGTCAGCTGTGCCTGCCAGATCTGCCTGATCTGAAACTCTTCGCCCAGCAGCAACATCGGCAGTTCGGCAGCCTGACTCATGGACACTTTCTTGAATTCACGCAGCGGATGCTCTGCCGGGATGACCAGGGTCAGTTCGTCTTCGTACAGCATCACGCCATGCAAGCCAGGCTGGCGGGGTGGCAGGTAGCTGATGCCGATATCCAGAGAACCGTTGAGCAGTCGCCGCTCGATTTCCAGGCCGGTCAGTTCGTAGATCTGCACCACCAGATGCGGCTGCGCCTTGCGCACCCGCTCGAGCATCTGCGGAACGAGGCTGGTGTGCACGGTTTGCAATACACCGATGGCCAGGGTGCGCAGTGCCTGACCCTTGAAGTTGCCGAGCGCTTCCCGTGCCCGTTGCAGGCCATCGAGCAAAGGCAGGGCATGGTTGTACAGCGTGTGGGCCGCGAGAGTCGGCAACAGGCGTTTGCTACTGCGCTCGAACAGGCTCACATCGAGATTTTGCTCGAGGTGGCGGATTTGCTGGGACAGCGCCGGCTGGGAGATGGACAGGCGCTCGGCGGCCCGGCCCACGTGGCCTTCTTCATAGACCGCGACGAAATAACGCAGTTGCTTGAAATCCATAAGTATTACTTATCGAAAATGCTGGGAAATCGAAATGGCTGAACGCCTCGCCTGAGCCTAGTCTAACCGCATTCACAGGGCTTACAGGGCCACAGAGCGCGATGAATACCCTTTGCTTCGATGGTATTTACATAGGTAAGGCAAAAAACCTCAAAAAGGTTTTTTTCAGATGAATCTGTTCAGTCTGCGCCGCAGTCCTCCCAGTCTCGATGATCTGGTCATGGACGCCTCCCCGCCATCCCAAGGCGTTAACCTTTCCAGCGAGTACTTGATGCCCAGTGTCGAGCGGCCAAAACAGGTGTTTGTGCGTGGCCAGGGTTCATGGTTGTGGGACAGCGATGACCGTGCGTACCTGGATTTTTCCCAGGGCGGCGGGGCCAACAGCCTCGGTCATAGCCCTTCGGTACTGGTCAATGCAATCGCAGCCCAGGCTCAGTCGCTGATCAACCCGGGTTTTGGCCTGCATAACCGCGGCATGCTCAGCCTCGCCGAACATTTGTGTGCCAGCACCGGCAGTGACCAGGCCTACCTGCTCAATACCGGCAGCGAAGCCTGCGAGGCGGCGATCAAACTGGCGCGTAAATGGGGTCAACGGCATCGCGGCGGTGCGTCGCGAATCATTGTGGCCAACAACGGTTGCCATGGCCGCAGCCTGGCGACGATTTCGGCGTCGGACAGTTCGACATTGGCCAACCGGTTCGAGCCGCAATTGCCAGGCTTCAGTCGTGTTCCGTTCAATGACCTGCCAGCGTTGCATGCGGCCGTGGATGAACGGACCGTAGCGATCATGCTCGAGCCGATCCAGAGCGAAGCCGGCGTGGTCCCGGCCACCGCGCACTATCTCAAGGGCGTTGAACGCCTGTGCCGTGAACTCGGCATTTTGCTGATCTTCGACGAAGTGCAAACCGGCATCGGCCGTTGTGGCACCTTGCTCGCGGAACAGTCCTGCGGCGTCATGGCGGATATCGTCGTGCTCGGCAAAGGCTTGGGCGGCGGCGTGCCATTGGCCGCGCTGCTGGCGCGGGGCAAAGCTTGCTGTTTCGACATTGGCGAGTTGGCAGGTACTCATCACGGTAATGCGTTGATGACCGCGGCGGGGCTTTCGGTGCTCGATACCGTGCAGGACAAGGCTTTCCTCAAGCACGTCGCAGAGGCCGGTCAACACCTGCGTGAAGGGTTAGGGCGTTTGGCCCATCGTTACGGTCACGGCGAGTTGCGCGGACAAGGGTTGCTTTGGGGGCTGACGCTGTCGGACGACTCCGCTGACGCGGTGGTCAAGGCCGCGCTGTACGAAGGCTTGCTGCTCAATGCCCCGCAAGCCGACTGCCTGCGCTTTACCCCTGCGCTAAATGTCAGCAACGCCAACATCGATGAAATGCTCCTGCGCCTGGCGCGCGCCTTCTCCCGAGTGCGAACCGCACAATTGCAGTGCCGCAAAGGGATTGCCGTCTGATCAGGCGCGCCCTGTACACATTCCAGAACCGTCTCGCGGTATAACGCACGCCTCACGCCCGACACTTTTGGCGTGGGGCGTTTTTTTGTGGCCGGTTTTTTCCAAAGGCAGTTTCGGCTTGAGCGGTTAACACATTAATGGCTTTCTAGCGTGCATCGGCAGGGAGTGCCGGTACTAGCGAAACGGTGTTGCTGTCGCGTTGGTTTTGATTTCTATACCACTGAGTGGTATGTTTTATGGAAGGGATGCCCATGTCACCAAGGCTGTTCAAGACAAAGCGCTTCGCAATGCAGGCTGCCAAGGCCTGGATCGGTGATGACGAGCTCCGGGAGGCATTCACCGAAATGCTCAATGGTCGGGCTGACAATTTGGGTGGCGGGGTCTGGAAGAAGCGCTTGAATGCCAACCGCCATCGCTCGATTATCCTGGCCAGGGGCGGTGCTCATTGGGTCTATCAGTTTCTGTACGCAAAAAAAGATCAGAGCAATATCAGTCCCAGGCATTTGCTCGACTTGCGAGAGTTGGCCAAGACATATGGTGGACTGACCGAAATGGAAATTCAGCAATTGCTGGATGCAAAGGAGTTTGTGGAGATACTAAATGAGTAAAAAATTCAAAAGTGAGCTATCGGAGTCGATCCACGAATCGGCCAGTGCCTTGTACGCCATAGGTGCAATCAGCAAGGCGACCATGCGTGAGTTCGATGAATCCTGTCTTGCAAGAGTGCCGGATGCGATTCCCGCGCAGGAGATCAAGGCACTGCGCGAGCGCAACAATGTCAGCCAACCGGTGTTCGCGCGCTACCTGAACACCAGTGCTTCCACGGTCAAGCAATGGGAAGCAGGGGATAAGCACCCCAGTGGCATGGCGTTGAAGTTGCTGAGTATCGTGCGCAAACACGGTCTGGAGATACTGGCCTGAGGAATCGGGCTGAACCCTGACAAACGGCGCAGGTCGATTAGCTGTAGGGCTCGAACGAGTCCACCCCCAATCAGGAGCTGTCCCATGGACTTTATTCGCATCATCATCGCCATCCTGTTGCCGCCACTGGGTGTGTTTCTGCAAGTAGGATTCGGCGGGGCGTTCTGGCTGAATATTCTGCTGACGTTGTGCGGTTACATTCCGGGGATCGTGCATGCGGTGTACATCATCGCCAAGCGCTGAATTTTTGCGGCGTTAGATCGATCGCTTTCGCGGGCAAGCCCGCTCCCACAGGATTTGTGCACGCAGCAGAACCTGTGGGAGCGGGCTTGCCCGCGAAGGGGACGCCACCGTTTCGGCAATGAACGCAGGCTTCAGTCCACTGAATCCATCACCCGCCGATAAAACAACCACTCCTGCTCCAGAGCATGGGCCTGGTTACCGGCCTTGCGAAAGCCATGGCGTTCATCGGCGTAGTAATGCGCTTCGACCAGGATGCCGTTGTCCTGCAGTGCCGTGACCATGTCACGGGTCTGTTGCGGGACGACCACGGCATCCAGTTCTCCTTGAAAGAAGATCATCGGCACGCGGATGTTGCCGGCATGCAGCAGCGGCGTGCGGGCGGCGTAGCGTTCGGCATCCAGTTGCGGATCGCCGATCAGCCAATCCAGATAGTCGCTTTCGAATTTGTGGGTCGCGCGCCCCAGCGCCACCGGGTCGCTGACCCCATACAGGCTGGCGCCGGCGCGGAACACGTTGTGAAAGGCCAAGGCGCAAAGGCTGGTGTAGCCGCCGGCGCTGCCGCCACGAATGAACGCCTGGTCGCCGTCGATCAAGCCTCGCTGCTTGAGGTAACTGACCACGGCGCAGGCGTCTTGCACATCAACATCACCCCAACTCAGGTGCAGTGCCTGGCGATAGGCCCGGCCATAACCGCTGCTGCCGCGATAGTTGAGATCGGCCACGGCGAAGCCCCGCTGTGCCCAGTACTGGATACGCGGATCGAGCATCGGGTAACACGCCGAAGTCGGACCGCCATGGACGAACACCACCAATGGTGGTTTCGCCTCGCCGGTCATCGCCGGGTAGAAGAAGCCGTGTGCTTCGCCTGAGCCACTTGGGTAGCGCAAGGTTTGCGGGCGGCTGATCTGTTCGGGAGCAAGCGGTGCGATGCCGCCGGCGAGCACTTGCACTTGCCGGCTCTGACGGTCGATGGCGATGACGGCGGTTGAACTGACGGGCGACGCAGCGATGCAATAGATGAACTGCTCATCCACGGCGAGATGGCGGAAGCGGCTGTAGTCGCCGGTAAAGTCGGCGCTGGAGTCGCCGCCTATGGCCAGTCGGCCAAACCCGCCCTCGGTCCAACTGGCCAGATAACTGTTATCGCTCAGCGGCAACCAGGTGCTGCCGCCGAGTTGCCAGGGCGCGGGGCCATGGTCGGCGCTGGCACTTGGCAATGGGCTCAGGCCTTTTTCAGACTCTTTCCATGGCTGCCAGTAACCTGCGCGATCCGTCAGGCAATACAGGCGACCGCCGGCATCAAACCGCGGTTGTTGCACAGACTCTTGAACGCCATCGCCCGCCACACAACGAGCCTCGGCAAAGCCGCCGTTGGCGAGGCGTTCGGCAACCATCAAGCGGGTCGCTGTCCATGGTTGATCCGGGCGACTCCACTCGATCCAGGCCAGGCGCCGGGCATCAGGGCTCAGCGTCGGTGCCGCGTAGAAATCAGCACCCTCGGCCAGCAAGTGACGTGCGCCATCCAACAGATCGATCGCCACCAATCGGTGTTGATCGCGGTGCTCCTCGACCGCCAGCACTTGCCCGTTGGCGAACTGCAGATCGCCATAACGGCATGCTCCGGACGTCAGCCTTTCGGGCGCTTCGTCTTGCAGTGATTGTCGATACAACTGCTGGTCGGCCTCATTGACGAAAACGATTCCATCGTCCGTCAGACACAACGCTCCACCGCCATATTCGTACACCCGACTGCGCACGCTGAACCCCGGTGGCGTCAGGCATTTCGCTGCGCCGTCACGCCAATGCCAGATCCGGCACGCAGCGTCTTCGGGGCGGTATTCGTTCCAGAACAGGCCCTGTCGACCGACCTGCAGTTCGGCAAAATCGATACCGGCGGCCACGGCTTTGGCAGCGCTGAAAGGTTCAGCTTTTGGCGATGAGGCGTGAGTTTCGTTCATTGCGAAAGGCCAGTTGGTCGATGGTCTGGGTCGCGTGCCCGGCTTCTTCGCGAGCCTTGAGGATCACGCCGTGTTGTGGCGACTTGCTGCATACCGGGTCGGCATTGCTTGCATCGCCGGTGAGCATGAACGCCTGGCAGCGGCAGCCGCCGAAGTCTTTTTCTTTTTCGTCACAGGAGCGGCACGGCTCGGGCATCCAGTCGTACCCGCGAAAGCGGTTGAAACCGAACGAGTCGTACCAGATGTGCTGCATGCTGTGGTCGCGCACGTTGGGAAACTGCACCGGCATCTGTCGGGCACCGTGACAGGGCAGGGCGGTTCCGTCTGGTGTGACCGTCAGGAAAATACTGCCCCAGCCGTTCATGCAGGCTTTCGGGCGTTCTTCGTAATAGTCCGGCGTGACGAAAATCAGCTTGCACGGATGCCCTTCGGCTTCCAGTTTTGCGCGGTATTCGTTGGTGATGCGTTCGGCGCACACCAGTTGCTCCTTGGTCGGTAAAAGCCCAACGCGATTGAGTTGCGCCCAGCCGTAGAACTGGCAGGTGGCGAGCTCGACGAAGTCCGCTTCCAGTGCGATGCACAACTCGATGATGCGGTCGATCTGGTCGATATTGTGCCGATGGGTGACGAAGTTCAGCACCATCGGATAACCGTGGGCCTTCACCGCCCGGGCCATTTCCAGTTTCTGCGCGAAGGCCTTTTTCGAGCCGGCCAGCAGATTGTTCACCTGCTCGTCACTGGCCTGGAAGCTGATTTGGATGTGATCGAGACCGGCCTTCTTGAAGTCGCTGATTTTCTGTTCGGTCAGGCCGATGCCGGAGGTGATCAGGTTGGTATAGAAACCCAGCTTGCGGGCTTCAACGATCAGCTCTGCGAGGTCCTGACGCACCAGCGGTTCGCCACCGGAAAAGCCAAGCTGCGCGGCGCCCATTTCCCGCGCTTCACGAAACACCTTGATCCACTGCTCGGTGCTCAGCTCTTTGCCTTGCTCGGCGAAATCCAGCGGATTGGAGCAGTACGGGCATTGCAGCGGGCAGCGATAGGTCAGCTCGGCGAGCAGCCACAGCGGCAAGCCGACCTCGGGTTTGGGCGGTACTTGCCTTGATGAATCAGGCAAGTTCGATCCAGTGCTGCGCACGGGCAACCTCCATGAATTGCTCGATGTCGTCTCCGAGTTCGGGCACGCCGGGAAACTGTTGGTCGAGCTCATTGATGATGGCCGCGACATCCCGTTCACCATCAATCAAACCGCCGATCAGCGCGGCACTTTCGTTGAGCTTGATCATGCCTTCCGGGTACAGCAGCACGTGGCCTTTTTGCGCCGGTTCGTACTGGAAGCGGTAGCCGGGACGCCAGGTCGGGGTCTTGCTGCGATCGAAACTCATAAGGTGATTCCTTTGTGCCAGACCCGTTCCCCGGTCACGCTGTGATACGGCGGGCGTTTCAGTTCGTAGGCCATGCTCATGGCATCAAGCATGCTCCAAAGAATGTCCAGTTTGAACTGGAGAATTTCCAGCATGCGCTCCTGGCCTTCACGGGTGGTGTAGTGCTGCAACGTGATCGCCAGACCATGCTCGACATCACGCCGTGCCTGGCCCAGGCGCGTGCGGAAATACTCGTAGCCGGCCGGGTCGATCCATGGGTAGTGCTGGGGCCAACTGTCCAGGCGCGATTGGTGGATCTGCGGGGCGAACAGTTCGGTCAGCGAGCTGCTCGCGGCTTCCTGCCAACTGGCGCGGCGGGCGAAATTGACATAGGCGTCCACGGCGAAGCGCACGCCGGGCAGTACCAGCTCCTGGGAACGCAGTTGGTCCGGGTCGAGGCCCACGGCCTGGCCCAGGCGCAGCCAGGCTTCGATGCCGCCGTCTTCACCGGGCGCACCGTCGTGGTCCAGCAGGCGTTGAATCCACTCGCGGCGGATCTCGCGGTCCGGGCAGTTAGCCAGAATGGCCGCGTCCTTCAGGGGGATGTTCACCTGATAGTAGAAACGGTTGGCGACCCAGCCCTGGATCTGTTCGCAGGTGGCCCGGCCTTCGTACATCGCCACGTGATAGGGGTGATGGATGTGGTAGTAGGCGCCCTTGGCGCGCAGGGCCGCTTCGAATTCGGCGGGGGACATTGGGGTGTCAGTCATTGCGGTTCTCCGGGGAACAACCAGGATATGTGTTGCTGCTGCCGGCCTCATCGCGAGCAAGCTCGCTCCCACAGGGGAATGCGGTCAACTGTGGGAGCGAGCTTGCTCGCGATAGGGCCATCCGCTACAGCACAATACTCATGCCGTCATACGCCACTTCAATCTGACGCCGATCCAGTTCCGCGCGTTCTGGCGAGTCTTCATCGAGAATCGGGTTGGTGTTGTTGATGTGGATAAGTACTTTGCGCTGGTTGGGCAATTGCTCAAGCACTTCGAGCATGCCACCGGGGCCGTTCTGCGCCAGGTGTCCCATCTCGCGACCGGTGCGGGTGCCGACGCCGCGACGCTGCATTTCATCGTCATCCCACAACGTTCCATCGACCAGCAGGCAATCGCTGCCGGCCATGATTTCCAGAAGCCCTGCATCCACCTTGCCCAAGCCCGGTGCGTAGAACAGTTTGCCGCCGGTGTTGAGGTCTTCGACGATCAGGCCGATGTTGTCGCCCGGATGGGGGTCGAAGCGGTGTGGTGAGTACGGCGGCGCGGCACTGCGCAACGGCAGCGGGGTGAAGCGCAGGTTCGGGCATGCCGGTACGCTGAAGTTCTGGTCGAGTTCGATGCGATTCCAGGTCAGCCCGCCATTCCAGTGGTTGAGCATGGTGAACAGCGGAAATCCGGTGCTCAGGTCTTCATGGACCATGTCGGTGCACCAGACCTGATGCGGGCACCCTTCGCGCAACATGAGCAGGCCGGTGGTGTGGTCGATCTGGCTGTCCATCAGGATGATTGCGCCGATCCCGGTATCGCGAAGGGCGCGGCCCGGCTGCATCGGGGCGAAGCCCTGGAGTTGGGCGCGGATGTCCGGGGAAGTATTGCACAGCACCCAGCTCACGCCGTCATCGGAAATCGCGATGGACGATTGCGTCCGCGCCTTGGCCCGCAGGCTGCCGTCGCGAAAGCCCGCGCAGTTCACGCAGTTGCAGTTCCACTGGGGGAAGCCGCCGCCGGCAGCGGAACCTAGAATCTGGACAAACATGGACGCTCCATCATTTCAACGCTGAAAATAAAACGCCTCGGATAACCGAGGCGTTGTGCTGCATCTCTGCCAAAGCTGAGATTAGCGGCTTGCGAAGTACATGGTGACTTCAAAGCCAATACGCAGGTCGGTGTAAGCCGGTTTGGTCCAGGCCATAAATTGAACTCCTTCAGGTAGGGTAGGACAGCGCTATCTATAGGTATAGTCCACCTCAAATCAGAGAGGTTCCAGATAGTTAGGTTGCTATGTTACTCAAAATTTCAAAGAAATTGCCCGTGAAACTTTGAGAAAGCTCCTTGCAGCCCCGGTAATGATCATTTTGCCGCTTGCCATGGCGCGCCTGGGGTAACGCTGTTGGCAAGGCACAGCCAGCCGCCTTCGGCCTGATTCAGGCGTTGGGCCGCAGCCAGTAGACCGGTCCGGTCAATGTGCACAATGGCCTCGGGCAAGTGCGTCAGATAATCCGACGAGCGGCCGGCCAGTTTGCCTTGCCAGAGCAATTCGGCCGCTTGAGCCGTGGTGAGCGCAGCGCTGCAAAACTGATCCGCCAGGGCCTGGCGTTGAGCGTTGAAGGTGGTGTCGTCGAGTGCGTTGATCAGGTCCGGCAATCGATTCAGGAATTGCTCGATGTGTTGCAGCAGCTCCACAGGCGCAACGCTTGGCGATTGCACGCCGAACAGCACCCCGGTTTGCCCGTGAATCTGCCGCAGGGCGCTGAACACCGCATAGCCGAGTTGCAACTCCACCCGCAGGCGTTGGTAGAACGGTGTCTGGCAGACATGCGCGAGCAAACGCCACGCGGCTTCGTCGGCCATTTCCTGGGTGGCTGCAGGACAGAACAGCAGCAACGCGTGCTCGCTGGAGGCGGTATCGACAGTGCTCCACAGATGCCGTGCAAGGATCGAAGAGGGCGGCGTCAGTTGATTGTCCGGCGTGCCGGGTATGCGGCTCAAGGCCAGGCCCATGGCCGCTTGAGTCTGAGCCGATAACCCGATGGCCAGCCCATCCCATCGCGCACTCGACCAGAGAGGTTGCACGTCATCCGAGTTCGCGGACTGCCCGAGGCAGTATTCGGGTAATGCCTTGAGCAGTTGTCGAATCGGTATTGGCGCAACGCTCGTCGATTCGGCTTGTGAGACAGCGGCGTCAGGTTTTGTCAGTTCTTTCAGCGCATGCTCCAGGACGCTGGGCATCGGCTCCTGTAGCCCGTTCAGTTTGAGCAGCCATTCGTTGCCCGATGCACTGAAGGAAAATTCCACACCGGCCTGGTGCGCGTCTTCGCGCAACGGTTGCAGGTGGTTTTCCAGCCGTGATTGAAGGTGACTACCGGGAGCCGAGTCCAGACGCCAGCGCAGATAAATCGCGCCTTCAGCACCGTTGTCCGGCCATGCCTGGCTGAATTGCATCGGCGAACGTTCACGACGGCTGCGCGAACGGTCCTGGGCAAAAGTGCGCAGGCCTCGGTGGGCGCTGGTCTGGCCGCGAATCAATCCGGCGTTGGCTGCCGGTGCTTCGGAGCACAAGAACGGGTTGGGGGCCGGCAATTGCCATGGGCCGCTGAAGTTATCCACAGCGCCGATTTGTTGAAGGATTTGCTTGAGGGCGGTAACACCCGGCTCGGATAACCCGACTTCGCGTTGTTCGCTGTCCAGTCGGGCCAGTTGCAAGGCGCCGCTGACTTGCTGTTGGCGCTGGAGCAGGGTGGCGTACTCTTCGCGCAATCGGCTCCAGTCTTGCGCGGCAAAGAAACCGAGCCAGTCCATCAAGCGTTCGTGGATGCCTGAAGCCGGGTCTGCGGTGGGCAGGGTGAATTCGATATGCAGCAAGGCTTGCCCGGCGAACTGGTACAGCGGCTGGGCTTTGAGGTGATCGGCCAGCCCGCGCTCGCGCAGGTCCGCCATTAAGCCACCGGGTTTTGCCAGGTTCAGCCAGTGGCACAGGAACGCCAACGCATCGGCAGAGAAATCGGGTAGCACTTCAAGGGCAAACAGCAGATCCAGGCGTCGCTCGCCAGTCTGTTGATAACTGTTGGTTGAGGCGTCCATCAGCGGTACTGGGGGCAGTTGAGTGGCTGTCTGGCCTTTGGCAATGACACTGCCAAAGGCTTCGGCCATTGCCTTCAACTCAACGAGGCTCTGTGGCCCGGCCAGGCTCAAGGTCATTTGCCCGGTCTGGTAAAACCGCTGATAAAAATCCTGCAGCGCCTGCTGAAACTCGGGTTGTTGCAGCGGCAGACTGTCGCGATTGCCGGCATGAAAACCCCGTAGTGGATGAGCCTCGGCCAAGCCATTGAACAGTGCAAATTGCTGCTGCGCCTTGGCATCCTGCGACCAGGCGACAAACTCTGCCTGCAGCACTTCCCGTTCCCGCTGCTGGTCGTCCGGGTTCATACGCGGATGGGCGAGCATGTCTGACAGACGCTCCAGCCCACCGGCAAACGCCTGGGGTGGCAGTTCGAAAAAGTAGTCCGTGGTGCGTTCGCCGGTCCGCGCGTTTACCTGGCCGCCATGACTCTGGACGTAGGCCATCAACCCTTGCCCGACAGGAAAACGCTCAGTCCCCAGAAACAGCAGATGCTCAAGAAAATGCGCCAGACCGGGCCACGCCAGCGGCACATCATGGCTGCCCGCGGCCACCCGCAACGCTGCTGCGCAACGCTTCAAATTCGGGGCATGACGCAGCGTCACCTGCAGGCCATTGGCCAGGGTTTCAGTGTGGGGGCGAGGGTGATTCAGCGCGGGCATGGGCACTTCCAGAACAGTGAAGTGCCAATGCTAGCGGATTAGGACTTGTTCAGCTCGCCGTAAAGCTCGGGGCGGCGATCGAGGAGGTAGCGATTGGCGGCGCGGGAATCGACCATCAACTGTCGATCCAGCTCACCGACAATCAGCGATTCATCCAGTCCCGCCTGAGCGATGCGACTGCCATCCGGCGCAGCGATGCTGCTCTGGCCGCAGTAGTGGATGTCGCCTTCGTGCCCACAGTAATTGGCATAAGCCACGTAGCACTGGTTTTCGAAGGCACGGGCGCGCACGGTGACATCGGCGACGAAATCGAACGGAATCATGTTCGCAGTCGGCACCAGGATCAGCTCGGCACCGGCCAGGGCCAGGCGTCGGGCGTTCTCCGGAAATTCCAGGTCGTAGCAGATCAGGAAACCGAGCTTCCAGCCGTTGAGCTCAACGATGGGAAACTCGTCGGAACCTGCGCTGAACATCGAGTGATCCAGATCGCCGAATAGATGGGTTTTGCGGTAGTTGCAGACGCGCTCGCCGTCAGCGTCGATCAACTGCACGGCGTTGTAGATCTGTCCGTCCTCGGTGCGCTCGGGATAGCCATACAAAATGGCGATCCCGGCAGCCTTGGCAATGCGCGCAACCTGCTGCGCCGACTCACCGTTGTACACCTCCGCCAGCACGCTGACGGCATCGACGCCGATGTTGTAGCCAGTCAGGAACATCTCCGGCAGCACCAGCAGATCGGCGCCTTTTGCCTCCAGCGCAAGCTGCTGCAAGCGTTGCAGGTTGCCGGCGACATCCAGGGGCAGCGGCGGACATTGGTAAAGGGCTACGCGCATTTCAGATTCCTCTTACTCGGGCAGGGCGATCGGTCCGATCTCGTTGAACACATCTCCTGGACCCGGATTCTCGGCGTGAGTTGCACCGCCGAAATGTTTCATGATGCCCCACACCGCGTTGAGCGAGGTCTGTACCGCACCCTCAACCCAGGCCGGTGTCCACGAAACGTCGTCACCGGCGATGAAGATCCCGCGCTGTTCGGCTGGCATGTCGTCCTGCATGAAGTGGGCGTACATGCGTTGGTTGTAGCGGTAGTGGCCGGGCAGGGCGCCTTTGAACGCGCCGAGGAAATGCGGGTCGGCTTCCCACGAAACGGTGATCGGGTCGCCGATGATCCGCGCGGCGATGTCGACTTTCGGGTAGATCTTTTTCAGTGCATCCAGCGCCAGTTTCACGCGTTTTTCCACCGGTTGGGGCAGCATTTTCAGCGCGTCGCTCATCCACGAGTACGACAGGCAGATCACCCCCGGCTTGTCGTCGCCGTTGTCGAACAGATAAGTGCCACGGGTCAAGCGGTCGGTGAGGGTCATGCTCATCAGGTCGCGGCCGGTTTCCGGATCCTTGTCCTTCCAGAACGGGCGGTCGACCATCACGAAAGTCTTCGACGACTGCATGTAGCGGGTGCGGTCCAAAGCCATCCACATTTTTTGCGAGAACAGGGTTTCGTCGCATTCGATCTGGGTGGTCAGCAGCCAGCTCTGGCAGGTGGTCAGCACCGCGGCGTACTCGCGGGTGTCGCCCCAGTTGTCGGTGACGGCGAAACGGCCGCCCGGCGCGTGGGCAATCTTCTTCACGCCGGTACGCGGTGCGCCGTTGTGCAGCGAGCTGAGGCTGGTGCCGACCGGCCAATGCGCGCAACGCTCCGGCACATGGCGCCAGATGCCTTGTGGCACCTGTTCCACGCCGCCGACCACCAGGTGCTGGTGGTCGTCGCAGTTGGTCATCACCACGCGGAAGATTTCCAGCATCGAGTTCGGGAAGTCCGAATCCCAGCCGCCGGTGCCGAAACCGACTTGGCCGAACACTTCACGGTGATGGAACGAGAGCTTGGCGAACGCCTTGGAGGTGGCAACGAAGTCGTAGAAGGTGCGGTCGTCCCACAGCGGCACCAGGGTGTTCCACAGTTCCTTGAGGCGTGGTACGTCGCGGTCGCGAATGGCTTGCTGGATATCGGAGAACTGCGAGCCGGCTTCCAGGGCATCGGCCCAGGCGTCAGCCACTTCCTGGAACAGTGCAGGAAGGTCCGACAGCTTCTGTGCGTAATGGGTCTGACCTTCGAGGTCGATCACCGTGCTGCCCGACGCGGGCGTAAGCGGGTTGGGAAAAGGTTTGGTTTCCAGACCCAGTTTGTCGACGTAGTGATAGAACGCGGTTGACGACACCGGGAAGCGCATCCCGCCCAGTTCGGCAACGATGCCTTCGGCGCCATTGAATGCCTGGGAGCGCAGACGGCCACCCATTTTCGAAGCTTCGTAGACGACCGGTTTCAGGCCCAGCTTCATCAACTCATACGCCGCCACCAGGCCGGCGATCCCGCCGCCGACAATCGCCACTTCGGCACCGTGATTGTGCTCGGGAATACTGCCCAGCCCGGCCGGGTGTTCGATCCAGTCGTCGAAGGCGAAAGGAAAGTCCGGGCCGAAAATGGTGACTGGTTTCTTACCGTCTGCAGGATGGCGATTGTTCTTGTTCATGGCTGACCTTGCTGGCGACCCGACGCGCAATGCGCATCTGAGTATAGGAAAAGATGCCAGCCATTCTAGAGAGCACGGAACACGTTAATAAGACGCAAAGTGTCGTCATTTTGCTATTTGTTTGATCAGTATGACGATCTATCAATACACACTGACCACTGTGGGAGCGGGCTTGCCCGCGAAGAGGCCAGCTCTGGCACCCAAAAAACTACAGGCAGAAACTCAAACCGGCTGCCCCCGATCAATCTTGCTGCTCAAGATGATCGAAGTCGTGGTCTTCTCCACCCCATCCACACTGCCAATCTGGTCCAGCAACTGATCCAGCTGCTCCGGCGAATCGGTGCGCAACCACGCCACATAATCAAATTCGCCACTCACCGCACACAACTGCTGCACCTGCGCCATCGCGCTCAGGCGCCGCAGCACCTCCTTGCCGGAGCGTGGTTGCACGGTGATCCCCACATACGCCTGCAACCCGCCATCCACCACCCGCTGCCCGAGGCGAACACCGTAACCGGTGATCACCTTGGCCTTTTCCAGCCGTGCCAGACGCGAAGTCACTGTGGTGCGGGCAATGCCCAATTGCCGGGCGAGCATGGCCACGCTCTCGCGGGCGTTGATCTGCAGGGCGGCAATCAGTTGGCGGTCGATTTCATCGAGAACAGGCGTGCGAGTGTCAGACAAAGGGTTGTCTCCAGCGGCATGGATCAGTGCGCAAGCATGTTACAGGCAGTTTCTGCAGGACGCTCGCGACGGAGATGTGATCTAGCCTCAATACCGTTCATGACATTTTTGTCTGCGACAAATTGCCATAAGTAACTAGGTAGTACATTATTCCGCCCTTGTCACAAATGGGGAAAATTTCCGACATGAACAATTCTGGGGCTGCCGCCGGCAGTAAATGGTTGCTGGCGGGGCTGGGTGTGCTGATTGCACTGATCGGGCTCGGCCTGGCCGGTGGCGGTGGCTATCTGATCGCGCTGGGTGGCAGTTGGTATTTCCTGCTGATGGGGCTGGCGATGCTGGCGTCCGGGTTGATGATTGCCCGGCGCAAGCCGCTCGGCGCCTGGCTGTATGGTGTGGCGTTGGTCCTCACTGCGATTTGGGCCGTTTGGGATGCGGGCCTCGAATACTGGCCGCTGGTCTCACGGATACTGACCTTTGCCGTGATCGGTCTGGTTGTGGCGCTGATCTATCCGACCCTGGTCCGTGCTTCGGGCGCGACCGGCGGGCGTGGCGCCTACGGTCTGGCTGGCATTTTGGGTGTTGCAGTCGTTGCGACGATGGCCTACATGTTCGTGCCGACCCACGTGGTCAAGGCCATCACCGAACCTGCGGTAACGCCGATCACTCCGGGCACCGAACAGAAAGACTGGGCGCACTGGGGCAACACTACCGCCGGTAATCGCTTTGCCGCCCTGGACCAGATCAACAAGGGCAACATCGACAAATTGCAGGTCGCCTGGACCTTCCGCACCGGCGATATTCCGCAAAGCACCGGTGCCGGCGCCGAAGACCAGAACACTCCACTGCAAATCGGTGACACCGTCTACTCCTGCACCGCCTACGGCAAAGTCTTCGCCCTGGATGCCGACACCGGCGCCCAGCGCTGGAAGTTCGACCCGCAAGGCACCGCGCCCAACTGGCAGCGTTGCCGTGGCCTGGGCTACTCCGAAACCCCGGTGTCTTCGGACAATCAGCCAACCGCCTGTACGAAACGTCTGTTTCTGCCGACCGGCGACGCGCGTCTGATCGCCATTAACGCCGACACCGGCAAGCCCTGCGAAGAGTTCGGCAACAAAGGCACCGTTGACCTGACCACTGACATGGGCGAAGTAAAGCCCGGTTACTACCAGCAAACCTCGACCCCATTGGTCGCTGGGGACGTGGTGATCGTCGGTGGTCGCGTGGCCGATAACTACTCCACCGGCGAACCGCCGGGCGTGGTGCGTGCCTACGACGTGCGCAGTGGTGAGCTGGTATGGGCATGGGACCCGGGCAACCCGAACACCACCAAACGCCCACCGGCCGGCGAGACTTACACCCGTGGCACGCCGAACGTGTGGTCGGCCATGTCCTACGACGCCAAGCTCGGTCTGGTGTACCTGCCGACTGGCAACGCGACGCCAGACTTCTTCGGCGGCCAACGTACCGAGTTCGACGACAAGTGGAGCTCGTCCATCGTCGCTATCGATGTGAAGACCGGCCAGGTACGCTGGCACTTCCAGACCACTCACCACGACCTGTGGGACTTTGACCTGCCGGCACAGCCACTGCTGTACGACGTGCCGGACGACAAGGGCGGCACCCAGCCAGCCCTGGCGCAAGTCACCAAGCAGGGCGAAATCTTCCTGCTAAACCGCGAAACCGGCGTGCCTATCGCCCGCGTCGAAGAGCGCCCGGTGCCGCAAGGCAAGGTTCCCGGCGAACGCTACTCGCCAACCCAGCCGTTCTCGGTCGACATGCCGTCAATCGGCAACAAGACCCTGACCGAATCCGACATGTGGGGCGCCACGCCGTTTGACCAGTTGATGTGCCGCATCCAGTTCAAAGGCATGCGTCACGAAGGCGTCTACACCCCGCCGGGCATGGACCGCGCCCTGCAATTCCCGGGCTCGCTGGGCGGCATGAACTGGGGCAGCGTCTCGGTTGATCCGAACACCCACTACATGTTCGTCAACGACATGCGCCTGGGCCTGGCCAACTACATGATCCCGCGCGACAAGATCAAAGCCGGGGCCAGCGGTATCGAAATGGGCGTGGTACCGCAGGAAGGCACGCCGTTCGGCGCCATGCGCGAGCGCTTCCTCTCGGCGGTCGGCATTCCGTGCCAGAAACCACCGTTCGGCACCATGTCGGCCATCGACCTCAAGACCCACAAGCTGATGTGGCAAGTCCCGGTCGGCACCGTGCAAGACACCGGCCCGCTGGGCATCCGCATGCACCTGCCGATCCCGATCGGCATGCCGACCCTCGGCGCATCGCTGGCCACCCAGTCGGGCCTGCTGTTCTTCGCTGGCACCCAGGACTTCTACCTGCGCGCCTTCGACACCGGCAACGGCAACGAAATCTGGAAATCGCGATTGCCAGTGGGCAGCCAGTCCGGGCCGATGACTTACGTATCGCCGAAAACCGGCAAGCAGTACATCCTGCTGACGGTGGGTGGTGCGCGGCAGTCGACCGATCGTGGGGATTATGTGATTGCCTATGCTTTGCCGTAGGAGCGAGCTCGCTCGCGAAGGTCGTGAACGATAACGCGTGCTGTCTGAATGGGCGCGGTGCTTTCAAATCCATCGCGAGCAGGCTCGCTCCCACAGTGCGCGGGGAGCTAGAGTTACTCGTAGTCGAATGCTAGAACGAAGGTTCAGATGCAATGGAAATGACGAGGAAGCTGCCTCCCGCAGTACGCGACCGTGCCTTGCAGATCGCTCATCACGAAATGGGGCACTACGTGGTGGCCCGCTTCCTGGGATTTCAAACGGGCGGCGTCACCCTGACAGTGACCAAGGATTTGCGGCACCAGGGAGGGGCCTCCATTACGTTGGTGCGCCCCATTTCGTCGATGGAAGCCATGAAGGAGCATCTGGAAGCCCGGATGATGGTGCTCCTGGCTGGCGCAATGGCGCAGACACTCCCTTCAAAAACTTCAGCCGCCAAACGCGTCGATAAGCTGAAAGCCACAGCCATCCTCAAAGGCGGGCAGGGGGCGGAACAAGACTACGCAAAAATCAGGGAGCTTCAGCATCTGCTGCGTAATATCACTTGCCCCGATACCGATCCTGCGTCGTCTGAGCAGATAGCGGCGGAGCTCAAAGCGATGACAGATCGGGTTTGGATTCGGACTCAAGGAATTATCGAAGATCAGGCCGGGACGATTGCCGAATTGGCGGCGACATTGGTCGACGGCATGGTGCTCGTTGAGCAATGGGGGCGGGGGGCGGATACGTATGAGGTTGTGTACACCGGGCTGATGCTGGAACGGTTGCGGGTGGTGCAGGCCATCCCTTCGTTACGTGTTTGGACTGACAGTTGCAGTGATGCCGTTCAGTACTGGAAATAACGAAGAGCTGAAGTGTTACTTGCTATCAAACATTGCGTCTTGCACCCGTAGCAACAGTGCATCAGTCGCCCCTAGTAGCTCAGCCAGAAGGGTTTCGTCTACATCCATATAACCTTCGTACTCAGCCAGATTGCGGCGCTCGTGACAAAGCGCAAACAGGCGTACCTGGATTTTGTTCAGACCGAGAGTATGTACAAGGCATTGAAACACCAGATAACGGCGGTCAGAGCGAAAACCCTGCAGACGCATGGCCGTCAGTGCCAGGGCATGTGCGGCGTTGTAGGCGAGGTCGAAGCGACTGGCGAAGGACAGGGCCGAACTGTGGGCATCCTTCAAGCGGTCCGTGGCCGATCTCAGCAGCCCTTCACATTCCTTGCGATCTGGCGGTTCGGCTTTGAGGCCGCCGCTACGCACCAGGTTTTCCAGATTTTCGTTACTGCCCATCGGCTACCTCTGCTGGATTGTGGCCAATCAAATCAATTTTGTCCTGTTGTTCAACCCGCACTACAAAGCTGTTGCCGGCCGCCTTCTTGGTTTGCCAGTCGACCAGTGTGTAGAGCGTTGGGTTAATGGTGCGGCCAAGCTGTTCCTCTACGGGCAGTACCCGTTCCATCAAGTCGCTGTAACTGAGATTTTCACCAATCAGCATCAGGTCAATGTCACTGCCTGCGTGCTCGTTACCCTTGGCAATGGAGCCATAGATGAACGCCCATACCAACTGATCATTCAGCGGAGTCAAGGCCGCACGCAGCTGCTCTGCAATGCCAAAAGTCTTACGCACTATCCCAAGCAGTTCTGCATAGATGGGGCACTCAGGGTTGGCTTGGTAGTGCGTCTGATTACCCCGTCGACTCATGGTGAGAATGCCTGCGCTATGCAGACGCTCGAGCTCACGCATCAGGCTGCCCTTGCCGACCTGCGCCCAGCGGGATATTTCATTGGCATAGAAGCTCTGATCCGGTTTGCCATACAACATGCCCAGC
Source organism: Pseudomonas sp. GW821-FHT12A04 (assembly GCF_058807755.1). Lineage (NCBI taxonomy): Bacteria > Pseudomonadati > Pseudomonadota > Gammaproteobacteria > Pseudomonadales > Pseudomonadaceae > Pseudomonas > Pseudomonas sp. GW821-FHT12A04. The sequence goes on from NZ_JBXAQZ010000017.1 coordinate 82,993, forward strand.
ACTTTTTGCTGGGTGGCAGTAAAGAGAGCATCGCTTAGCGGGATGGCAGGCATGGTCGGTTCTATAAGTCCCAAAAAGGGAACGATAGGTCCCTTTTTGGGAATTATCAACTTTGTCGTGATTATGTGTTTTTCGATGGGTCTGCTTCCTTTCTCATTTGAACAGGCCGGCGCGTCAGCACCTTTACCACATCATCAATCACCGCTTTGCTCATCGTCGTCAGGTAATGCGCGGCCCTGGCGTGGCGGTCGGAGTCTTGGGAGTAGGCGGCGTCCACGATGAGGGACTTGGCGAGGAACAGCAGGTCGGAGGCTTGGGCCAGAGCGTCGGCGATGGGGACGTTGCGGCAGACGTGGAACAGAGGTTGATCCGAGAGGTACAGGAAGGGTGTGAAGCCGGCGGTTTTCAGGTCTGAGGGTGCGGGTGAATCTGCTTCAGTCATGGTTTTACTCCTGGGTTCTAGGAGCCGCCACAATCGTTTCCAAGCGAATGGGTGACGGCTGTACGCAGGTTGGAAAACCGGGAACCTAGGAACCGGCACGCCCGAAGGCGTCCCACGCACAGCCGTCATAACTCAGGATCACACAATACAAGCAATCGTGATGAGGGCGCTGTTGCGGCTAGAGTTCGGCGGGTTTCCAAGCCCGATCGCTGAATGGTCAGCGACGTCCGGAGACTATCCCGTCGAAGAAAAGGGCAACAAGGCGGCAAAGTGCCCAAATAGAAGATTCGGAGTTTGCCTACAAGGTCTGCGGGCGTCATCCGATAAAGCGAGAGCTTAAGTAAACAAAACTAAACGCCAGGCACGAAAAAGCCGCGCATTGCGCGGCTTTCTTGTTTGGTGGGCCCACACGGACTTGAACCGTGGACCAAAGGATTATGAGTCCTCTGCTCTAACCAACTGAGCTATAGGCCCTCAGTAGGTCGCGGATTATAGCGACGGTTTTGCGACTGTGCTATCCGAAAAAGCCTTTACTGCTGTACGAAGAAACGTTGCGGCAAATTCGTCGGGGGGTAGGGGCAGGCTGACGATGTAGCCCTGGATTTGTTCACAGCCTTCGGCGGCGAGGAATTGCTGTTGCGCGTGGGTCTCGACTCCTTCGGCAATCACGGTGAACTGCATGCTGCGTCCGAGGGCGATGATGGCGCGGACGATCGCCGCGTCGTGGGGATCGTCCGGCAGGCCGCGGACGAAGGACTGGTCGATCTTGAGAATGTCCAGCGGCAGGCGCTTGAGGTAACTCAAGGACGAGTAGCCGGTACCGAAGTCATCGATGGCCAGTTGCACGCCCAGTTGTTTGAGTTGATGCAATACCGCCAGCGCTTCTTCCGCCTGGCTCATGATGAAGTTTTCGGTGATTTCCAGTTGCAGGAAACCAGGGTTGAGACCGTTGTCCTTGAGCAACTGTTCGATGCGACCCAGCAGGTTGGGTTGGCGTAGTTGGGCACCGGCCAGGTTGACCGACAGCGGGCCGGGATTTTCGTACAGCCGGTGCCATTCGGCCATCTGCCGGCAGGCGGTTTCCAGGACCCAGTCGCCGATTTGCAGGATCATGCCGTTTTCTTCGGCCAGCGGGATGAAGTGTTCCCGCGGCACGTCGCCAAAGGTCGGATGGTGCCAGCGGATCAGGGCTTCGGCGCCGACCAGGCTGTAGTCTTCGAGGCTGATTTTCGGTTGGTAGCACAGGCGCAACTCGTTGCGCTCGATGGCACGGCGCAGTTCGTGTTCCAGCGCCACGCGTTCGCTGGCCTGGGCGGTGAGGTCGCGGGTGTAGCTTTCGACACGGTTGCGGCCCTTGGCCTTGGAGCGGTACATCGCGGCGTCGGCGTTCTTGATCAGTGTGGCAACGTCGCAGCCATCCTTCGGATAGAGGCTGGTGCCGATGCTGGCGCTGATGAAAAACTCGTGTTCACCGGCCTGGAACGGCGCGGCGAAACAGTTGAGCAGTTTGGTGGCGATGTGGTCGGCATCGCTGGATTGTTGCAGGCCTGGCAGCAGGATAATGAATTCGTCACCCCCCAGGCGCGCCACGGTGTCGATGTCACGCAACTGTTCCTTGAGGCGCACGGCAATGCCCTTGAGCAGCAGGTCGCCGACCGGGTGGCCGAGGCTGTCGTTGATGTGTTTGAAGCGGTCGAGGTCGAGGAACAGCACCGCGCCCTGGCCGCCGTTTTCCTGCTGGCTGTTGAGCGCCGTCAGCAGACGGCTTTCGAACAGCGTGCGGTTCGGCAGGCCGGTCAGCGGGTCGTGGTGTGCCTGGTAGTCGAGTTTGGCTTGGGCGTGCTTGAGGCTGGAAATGTCGGCGAACACCGCGACAAAGTGGGTGATGAAGTTCTCCCGGTTGCGCACGGCACTGATGGTCAGCCAGCTTGGATACAGCTCGCCATTCTTGCGTCGGTTGGAAATCTCGCCTTGCCAGTGGCCTTCGGCGGTCAATTGATGCCACATGGCCGCGTAGAACGCGCTGTCATGCAGGCCCGAGGCGAGCAGGCGTGGCGTGTGGCCCAGGGCTTCGCTTTCGCTGTAACCGGTGATTTCGGTGAAAGCACGGTTGACCGCGCTGATGTGCTGTTGGGTATCGGTGATCAACACGCCTTCGGCGGTGCTTTCGAACACGGTGGCGGCCTGTTGCAGTTTTTCCTGCATCAGGTGCCGCTCGGTGATGTCCCGGGCGATTGTCAGCATGCAGTCGTCATCGCCAATCGGCAGTGGTCGGCTGGATACTTCACAGAGTCGGATCTGCCCGTCGCTGCGGCGGATATGGCAGCTGAAGTCGCGGACAAAACCATCGCGGCGCAGCAGATCGAGCATTTGCTTGCGTTCATTGAGGTTGACCCAGATCCCCAGGTCCAGCGCCGAACGATCCACCGACATGGCGCTGTTGAACCCGGTGATGCGGCTAAAACCGTCGTTGACCTCCAACAGCAAGCCATCGCTTTGCCGTGACAGCAGCAAACCGTCGGGGGAGGCGTGGAAGGCCTTGGCGAATTTTTCTTCGGACGTTTGCAGCTGTTGCTGGGTTTCCTTGAGTTGGGTGATGTCCCGCACCACGACCACCAGCGCCGGTGTCATGTCGAGGTCGAACGGTTCGGCGGAGATCAGGCCGGTAAACACCTGGCCGTTGCTGCGGCGAAAGGGCATTTCCAGGTTGCGGATGCTGCCGGCCTGCAAGCGTTGCAGCAGGCCCGGCCCGACACCGGGAATCCCCCAGATGTTCAGGTTGGTGGCGGTCTGGCCAATGACGTCCTCGGCCTTGAGGCCGATTTGCTCCTCGAACGCTTCGTTGACCTCCAGCAGGCAACCGTCGCTCAGGCGCGCGATCACCAGAATGTCCGGGCATTGCTGGAACACGGAGGCAAATTTCTGTTCCGACAGGCGCAGTGCTTCTTCAGTGCGCTTGGCGTCGGTGATATCGATCATCAAGCCGCGCAGCACCGGCTCATGCCCGTGCTCGATCAGGCTGACGATATCTCGCACCCACAGGCAGCGGCCGTCGGCGGTGATCACCCGGTAATCGAGGCGGTGATCGCGCCCGGCCAGTACTTCGTGATCGCAGAAGGTCTGGGCTCGGGTCAGGTCGGCGGGGTGAATGATGTTGCGCCAGAAGCCTGGAATCAGCCAATGGGACAGGGGATAACCGAGAAGGTCTTCGGCGTGGGGCGATACATAGCTGTAGGTGAAGTCCGTGACTTTTGCTTCCCAGGCGATTGCCGACAGGCTCTCCACCAGGCCGCGGTAGTGGTATTCGCTGCTGCGCAGTTCCTGTTCAAGGTCGACCCGGCGGGCGATTTCCGAGCTCAAGCGGCGGTTGATGCGGATAACCACCGCCAGCACGGTAGTCAGCAGCAGCAATCCGGGCAGGCCGTACACCAGCAAGTCACTCCAGAAAGTTCGATGATCGAGGACGTTACCGACCCAATGCTCCTGAATGGCGCTGATTTCAGCCGGGCTCATGTCCGCCAGGACTTTGTCGAGAATGCCGACCAGCATCTTGTTGTTGCGGGGTACACCCATGGCCAGTTGATAGCGATAGGGCGTTTCACCGCTGACATACAACCCATCGAGCTTGAGTTGGCGCAGGCTCCAGACGCTGGAAGCCAGATCGCCTACCACTGCGTCTACTTCGTCGATGGCCAGCGCCTGCAGCGCCGAACTGACGTTGGGCATCGCCACAAGGTTCAAGTCAGGATGGTGGGTGCGCAGCAGTTCGTGGGGGGCGTAGTTTTCCACCACGGCGATTTTCAGGCCGTACAGGTCTTTTAGGTTATGTGGCTGAGGGCCTCCGACATGGGCCAGGATGACAATCGGAAAATCCAGATAGGGGCGGGTGAACGACAGGTAATTCTGGCGTTCCGGGGTCGACATGATGCCCGGCAGCAGGTCCAGCTTGCCCTTCTTGGCCTGTTCCAGGACGGCGGTCCAGCTCACCGGCTCGATGGGCGTGAGCCGGGTTGCCAGCCTTTTGCGGATGACCTCAATGTAATCCGCGGCAAGGCCCTGGTAGCGGCCCTCATCGTCACGAAACTCGAAGGGCGGCCATGACGCATCGACACCCAGGCGCAATTCCGGGTGAGCCGCCAGCCAGCTACGTTCTTCGTCAGTGAGAGTCAGCGCGCCAGCCGTTGCGGTCCAGGTCATCAGCGACAGCAAAAAAAGCACGGTCGGCAGTCTGGGCATAACGGTCTCGTTATGGCTCGGGGGAATGTTTCGAGTGTAGACGGCTACAGGGCGGAGGGGGGAAGCAGGGGGATTTAATCTGTACAAAGCAAAACCCCCGGCCTGGGCCGGGGGTTCTGTGATCACTCGTCGAGGAAGGAGCGCAGATGCTCGCTTCTCGTCGGGTGGCGCAGCTTGCGCAGCGCCTTGGCTTCGATCTGACGAATCCGCTCACGGGTCACGTCGAACTGCTTACCAACCTCCTCAAGGGTGTGGTCGGTATTCATGTCGATACCGAAACGCATGCGCAATACCTTGGCTTCACGGGCAGTGAGGCCGGACAGTACTTCGCGAGTCGCTTCTTTAAGGCTCTCAACGGTTGCAACATCGATTGGCGACTGCATGGTCGAGTCTTCGATGAAGTCGCCCAGATGGGAGTCTTCGTCATCACCGATCGGGGTTTCCATGGAGATCGGCTCTTTAGCGATCTTCAATACCTTGCGGATCTTGTCCTCAGGCATTTCCATGCGTTCGCCCAGCTCTTCCGGGGTCGGTTCGCGACCCATTTCCTGCAACATCTGGCGGGAAATACGGTTGAGCTTGTTGATCGTCTCGATCATGTGCACCGGAATACGGATGGTGCGGGCCTGGTCGGCGATCGAGCGAGTGATCGCCTGACGGATCCACCAGGTGGCATAAGTCGAGAATTTGTAGCCGCGACGGTATTCGAACTTGTCTACCGCTTTCATCAAGCCGATGTTGCCTTCCTGGATCAGATCGAGGAATTGCAGGCCACGGTTGGTGTACTTCTTGGCGATGGAGATCACCAGACGCAAGTTGGCTTCAACCATCTCTTTCTTCGCGCGGCGGGCCTTGGCCTCACCGATCGACATGCGACGGTTGATGTCCTTGATCTCGGCGATGGTCAAACCGGTTTCGGTTTCCAGCGCGGTCAGCTTCTGCTGGCAACGGATGATGTCCGGCTGCAGACGACCAATGGCTTCAGCGTATTTGCCTTTGCCTTTGGCCAGGGCATCACTCCAGCTTTCGTCGACTTCGTTGCCCGGGAACTGGCGCAGGAAGTCGGCACGCGGCATGCGCGCATCACGAACGCAGAGCTGCATGATTGCGCGCTCTTGCTGACGCAGGCGATCCAGGGCGCTGCGAACACGCTCGACCAGGCCTTCGAATTGCTTCGGCACCAGTTTGATCGGCATGAACAGCTCGGCCAGGGCCAACAGCTCGGCAATCGCTGCCTTGTTGTTGCGACCGTGCTTTTTCAGCGCCTTGCGGGTGATTTCCATCTGATCGGCCACAGCGCCAAAACGCTGTGCAGCGATGATCGGATCCGGACCGCTTTCGGCTTCTTCCTCGTCATCGGAGGCTTCACCCTCTTCGTCGTCGGAATCGTCATCCGCCTTGACGGCTTTCGCGTCAATCGGCGGCGGCACTTCTGCCGCAGGCGGCGCGATGCCGTCGTCCGGGTCGATATAACCGCTCAGAACGTCGGACAGGCGACCACCTTCGGTGGTGACGCGGGTGTACTCGGAGAGAATATGATCAACCGTGCCAGGGAAGTGCGCGATTGCGCTCATCACCTCACGGATGCCCTCTTCAATACGCTTGGCGATTTCGATTTCGCCTTCACGCGTGAGGAGCTCCACCGTACCCATTTCGCGCATGTACATGCGCACCGGGTCGGTAGTGCGACCAATGTCGGTCTCGACCGCAGCCAACGCTGCAGCGGCCTCTTCGGCTGCGGCTTCGTCGGTATCGGCGTCGGCCAGCATAAGGGAATCCTTATCTGGCGCAACCTCGAATACGTTGATCCCCATGTCATTGATCATGCGGATGATGTCTTCCACCTGTTCCGGATCTGAAATATCCTCCGGCAGGTGGTCGTTGACCTCCGCGTAAGTCAGGTAGCCCTGCTCACGACCAAGTGTGATCAACTCTTTGATACGAGACTGCTGTTGCGCTTTTCCGGACATAACACCCTATCCACTGAAGGTCTTGGCGGGCAAAAAACAAGCCGAGGATTATACCTGAGCTATGACCTCACGCGCCAGTTGAGGTCGGGTTTGATGCGGAAACATTGCGACTCAAGAGGTCGCGCAGTTGATTTTTCTCTTCGCTGGTCAATTCGCTTTGACGCGCTTTTCGCAGAAGTTGTTCCAGGTTTCGCTCGCGTTGGCGGGCTGACAAGCTAGTAATGGTGTCGAAAAACTGTTGTTCAAGGTTATCTCCATCAATCAGCCATTCCTTTTCCGCCAAGGCCTTGAGCAAGCGGCCTTGTTCTGTGCCGTGCCAACGCGCAATCAGTTGAATTGAGTTTAGCTTGGGATTCTTCTGTACAGCTTCGAGCAGCGCCACCAGCAATTGCGTGTTGGTGTGATCCTCGGCGGCGAAGTGCCCGGCATCCTCGACTTTTTCGGCCAGTTGCGGGTGATGCAGCAACGTGCGCAAGGCGGCGAGGGTTGGCGGTTCTACGGCGGCGGGCACCCGTGGCGCGCGGGGTTGATCACGATCACCGCCCCGTTTGCCATTCTTGTCCCACGGTTTCTTGTCCCATTTCTTGCCTCCTGCACCGGGTTTCTTCGGCGTCCATTCCTGCTGCGGCACATACATTTCCTGTGCCTGCGGCTGATGATAGTCGCTGTAATCGGGCATCGCGTCGTAATCGATGCCCGGGTCGTAGGCCGGCGGTGCTTCTTGCGGGGCGCTTTGTGCCAGCTGACTGACCGCTTCACCGCTCAGGCCGGTGATTTCGCTCAGGCGCTGACGCATCAGGGTGCGCAGGTTGGCGCCCGGGACTTTGTCGATCAACGGCGCGGCGAGGGTGGCCATATGGGCCTTGCCCTCAAGCGAGCGCGGGTCGGCTTCTTCCGTCAGTTGCTGGAAGAAGTAATCGGCCAGTGGCTGCGCGTGCTGGTTGATCCGTGCGCGAAAGGCGTCGGTGCCTTCGGAGCGGACCAGGGTGTCCGGGTCCTCGCCTTCGGGCAGGAACAAAAAGCGTGCGCGACGACCGTCCTGCAGGCTCGAAAGTGTCGCCTCCAGCGCCCGCCATGCCGCATTGCGGCCGGCCTGGTCGCCGTCGAAGCAGAACAGCACGCTGGGCACGACGCGAAACAGCCGCTTGAGGTGTTCCTCGCTGGTGGCGGTGCCCAGGGTCGCGACGGCATTGCGCAGGCCTTGCTGGGCCAGGGCAATGACGTCCATGTAGCCCTCGACGACGATGATCTCGTCGAGGTTGCGGTTGGTCTTGCGCGCTTCATACAGGCCGTAGAGTTCCTGGCCTTTATGGAAAACCGGGGTTTCCGGGGAGTTCAGGTATTTCGGCTTGTCGTCGCCCAATACCCGGCCGCCGAAGGCGATGACGCGCCCGCGACTGTCGCGGATCGGAAACATCACGCGGTCGCGGAAGCGGTCGTAGCGTTTACCGCTTTCGGCGTTTTCGATCAGCAGGCCGGCATCGATCATGGCTTTTTGTTGCAGGGTATCGCTGCTCAAGTGCTTGAACAGGTTGTCCCAGCCAGGCGGAGCAAAGCCCAGGCCGAAGTCCCGGGCGATTTCGCCGGTCAGCCCGCGACCTTTCAGGTATTCCACGGCGGCCTTGCGCGATGGGTGGCTTTTGAGGGCCTGGCGATAAAAGTCGGCAGCGGCGCTCAGTAGCGGATACAGCGGCGAATCGGTCGGCTGTCGCGGTTTGTGCGGCCGGCCGCTTTCTTCGCGGGGGATTTCCATGCCGGCGGCTTTGGCCAGTTCTTCGACAGCCTGGACGAAATCCAGGTTGTCGTGGTCCATGATGAAGCCGAGGGCGTTGCCGCCGGCGCCGCAGCCGAAGCAGTAATAGAACTGCTTGTCGGGGCTGACGCTGAACGACGGAGTCTTTTCCTTGTGGAACGGGCAGCAGGCAGTGTGATTTTTGCCGGCCTTTTTCAATTGCAGGCGCGAGCTAACCACATCGACGATGTCGGTGCGGTTCAGAAGGTCGTCAATGAAGCTCTGGGGAATTAGCCCGGCCATGGCGTTCTCGTCATCTGCGCTGAAAAGGAACCCGAAACGTACGGCGACCGAACGCGGTCATTGTTTGAGGCGCGCAAAGTGTGCGGCTCGACCAGTGTCGTCTGCGTAATCGCTGTCGGGAAGTGTATCTGCCGAAAATCCACTGACGTTAATGCCAATCAGTATTCGACTGTTTGAATGTGTTGCGCTGAATCCGCTGTGGCCAATCAAAGGCCCCGGATAGCTCATCATCTGGCACGCAAGCAGGTGCCTTGGGCTGATCGTCGTGAGAGGAATCAGTGGGTGTGCTCGTCAGTAGCCTTGAAAGGCTCGTCAGAAAAGACGTGCACCGCTGGCAAAAGAGCCAGGTCTGACGCGGTGAAGCAGATTTGTCTCGGTCGCGTCTGCGGCTTTGACAGTGAAGCATCAAGCGTTTTACGCAAATGCCATAAGCCCGGCTGAGGGCCGGGCTTGGCAGAAGCTTGCTACGATCGTCTGTGTATTAGTACAGACGAACGGCGCGGCGCTGTTCGCGCTGAACTTTCTTGGCGTGACGCTTAACAGCGGCTGCTGCTTTGCGCTTACGCTCAGAAGTTGGCTTCTCGTAAAATTCGCGGCTACGAACTTCAGCCAGTACACCGGCTTTTTCGCAGGAGCGCTTGAAACGACGCAGAGCTACGTCGAAGGGTTCGTTCTCTTTTACTTTGACGGCTGGCATCCAGAGCTACCTTCATTCATTACCGGGGTCAACATCCTCGCGGCAAAAGAGCACTTGAAGACGTCGGTTTTTAAGGGTTGCGGATGTTAACCCCTCAACGCTCGGAATGCAAAGCCTCTGATCGAAAACCGCTGGTAGGGGCATCACGCGACGACTATTATGCGCGCCTTCGAATTCAGCCTAAACAAGGCGCAAACCCATGCTAGTACTGGGATTAGAAACATCCTGCGACGAAACTGGTGTCGCATTGTATGACAGTGAACGCGGCCTGCTGGCCGACGCGTTGTTCAGTCAGATCGACCTGCACCGTGCCTATGGTGGCGTGGTGCCGGAGCTGGCTTCACGCGATCACGTCAAACGCATGCTGCCCTTGATTCGTCAGGTGTTGGCCGAGGCCGACTGCGTGCCGACCGAGATCGATGCGATCGCCTACACCGCGGGTCCTGGCCTGGTTGGTGCCTTGCTGGTAGGGGCTTCCTGTGCTCAGGCGCTGGCCTTTGCCTGGGGTATTCCGGCCCTTGGCGTGCATCACATGGAAGGCCATTTGCTGGCGCCGATGCTGGAGTCGCAACCGCCGGAATTTCCGTTCGTCGCTTTGTTGGTGTCGGGTGGTCACACGCAACTGGTTCAGGTCGACGGAATCGGTCAGTACACGCTTCTGGGCGAGACCCTGGATGACGCCGCCGGCGAGGCCTTCGACAAGACGGCCAAGATGATGGGGCTCAATTATCCGGGCGGACCGGAGATCGCTCGCCTTGCAGAACAAGGCGTTGCAGGGCGTTTCGTCTTCCCGCGGCCGATGTGCGACCGTCCGGGCCTGGATTTCAGCTTCAGTGGCCTGAAAACCTTTGCGCTGAACACCTGGCAACAGTGCGTCAACGCCGGGGACGACGGAGAGCAAGCCCGTTGCGACATCGCGCTGGCATTCCAGCAGGCCGTGGTGGAGACTTTGACCATCAAGTGCAAGCGTGCCCTGAAGGCCGCTGGCATGAAGCGCCTGGTGATTGCAGGGGGCGTCAGTGCCAACAAGGCGTTACGCACTTCCCTGGAGAAAATGCTCGGCGACATGAAGGGCGATGTGTTTTATGCCCGTGCGCAGTTCTGCACCGATAACGGCGCGATGATTGCCTTTGCCGGCTGCCAGCGCTTGCAGGCCGGTCAGCAGGAAAGCCTGGCGATCAGCGTGCAGGCGCGTTGGCCGATGGAGCAGTTGACCGCATTGTGATGAGCGGTGCTCATGTCCGGCGGCTAGAAATGCCGTTCGCGCCCGGCAAACAGGTCGCGTAGATTGCCGCGATGACGCCATACGATCAGCCCGGTGAGCGTGCTCATGGGCAGCAGGGCGGCCGGTTCTTGCCAGGCCAGCAACGGCAAGGTCAGCGGTGTGGCGATGAGGGCGGCCAGGGAGCTGGTGCGGGTCAGGTAGAACGTCAAGAGCCAGGTGCAGACCGCCAGAAGGGCAGCGGGCGGGTACAGTCCCAGCAACATGCCGGCAGCGGTGGCGACGCCCTTGCCGCCGCGAAAGCGAAAGTACAACGGAAACAGATGGCCGATGACGGCATAGACGCCGATCCAGGCCTGTTCCTGCTGCGAAAGACCCGCAAGACGCGCAATCAGTACCGGCAGCAGGCCTTTGCAAAGGTCCCCGAGCAGGGTCAGGATGGCGAGCTTCTTGCCGGCCAGGCGCAACATGTTGGTGGCACCGGCATTGCCCGAGCCACTCATTCGCGGATCGGGGTTACCGGTCATGCGGCTGAGCAAAATGGCAAAGGACAGAGAGCCGAGCAGGTAGGCGAGGATCGCCAATAACCAAAACATGCTAACTATTCCGGGCGAGGAAGCCCTGATTCTAACGGCGCATTGCGCCCTTGTCGTGTAGCGGAGAGAAGTGCTTGGACAGAGTGTTTATCGAGGGCCTGGAAGTCGACACGGTGATTGGTGCCTACGACTGGGAGCGAGGCATCCGACAGTGCTTGCGTCTTGACCTGAGTTTCGCCTGGGATAATCGCCCGGCCGCAGCCGGTGATGACCTGACCCTGGCGCTCGACTACGCCAGTGTTTCCTCGCGCATCCAGGCGTTTGCCGAGCAGGCGCAATTCCAGTTGGTGGAAACCTTTGCCGAGCGCCTGGTTGAAGTGCTGATGAGCGAATTCAAGATCACCTGGATGCGCCTTAAGCTGACCAAGCCCGGGGCCGTCCCGGCGGCCACCGGCGGTGTGGGCGTGGAGATCGAGCGCGGATGTCGCTGACTCAGGTGTACCTCGGGCTCGGTAGCAATATCGAGCGTGAAACCCATTTGCGGGCGGGACTCGATGCTCTGGCGGCATTCCTTGTCGATATCCGCTGTTCGGCGGTGTTCGAAAGCCAGCCGGTGGGCATCAAGAGCGGGCCGTTCTTCAATTTCGTGGTGTCGGCGTATACCGATCTGCCGCTGATGGAACTTGATCGTCGATTGAAGTTCATTGAGGCGGATAACGGTCGTTACGCACCGGATCGCCGAGGTTTGCCGCTGGATATCGACGTATTGTTGTTCGGTGACCAGGTGGGCAATTTCGATGGCTTGATCTTGCCGCGGGCAGAAATTCTGAAAAATGCGTTCGTTCTGTGGCCGTTGTCGTTGATAGCGCCGGATCGCGTGCACCCGGGCGCAGGCAAGAGTTTTGCGACTTTGTGGGCTGAAGCGCAGATCGATCAGGTGTTGGCGCCAGTAGCGTTCGAATGGCGCGGTGAACAGCTGACACCTTCAGGTTTGTTGTGACCTTACTGACGTCTTCGCGAGCAGGCTCGCTCCCACAGGTACGATGCAATTCCTGTGGGAGCGGGCTTGCTCGCGAAGCTTTTCAGGCAGACGTCGCCTCTTTGTAAGCCTTCAGCGCCTTGAGCCGCTCGCGCTTGATCTCCTTCCCCAACTCCGGCCCCTTGAAGCCTTTCTCCAGCAACGGCTGAACCGCCACGCTACGCGCCGCAGTTGCCGCGCCGCGCAAGTAATCTGCCTGTGGGTAACTTCTTTCTTCCAGCCCTTTGCGTCCACGCGCATCCATCTCGCAGGCGGCGATGAACTCCTCGAACCGCTGTGGCCGACGGTAAATGTCGAAGCTTTGCAACAACTCCAGCAATGTCGATGGCTTCAGCTCAAGGGCGCGATGCCCATGGGTGTGGTACTCGCCCACCAGCAGCGCCAGTTCCTGGCAGTCCCTCGGCACCTTGAAACGTTCATTGACCGCTTTGATCAACTTCAGGCCCTTGAACTCGTGGGCAATGTGTCGCGGCCATTCATCCTCTGGCGTCAGTCCCTTGCCCAGGTCGTGCAGCAGGCACGCCCAGCGCACGGTGAGTGGCTGTTTGTGTAGTGCGGCTTGCTGCAACACGCTCAGGGTATGTACACCTGTATCGATTTCCGGGTGATGGGCGGGTGGTTGCGGTACGTCAAACAGCGCGTCGACCTCGGGCATCAGAACCTTGAGTGCGCCGCATGCGCGCAGAACCTCAACAAATACCTGTGGCTGATCCTCCAGCAGGGCGCGGGAAATTTCCTTCCAGCTGCGCTCGGGGGTCAGCGCTTCAAGTTCGCCTGACTCGCTGAGTTGGCGCATCAGCGCCAGGGTTTCCGGGGCAACGGTAAAACCCAGCGTCGCGTAACGCGCCGCGAAGCGGGCAACACGCAGGACCCTGAGTGGATCTTCGGCAAATGCCGGGGAAACATGGCGAAGCAGGCGTGCCTCAAGATCGCGCTGGCCGTGGTACGGGTCGGTCAGGTTCTGCTGATCGTCCTCGGCCATGGCATTGATGGTCAGGTCGCGGCGGATCAGGTCTTCTTCGAGGGTGACTTCAGGGCTGGCGTGAAAAGTGAACCCGCCATAACCGCGTCCGCTTTTGCGCTCGGTGCGGGCGAGGGCGTATTCCTCACCGCTTTTGGGATGAAGGAACACCGGGAAGTCCGCGCCCACCGGGCGAAAGCCCTTGGCGAGCATTTCTTCGGTGGTAGCGCCGACCACAACCCAGTCGATATCGGTAACCGGTTTGCCCAGCAGGCGATCACGTACCGCACCGCCGACTTTATAAATACGCATAAAAAACCTCCGTTAGCTCGACAGGATAACCGTTGCATCGAGCTTTCGGAGGCACAAACCGGATCAAAGATGGATGACGGCCAGGTCCAGGCGGCCGTAATCACCTTCGCTGTGCTCGCTTCTGGGCGGCACATGGTGGGTTTTCATGACCTGATCGCCTTGCAGGGTTTCCAGGTGAATGTCGAAGCCCCAGAGGCGGTGCAGGTGTTTGAGCACTTCTTCGGTCGAATCCCCCAGTGGTTTGCGGTCGTGCTGCTGGTGACGCAGGGTCAGGGAGCGGTCACCGCGACGGTCGATGCTGTAGATCTGCACGTTGGGCTCGCGATTGCCCAGGTTGTATTGTGCCGCGAGGGTTTCCCTGATGATGCGGTAGCCACCTTCGTCGTGAATGGCGGGCACCAGCAGGTCGTCCTTCTGGTCGTCATCGAGAATGCTGAACAGCTTCAGGTCGCGGATCACCTTGGGCGACAGGTACTGCAGGATGAAGCTCTCATCCTTGAAACTGCTCATGGCGAACTTGATGGCTGCCAGCCAGTCGGTACCGGCAATGTCAGGGAACCAGCGGCGATCTTCTTCCGTAGGCTCTTCGCACATGCGGCGGATGTCGCGGTACATGGCAAACCCCAGGGCGTAGGGGTTGATGCCACTGTAGTAGGGGCTATCGAAGCCAGGCTGGAACACCACGCTGGTGTGGGACGTCAGGAACTCCATCATGAAGCCGTCGGTGACCAGGCCTTCGTCGTACAGGTCGTTCATCAGTGTGTAGTGCCAGAACGTGGCCCAACCCTCGTTCATGACCTGGGTCTGACGCTGTGGATAAAAATACTGGGCGATCTTGCGCACGATACGCACGATTTCCCGCTGCCATGGCTCCAGCAGCGGTGCATGTTTTTCGATGAAGTACAGGATGTTTTCCTGGGGTTCGGCGGGGAAGCGTGCGTTGTCCTTGTCGCTGTACTTGTCCGCGCCCTTGGGAATGGTGCGCCACAGATCGTTGATCTGTTTCTGTAAATGTTCTTCCCGGTCCTTTTGCCGGCGACGTTCTTCCTCCGCGGAGATCGGATAAGGGCGTTTGTAGCGGTCGACACCATAGTTCATCAGCGCATGGCAGGAGTCGAGCAGATCCTCGACCGCGTCGATACCGTGGCGTTCTTCGCACTGCATGATGTACTGCTTGGCAAACACCAGGTAATCGATGATCGAACTGGCGTCGGTCCAGGTGCGGAACAGGTAATTGCCTTTGAAAAAGCTGTTGTGCCCGTAGCAGGCATGGGCCACCACCAGCGCCTGCATGCAGATGGTGTTTTCTTCCATCAGGTAGGCGATGCATGGGTCGGAGTTGATCACGATCTCGTACGCCAGCCCCATCTGGCCGCGGGTGTAGGACTTTTCGGTGCTGAGGAAGTGCTTGCCATAGGACCAGTGGTGATAACCCAGCGGCATACCGACCGAGGCGTAGGCGTCCATCATCTGTTCGGCGGTGATCACTTCGATCTGGTTGGGATACGTATCGAGCGCGTAACCGGCCGCAATACGACTGATTTCGCGGTCGTAGGCCTGGATCAGCTCGAACGTCCATTCGGAGCCGGTGGAAATGGGTTGGCGTTTCTGCTCTTTGGCGGTCATGTCACTAACCTGCGCTGGAAGAGTTCACGGAAGACCGGATAGATATCCCCGGCCGAGACCAGTTGTTGCTGGGCAAATGTATCGGAAAAGGCTTCGGCGATGCGCTCGTACTCGAACCATAGGGCCTGGTGTTCGCGCGGGGTGATCTCAACGTAAGTGTAGTACTGCACGAATGGCATGATCTGGTTGATCAGGATGTCGCGGCAGATCGGAGAGTCGTCGTTCCAGTTGTCACCGTCTGAGGCCTGGGCGGCGTAGATGTTCCACTCGTTGCTCGGATAACGCTCGGCCATGATCTCCTGCATCAGTTTCAAGGCGCTGGAGACGATGGTGCCGCCGGTTTCCCGGGAGTAAAAAAACTCCTCTTCATCCACTTCGCGGGCGCTGGTGTGGTGGCGGATGAACACGACGTCGATCTTGTCGTAGTTACGTTTGAGAAACAGGTACAGCAGGATGAAGAAGCGCTTGGCGATGTCCTTGGTCGCCTGGGTCATCGAGCCGGACACGTCCATCAGGCAGAACATCACGGCCTTGGAACTGGGGTTGGGCTGTTTGATGAGCAGGTTGTACTTGAGGTCGAAGGTGTCGAGAAACGGTATACGGTGAATGCGTGCGCTGAGTTTTTCGATTTCTGCTTCGATTTCCTGGATATCGCCGAAGTTGTCCGGTTCTTCTTGCTTGAGTCGCAGAAGTTCTTCCTTGGCTTCACGCAGTTTTGCGCGGCTGCTGCCGGACAGGGCGATGCGCCGGGCATGGGCTGAGCGCAGGGTGCGGATGATGTTGATCCGCGACGGGTTGCCCTCGTTGCTGATCCCTGCGCGCACGGTCTTGAAGGTGTCGGTGCCGGTCAGGTTGCGTTTGACCAGGTTGGGCAGTTCGAGGTCCTCGAACATGAACTCGAGGAACTCTTCCTGGGTAATCTGGAAGACGAATTCGTCCATCCCCTCGCCGGAATTGCCCGCCTTGCCGGGGCCTCGGCCGCCACCGCCTCCCGGTGGGCGGGCGATATGTTCGCCGCTGGTGAATTCCTTGTTGCCCGGGTGCACGACCGTCTGCTTGCCACCGCGACCGTGATGAAGCACCGGCTCGTCGATGTCGCGGCCGGGAATGCTGATTTGTTCGCCGTGTTCCATATCGGTAATGGAGCGCCGGCTGACCGCCTCTTCGACAGCCTTCTTGATGTGATCACGGTAGCGCCGCAGAAAACGCTGGCGGTTCACCGTGCTCTTGTTCTTGCCATTGAGACGTCGGTCGATCACATAGCTCATGACTGCTCCTTAGAAGCTGTCCTGAAAGGGGCGAGCGGTTATGCAGCATCGGACCGGTGCCAAGGGATGTTCACGCTCCCCCAAGCGCTTTTGGATGCTGCCTGTACCTCGCTACTGACTTTCGAACACCTTCCAGAGGTCTGTGTAACAGAAAACGCGTACACAGGCCTCTGGCTGACGACAACCGGTCTGACCGGCAGCGGGTTACTGTGATTTTCTGACCCGCAGGTACCACTCGGACAGCAGTCGTACCTGTTTGTCGGTGTAGCCCCGCTCGACCATCCGTGTGACGAAGTCGTTGTGTTTCTGTTGGTCCTCTTTGCTGGCCTTGGCATTGAAGCTGATGACCGGCAGCAGGTCCTCGGTGTTGGAGAACATTTTCTTCTCGATGACCACCCGCAGTTTTTCGTAGCTGAGCCAGGTCGGGTTCTTGCCGTTGTTGTTGGCCCGGGCGCGCAGTACGAAGTTGACGATTTCGTTGCGGAAATCCTTCGGATTGCTGATGCCGGCCGGTTTTTCGATTTTCTCCAGTTCTTCGTTCAACGCTACGCGGTTGAGGATTTCGCCGGTTTCCGGGTCGCGGTATTCCTGGTCCTGGATCCAGAAGTCGGCGTACAGCACATAACGATCGAAGATGTTCTGGCCGTACTCGCTGTAGGACTCGAGGTAGGCGGTCTGGATCTCTTTGCCGATGAATTCGATGTAGCGCGGTGCCAGGTACTCCTTGAGGAAGCGCAGATAGCGTTCGCGGGTTTCGGCCTGGAACTGTTCCTGCTCGATCTGTTGTTCAAGCACGTAGAGCAGGTGCACCGGGTTGGCGGCAATTTCGTGCGGGTCGAAGTTGAACACTTTCGACAGGATCTTGAACGCGAAGCGGGTCGACAGACCGTTCATGCCTTCGTCGACGCCCGCATTGTCGCGGTATTCCTGGATCGACTTGGCTTTCGGATCGGTGTCCTTGAGGTTCTCGCCGTCGTACACGCGCATCTTCGAGTAGATGTTGGAGTTTTCCGGCTCCTTGAGGCGCGAGAGCACGGTGAACTGGGCCAGCATCTTCAGGGTGTCGGGTGCGCAATGGGCCTTGGCCAGCGAGCTGTTGAACAAGAGCTTGTCGTAGATCTTCACTTCGTCGCTGACCCGCAGGCAGTACGGGACTTTGACGATGTAGATCCGGTCGATGAAGGCTTCGTTGTTCTTGTTGTTGCGGAAGGTGTGCCACTCCGATTCGTTGGAGTGCGCCAGCAGGATCCCGGTGAACGGAATTGCGCCGAGGCCTTCGGTACTGTTGTAGTTGCCTTCCTGGGTGGCGGTCAGCAGTGGGTGCAGCACCTTGATCGGTGCCTTGAACATTTCGACGAATTCCATCAGGCCCTGGTTGGCCCGGCACAGGGCGCCCGAGTAGCTGTAGGCGTCGGCGTCGTTTTGCGGGAATTCCTCCAGTTTGCGGATATCGACCTTGCCCACCAGCGCCGAGATGTCCTGGTTGTTTTCGTCGCCAGGTTCGGTCTTGGCCACAGCGACCTGGTTGAGGATCG
This sequence comes from Pseudomonas sp. GW821-FHT12A04, assembly GCF_058807755.1. Lineage (NCBI taxonomy): Bacteria > Pseudomonadati > Pseudomonadota > Gammaproteobacteria > Pseudomonadales > Pseudomonadaceae > Pseudomonas > Pseudomonas sp. GW821-FHT12A04. The sequence goes on from NZ_JBXAQZ010000017.1 coordinate 100,872, forward strand.
ACGGGTAGAGTTTGACCACGCGGAACTGACTGATGTCGCCACCGAATTCGGCCAGGCGTTTGGTCGCCCATGGCGACATGATGGTGTTGAGGTAGCGCCGTGGAATGCCAAAGTCTTCCTCGAGGATCGCGCCATCTTCGGTGGCGTTGAAAAGACCCAGGGGCGACTCGAAAACCGGCGAGCCCTTGATTGCATAGAAGGGCACTTTTTCTATCAGTTGCTTGAGCTTCTCGGCCAGGGACGATTTACCGCCACCGACAGGGCCGAGCAGGTACAGGATCTGTTTCTTCTCTTCCAGGCCCTGAGCGGCATGGCGGAAATACGACACGATCTGGTCGATGCATTCTTCCATCCCGTGGAAGTCTTCAAAGGCCGGATAGCGGCGGATGACCTTGTTGGAGAAGATGCGCGACAGTCTCGAGTTGGTCGAGGTGTCGAGCAGTTCCGGTTCACCGATGGCCAGCAATAGACGCTCGGCGGCGGAGGCGTAGGCGCTGCGGTCCTGTTTGCACAGCTCAAGATACTCTTGCAGAGAGAGTTCTTCCTGGCGTGTGGACTCGAAGCGTTGTTGGAAGTGGCTAAAGATACTCATGACGTCACCTCGCTCGATACGTGGAGCCGACGCCGGATCACTCAGTCGATGCTGGCAGCAACCGAACAGGCGATTGCTGTTTACCCCCCAGAACTCTCCCGGAGCTGACTACTCCGAAAGCTACTCCCGATGACCCGTGCGCCGGTGTACCGGCTCTCCCCTGTTTTGGATGGCCTGGGCTTAAGGATAGTTGGGAATTCGGGAGGTAAAGGCGAGATACGTAATTAGTTGTGGCAGACCGTTCGTCTGCCACCGCGCTAGCCCGCGGGAGCCGGGGCCTGCAACGTTACAAAAAAATTATTCAGTGGTGCCTTGCGCCGTTTCCGCAGGATACGTCGTACGCCACAACTCGAATCCGCCATCCATGCTGTAGACGTCGGAGAAGCCCTGGCTGATCAGGTAAGCGGCCGCGCCCTGGCTGGAATTGCCGTGATAGCAGACCACCACGGTCGGTGCATCGAGGTCGGCACCCTGGATGAAAGCGTGCAGGGAATGGTTGTCCAGATGCTTGGAGCCTGCGATGTGCAGGGCGGCAAAAGTGGCCGGGTCGCGGACGTCGACCACCACTGCGCCTTGTTCGCGCAGGGCTTGGGCCTGTTCCGGGGGAATACGTTTGAATTCGCTCATGGCGGGCTCCTGTGGCTCGGCTGAATGGGCAGTCTAGCGCGGGGCGCTGGCTGGTGATGTTTGGGGAATGGATGAGGCGACTGGCGGCACGGCATGGCCGTGTTCGTCGCATTTGCAGGACAGGCGCTCAAGGCTGTCGACGTCCATCAGGGTCAGGGCGCCGCCCCAGACACAGCCTGTATCGAGCGCCGAAATACCCGGCTCTTCGACGTTGCCTTCCAGTGCTGCCCAGTGACCGAAAATGATTTTCAGGTTCTTGGTCTTGCGTTCCTTGTGCTGGAACCAGGGTTTGTAGCCAGGTGGTGCGGTATCGAGGCCTTCCTTGCTCTTGAGGTCGAGTTTGCCTTCGGCGGTGCAGAAACGCATGCGGGTGAAATAGTTGGTGATCACCCGCAGGCGCGTCACGCCTTTGAGGTCGTTGTCCCATTTCGCCGGATCGTTGCCGTACATGCCATCGAGGTAGGGCGGCAACAGGTTGTCGTCACGCAAGGCAGCCTCGACTTCGGCGGCACATTTCAAGGCCTTGCGCAGCGACCACTGCGGTGGAATGCCGGCATGGACCAGTGCAACGTTGCGCTGTTCGTCGTAGTGCATCAGCTTTTGCTGGCGCAGCCATTCGAGCAACTCGGCGCTATCCGGCGCTTCAATGATCTCGCGCAGGGTATCGGCCTTCTTCAGGCGTTCGATGTTGCGTCCGGCCGCCAGCAAGTGCAGGTCATGGTTGCCGAGCACGCACACCAGCGATTCGCGAATGCTGTAGAGGAAGCGCAAGGTTTCCAGCGACTGCGGGCCGCGGTTGACCAGGTCGCCCACCAGCCACAGACGATCGCGTTTCGGGTCGAACGCCACTTGTTTGAGCAGGCATTGCAGGGCCTGAAGACAGCCTTGCAGGTCACCGACAGCGTACGTTGCCATCAGTGCAGGGCTCCGGGCACCGCCAGGCGGAAAGGCGCGATGATGGCATCGAAATGTTTACCGTCGTCGGACAGCATCTGATAGGTGCCTTGCATGGTGCCGACCTTGGTGGTCATGACCGTGCCGCTGCTGTAGGTGTGGCTCTTGCCGGGCTCGATCAACGGTTGCTGGCCGACTACGCCTGCACCGCGCACTTCTTCGACATGCCCGTCACCATCGGTGATGACCCAGTGCCGTGAAAGCAGTTTGGCGGGCATTTCACCGTTGTTTTGCACGGTGATGGTGTAGGCGAAGGCAAAGCGGTCGTGCTCGGGTTGCGATTGTTCTGCCAGATAGCGGGTGACGACGCTGACGTCGACCTGATAGCGAGGATCGGACATGCAAGGGGCCTTAAAAACGGAGCGGGACGCGGGGCGTAGCTGTTGGGTTCAGTCTAGGCCAAGTATCGGGTAGTAGACCAGAGTGGCGTCCTACCCGATAGCGCTCATCGCCTGTCAGTCAGCGGCAGGCTTTTGTTCGCTGAGCTTGTCGGCCAGGCGCACGAACGCGGCCAGGTCGAGTTGCTCGGGACGCAGGCTGCCATCGACGCCGGCTGCTTCGATTTCGGCATTGCTCAGCAGCAGCTTGAGAGTGTTGCGCAGGGTTTTGCGGCGCTGGTTGAAAGCTTCGCGCACGACGCGTTCCAGCAGGCGGTGATCCTTGGCCGGGTGTGGCAGTACCGCGTGGGGTACCAGGCGCACGATGGCCGAATCGACTTTCGGCGGCGGGTTGAACGCGCCCGGGCCGACGTTGAACAGGTGCTCGACCCGGCAGTGGTACTGAACCATGATCGACAAGCGACCCCAGTCGCCACCACCAGGGCCGGCAGCCAGGCGCTCGACCACTTCCTTTTGCAGCATGAAGTGCATGTCGCGAATCAGGTGCGAGTTGTGCAGCAGGTGAAAAATCAGCGGCGTGGAGATGTTGTACGGCAGGTTGCCGACCACGCGCAGGCTGCCAGGCGCGGCATTCAGGCTATTGAAGTCGAACTTCAGCGCATCGCCCTGATGCAGGTTGAAGTTGCTCTTGCCGGCAAACTGCTGGTTGAGAATCGGGATCAGGTCCTTGTCCAGCTCCACCACGTCGAGTTGCGCGCCGCTGCTGAGCAGGCCTTGGGTCAGTGCGCCCTGGCCCGGGCCGATTTCCAGCAGGCGGTCTTCTGCCTTGGCATGAATGGAGCGCAGGATGCGGTCGATAACGCCGGCATCGTGCAGGAAGTTCTGGCCAAAGCGTTTGCGCGCCTTGTGTTGGTATTGCTCGGTCATAAACGGGTCTCGGCCATCTGGTAGGCGGTTTCCAGGGCGACTTGCAGGCTGCCGGTGTCGATCTTGCCACTGCCGGCCAGGTCCAGGGCGGTGCCGTGGTCGACCGATGTGCGGATGATCGGCAAGCCGAGGGTCACGTTGACTGCCGCGCCGAAGCCTTTGTACTTCAGCACCGGCAGGCCCTGGTCGTGGTACATCGCCAGCACCGCATCGCAGTGCTCCAGATATTTGGGGGTAAACAGAGTGTCGGCGGGCAGGGGGCCTCGAAGGTCCATGCCCTCGCCGCGCAGGAGCTCTAATGTGGGTTCGATGATATCGATTTCTTCATGGCCCAGGTGTCCGCCTTCGCCGGCATGGGGGTTGAGCCCGCAAACCAGGATGCGTGGCCGGGCGATGCCGAACTTGTTTTGCAGGTCGGCGTGCAGGATTCGCGTGACGCGCTCCAGACGCTCCGGCGTGATTGCATCGGCAATCTCGCGAAGGGGCAGGTGAGTGGTCACCAGGGCTACGCGCAAGCCGCGCGTGGCCAGCATCATCACCACTTGCGCGGTGTGGGTCAGGTCGGCGAGGAATTCCGTATGCCCGGAAAAGGCGATGCCGGATTCGTTGATCACGCCTTTGTGCACCGGCGCGGTAATCATGCCGGCGAAATCTCCGCTCAGGCAGCCTTGGCCGGCGCGGGTCAGGGTTTCCAGTACGAAGGCAGCGTTGGCCTTGTCCAGTTGCCCGGCGACGACCTTGGCGTTGAGCGGTGTATCCCAGACATACAGGCTGTTGGCTGGCGCGGGTGCATCCGGCCAGTTGTCCGGTGTGACCGGCAGCAAATCGACAGCCACGCCCAGTTGCGCGGCCCGCTCAATGAGCAGGTCGCGGCTGGTAATGGCAATCAGGGGGTGAGGCTGGGCTTGCGAGGCGAGCAGCAGGCACAGGTCGGGACCTATGCCGGCCGGTTCGCCGGGTGTCAGCGCGAAACGTTGGGGTTTCACTGCGCTGCCTGGTCGGCGCCAGGGAGTTTGATTTCCACGTACGCTTCGTCACGGATCTGACGCAGCCAGGTTTGCAGCTCTTCGTCGTATTTGCGGTTACGCAAAACGGTCATTGCTTGCTGCTCGCGAGCCTGTGTGGTGCTGTCGGTGGCGCGACGGCCAAGGACTTCCAGGACATGCCAGCCGTATTGAGTCTGGAACGGCTTGGACAGCTGACCTTGCGGGGTACTGGCCATCACTTCGCGGAACTCGGGCACCAGTGCGTTCGGGTCGATCCAGTTCAGATCGCCGCCGTTGAGGGCGGAACCCGGGTCTTCCGAGTAGCTTTTTGCCAGCTCGCCGAAGTCTTCGCCAGCCTCGATACGGCTGTAGAGCGAGTCAGCCAGGGCCTTGGTTTTTGCTTCGTCGCGGATCGGGCTCGGTTTGACCAGGATGTGGCGCACATGCACTTCATCGCGCATCTGGGTCTGGCCGCCACGCTTTTCGAGAATCTTCAGGATGATGAAGCCGCCCGGGGTGCGCATTGGCTGGGTGACATCGCCCACCGGCATGGTGCTCAGCAGGCGATCGAACGGCGGCGGCAATTGAGCGGCTTTACGCCAGCCCATGTCACCACCTTCCAGTGCGGTTTCGCTGGCGGACTTGGCGATCGCCAACTGACTGAAGTCAGCGCCTTGCTTGAGCTGCTGGTAAATCGCATCGGCCTGCTTGGCTGCACTCTGAATCGCGTCGGAGTTGGCGCTTTCCGGCGTAGGAATCAGGATGTTGGCCAGGTGGAACTCTTCAGACAGTTGCATTTTGCCCAGGTCCGACGCCAGGAAGTTCTTCACTTCCTGCTCGGAGACCTGAATGCGTTCGGCAACCCGACGCTGGCGTACACGGCTGATGACCATTTCGCGGCGAATCTGCTCACGTGCGTCGTCGTAGGACAGGCCGTCGCGAGTCAGGGCGGCGCGGAACTGCTCGACCGACATGTTGTTGCGCTGGGCAATGGTGCCGACAGCCTGGTTCAACTCTTCATCGGTAATGCGGATGCCGGAACGCTCGCCGATCTGCAATTGCAGGTTTTCGACGATCAGGCGCTCAAGTACCTGCTGCTCCAGCACGCTGGCCGGCGGCACGGCAGAGCCACGCTTGGCAATGGTTTGCTGAACTTCATGAACGCGTTGGTCCAGTTGGCTCTGCATGACCACGTCGTTGTCGACGATGGCCACCACTTTATCGATGGACTGTACGGCGGCGCTCGCCGCCGTACTCAGGAACAGCGCGCCCAGCATCAGCGGGCGCAGACAATCAGAAAGCTTGGTCTTCACGTTCACGATAACCTTGAATGCCTTTGTCGAGGAAGCTCTCTACCTTGGCGCCAGTCAGGCCGCCGAGTCCCTTCAGAACAATTTGGAGGAAGACGCCATGGTCGCCTTTTTCGTTTTGCGGTGCTTCCTGACTGAACTCGTCATAGGAAACAAAGTAACGGTTGATCAGGCGCAGTTTCCAGCAGCAGTTGTCGTACTCGAAGCCACCGAAGGCTTCCAGGGTACGGTTGCGGTTGTAGTCATACTGCCAACGGCTGATGGCGTTCCATTGCGGCACGATCGGCCAGATCACCGAGAAGTCGTGCTGTTCGATCTTGTAGTAATCCTTCACGTAGCCAGGCTGGCCGGGGACGCCGTAATCACCCCCACCCACGGTCCACTTACCAGTGTTCTGGTCATAACGGACCTGGTCATTGCGATAGCGATAGCCGGCGTTGATGACCTTGTTCGGGTTGTCTTCAGGCTGGTAGTGAAACATCGCGCTGCCCGAGCGAGGGCTGCGGCTGTCAGGGTCCCAGTTGTAGTCGGCGGTGGTACGCCAATCTCGGTTCCAGCGATATTCGTACTCCAGGGCGTAAGGCGAAACGTTTGCTTGGGTATCCTTGCGGGTTTTTGCATCGATACCCGGCAATTGAACTTCGCGGTCCTTGAAATAAAAGGCCTGGCCGACGCTGATACGTTGGCGTTCAAAGCCATTGTCTTCGATCCAGCGGCTGGTCACACCCAGGGACAGTTTGTTCTCGTCGCCAACACGGTCGGAGCCGGAGAAACGGTTGTCACGGAACAGCGACGAGTAGTTGAAGGTGTATTCGCTGGTATCAAATACCGGGATATCTTCTTGGTCGACCTCAGGCACGTACAGGTAGAACAGGCGCGGCTCGAGGGTCTGGCGGTAGTTTGTGCCGAAATACTGGGTATTGCGATCGAAGTACAGGCCGCTGTCGATGCTGGCGATCGGTACGCCGCGGTTCTGATTGCTGTCGAATGTTCCCTGGAGCCTGTCCTGTTCTGCGTTCTGACTGGCAATCTGAGCTTTGCCAGTGTTGTCCAGGTCCAGTTGGTACTGGGTGTACTGGTACTTGAGCTTCGGTGTCAGGAAGCCGTACGTCGCGTTCATCGGCAAGCTGACGGCGGGCGCGAGATTCAGGCGGTCACCAGTGGCGCGTGCCAGGCCTACAACGTTGGTGTCCAGTCGTGGGGTTACATTACCGTCTTCATCGGAGTAATTGCCCTTCTGCAGATCTCGGTCAAACCGCACGATTTCGGTGTTGTACGAAAAATTCAGACCGTTCGGATGATACGGCAGCGCACCATCAAAGGTGATCTCTGGCAAGCGGTCATACGGCGTAATGTTCGATACGGTCGCCAGTTGATAAGCCTGAGCGTTCACGCGAGCCACATAGTCGTCGCCACGATAGCTGACGGAACCTTGCTGGTTTACGAAGTCAGCACTTTTCACGCCAATCTGGTCGGTCTGCAGATCCTGGAAGTAATACGGATCGCTGATCTTGGTGTAGTCGACTTGCGTGAGTACTCGCGAGTCGAGACCACCCTTGTGCTGCCAGTTGTACATGTAGCGGGTTTTTTCGGCGTCGCTCTGCTTGTCGCGTTCGTCGCTTTCGTCGTTGAGGTACGCCGCGCCGAACTGGCCTTCGCTGGACTTGGTCAGGTAGCGGAATTCGCCTTCCATCAACAAGCCGTGCTTTTCCATGTAGCGTGGGTACAACGTGGCATCGTAGTTCGGCGCCAGGTTGAAGTAGTACGGGGTGACCAGCATGAAGCCGGTATCGCTGCCGGTGCCGATGGTCGGCGGCAGGAAGCCCGACTGGCGACGGTCGTCGATCGGGAAGTAGATGTACGGCGTGTACAGGACCGGAATGTCCTTGACTCGCAGCGTCACGTTGGTCGCCGTACCGAAACCGGTGGCCGGGTTCAGGGTGATGTTGTTGCCCTTGAGCTGCCAGGCGTTGCTGTTCGGTTCGCACGTGGTGTACGTACCATCCTTGAGCCGGATGATCGCGTTCTCGGCACGTTTGGCGTACAGCGCATTACCGCGGATGCGGGATTTGTGCATCACGTATTCGGCGTTGTCGACCTTGGCTTCACCGGTGTCGAGCTGCACGTCGGCGTGGTCGCCGACGATCAGGGCACCGTTGTCGCGAATGCGCACGTTGCCGTTCAGTTCGCCACGGCTTTCGGCCTGATACAGGTTGGCTTCGTCGGCTTCGACCTGCATGCTGCCCTGACGCATGACAACGTCGCCGGCCAGGGTCGCAACTTGCTCATCCTGCTTATAGCGGGAGGCTTTTGCGCCGATAAAGGTTGGAGCGTCACTTTTATCCGTCTTGTCATCCATGCCAGGACGAATCGGTTCGATATAGGAACCGGAGCAATAAGGACCGGTTTCGGCCAATTGTGCGGCGGTAAGCTGCTCGCGGGGAACCCAGTCGAGGTGACTGTAGTCTGCGCTACGCGACTTCAGGCCACGGCCTTTGGATTCGGTGACCAGCACCGGCTTGGCGTCGGCGTCTTCGCTGGAACCGTTTTCGGTCGGGGCTTCGCCGGTGGCGGAAACTGCGCTGCCGTCATGGACGGGACGCGGTGGCAATGCAGCCGCCGGCGTCTTTGGCGCACAGTCCCAGGAACCCGAAGCAGAGACTGAGCAGTCAAACTGTTCCGCGGCGACCACGTAGGAAGTGGCAAGGGGTTGCAGCGCCAGCAAACTGCCGGTAACCAACAACGGAAATTTTTTACGAAACGCGGGGGATTTCAATGCCATCTTATTAGTCCGGGCTTCCTGCGTGCCATCTGCCCGCGGTGTGGGCCGCACGCCTCTCGATGGTCTGAAAAAGATGCTGGATAATAAAGCATGACCCGCTTGACGGCTAGCGCCGTCGGAGACCCTTGCAATGCCTGATCAAGATGTACGCTTACAACACCTGAAAGTTTGGCTCGATGAACAATTGGCGACCCTTTTTGCCGAGCAGGGCTGGGGCGTCGTACCCCCGGCCACGTTGACTGCGGCCAGCAGCGACGCGAGTTTTCGGCGGTATTTCCGCTGGGAAGGCGGTGACAAAAGTTTCATCGTGATGGACGCGCCGCCGCCCCAGGAAAACTGCAAACCCTTCGTGGATATCGCCTTTTTGCTGGCGAAATCCGGAATAAATGTGCCGAAAATTTATGCCGAAGACCTCGAGCGCGGCTTTCTTTTACTCAATGACCTGGGCAACAAGACCTATCTGGACGTGATCGACAGCGAAAACGCCGACGATTTGTTCAAGGATGCCCTGCAAGCGTTGCTGGCTTTCCAGCAGCTGCCGATGGTTGCGCCTCTGCCGAGCTATGACGTGGCCTTGCTTCGTCGCGAGCTGGAGTTGTTCCCCGAGTGGTACGTGAAGCGCGAGTTGGGCATCGAACTGGACGCGGCGCAGCAAGTGCTCTGGCAGCAGGTCAGCGAACTGTTGATCGACAGCGCCCTGGCACAGCCAAAAGTCCTGGTGCATCGCGACTACATGCCGCGCAACCTGATGCTCAGCGAACCCAATCCCGGTGTGCTGGACTTCCAGGATGCGGTGTATGGCCCGGTGACCTACGACGTGACCTGCCTGTTCAAGGACGCATTCCTCAGCTGGCCCGAGGAGCGCGTGCACGGCTGGCTCGAAAGCTACTGGCAGCAAGCGGGTGCCCTCGGGATTCCGGTTCAGCCCGACTTCGAGGACTTCCTGCGTGCCAGCGACTTGATGGGCGTGCAACGTCACCTGAAAGTCATTGGCATTTTCGCGCGCATCTGCCATCGCGACGGCAAACCGCGTTACCTGGGTGATGTGCCACGTTTCTTTGCGTACATAGACGCGGTGATTGCGCGCCGCCCTGAACTGGCCGAGCTGGATGTATTGCTGGCCAGTCTGCGTGCCGGAGTGAAAGCATGAAGGCAATGATTCTGGCCGCGGGCAAAGGCGAGCGCATGCGCCCGCTAACCCTGACTACGCCAAAACCGCTGGTTCGTGCAGGCGGCGTGCCGCTGATCGAGTATCACCTGCGAGCACTGGCCGCCGCCGGCTTCACCGACATTGTGATCAATCACGCCTGGCTCGGTCAGCAGATCGAAGACTATCTGGGCAATGGTTCGCGTTATGGCGTGAGCATTCAGTACTCGGCCGAAGGTGAACCCCTGGAAACCGGCGGCGGAATTTTCCGCGCGTTGCCATTGTTGGGGGATGAAGCGTTTGTCGTGGTCAACGGCGACATCTGGACCGATTACGACTTCAGCGTGCTGCATCAGCCCATCAACGGCCTGGCGCACCTGGTGCTGGTCGGCAACCCGCCCCATCATCCGGCCGGGGACTTCAGCCTGGTAGAAACGCGGGTGCTCGACGGTCAACCAGGGGCTGGCACCTTGACCTACAGCGGTATCGCCGTGTTGCATCCGCAGTTGTTCGACGGTTGCACCGAGGGGGCCTTCAAGCTCGCTCCACTGTTGCGCAAGGCCATGGCTGACGGGCAGGTGACCGGCGAGCAATTGAGGGGGCACTGGGTCGATGTCGGCACTCACGAGCGTCTGGCCGAAGTTGAAACATTAATAGAAGCGAGCCGCTGAGATGCTGTGGCCAGGGACTCTGATCGGAGCCGGAGCAGGCTTTGCCATAGCCAGCATTCCGGGGGCCATGCTCGGCGCGTTGTTGGGGCAGGCGCTGGACCGGCGCTTGCACCTGCAGAGTTGGGGGCATTTGCTGGAAAAGCTTGGTGGTCGTCCGGTGCTGCGCAACGATGAATTGCTCTTCGTGCTACTGGGACGTCTGGCGAAGTGCGACGGGCGGGTGGTGGATGGCCACATCCAGCAGGCCCGGGCGGAAATGCGCTCGCTGGAAATGTCCGAACCGGCCCAGCGTCGGGCGATTGCCGCGTTCAATCGTGGCAAATCGGGCAATGACCGCCTGCGCGGTTATCTGCGTCGCCTGAGTGCCCAGCCCCATGCGGCGGAAGGTGTGTTGCGCGCCTGCTGGCGAATGGTCTGGGCCGATGGTCGTGCCGGCAGCAGTGAACGTCAATTGATCGGCCAATGGGGCAAATGGCTGGGCTGGACCCCCCATCAGGTGCAGGCGTTGGCCCACGACTATGAGCCACAGAAACGGCCATTGGGCAACAGTGTGCCAAGTTATCAGGACGCGTTGAGGCTTTTGGGGGTGTCGGCCACCACTGAACCGGCGCAGATCAAGCGTGCATACCGGCGCCTGCTCAGTCGCCATCATCCGGACAAGATTGCCGGCAGTGGTGCGACGGCGACGCAGGTGCGTGAGGCCACCGAGCGAACGCGTGAACTGCATAATGCCTATACGCTGATTCGGGAGCGGCGGGATTTTCGCTAGCCTGGAAAACTTGCTTCGCCAGTGATACCGCTATCGCGAGCAAGCTCGCTCCCACAGGTTCATGTCGTCCGCAATTTTGTGATCGGCATAAAACCTGTGGGAGTGTGGCTTGCCCGCGATGAAGGCGCCTCGGTCTGTCAGTCCGCGGGGTTCTGCGGATTCAACCAACCCCGCACTCGACGGAACAGTTGCTCCTGTTCGGCCTTGGTATCCGGCAACGCCTTGAGTGCGACCTGGTTGAATGCCGATGACTTCAGGCGTTTGCTGGCCTGCAGGCGCTCCAGTGCAGCGTTGCGATCCAGCGCTTTGTCCTTGTAGAAAATATCCGCGGTCGGCAGTTTCAGGGTCGGGGTCAGCTCTGCCAGCCCGGGCGTGGCTGCCACAGGTGTCCGGGCGGCAACCATCACCAGTTTTTCGACCTGCGATGGCTGCTTCTCGCTCAGATAGCGCGCGGCCCAATAGGCGCCGGAACCGTGCCCCAACACCACGATACTGCGGGCGCTTTGCTGTTCGGCGAATGCAATTGCGGCGTCGATCCGGGCGAAGATGCGCTCGGCATCAGCCTTGGACTGTTCTTCGGTGGTTTCGATGACGGCCTTGTCGGCCACATCGGCCTCGCCTCCGGCCACCTGTTCGATAGGGGCTGCGGTGGTCGAGTCTTTACTGCCGGTTTCGGCGGGCTTGGTAGCCAGCGCTGCTTCCACGGTTCGTGGCGCAATGGCGTCGCTTTGCAGGTCCGGCAAGGTGATACTCAGACTGCTCCACTCGGCATCCGGTAATTTGCGCCGCAAAGGGCCGATCGCTTGCGGCCAGTCAACGGTTTCACCGGCGCCCGGGATGATAATCACCGCGCCTTTAGGTTCGGCGGTATTGGCCGGTTTCCACAAGGCCAGAAAGGTGTCGGAGCCTGCTTGCAGTTGTTGCTGTTCCTGAGCCGGGATTTTTCGCTCAAGTGCAGTCGCTTCTTCCTGACTACGCTCAGGCAGCGGCTGACGTTCGAGTGATTTTTCTTCGGCGGTTTTTTCCTCCGCGGCGGGCGCCGGGTCGGCCGCCTTGACGGAAAAAGCGCAAGGCAGGATCAGCGACAGGCACAATGCTGGCAGTGCCAGGCGGTAGACAGAGGGCATCGGGTATTCCAGGCCAGAAGTTGTTCCGGCAGCCTAATGGGTTGGTCAGTATTTGTCAGTGTGTGAGAGTTCAATGATGCTTTTTCGCTGCCTGTGGGTTATCGGCTGTTTGTGGTTTCCCTTGATGGGCTGGGCGGCCGCCGCGCCCCCGGCGCCCGCTGCCCAACTGTCCCCTGAACAACGGCACTGGCTGGCGCAGCAGGGCGAGTTGCGGGTCGGCGTGGTGTTGCAGGCGCCCTATGCGCAATACGATCGCCGCTTGCAGCGCCTGTCCGGGGTGAACGTCGAGTTGATGAAGTGGCTCGCAAAAAACCTCAATGTCGAACTGAGCTGGCGCAATTTTCCCGATCTTGAGCAATTGGAAGCCGCGGCCCGCGAGGGCGAAATCGACATCGCTCCGGGGGTGACCCAGACCCCTGGCGGGCTGCGCCTCTGGCAGTTTTCCGACCCCTACATGCGGGTGCCGCAATTGGTGGTCAGCGATCAGAAAAGCGCTGGCGCGGTCGAGCTGGAAAAACTCGACAGCCAGACCCGCGTCGCCGTGCGCATGCCCAGTGCCATCGCCGATTACCTGCGCAGCAACTACCCGCACCTGAATCTGCAAGGCGTACCGATGGAGCGCCAGGCATTGCAATTATTGGCGGGCCAGCAGGCGGCTTATGCGGTGGTCGATGAGGCGCAGCTGGGACGCTTGTCGGTCGAACCGGAGTTCGCCGGATTGGTCGTGGTGGGGGATGTCGGTCTGCCGCAGTTGCTGCGGGTGGCCACGCGCCGTGACAAACCGGAACTGGCGGGCATTGTCGAAAGTGCATTGCGGGCGATCCCGGCCAAGGATCTGGAGCAACTGCACAATCAATGGCTGCAGCCCAAGTATCCGCGGCTCACCGAGTCGCCGGGGTTTTGGCAGAACCTCTGCCTGCTGCTGGCCGTGCTGGCGATGAGTTGCATGGCCATCGTGGTCTGGCAGCGTCGCCAGCAGCACAACCTGGAGCAGCGCCTGTTGGCCGCGCAGGAAGACATTGCCTTGCGCGCCGCCAGCGAAGAGGCCTTGCGGCTCACCCAGTTTTCCATCGACCAGAGCACCGTCGGCATCCTCTGGGTCAACTGGGACAGCCATGTGCGCTACGCCAACCGCGCGGCGGAAAGCATGCTGGGCTATCCGGCCGGAGGGATCATCGATCGGCCCCTGATCGATTTCGAGCCCGGTCTGCACATGGACCGTTGGCTGAACCTGTGGAAGCGCGCCCGGGCCAGTGAGGAGGGCCCGCAAAGTTTCGAATCCAATTGCGTACGGGCTGATGGCAGCATCCTGCCGGCCGATGTCTCGTTGAGTTTCCTGCGCTTTCGCGATGGCGAATACCTGGTGGTTTACCTCAACGATGTCACCGAGCGGCGCCGCGCCCTGGCGGCCTTGCAGGAAAGCGAGGCGCGGCTGCAAGGCATCGCCGCCAACGTTCCGGGACTGGTTTTCCGGCTGGAGCGGGCGCCAGTAACCGGTCAGATCGACTTTGCCTACATCAGCGAAGGTAGCGAAAGCCTGGTGGGTTACTCGCCGGCCACGTTGGCGCATCGCGATAAAGGCCTGCGCAGCCTCGTGCATCCGGATGACAAGGTCAGCTATCACCAGACCCAGGATCATGCGCTGGATACCGACAGCGACTGGTCGTGGCAGGGGCGAATCCTCACGCGTCAGGGCGAGCAGCGTTGGGCGGAAATCAAGGCCATCACCCGCCGGCTGGAAGACGGCGCCTATGTTTGGGACGGGATCGTCTGGGACATCAGCGAGAGCAAGCGCATCGAAATTGAACTGGCCAGCTCCCGGGAACAACTGCGGGAGTTGTCCGCGCACCTGGAAAGCGTGCGCGAAGAAGAAAAAGCGCGCATTGCCCGGGAAGTTCACGACGAATTGGGGCAGATGCTCACCGTGTTGAAGCTGGAAACGTCCATGTGCGAACTGGCGTACGCCCAGCTCGACCCTGGTCTTAACGAGCGCTTGAACAGCATGAAGCGCTTGATCGCTCAATTGTTTCAGCTGGTCCGTGATGTGGCCACGGCATTGCGACCGCCGATTCTCGACGCAGGTATCGCCTCGGCCATTGAATGGCAGGCCCGCCGGTTCGAGGCGCGCACGCAGATCCCGTGTCTGGTACAGGTGCCGGACAATTTGCCAGTGCTCAGCGATGCGAAGGCAATCGGCCTGTTTCGAATCCTTCAGGAGGCGCTGACCAATGTCATGCGGCACGCCCAGGCGCATACTGTTGAACTGACACTGACCCTTGAAGGCAACGAATTGTGTCTGACGGTCAGCGATGATGGCGTAGGATTTGTCGCCGCGCCTGGCAGGCCAACGTCCTTTGGGATCGTCGGCATGCGTGAGCGGGTGTTGATCCTGGGCGGCGAGTTGTCGCTGGAGAGTGAGCCGGGTGAGGGTACGACGTTAGAAGTGCGAGTGCCTCTGGACGAAGCCTGAAGAATTTGTGGTGTCTGTGCTGACGCCTTCGTGAGCAGGCTCCCACAGGGGGACGTATTCCAAATGTGGGAGCCTGCTCGCGAATGATCTTGAACCTGGAGAAGAACGTGATCCGTGTACTGGTAGCCGAAGACCACACCATTGTCCGCGAAGGCATCAAGCAGTTGATCGGCCTGGCCAAGGACTTGCTGGTGGTGGGGGAGGCGAGCAATGGCGAGCAGTTGCTCGACACCTTGCGTAATGTGCCTTGCGAAGTGGTGTTGCTGGACATCTCCATGCCGGGCGTCAACGGCCTGGAAGCGATTCCGCGGATTCGCGCCCTGAACAATCCGCCGGCGATCCTGGTGCTGTCGATGCACGATGAAGCGCAAATGGCCGCCCGGGCGCTGAAGGTCGGGGCTGCCGGTTATGCAACCAAGGACAGCGATCCGGCACTGTTGCTGACGGCCATTCGCAAAGTGGCGTCAGGCGGGCGTTACATCGACCCGGAACTGGCCGACCGCATGGTTTTCGAGGTCGGTCTTACCGACTCGCGTCCATTGCACTCGTTGCTCTCCGAGCGCGAATTTTCCGTGTTCGAACGCTTGGCCCAGGGCGCCAACGTAAACGACATCGCCCAGCAACTGGCGCTGAGCAGCAAGACCATCAGCACCCACAAGGCGCGGCTGATGCAGAAGCTCAACATCACCTCGCTGGCGGAACTGGTGAAGTACGCGATGGAACACAAGCTCCTCTAAAGCACATCGCTGTACCTGTGGGAGCGAGCTTGCTCGCGATAGCGGCGGGTCATTCAGCACCGATGTTGAATCTGATGCTGCCATCGCGAGCAAGCTCGCTCCCACAGAGATCTCCATCAAGTATCCGATTACCGGCATATCCAAAAGCGACATGTTTTTGCAGCGGCTTTGCCGATTCTTGCGGCTTGCAGCTTGAAGCGTGCTGCTGCCCTATCCATCCCCGCCATCCTTGTAGGGAAATCCCTACCCCCAACCTTCCATCCGGCTGAGGCGAATCTCTCTTGCGCCCCGATTTGCGCGGTCCCCAGCGTCCACTAGGCTTAACCCCACAGCAGTCATCAATAACAAAGGTGTGGGTATGAGCCAGGTCGATTCAAGCGCAGGGGCCAATGATGTTCTGGTCAGCTTTCGTGGAGTGCAGAAGAGCTACGACGGCGAGAACCTGATCGTCAAGGACCTCAACCTGGATATTCGCAAGGGCGAATTCCTCACATTGCTCGGGCCGTCCGGCTCCGGCAAGACCACCAGCCTGATGATGCTCGCCGGCTTCGAAACGCCGACCGCGGGCGAAATCCTGTTGGCCGGGCGCGCCATCAACAACGTGCCGCCGCACAAGCGCGACATCGGCATGGTGTTCCAGAACTACGCGTTGTTCCCGCACATGACGGTGGCCGAGAACCTGGCGTTCCCGCTGACCGTGCGTGGCATGAACAAGAGCGACGTCAGTGCGCGGGTCAAGCGCGTGCTGAGCATGGTCCAGCTCGATGCCTTCGCCCAGCGCTACCCGGCGCAGCTCTCCGGTGGTCAGCAACAGCGTGTGGCATTGGCCCGTGCGCTGGTGTTCGAGCCGCAACTGGTGCTGATGGACGAACCCCTCGGCGCACTCGACAAGCAGCTGCGTGAACACATGCAGATGGAGATCAAGCACCTGCACCAGCGCCTGGGCGTGACTGTGGTCTACGTGACCCACGATCAGGGCGAAGCCTTGACCATGTCCGACCGCGTGGCGGTGTTCCATCAGGGCGAAATCCAGCAGATCGCTCCGCCGCGCACCCTCTACGAAGAGCCGAAAAACACCTTCGTCGCCAACTTCATCGGCGAGAACAACCGCCTCAATGGCCGCCTGCACAGCCAAACCGGCGACCGTTGCATTGTGGAACTCGGGCGCGGCGAGAAAGTGGAAGCCTTGGCGGTCAATGTTGGCCAGACCGGCGAGCCGGTGACCCTGTCCATTCGTCCGGAGCGAGTGAGCCTCAACGGCTCCAGCGACCAATGCGTCAACCGCTTCTCCGGGCGAGTCGAGGAATTCATCTATCTGGGCGACCACGTCCGGGTTCGCATGGAAGTCTGCGGCAAGACCGACTTCTTCGTGAAACAGCCAATTGCCGAGCTTGATCCCTCGCTCGCCGTCGGCGATGTGGTACCGCTTGGCTGGCAGGTCGAGCACGTTCGCGCGCTCGATCCACTTTTAGAGGCGCATTGATCGCCCCGGCAACACCAACACCAACCCTGCACGTGGAGAGAACAATAAATGTTGAGATCCCTGAAATTCACCGCTTTGGCACTGGGCATGATGGGCGCGGCACACGCAATGGCGGCCGGCCCGGATCTGACCGTGGTGTCCTTTGGCGGTGCGAACAAGGCGGCTCAGGTCAAAGCCTTCTACGCACCTTGGGAAGCGGCAGGCAACGGCAAGATCGTGGCCGGCGAGTACAACGGCGAAATGGCCAAGGTCAAGGCCATGGTCGACACCAAGAGCGTGTCCTGGGATCTGGTAGAGGTTGAATCGCCGGAACTGTCCCGTGGTTGCGACGAAGACATGTTCGAGCAACTGGACCCGGCGCTGTTCGGCAAGACCGAAGACTACGTCAAGGGCGCCATCCAGCCTTGCGGCGTGGGTTTCTTCGTGTGGTCGACCGTGCTGGCCTACAACGCCGACAAACTGAAATCCGCACCGACCAGCTGGGTGGACTTCTGGGACACCAAGCAGTTCCCGGGCAAGCGTGGCCTGCGTAAGGGCGCCAAGTACACCCTGGAATTCGCACTGATGGCCGACGGCGTTGCGCCGAAAGACGTCTACAAAGTGCTGGCTGGCAAGGACGGTCAGGACCGCGCGTTCAAGAAGCTCGATGAGCTCAAGCCGAACATCCAGTGGTGGGAAGCTGGCGCACAACCGCCGCAATACCTCGCTTCCGGTGACGTGGTCATGAGTTCGGCCTACAACGGTCGTATCGCTGCCGTGCAGAAAGAAAGCAACCTGAAAGTCGTGTGGAACGGCGGCATCTACGACTTTGACGCATGGGCCATTCCCAAAGGTCTGGATGCCAAGCGCGCCGAAGCGGCGAAGAAATTCATCGCCTTCTCGGTACAGCCACAGCAGCAGAAGACCTACTCGGAAAACATCGCCTACGGCCCGGCCAACACCCAAGCCGTGCCGCTGCTGGCCAAGGATGTCCTGAAAGACATGCCGACCACCCCGGAAAACATCGCCAACCAGGTGCAGATCGACGTCAGCTTCTGGGCTGACAACGGCGAGCAACTGGAGCAGCGCTTCAATTCCTGGGCTGCGAAATAAGCAGAGGGCTCGCCCTCCTGTGAGGGCGAGCTTTAGTGGCGAGGGGGCTTGCCCCCGTTCGGCTGCGTAGCAGTCGTAAAACCATTGCATGCGGTGCATCTGATGCATCGGGAATGCCGGTTTCGGGGTCGCTACGCGACCCAACGGGGGCAAGCCCCCTCGCCACAAGTTCGCTCCCACATTAACGATTGATCAAAGATTTGCGGAGTACGTCATGGCTATCGCCGTTCCCCTGAACGAGGGCACCAGCCCCACCTTGAAGCAGCGGCTCAAGCACGCCGAGCGGGTCAACCGCTGGAAGGCCCAGGCGTTGATCGCGCCGCTGGTGCTGTTTCTGTTGCTGGTGTTCCTGGTGCCGATCGTGGCGCTGCTCTACAAAAGCGTTGGCAACCCGGAAGTGGTCGGCGGCATGCCGCGCACCGTGACTGCCATCGCCAGTTGGGACGGCCGTGGCCTGCCCGCTGAACCGGTTTACAAAGCTGCGGCCGAAGACCTCGCCGAGGCTCGCAAGAATCAGACCCTGGGCGATCTGTCCAAGCGCCTGAACATGGAACTGGCCGGCTATCGCAGCCTGCTGACCAAAACGGCCCGCGCCTTGCCGCTTGCCACTGAACCGGCCTCCTATAAAGAAGCGCTGGAAGGCCTCGATGAGCGTTGGGGCGACCCGGCCTACTGGCAAGCGGTGCGCCGCAACACCAGCAGCATCACCCCGTATTACCTGCTGGCGGCTGTCGATCACCGCATCGACGACCTCGGCGAAATCGCCCCGGCCACCCCGGACCAGGCGATCTACCTCGACATCTTCGCCCGCACCTTCTGGATGGGCCTGATCATCACCGTGATCTGCCTGGTGCTGGCGTATCCTCTGGCTTACCTGCTGGCGAACCTGCCATCGCGCCAGAGCAACCTGCTGATGATTCTGGTGCTGTTGCCGTTCTGGACCTCGATCCTGGTACGAGTCGCGGCGTGGATCGTGTTGCTGCAATCGGGTGGCCTGATCAACAGCGGCCTGATGGCCATGGGCATCATCGATAAGCCGATCGAGTTGGTGTTCAACCGCGTCGGTGTCTACATCTCGATGGTGCACATCCTGCTGCCGTTCATGATCCTGCCGATCTACAGCGTGATGAAAGGCATCTCGCCGACCTACATGCGCGCCGCGATTTCCCTCGGCTGCCATCCGTTCGCCAGCTTCTGGCGGGTGTACTTCCCGCAGACCTATGCCGGTGTCGGCGCCGGTTGCCTGTTGGTGTTCATCCTCGCCATCGGCTACTACATCACCCCGGCATTGCTGGGCAGCCCGAACGACCAAATGGTCAGCTACTTTGTCGCCTTCTACACCAACACCAGCATCAACTGGGGCATGGCGACCGCACTTGGTGGGCTGCTGTTGCTCGCGACGGTCGTGCTTTATCTGATTTACAGCTGGCTGGTAGGCGCAAGCCGCCTGCGCCTGAGCTAAGGGGAGAACGAAATGCTGAGTCCTTATATGTCGCCCATCGAACGGGTGTGGTTCTACAGCTTGCGGATTCTCTGCGGCTTGATTCTGTTGTTCCTGATCCTGCCGGTGCTGGTGATCATTCCGCTGTCGTTCAACTCCGGCAGTTTCCTGGTGTACCCGCTGCAAGGCTTCTCATTGCAGTGGTATCACGATTTCTTCGCCTCGGCGGAATGGATGCGCGCCCTGAAGAACAGCATCATCGTCGCCCCGGCGGCTACGGTGCTGGCCATGGTCTTCGGTACGCTGGCGGCCATCGGCCTGACCCGTGGCGACTTTCCCGGCAAGGCGCTGGTGATGGCGCTGGTGATTTCACCGATGGTGGTGCCGGTGGTGATCATCGGTGTGGCCAGTTATCTGTTCTTTGCTCCGTTGGGATTGGGTAACAGCTTTTTCTCGCTGATCGTGGTGCATGCGGTGTTGGGTGTGCCGTTCGTGATCATTACCGTGTCGGCGACCTTGCAGGGGTTCAACCACAACCTGGTACGGGCCGCTGCGAGCCTGGGCGCTTCGCCGCTGACCACGTTCCGCCGGGTGACCTTGCCACTGATTGCGCCGGGCGTGATCTCCGGGGCGCTGTTTGCCTTTGCGACTTCGTTCGATGAAGTGGTGGTGACGCTGTTCCTCGCCGGCCCAGAGCAAGCGACCCTGCCACGGCAGATGTTCAGCGGCATCCGCGAAAACCTCAGCCCGACCATCGCCGCGGCCGCGACGCTGTTGATTGCCTTCTCGGTGATCCTGTTGCTGACCCTGGAATGGTTGCGTGGGCGTAGCGAGAAACTGCGTACTGCGCAGGTCTGAAGCCACACACCGATCCACTGCAACTTGTAGGAGCGAGCTTGCTCGCGATGGTCGCCAACGATAACGCGGGCCTTCTGAATGCCCGCGTCGCTCTCAGGTTCATCGCGAGCAAGCTCGCTCCTACAGTGTTATTTGGTGTTCCCGGAAACCTTGGTCATTCATGACCTGAATACCAGCCAACTCCAAATCCCCAGCTACTATTGTGCCCAGCTCCCCTATCTATAAGAGGCTGCGCACATGAGTCTTTCCTCTTTCAAAATCGCTCACAAACTGATCACCGGCGCAGGTGCCATCGAGCAGCTGGCCGCTGAGCTGACACGCCTGGACATCGACAACCCACTGATCGTCACCGACGTCGCCCTGGTCAAGTCCGGCACGGTAGAACTGGCACTGGCGCAGTTGGGTGGCCGCTCCTACGAAATCTTCGACCGTGTGCTGCCGGACCCGGAAATCGCCATCGTCGAAGATTGCATGCAGGTTTACCGCGACGGAGGGCATGATGGACTGATCGGTCTGGGCGGCGGGAGTGCCATCGACATTGCCAAGAGCGTGGCAGCCTACGCCGGGTACCACGGTGCGCTGGAGGACCTGTTCGGTATCGATCAGGTCCCGCGTAAAGGCCCACCGCTGATCGCCATCCCGACCACGGCCGGCACCGGCTCGGAAGTGACCAACGTCGCCATTCTTTCCGACAAGGTCGCGCAACTGAAGAAGGGCATTGTCAGCGACTACCTGTTGCCGGACGTGGCGCTGGTCAGCCCGCAAATGACCCTGACCTGTCCACGCAGCGTCACGGCGGCCAGCGGTGTCGATGCACTGGTGCACGCTATCGAGTCTTATCTGTCGGTCAACGCCTCGCCGATTACCGATTCCCTGGCTATCGGCGCCATCAAGCTGATCGCCAAGGCTTTGCCCAAGGCCTACGCCAACCCGTCGAACCTGCAAGCCCGGGAAGACATGGCCACTGCCAGCCTGATGGCCGGCATGGCGTTCGGCAACGCCGGCGTTGGCGCGGTGCATGCGCTGGCGTATCCGCTGGGCGGGCGCTTCAACATTGCCCATGGGGTCAGCAATGCCTTGCTACTGCCCTATGTCATGACCTGGAACAAGATGGCCTGCATCGAACGCATGCAGGATATCGCCGAGGCCATGGGCGTGAAGACCGCTCATTTGAGTCTCAACGAAGCGGCCGACAAAGCCGTGCAAGCCATGACCGAATTGTGTGCCGCCGTGGAAATTCCCCAGGGCCTGCGCAGTTTCGGTGTGCCCGAGGACGCCATCCCGTCCATGGCCGTGGAAGCAGCGGGGATCGAGCGCTTGATGCGCAACAATCCGCGCAAGTTGAGTGCCGTCGATATCGAAAAGATCTATCGCGCGGCGTACTAGAGCCATTGCCGTTGATGGATGATGGCAAGGTCCAATCATCGCGCTCACGGTGCGCGCGTCAAAGCATGAGGTATACAATGCGCGCCATCGTGATTCTGCTCAGTAAAGGTGCGTCATGCAGCCCTTCGTAATTGCTCCGTCGATTCTCTCCGCCGACTTCGCCCGCCTGGGTGAAGAAGTGGACAACGTCCTCGCCGCCGGCGCCGATTTCGTGCACTTCGATGTCATGGACAATCACTACGTGCCAAACCTGACCATCGGCCCGATGGTTTGCTCGGCACTGCGTAAGTACGGCGTGACCGCGCCGATCGACGCGCACCTGATGGTCAGCCCGGTGGACCGCATCGTGGGCGACTTCATCGAAGCCGGCGCGACTTACATCACCTTCCACCCGGAAGCCACCCAACACGTCGACCGCTCCCTGCAACTGATCCGCGAAGGCGGCTGCAAGTCGGGCCTGGTGTTCAACCCGGCAACCCCGCTGGACGTGCTCAAGTACGTGATGGACAAGGTCGACATGATCCTGCTGATGAGCGTCAACCCGGGCTTCGGCGGGCAGAAGTTCATCCCGGGCACCCTCGACAAATTGCGCGAAGCGCGGGCGCTGATCGATGCTTCGGGCCGTGACATTCGCCTGGAAATCGACGGTGGCGTGAACGTGAACAACATTCGCGAAATCGCTGCGGCTGGCGCTGACACCTTCGTCGCCGGCTCGGCCATCTTCAATGCGCCGAACTATCAGGAAGTCATCGACAAGATGCGTTCCGAACTGGCGCTGGCTCGCCCATGAGTGGTTTTGAGCAGCTGTTCCCGGGGCAACTGCCGCGGCTGGTGATGTTCGATCTGGACGGTACGTTGATCGACTCGGTCCCGGACCTGGCAGTGGCTGTGGACAAGATGCTGCTCAAACTCGGTCGCCAATCCGCCGGTCTGGAAGCGGTGCGCGAATGGGTCGGCAATGGCGCGCCGGTGCTGGTGCGTCGGGCGCTGGCTGGCGGTCTTGATCATGCTGCGGTCGATAACGACGAGGCCGAACGGGCGCTGGAGTATTTCATGCAGGCTTATGGCGAGAGCCATGAGTTGACCGTGGTTTACCCCGGCGTTCGCGACACCCTCAAATGGCTGCAGAAGCAGGGCGTCGAGATGGCGCTGATCACCAACAAGCCGGAGCGTTTCGTCGCGCCGCTGCTGGATCAGATGAAAATCGGTCGTTATTTCCGCTGGATCATCGGCGGTGACACCCTGCCACAGAAAAAACCCGATCCGGCCGCGCTGTTCTTCGTGATGAAAATGGCCAATATTCCGGCTTCGCAATCGTTGTTCGTCGGCGATTCGCGTAGCGACGTGCTGGCGGCGAAAGCGGCGGGAGTCAAGTGCGTAGCCCTGAGCTACGGCTATAACCACGGCCGACCGATCGCGGAAGAATCGCCGGCGCTGGTGATCGACGACCTGCGCAAACTAATTCCCGGTTGCCTGGATCCGGCCGCTGAGATAACGTTGGCCGACGCTGTCAAACCCCCTTCTGGAAACGCCATCGTGGTGGTCACTCGCAAACTCTGGATGAAAGTCATCAAGGCCCTGGCCCGCTGGCGTTGGCGCGCCTGACTTGATCCTGGCCGGTTTCCGGCGCGTTTGCATACCTGACTGTTCGATCCTCAAGCCACGAGGCACCTCATGATCCGCGAAGAATTCCTGCGTTTGGCCGCTGCCGGCTACAACCGCATCCCGCTTGCCTGCGAAACCCTGGCCGACTTCGACACGCCGCTGTCGATCTACCTGAAGCTGGCCGACGAGCCCAATTCCTACTTGCTGGAGTCCGTACAGGGCGGCGAGAAGTGGGGCCGTTACTCGATCATCGGCCTGCCGTGCCGTACCGTGCTGCGGGTTCACGATCATCACGTCAGCGTGACCGTCGATGGCGTCGAGACCGAAAGCCATGATGTGGAAGACCCGCTGGCCTTCGTCGAAGCCTTCAAGGCTCGTTACAACGTGCCGACCATTGCCGGCCTGCCGCGTTTCAACGGCGGCCTGGTGGGTTACTTCGGCTATGACTGCGTGCGTTATGTGGAAAAGCGCTTGGGCAAGTGCCCGAACCCGGACCCGCTGGGCGTACCGGACATTCTGCTGATGGTGTCCGACGCCGTAGTGGTGTTCGACAATCTGGCCGGCAAGATGCACGCCATCGTCCTGGCCGACCCGTCCCAGGATGACGCCTTCGAGCAAGGTCAGGCACGCCTGGAAGAGTTGCTGGAAAGACTCCGTCAACCAATCACTCCACGCCGTGGCCTGGACTTCAGCAAGCAACAATCGGCTGACCCGGTGTTCCGCTCCAGTTTCACCCAGGACGATTACGAAAAAGCCGTCGACACCATCAAGGAATACATCCTGGCCGGTGACTGCATGCAGGTCGTGCCGTCCCAGCGCATGTCGATCGATTTCAAGGCGGCGCCGATCGATCTGTATCGCGCGCTACGCTGCTTCAACCCGACGCCTTACATGTACTTCTTCAACTTCGGCGACTTCCACGTCGTGGGCAGTTCGCCGGAAGTACTGGTGCGGGTCGAAGACAACCTGATCACCGTGCGCCCGATTGCCGGCACCCGTCCGCGGGGAGCCAATGAAGAGGCAGACCTGGCGCTGGAAGAAGACCTGCTGTCGGACGACAAGGAAATCGCCGAACACTTGATGCTGATCGACCTCGGTCGAAACGACACCGGTCGCGTATCGGAAATCGGCTCGGTGAAGCTCACCGAGAAGATGGTCATCGAGCGTTATTCCAACGTGATGCACATTGTGTCCAACGTCACCGGGCAACTGAAAGCCGGGCTGACGGCCATGGACGCACTGCGGGCGATTCTGCCGGCTGGCACCTTGTCCGGTGCGCCGAAGATTCGCGCGATGGAAATCATCGACGAACTGGAGCCGGTCAAGCGTGGCGTCTACGGCGGTGCGGTCGGTTACTTTGCCTGGAACGGCAACATGGACACCGCCATTGCGATCCGCACGGCGGTGATCAAGAACGGCGAGCTGCATGTACAGGCCGGTGGCGGCATCGTCGCCGACTCGGTGCCGGCGCTGGAATGGGAAGAAACCCTGAACAAGCGCCGCGCGATGTTCCGCGCCGTTGCCCTGGCCGAACAGACCCCGGAAAGCTGAGTTCACCGCTAACCTTGTGGCGAGGGAGCTTTTGTGGCGAGGGGGCTTGCCCCCGTTCGGCTGCGAAGCAGTCGCAAACGCTGTCGACTCGATAAGGCTGAAAGAATGCAAGGGGTCGCTTTGCGACCCAACGGGGGCAAGCCCCCTCGCCACAAAATGTATTCACTCAAAAAAAACGCGGCGCCTGTGAGGGCGCCGCGTTTTTTATTGCCTGCACATCAGAAGTCCAGCGCAACACCTACGTTGATGCCTTGTTGGGTGAAGTCGTCGTCCTTGCGAATGTTATAGCTGGCGCGCAGTGCCAGGTCCTTGGTGAGGTTGTGGCTCACCCCCAGGTTCACACGTTGCAAGTGACTTTGCGGGGTGTAGCCTTCCAGCGTGAACTGGTTGTTCGGCAGGCTGTTGAGGTTGATGTCCACGTCCTGGGTATCGTCGTTGTACTCACGCTCGATTGCCGCTTCGCCGAACACCTGGGTTTGCGGGGTGATCTGGTATTTGCCCTGCAGGCCAGCGCCCAGGCGCCGGGAAATACGCTCCTGATCGGCAAAGGTCAGTGCCGTGGAATTGTTGCCGTCCTCCGAGTAACCATCGACTTGTACCTTGGAGAAGTCGGCGCTGACAAACGGCGACAGGTGCCAGGGGCTGCTGGCTTGTTGCGCAATGTCGTAACCCACGCGTGCGCTGAAGGCTTCGACGTAGCCGCTGGTATCGCCTTTTTCGCCGCGTTCGTTGACGCCCAGCTGGAATTTACGCTTGAGGCTGTCGTAATCCAGATGCCCGGCCGTCAACGCCGCGTCAGCCCACACACGGTTTTGCTGGTACTGGGCGAATGCCGTGCCCAGGTAAGTGTTGAGCTTGTAGTCGGAGTCGTTGTTGCCGGCTTCGAGTTCCTGGTTATAGGAACCGGCGACCAGACCAACACGCCAGGCATCGTCGAGACGATAGCTGCCGCCGATGTTCAGGTTGGCGCCGTTGCCGTCGGCGCTTGCCACGGTGTCCTGACCGTCAAAGTCCTGATGCTGCCCGCCGCCGGAAACAATGGCTCGCCATTGGCCGACACCTTGCCAGTTTTCCCAATCGGCCAGCCACTGGTTGCGCAATTCATCCTGATGCGCGCGCACGGTGCCCTGGGCCATTTCCGGCAACAGGGTCAGCTCCCACGGCGCCGCCAGCAGGGAGTACGCGTAATCGGCGATCAGGCGCTGCCCGGCTTCGGTGGGGTGCACCGAGTCGTTGTAGATCAGCTTGGTCGGGTCCGGCGTGGCGCTGTTGATGCCGTAGCGGGCGTTCTCGGTGCAACCGTTGCCGCTGAAGCAGGTGGTGATGAGGTTCTGGTCGGTGGCCAGGCCAAACTGTGCCGGGTTGGCGAAAGTCTCTTTGAGCAATACCGGAATGTTCAGCGGGATGACTTCGGCATTGATGTTTTGCAGTCGGCTTACCAGTTCAGTGTTGAACTGGGCGCTGAGCTGGGACGTGAACGCTTGCAGCGGGGTGCCGTTGAATGCGGGGGTAAAGCCGATATCGGGTAGCAACCAGACCATGACGTATCTGGCGCCGGCGGTTTGCAGCGTCTGCACGCTATCGGCCAGGCGGTCGGCGGCGGCACTGGCCTGTGGCAGGCTGGTGACGCGTCCTTGCAAGAAGTCGTTACCGCCACCTGACAGGTAATACAGTGCGTTCGGGTCGGCACGGAAGTTATTGGATGGAAGATAGCCGGCCCGGGTGCGTTCGCCGGTGGCGGAGGTGCTGGTAATCGAATCAAGAATCTGGTCGGTACGGTAGCCGCCTACAGCCCAGTTGTTACCATCGGGCTGGCCGTTGTTGGCGCGTACCGCCGAAGATGATGAAGCGGTCTGGTCCGCCGAGAACCCCAGTTTTCCGCCCAGAATCTGTGTGGAGTTGAGCGAGCGGACTTCGCCGCTGCCATCCAGGTACACCGGCCCGGTCCGGTTGGTGAAGCGCTGCGTCGCCCCGGCAGGCCCGCCCGTGTCGGCAAAGGTCCCTGCATCGTTGAGGCTGTCCCCGAAGACAACGAAATTTGTATAAGGATTAGGTGCGGCGTTCGCCTGGGCGCATGCGATCGCGAGCAAGCATCCTGCGAGCGGTACAAACAACGTCTGTTTGATCATGAGCAAGTCCGTTTATTTATTGTTTTAGTGAACGAAACGACAGTACCAAAAACTTCCGGCCTTTTGCCATCTGTCGCGAAGCCTTTGATAGTTTCGCGGGCAGCACCCCCGGTGATATTGCGCGCTCTGCCCAGCTAAGTTACTGTGCCGGGACGTACGAACGAGACCTTCCCCGTGTTGATCATCAGTAAACTCCTGGATCAAGTCATCAAGGCACACGCCCGCTGGCGTTGGCGCGCCTGAATTCTTTTGCCGGCTTCGCCGGACCTGTACCGCTTTGCCTTCTTTACCTGTTTGAAATGCCGCTTTGCTGGCGCTACACCGGCACCTGACAAAGTGCAGCGCTCTGCGGGTAAATCATTCGAAGGCCATCTTTAAAGTCAGTGAATTCAAGAGGTTCTTAACGCCATGTTGCTGATGATCGATAACTACGACTCCTTTACCTACAACGTTGTGCAGTACCTGGGCGAGCTCGGCTCCCAGGTTAAAGTCGTGCGCAACGATGAACTGACCATCGCTGAAATCGAAGCCCTCAACCCTGAACGCATCGTTGTGTCCCCCGGTCCTTGCACCCCGACCGAAGCCGGCATCTCGATTGAAGCGATCAAGCATTTCGCCGGCAAGCTACCGATTCTTGGCGTCTGCCTCGGCCACCAATCCATCGGCCAGGCTTTTGGCGGTGATGTGGTGCGCGCCCGCCAAGTGATGCATGGTAAGACTAGCCCGGTATTTCACGAGGACAAGGGTGTATTCGAAGGCCTGAATCGTCCGCTGACGGTGACCCGCTATCATTCATTGATCGTCAAGCGCGAAACCCTGCCCGATTGCCTGGAGCTGACCGCGTGGACCCAGCTCGAAGACGGCTCGGTCGACGAGATCATGGGCCTGCGTCACAAGACTCTGAACATCGAAGGCGTGCAGTTCCACCCTGAGTCGATCCTCACCGAACAGGGCCACGAACTGTTCGCCAACTTCCTCAAACAAACCGGCGGCACGCGCTAAGGACTTTTCATGAACATCAAGACAGCCCTGAGCCGTATCGTCGATCACCTCGACCTCAGCACCGATGAAATGCGCGATGTCATGCGCGAGATCATGACCGGGCAATGCTCGGATGCGCAGATTGGCGCGTTCATGATGGCCATGCGCATGAAGAGCGAAAGCATCGACGAAATCGTCGGTGCCGTGTCGGTGATGCGCGAACTGGCGGACAAGGTCGAACTCAAGACCCTCGACGGTGTGGTCGATGTGGTGGGCACCGGCGGTGACGGTGCGAACATCTTCAACGTGTCCACGGCTTCTTCCTTTGTCGTCGCGGCGGCCGGTTGCACCGTGGCCAAGCACGGCAACCGTGCGGTATCGGGCAAGAGCGGCAGTGCCGATCTGCTGGAAGCCGCCGGTATCTATCTGAACCTGACCCCGGTGCAAGTGGCGCGCTGCATCGACAACGTTGGCATCGGTTTCATGTTTGCCCAGACCCACCACAAGGCCATGAAGTACGCCGCCGGTCCGCGCCGCGATCTTGGCCTGCGCACGCTGTTCAACATGCTTGGCCCGCTTACGAATCCGGCCGGTGTGAAGCATCAGGTGGTCGGCGTATTTACCCAGGCCTTGTGCCGGCCGCTGGCGGAAGTGTTGCAGCGTCTGGGCAGCAAGCATGTGCTGGTGGTGCATTCGAAGGATGGCCTGGACGAATTCAGCCTGGCCGCGCCGACCTTTGTCGCTGAACTGAAGGACGGCCAGGTCACCGAGTATTGGGTCGAGCCGGAAGATCTGGGCATGAAGAGCCAGAGCCTGCATGGCCTGGCCGTGGAAAGCCCGGCGGCTTCCCTGGAACTGATTCGCGATGCCTTGGGCAAGCGCAAGACCGAGAACGGTCAGAAAGCGGCCGAGATGATCGTGCTCAATGCCGGTGCCGCACTGTACGCGGCCGACCTTGCCAGCAGCCTGAAAGAAGGCGTTGCCTTGGCGCACGATGCGCTGCACACCGGCCTCGCTCGAGAAAAGCTTGAGGAACTGGGTGCATTTACCGCGGTATTCAAAGTGGAGAATGAGGGATGAGTGTTCCGACGGTTCTGGAAAAGATTCTGGCGCGCAAGGTTGAGGAAGTCGCCGAGCGTAGCGCTCGCGTCAGCCTCGCCGAGCTGGAAAACCTGGCCAAGGCGGCCGATGCACCCCGCGGTTTTGCCAAGGCGTTGCTGGAGCAGGCCAAGAAGAAACAGCCAGCGGTGATTGCTGAAATCAAAAAGGCTTCACCGAGCAAAGGCGTGATTCGCGAGAACTTCGTTCCTGCTGACATTGCCAAGAGTTACGAGAAGGGCGGGGCGACCTGTCTTTCCGTGCTGACCGACATCGATTACTTCCAGGGCGCCGATGCGTACCTGCAACAGGCACGTGCCGCGTGCAACCTGCCGGTGATCCGCAAGGACTTCATGATCGATCCGTACCAGATCGTCGAAGCCCGGGCCCTGGGGGCCGATTGCGTGCTTTTGATCGTTTCCGCGCTGGATGACGTGAAAATGGCCGAGCTGGCAGCCGTGGCCAAAAGCGTCAACCTCGATGTGCTGGTGGAAGTCCACGACGGCGACGAACTGGAGCGGGCCTTGAAAACCCTCGATACTCCGCTGGTTGGCGTGAACAACCGTAACCTGCACACCTTCGATGTCAGCCTGGAAACCACCCTCGACCTGTTGCCGCGTATTCCGCGCGATCGTCTGGTCATCACCGAGAGCGGCATTCTCAACCGCGCCGATGTCGAACTGATGGAAATCAGCGACGTCTACGCGTTCCTGGTCGGCGAAGCATTCATGCGCGCCGAAAGCCCGGGTACCGAGTTGCAGCGTCTGTTCTTCCCTGAGCGCGGCGTGCCTGTCAGCGGCTCAACCCTAGACTAAAAAGCATCGCGAGCAAGCTCGCTCCCACAGGGTTTGATGGTGGCCACAAAATCTATGAGCTGCCGGGATCAAATGTGGGAGCGAGCTTGCTCGCGATAGCGGCATAAGAAGCACCACAGACTTTATGTCCTACGGAATACCTTATGACCTCACCTATTTCCCTGACCATCGAAGCCGGCCTGCAAGCCGAACAGGACTTGCTGGCATCGGTATGCGCCGGCGACGCAGAGTTCGGCCTGCTGTTCTGGCAGCCGAGCGATCGGGCGCTGGTCATGCCGCGCCGTTTGAACCGCCTGCCCGGTTTCGAGGCTGCATGTGAAGTGTCGGCGGCGGCAGGTTGGCCGGTGTTGTTGCGTGAAACCGGTGGCGAGCCGGTGCCGCAATCGGCCTCGACCATCAACATCGCACTGGTTTACGCGCCGCCGCGCAGCGAAGGGGATCTGAATCGCATCGAAACCGGTTACCACCGTTTGTGCGATCCGATTTGTCAGTTGCTGGATGAGTTGGGTGGTACTTCGTCCCTGGGTGAAATCGAAGGCTCTTTCTGTGACGGTCGCTTCAACGTCAACCTCGATGGACGCAAAATGGTCGGAACCGCCCAGCGCTGGCGCCAGAGTCAGGGTGGGCAGCGTCCGGTAGGACTGGTGCACGGAGCGATGCTGATCGATAACGAGCGAGCGTCAATGGTCGCCGCGGTCAATCGTTTCAACGAGGCGTGCGGTCTGGAGCAACGCGTACGCGCCGAAAGCCACATCGCGCTGCATGAGAAGTTCGCGGCACCCAATGCACTGGCACGTCTGGACGAACTCTACCGGTTGATGCTGGCGCAGATGTTCAGCGGCTAGGTTTTCGAGCTTATCGCGTACCGAAGACCACCATGGTCTTGCCTTTGACGTCCACCAGGTTGCGTTCTTCAAGATCCTTGAGCACGCGACCGACCATCTCCCGCGAACAACCGACAATCCGCCCGATTTCCTGACGGGTCACCTTGATTTGCATGCCGTCGGGGTGCGTCATGGCGTCTGGCTGTTTGCACAGCTCCAGCAGGCAGCGGGCGACTCGACCGGTTACATCAAAGAATGCCAGGTCACCGACCTTGCGCGTAGTGTTGCGCAGGCGCTGTGCGATTTGTCCGCTGAGGACGTAAAGAATATCCGGATCCTGCAGGGACAACTCGCGGAACTTCGCGTAGCTGATTTCTGCGACTTCGCATTCAACCTTGGCCCGCACCCAGGCGCTGCGCTCCTGCTCCAGGCCGGCCTGCTCAAACAGACCCAACTCGCCGAAAAAGTCCCCGGGGTTCAGGTAGGAAATGATCATTTCCCGGCCGTCGTCATCTTCGATCAGGATGGTGACTGAGCCTTTGATGATGAAGAACAGCGTTTCCGAGCGGTCGCCGGCACAAATGATGTTGCTCTTGGCCTGATAACGGCGGCGCTGGCAATGCATCAACAGCTTGTCGACGTTCTTGATCTTGGGGTTGGGGGCAATAGCAACCATGGTTGTATCCCGAAAAGACTGCACGGAGTGTTTGGATTTTTGAAGGAGCTGGCGAAGTCTGCGATCTTTTTAGTCGCTTCATAGCTGGCCATGCGCCAGCGAATTGGCGTCAGCTTAACAGACACTTCCTGCAATATTCGAGCATTTACCTACAAGGCGGTGGGATATGTCCTAGGACGCCGGGCGCTGTCAATCACGGGGCCTGTGCTAAGCTGGCGACCCTTTTTTATACAGTGGAGTCTTGGCGATGAAGGCACGCATCCAATGGGCTGGCGAAGCCATGTTCCTCGGCGAATCCGGTAGCGGTCATGTCGTGGTCATGGACGGTCCGCCCGATGCCGGCGGACGTAACCTGGGTGTCCGGCCGATGGAAATGTTGCTGCTGGGTGTCGGCGGTTGCAGCAATTTCGATGTGGTCAGCATCCTCAAGAAGTCCCGCCAGGCGGTCGAAAGCTGTGAGGCCTTCCTCGAAGCCGAGCGCGCGACCGAAGATCCAAAGGTGTTCACCAAGATCCACATGCATTTCGTGGTCAAGGGCCGCGGGCTGAAAGAAGCCCAGGTCAAACGTGCCATCGAGTTGTCTGCCGAGAAGTATTGCTCGGCCTCGATCATGCTCGGCGCGGCCGGTGTCGAGATTACTCACGACTACGAAATCATCGAGCTCGGTTGAATCGACATTCAACTATCATAAAAGCAGTGCAGACTCTGGCGATCCCAAGCTGACGTCTGCATAATGCGCCACTTTTTTCAGGGTAGTGGCCCGTCAGCCGACAGGCCTCGCACCCGAACAGACAACCAAAATCGCCATCGCGAAGAGGTGTTAACCGTCCTACGCAGGTGCGTTGTTCGCATCTGACGGGCATGCTTGATCACGCGGCCGGGCCGCAAGCACATAGAGAGTTTTTAACGGTGAAAAGCAAACTCAAGCTCCACGGGTTCAATAACCTGACAAAGACCTTGAGCTTCAACATCTATGACATCTGCTACGCGGAAACTCCGCAAGACCAGCAGGCTTACGTCGAGTACATCAATAAAGAGTACAACGCGAAACGCCTGACGCAGATCCTCACGGAAGTTGTCGATATCATTGGTGCCAACATCCTGAACATTGCCAGTCAGGACTATGAGCCACAGGGCGCCAGCGTCACGATTCTGATTTCTGAAGAACCGGTGACCCCGACCGATAGCCAGATCGAAGAGTCCCCGGGCCCGTTGCCCGAAATCATCCTGGCCCACCTCGACAAGAGCCACATCACGGTGCACACCTACCCGGAAATCCATCCGGACGACGGCATTGCAACCTTCCGTGTGGACATCGACGTGTCGACTTGCGGGGTCATTTCACCGCTTAAAGCGCTCAACTTCCTGATTCACCAGTTCGATTCGGACATCGTGACCGTGGATTACCGTGTGCGCGGCTTCACCCGTGACGTTGAAGGCAAAAAACACTTCATCGACCACGAGATCAATTCGATCCAGAACTACCTCTCCGATGACACTTACGACGCGTACCAGATGACCGACGTGAACGTGTACCAGGAAAACCTGTTCCACACCAAGATGCTGCTGAAGAACTTCGAACTGGATAACTACCTGTTCGGCGACGCCACCAGCAACCTGTCCTCTGAGCAGCGCGCCCAGGTGACCGAGCGGGTGAAACACGAAATGCTCGAAATCTTCTACGCGCGCAATATGGCGTAAGATTTTCGGACACAAAAAAGGCGACTCCCTCACGGCAGTCGCCTTTTTTATGTCTTGCCCTTGTAGGAGCAAGCTTGCTCGCGATGGACGTTAACGATAACGCGTGTTTTCCGGGTAAACGCGTTGCCCTCAGGTTTATCGCGAGCAAGCTCGCTCCTACAAAAATCTGAAATCAGATCCGATAAGTACTCTTGGTCATCACCTTGGCCATCAGGCTCATCCCGAACTTCACCGGTGCCGGAAAGCGGAACCCGCCAGCATCCAGCGCACTTTCGGCATGTTGTTCTTCGTCGATGCGCATCTGTTCAAGAATCGCCCGGGATTTTTCATCCTCGGCCGGCAATTGCTCCAGATGTTCGTTCAGGTGTTTGCACACCTGGTCTTCCGTTGCCGCAACGAACCCCAGGCTGACTTTGTCGCTGATCAGGCCGGCCACTGCGCCAATCCCGAACGACATGCCATAAAACAGCGGATTGAGGATGCTGGTGTGGCTACCCAGTTGATGGATGCGTTGTTCGCACCAGACCAGGTGATCGATTTCTTCTTCGGCGGCATGCTCCATCGCAGCACGCACTTGCGGCAGCTTGGCGGTCAGCGCCTGTCCCTGGTACAGCGCCTGGGCGCAGACTTCGCCGGTGTGGTTGATGCGCATCAGGCCGGCAACGTGGCGCGTGTCTTCGTCGCTCATTTTCGCATCCGGCTGCACGATGGCGGGCGACGGACGGTACGGCTGGCCGCTGAAGGGCAGCAGTGTGCGCATCGCGGCATCGGCTTGCAGCAGAAGGCGGTCAATTGGCGAGTAGTGACGTTGGGTTGTCATGCTGACCTCCGGGGGAATTTCGGCGGCCAGTTTAACCCAATCGGCCGGGGAAGGTTTGCGCTGGGTCATTGTGATGCAGAGACTGTGACAGTGTCGTGATGCCTTTTTTGGGAGCGGGCTTGCTCGCGAAGAGGGTCTGACATTCAGCATCCATGCTGGCTGATACTTCGTCTTCGCGAGCAATCCCGCTCCCACAGGGGGAAGCAGTAATCAGCCCGGCGGCCAGTGCATCTGGCGCTGACCCAGTACGTGCATATGTATGTGATAGACAGTTTGCCCGCCCAGTTCATTGCAGTTCATGACGACGCGGAAGCCGTCTTCGCATCCCAGTTCCTTTGCCAGGCGCTGGGCGGTGAACAGGATGTGCCCCGCCAATGTCTTGTCGTCCTCGGTCAGGTCGTTCAGGGTGCGAACGGGTTTCTTCGGGACCACCAGGAAATGTACCGGTGCCTGTGGGGCAATGTCGTGGAAGGCCAGTACCTGGTCGTCCTCGTAAATGATCTTCGCCGGGATTTCCCGGTTGATGATCTTGGTGAACAGAGTATCCACAGCTGTTTTCTCCGTTGTTTGGGCTGGCCTGAGTGTACTCATGGCGTATGCCTGCGCCCAGCCTTTTACCTTGGGTTGGATCAGCGCGGGCAGTAGGCCTTGTTGACCATGCCGGCGATTGTGCGAGTCAGCCACCGCGAGCCAAGCCGCGGCAGGAAGGCGAACCAGCGGTTGCGCCGCCCGGGAATGATGATCGCCTTGTTCTTTTCCAGTGCGCGCACGGTGTAGAGCGCCACTTCCTCGGGGCTCATCAGCAGTTTGCTGTTGGTCAGCTTTTCGCTGTCGAGTTGCGCGGTACGGAAAAACGCCGTGCGGGTCGGCCCGGGGCAGAGCACCGAAACCTTGATCGCACATTTTTTCAGTTCGACGCGCAATCCTTCGGAAAAGTGCAGCACATACGCCTTGCTGGCGTAATAGGTGCTCATCCACGGCCCCGGCTGAAACGCCGCCACAGAGGCCACATTCAGAATCTGCCCGCCGCCTTGCAGGGCCATGCTGTTGCCGATGGCATGGCACAGGCGGGTGAGGGCGAGGATGTTCACTTCGATCAGGTCTTGCTCGGTCATCCAGTCCTGGGCCAGAAACGGGCCGCATGTGCCGATACCGGCGCAGTTGACCAGCAGATCGATTTGCCGGTCGCCTTCTTCCAGCTCCAGCAGGAATCCGGACAGGCGCAGCGGCTCGCCCAGGTCGCAGGCACGGAACAGCACTTCCACGCCGAACCGTTGGGTCAGTTCAATCGCAATACTTTCCAGCTGATCACGTTGTCGGGCCACCAGAATCAGGTTGCGGCCGCGCCGGGCCAGCGCTTCGGCCATTGCCAGGCCGATGCCGCTGGAGGCGCCAGTGATCAGAGCGTAACGGGTCATGCAGTTCTCCATCGCAACAGCTCCGCGCCGCGACGCAGGTGTCAGGGGCCAGGAGCGCTGTTCATTCTTTCGCAGAGTCTACAGGGGGCTGGGCCTCTTCGGCTGCATCGTCGGAGGAATTTGGCACCGGTTCGACCTCGACTTCGATTTCATCGGTGGTGACCGAACTGCTGTCGTAGCTGCTCTGGGCGGCGCTTTTGTATTCTTCCCGTATCGCTGTGAGACCACCGGCCAGCGAGCCGAACAGAACCAGCGCGATAACGATCAGCCACAGCGAAGACAGTACCTTGACTGCGGTACTGTTCGGCGGAGGCGGCGGGCCGTAGCGGTTGGCGGTGTCGTTGCCCGGCACAACCATGATCACGAACGGAAAGAAACTGCCAACGAACGGCACCAGGTTCAGCAGCCACAACCAGCCGGACCAGCCGACATCGTGCAAACGTTGAACGGTGATCTGGATGCTGACGAATACAAATCCGATGAACAGGATAAAGGCCAGCAAGCTGCCCAATATCAGGCCGGCGGTCGAATCCGCGCCGATGATAGCCAGGGCGACCAAGGCAAACACCCCGCAAACGGCCAGGAGCACAGTCGACAGCACCAGCGTCCAGGCGAGGTAGCGCAAGCGGCCGATACGGCCATCGAAACTGAAGGGTTTGAGCGTGGCGAATTCCGCTACGGCTTCGCCGACGGGCGCGCGCGGCGGCGCGTAAGGGGACTGCGGATCTGCAAAAGGCGCCTGGCTGCCGACCGGAGCATGGTCATGAACGTCGGCGAGGTTCAGCTCGATCGGCGTTTCGGCTTCGATGCGGGCGTCGATACCGGTTTTGCTCAGCGCCTGGAGATAGGTCTGGGCATCGGCGTGCGACAGGTTGCGTTTGAGCGCTACCGGACGACCGGTGAACAGGCGCTCAATGGCCGTGACATCGCTTTTGAACAAATCGGCGAGATTGAGCTTTGCCGTGGTGATGTCGACACCGGGCAGCAAGGCGCCCTCGAATACGATTTTGAAATGATTTTCGCCCATGTGCGAAGCATCCTTGTCGCGAGAGGTTGAAAGAACAATGTTGTGCCCGGGCGAGTGTAAGTCCGGCCGGGCAAGACTGGCCAAGGTTTGCTGTCAGCGCGGCCAGCGTTTTGGCAACTGGGCGGCATGCTCCAGGGCCTGGCGGTACTCCGCGTCGAGACGCGCAATCAACTGCTCGACACTCGGCAAGTCTTCGATTTCTCCTACGCCCTGGCCTGCAGACCAAACGGTCTTCCAGGCTTTGGCCTCATCGCTCACGGGTTTGAGCTTGGAACCGAAGTTGATCTCGCCCTTGCCTTGCAAGGCGGCCATGTCGAAACCGGCGGCCTCCAGGCTCTGGCGCATGAAGCTCGCGGGGACACCCGACACGGCTGGAGTATGGATGATGTCTGCCGCTTTGGATGTCAGCAGCATTTCTTTGTAGGCGTCGGGCGCGTGACTTTCGGTCGTGCCGATAAATCGTGTACCAAAGTAGGCCAGATCCGCGCCGAGCAATTGAGCGGCAAGAATTTCGTGGCCGTGGTTCAAACAACCGGCCAGTAACAGGGTCTTGTCGAAAAACTGGCGGATTTCGGCAATCAGTGAGAACGGGCTCCAGGTCCCCGCGTGTCCACCGGCGCCGGCAGCCACGGCGATCAAGCCATCCACGCCTGCTTCGGCCGCTTTCTCGGCATGACGACGAGTGGTCACATCATGGAACACCAGGCCGCCGTAGCTGTGCACCGCGTCGACCAGTTCTTTCACGGCGCCCAGGCTGGTGATCACGATCGGCACTTTGTGCTCGACGCAGATCTGCAGATCCGCCTGTAAACGAGGATTGCTGTTGTGGACGATCAGGTTCACGGCATAAGGCGCGGGATTCTCCATTGTCGCCAGCCCGGCTTCGATTTCTTCCAGCCAGGCCTTGAAACCGCTGCTTTCGCGCTGGTTCAGCGCCGGGAAGCTGCCGACCACGCCCTGGCGACAACAGGCGAGTACCAATTGCGGATTGGAAATCAGGAACATCGGCGCCGCCACTACGGGCAGACGCAAACGTTCTTCGAGCAGAGCGGGCAGCGACATTGGAAGTACCCCGGTAAGTTGTGCCTGGTGGATTTAGAACGGCCGAACGACGACCAGAATTACGATAGCCAGCAATATCAGAACCGGCACTTCATTGAACCAGCGATAAAAGACATGGCTGCGGGTGTTCTCGCCACGGGCAAAACGTTTTACCTGGGCGCCGCACATGTGGTGGTAGCCGATCAGCAACACGACCAGGGTCAGTTTGGCGTGTATCCAGCCACCCTGGCTGAAGATGCCTGGATTGAGGTAGATGAGCCAGCCGCCGAAGATCAGCGTGGCGATCATCGCCGGGCCCATGATGCCCCGGTACAGTTTGCGCTCCATGACGCTGAAGCGTTCCTTGCTGATCGTGTCTTCACTTTGTGCGTGATAAACGAACAGTCGTGGCAAGTAAAACAGGCCGGCAAACCAGCATACGACACTGACGATATGAAACGCTTTGAGCCACAGATAGAGCATTTTTGGTTATTCCCCAATTCACGGTAGTGGGAATAGTAGGGGGTTGAGCGTCCGCACGTCACCTTGACGGTTGTCGCAGGGGCGCGCGGCCCCTATTATCGACGGCTTTCCAGTGGGTTCGTTGAGGGCAGGTTTATGGTCAAGGTCGGTATCGTCGGCGGCACGGGTTACACCGGTGTCGAACTGCTGCGTCTGTTGGCGCAACATCCGCAAGCTGAGGTGGTTGTCATCACTTCCCGATCCGAGGCTGGCCTGGCCGTGGCCGACATGTATCCGAACCTGCGAGGCCATTACGACGGCCTGGCGTTCAGCGTTCCGGACATCAAGACCCTGGGTGCTTGCGATGTGGTGTTCTTCGCCACACCGCACGGTGTTGCCCATGCCTTGGCGGGCGAGTTGCTGGCGGCCGGGACCAAGGTCATCGACCTGTCTGCGGACTTCCGTCTGCAAGATGCGGATGAATGGGCCAAGTGGTACGGCCAGCCGCACGGTGCACCGGAGTTGCTGGACGAGGCGGTCTACGGCTTGCCGGAAGTCAATCGCGAACAGATCAAGAAAGCGCGCCTGATTGCCGTGCCGGGCTGCTATCCAACTGCAACGCAATTGGGTTTCCTGCCATTGCTCGAAGCCGGCCTGGCCGATGCCGCGCATCTGATTGCTGACTGCAAGTCCGGCGTCAGCGGTGCCGGTCGTGGCGCTTCCGTAGGTTCGTTGTACTCCGAGACGTCGGAAAGCATGAAGGCTTATGCGGTCAAAGGTCACCGTCACCTGCCGGAGATTCGCCAGGGGCTGCGTCGCGCAGCAGGCAAGGACGTCGGCCTGACCTTCGTTCCGCACCTGACGCCGATGATTCGTGGCATTCACTCCACACTCTACGCAACCGTTGTTGATCGCTCGGTTGACCTGCAGGCGCTGTTTGAAAAGCGCTACGCCAACGAACCGTTCGTCGATGTGATGCCGGCCGGCAGCCATCCGGAGACGCGTAGCGTACGGGGTGCCAACGTCTGCCGCATTGCCGTGCATCGCCCTCAGGACGGTGATCTGGTGGTGGTGCTGTCGGTGATCGACAACCTGGTCAAAGGTGCTTCGGGTCAGGCCGTGCAGAACATGAACATTCTGTTCGGGCTGGATGAGCGTCTGGGCCTGTCCCACGCCGGCATGCTGCCGTAAGCGTTATCGCGTACAGCAAAAGGCCCGTCTGACGGGCCTTTTTGCATTCCGGGCCGGCGACTGGATTGGTTGATATACCATAACAATAGTTGACCGCTTTTCTAGGAGAAGCGGATAATGCGCGTCATCACGCAATATGACGGCGTAACGCCGGGAGATAGTCAGCATGAGCGTCGAATCCTTCACCCCCACGGCTTTGCAATTCACCCACGGTGCCGCGCACAAGGTGAAGAGCCTGGTCGATGAAGAGGGGAATGATCGCTTGAAGCTGCGCGTATTCGTTACGGGCGGCGGTTGTTCAGGTTTTCAGTACGGCTTCACCTTCGATGAAGAAGTGGCCGATGACGACACCATCGTCGAGCGCGAAGGTGTGAGTCTGGTTGTCGATCCGATGAGCTTCCAGTACCTGGCAGGTGCCGAGGTGGACTACCAGGAAGGTCTGGAAGGGTCGCGTTTCGTCATCAAGAACCCGAATGCGACCACCACTTGTGGCTGCGGTTCTTCGTTCTCGATCTGATCAGCGCACCTGTTTCACAGAACGCCGCACGGCCTCAGGGCCTTGCGGCGTTTTGCTGTGTGGAGGGTTTATGCGGGGTAGATGGCGCCCAGTACGCGCAAACCACGGGCGCCGGTAACGCTTGGGCGGTTAGCTGCGATGCCTTCGAGGCAGCAATGAGCCAGCCACGCGAAGGCCATGGCTTCGACCCAGTCAGGATCGACGCCATATGCTGATGTGCTGCTGACTTTCGCCTTCGGCAGCAGACTGGCCAGGCGATTCATCAGTGCGGCGTTATGCGCGCCACCGCCGCAGATCAGCACTTCTTGAGTCTCTTTCTGGGCGCCTTGCAGCGATTCGATGATGGTCAGCGCGGTCAGCTCAAGCAGCGTTGCCTGTACGTCTTCGGCAGCGAAGGTCGGCAGCTGCGCCAGGTGCTGCATCAACCATGGCAGGTTGAAGACTTCCCGGCCGGTGCTCTTCGGGCCTTGGGTGACGAAGAAGGGGTCGCTGAGCAGTGCCTTCAACAGATCGGGTTCAACCTTGCCGCTGGCGGCCCATTGGCCGTCACGGTCATAGGTGTCGCCGCGCTGCTGATGAATCCAGGCATCCAGCAGCACATTCCCTGGGCCGCAGTCGAAACCGGCCACCGGTTTGCCGGGCTCGATCAGGCTGAGGTTGCTGAAACCGCCGATGTTCAGTACGGCACGGTTGCCGGCCCGCTCTTCGAACAAGGCTTCATGAAAGGCCGGAACCAGCGGAGCGCCTTGACCGCCGGCGGCTACGTCGCGGCTGCGGAAGTCGCTGACCACGGTGATACCCGTCAGCTCGGTCAGCAGCGCCGGGTTGCCGATTTGCACCGTGAAACCGCGCGCTGGCTCATGGCGAATGGTCTGGCCATGGCTGCCAATCGCGCGGATGTCGTCAGGGATGAGGTGCTGTTGAGCGAGGAGGGTATTGATGCCCTGTGCCGCGAGCTTTACCCAGTTTTGCTGGGCGATGGCGGAACGGGCAATCTCGTCCGGACCGCTGGCGCACAAGCCAAGCAGCTCTGTACGCAGGGAATCGGGCATGGGGATGTAGTGCGTGGCGATCAGCCTGATCGCCGGGGTCTGCTCGATCAGCGCGATGTCCAGGCCATCAAGGCTGGTCCCGGACATCACACCTATATAAAGCGCCATGACTTAACGCTTGGCCGAAGCCAGCTGAGTGGCTTTTTCCTGGTCCATGCGCGCCATCAGCGGTTGGCTCTGTGCCAGGAAGCGTGCGCGCTCGGCTTTGGAGATTGGATCGGCCATCGCGACTTTCTGGCCCAGCGGGTCGACGTGCACGCCATTCACCTGGAACTCGTAATGCAGGTGCGGACCGGTGGAGAGACCGGTGGTGCCGATATAGCCAATCACCTGGCCCTGTTTCACCGTGCCGCCAGTCTTCACGCCTTTGGCGAAGCCTTGCATGTGGCCGTAGAGCGTGGTGTAGGTGTTGCCG
This sequence comes from Pseudomonas sp. GW821-FHT12A04, assembly GCF_058807755.1. Taxonomy (NCBI): domain Bacteria; kingdom Pseudomonadati; phylum Pseudomonadota; class Gammaproteobacteria; order Pseudomonadales; family Pseudomonadaceae; genus Pseudomonas; species Pseudomonas sp. GW821-FHT12A04. The sequence goes on from NZ_JBXAQZ010000017.1 coordinate 141,892, forward strand.
TGCTGGAGGATCACGGTATTGCCGTAGCCACCACGGCGGCCGGCCAGCAACACCTTGCCATCACCGGCAGCCTTGATCGGCGTGCCGCGCGGTGCAGCGTAGTCGACGCCTTTGTGGGCGCGGATCTTGTTCAGGATCGGGTGTTTGCGGCCCATGGAAAATTTCGAGCTGATGCGGGCGAAGTCCACCGGTGTGCGGATGAACGCCTTGCGCATGCTGTTGCCGTCAGCGGTGTAGTAACTGCTGTTGCCTTGTTTGTTGGTGTAACGCACGGCGGTGTAGGTCTTGCCGCGGTTGGTGAAGCGCGCCGACAGGATCGGGCCAGCGCCGACGGCCTTGCCGTTGACCACTTTTTGCTCGTAGATCACATCGAACTCGTCGCCCTGGCGAATATCCTGGGCGAAGTCCACGTCGTAGCCAAACACACTGGCCATGTCCATGGTCAGGCTGTGAGACAGGCCGGCCCGGGCTGCGGACTGCGACAGCGAGCTGTTGATCACGCCATGAACGTAAGCCGAGCGCACGGTTGGTTTTGCGGTAATGCGGTTGAAGGTATAGCCCTTGTCGTTCTTGGTCAGGCTGATGCTTTCGAGGTCGTTGAGCTTGCTGTGCAGGTTGGTCAACTGGCCGTCAGGACTCAGTTCGAACTCGAGTTTTTGCCCGTGCTTGAGCTGGCTGAACTGCTTGGCCTGCTTGTCGCTGGCCAGCACGTCGTGCACCGAGGTGGCCGGGAGGCCGACTTTCTCGAACAGCGTAGAGAGGGTGTCACCCTTGGTGACGATCACTTCCCTGTGGCTTGCCGGCTTCTTTTCTTCGACGACCGGCACCGGTGCAGGTTCGGCTTGAGCGGTTTCCTGGGTGTCTTCGGCGCTGTTGTCGATCTGCGCGAAGGGGGAGGTTGCTGGTTCATTTGTGGCTTGAACGGCGTCAGCAGCGTCTTGTTCTTGTGTCAGTTGTTCAGCAGGGCTTTCCAGTTCAAGACTCAGGGTTGTCTTTTTGGCTTCAACATCGCTGGAAGGGAATACCAGGAGCGCCAGACTGAGAAGGGCTGCGATGCCACTTGCAGCAAGCAAGTGGGTCTTCGGGTAAAGCGGCGGCGCTTTAGACGATTCTGTGGTCATAAGTGGTTTTGACTTTGAAAAAGATGAATTGGAAAAGATGAATGACATGATGAAGATGAAATAACTGTATAAAATATAACCAAATCATCTCTGAAGCAAGTCCGCAGGCACTCTGTCTGCGGATTGGCGTCCGTGCGCCGGGCAAACCTTGTATTTGACGCGCGATCTTGTATGGTTGGTTCCCTTTGAATCTGAGCCTTGCGGGTCTGTTATGAAGTCGGTTGAAGAGCAGCTAGCGCTGATCAAACGTGGTGCGGAAGAACTGTTGGTCGAGTCCGAGCTGATTGAAAAGCTCAAGCGTGGCCAGCCGCTACGTATTAAGGCGGGCTTCGATCCAACGGCTCCGGATCTGCACTTGGGTCACACCGTGCTTATTAATAAGCTGCGCCAGTTCCAGGAGCTGGGGCATCAGGTGATCTTCCTGATTGGTGACTTCACCGGGATGATCGGTGACCCGAGCGGCAAGAGTGCCACGCGTCCACCGCTCACTCGCGAGCAAGTCCTCGAGAATGCCGAGACCTACAAGACTCAGGTCTTCAAGATTCTGGATCCGGCAAAAACCGAAGTGGCATTCAACTCCACCTGGATGGATCAGATGGGGCCGGCCGACTTCATTCGCCTGACTTCGCAATACACCGTGGCTCGTATGCTCGAGCGCGATGACTTCGACAAGCGCTACACAACCAATCAGCCAATCGCCATTCATGAGTTCCTTTATCCGCTGGTTCAGGGTTATGACTCTGTGGCTCTGCGCGCAGACGTGGAGCTCGGCGGCACCGATCAGAAGTTCAACTTGCTGATGGGGCGTGAGCTGCAGCGTGGTTATGGTCAGGAAGCCCAGTGCATTTTGACCATGCCGCTGCTTGAGGGGCTGGATGGTGTGAAGAAGATGTCCAAGTCCTTGGGTAACTACGTCGGCATCCAGGAGGCGCCGGGTGTGATGTACGGCAAGCTGGTTTCCATTCCGGATGCGCTGATGTGGCGTTACTTCGAGTTGCTCAGCTTCCGCTCCATGGATGAGATCAACGCGTTCCGCGCTGATGTCGAGGCGGGTGCCAATCCGCGTGATATCAAGATCAAGTTGGCTGAGGAGATCGTTGCGCGCTTCCATGGTGAGGAGGCTGCGGCCAATGCTCATCGTGCCGCCGGTAACCGTATGAAGGATGGCGAGCTGCCGGATGATCTGCCGGAAATCGAACTGACTGCTGCCGAAGACATGCCGATCGCTGCTGTCCTTAATAAAGCGGGGTTGGTTAAGAACTCGGCGGTGGCGCGAGATCTCCTGGGTTCCGGTGGTGTACGTATAGATGGTGAGGTTGTCGATCGCACCTTTATATACGCACTGGGCGCGACCCATGTTTGCCAGGCCGGGAAGAAGGCATTTGCGCGTATTACGCTCAAATCCGAATAAAGCTGAAATAAGGGGTTGACGGCGAATTCTAGAGGCCTATAATTCGCCCCACTTCCGGCGCAGTCGAAGCGGAAAACTCCTTGGTAAACAAAGAGTTACGCAGTTTTCGACAGCGGGTTGCTTCAGTTCATCGAAGCCGAAAGGGAGTTGAAAAAGAGGTGTTGACAGCAGCGTGTAACGCTGTAGAATTCG